>NZ_JAQVCN010000022.1 GCF_028689785.1 Zoogloea sp. | reverse complement strand
GCGGATGAAGTCGAAGCGGATGTGGGTGTCGATCAGCCGGAGCAGGTGATCACGCGGAACCAGCTGGTCCAGCGTCACCATTTCCAGTTCGGTCTGAGCGGAGGCGGCGGCAGGCTTGAGCATGCCGTTATTATAAAAAAACGAAGCCCCCGACGGGCGGGGGCTTGGGGCTTTGTCAGCAGTCTGAAACGGGCGCCAGCAGCGCCCGTTTTTCGTGCGGCGAGCAAAAAGCTCAGGTCGCCGGGCCGCGCACTTGTGCCGCGAGCTTTTGCTGGGCCGCAGCACTCTCAAGCCAGCGCTTGACCCGCTGGGCATCCGCCACCCGGGTGAAGCGCCCGAGAGAATCAAGCAGGACGATGATCATCGGCTTGTTGAGCAACCAGGCCTGCATTACCAGGCACTTGCCAGATTCGTTGATGAAACCGGTTTTGGAAACACCGATCTGCCAGTCGGGGCTACTCACCAACGCATTGGTATTGTTGAACTGACGCGGACGGCCGTTGAGATAAACCACATAGTTGGCAGTGGTGGAGAACTCACGGATCAGCGGGTAACGGGAGGCCGCGGAGACCATCTTGACCAGGTCGCGGGCGCTCGACACGTTGGCCGAATTGAGGCCGGTGCTGTCGGAGAAGCGCGTATCGCGCAGCCCCAGGGATGCTGCCTTGCGGTTCATGGCCTGAATGAAGGCATGAGTACCCCCCGGATAGGTGCGAGCCAACGCGGCCGAAGCCCGGTTCTCGGACGACATCAGGGCAAGGCGCAGCATGTCCTCCCGGGCCAGCTCGGTACCGACCGGCACGTGGGAGCTGCTACCACGGAGGGTGTCCACATCTTCATGCGCAATCGTGATGAGATCCCCGAGACCGAGCCGAGCATCCAGCACCACCATTGCCGTCATCAGCTTGGTGATGGAAGCAATGGGCAGCACGGCGTCAGAGTTCTTTTCGAGGATCACGTTGCCGGTGGCCTGGTCGGCAATCATGAAGGCAGCAGAGTGGAGAAGCGGATTGCCGTCGTTATCCACCTCGGAGCTCACGGCCGGCACGGCGCGGAACGCGGCAGGCGCTGCGGCCAGATGCTGACGCCCCTTGACGGCAGCCAGCCGGCCACCCTCTCGGGACTTGGCCTGCCTGCCCGCCTTCTCCGGCGCCGCCTTGGCCACCCGCGTCGATTTCTCGGCCTTGGCAACGGAAACCTTCTTGGTGGCGAGCTTGGCGACGGGAGCCTTCTTGGCAGCACCACGCTGCGCAGCAGCATGGGCACTGCCCGCGGCCACGGAAGCCAGGGCAAAAACGCTCAATACGGCCAGTACGGTATTACGGATTTTCATGGTCTTAAAACTGGATCGTGAGCCGGAAGCAGGGTGCTTCCGAAATTGCAAATTCGTCAGGGCTACGGTTCCGCTCCGGCTGCGTCGCCTCGACTCAGGATCGAGCGGAAACCGGAAATCCCTGATCTGTGTTCAAAGCCTGCCTGTTCTTAACGGCAGACTTCTATTCAAAATAATGGGTTATTTTAAATATCTGAAGTTTTTTGTGAATGATTTTTTTGCGACTTTTACATCTTTGATGCCACCCTGCCCCAGGGGCCTGGCGCTCAGGGGCTCTCCACACGCAGAAAGCGGGCAAGCTCACCTCGGCGGCTCATGGCATCCCGATAGCCCAGCTCCATCAGCGAGCGGGTATAGGCCCGCTCGAAAAGCAGGTAGGAAAGCAGCACCGATCCGTTCTTGCGCGTTGCACCAACGCCGCGCAGGACGAGCCTCAGGGCCCGGGGCAGCGCTGCGCGATGGCGGGTCGCAAGATAGTCGAGTCGCTGGGATGGCGCAATCACCAGCGTCTCGATCGGCTTCAGGGGAATCCCGCTGGCGAGCCGCTGCTCGGGCGTGAATGCTCCCACCGTAGCGTTGATCCGCTCCAGCCGCTCCAGATCCATCGCCAGGCCATCGAGAAAGATGCTGGACAGGGCATGACCGGCCACCTGGGCTGGCGAGGGATAGGCGTCGGTGCGCTGACGCGCCTCTTCCGAGCGGCGCCCCCCAGCAATAACCAGAATGCGGTCGGCCCCCAGGTGAATGGCCGGGCTGATGGGGGCAAGCTGACGCATGGAGCCATCGCCGAAATACTCGCGGTTGATCCGCACCGCCGGAAACACAAAGGGAATAGCGCTGGAGGCCAGCAGATGCTCGACCTTCAGCTGGGTGCGCATGCCGATGCGCTGGGCACGCCGCCACGGCTGCAGGTCTTCACTACCCTGAAAAAAGGCCAGGCTCTCACCCGAGGTATAGCCCGAGGCGGTGATGGAAATTGCCTGCAGATGCCCTGCGGCAATGGCCTGATCGATGGCACCGAAGTCGAGCTGGGCCTCCAGCAGGGCGCGCAGGGGCGAGTTGTCGAGCAAGGAACGGGGCGACTGATGGATCAGCCAGCCCAGGAAAATGGCTGACCCCCAGCGCATCACCGATTCGGCAATGGCCAGGGTATCGGCACGATAGACATGATCGACCCGGAAATTGCGCCAGATGTAGGCCAGCTTGCGCACGGCCTCGTCGAAGTTGGCCGAGAACACCGCCAGGGCCACCGCATTGACAGCCCCCGCCGAGGTTCCGCACAGGATGGGAAAGGGGTTGCCGGGGCGCCTGCCCCAGACATCCCGGATGGCGATGAGGACGCCGACCTGATAGGCCGCCCGCGCCCCACCCCCTGTCAGAACCAGCGCCGCCCTGCCCTCACCCATGCCACCCCTCCGTGATGTAATTCACGGAGTTTAACGGCAGCAGGATGGAAGGGCTGAGGGTCTGACGATCAGCGGCCGGCTTCGACCACCGTCAGCGCCGTCATGTTGATGATCCGCCTCACCGTGGCGGTAGGCGTCAGGATGTGCACCGGCTTGGCCGAGCCGAGCAGGATGGGGCCAATGGTCATGCCTTCGCCAGCCGCCGTCTTGAGGAGGTTGAAGGCAATATTGGCGGCATCCAGGGTCGGGAAGATCAGCAGATTGGCATCGTCCTTCATCTTGGCATTGGGGAAGATCTGCTTGCGGATGTCCGCGTCCAGCGCCGCATCGCCGTGCATCTCGCCTTCAACGTTCAGATCCGGGTGTTCGGCATGGAGCATCACCAAGGCCTTGCGCATCTTTTCGGCCGTCGGAGAGTTGTCGGTACCGAAGCTGGAATGGGACAGCAGGGCAATGCGCGGCTGGATACCGAAACGCCGCACCTCGTCCGCCGCCAGCCGGGTCATCTCGACCACCTGCTCAGGGGTCGGATCGTAGTTCACATAGGTATCACACAGGAAAACCGTGCGGCCTGGCAGGGACAACAGGTTCATGGTGTAGAAGTTGCGCACGCCCCTCTGACGCCCCAGCACCGTTTCGATGAACTTCAAGTGCAGGCCGTGCATGCCATAGGTGCCGCAGATCATGCCGTCACCGTAGCCGAACTTGAGCAGCAGTGAGCCCAGCAACGTGGCCCGGCGCCGGACTTCACGCTTGGCGTAGTCCACCGACACGCCCTTGCGCTCCATCAGCGAATGGTAGTGGCTCCACAACTGGTCATAGCGCGGATCGGAATCCGGATTGACCATCTCGTAGTCGAGCTCGGGGCGCAGACGCAGGCCGAAACGCTCTACGTTGGCGGCCACCACGTCGGGACGGCCGATCAGGATGGGGCGGCACAGGCCTTCGTCCACCACCGTCTGCACGGCACGCAGGACACGCTCGGCTTCACCCTCCGAAAAGATGATGCGCTTGGGCGCCCGCTTGGCCGCCTGGAACACCGGCTTCATGACCAGGCCGGACTGCCACACGAAGTTGTTGAGCTGCTGCCGGTAGGCCTCGAAATCGGTGATCGGCCGGGTCGCCACACCAGACTCCATGGCCGCGCGGGCCACTTCCGGGGCAATCTTGACGATCAGGCGGGGATCGAAGGGCTTGGGAATGATGTATTCGGGCCCGAAGCCGCTAACCTTCTCCCCATAAGCTGCGGCAACGATGTCGGAAGCCTCGGCGCGGGCCAGCTCGGCGATCGCCTTCACGGCCGCCAGCTTCATCTCGTCGGTGATGGTGGTGGCCCCCACGTCCAACGCACCACGGAAAATGAAGGGGAAGCACAGCACGTTGTTGACCTGGTTCGGGTAATCCGAACGACCGGTGGCCATCAGGGCGTCGTCGCGCACCTTCTTGACCTCCTCCGGCAGGATCTCGGGAGTCGGGTTGGCCAAGGCCATGATGAGGGGCCGGGAGGCCATCTTCGCCACCATCTCGGGCTTCATCACGCCACCTGCCGACAGGCCCAGAAAAACGTCGGCACCCTCAATGATCTCGCTCAGCTTGCGTGCTTCGGTCTTCTTGGCATAACGGGCCTTGATCGGGTCCATCAGGGTCGTCCGCCCCTCATAGACCACGCCCTCGATGTCGGTCACCCAGATGTTTGCCACCGGCACGCCCAGCATCACCAACAGGTCAAGGCAGGCCAGGGCCGCCGCACCGGCACCAGACGTCACCACTTTGACGGTGCTCAGGTCTTTGCCCAGCAGATGCAGACCATTCAGGATGGCCGCCCCCACCACGATGGCGGTGCCGTGCTGATCGTCATGGAAAACCGGGATCTTCATCCGCTCGCGCAGCTTGCTTTCGATGTAGAAGCACTCTGGCGCCTTGATGTCTTCGAGATTGATGCCACCGAAGGTCGGCTCCAGGGCGGCGATCATGTCGATCAGCTTGTCCGCGTCCGGCTCGTCGATCTCAAGGTCGAACACATCGATGCCGGCAAACTTCTTGAACAACACCCCCTTGCCTTCCATCACCGGCTTGGCCGCCAGCGGCCCGATGTTGCCCAGGCCCAGCACCGCCGTACCGTTGGTAACGACCCCGATCAGGTTGCTGCGCGAGGTGAGGCTGGCCGCCTCGGCCGGGTCCTCGACAATCGCGTCACAGGCCGCAGCCACCCCAGGGGAATAGGCCAGCGAAAGATCCTGCTGGTTGGTCAGCGCCTTGGTCGGCGCGATCGAGATTTTCCCGGGCTTGGGCAGGCGGTGATACTCGAGTGCGGCCTGGCGAATCTGCTCATCCATTGTGTTGTCCCTCTCCGTTAGGTGTGTACGTGTCCAGCCATCATCCGGCCAAACGGCATTTACGACAATTCGTGACATCCACAGCATCGGGCCTTGACGGTCGGGTGACTCGAAGGTCTGAGCCGTGGCATAATTACAGGCTAGCTCTTTCGGGGTTTGCCCCGATTGACTCCAATAATACGCGCCGCGCCCTGGTGGCCCAAAGACGCGACTGCCCAGCCGGCAGGACTCCCAAGCCGGCAACACGAAACAACGCATCCGTAACGTCCTGGAGAATCGTCAGATGTCTCAAAGCATTGCCGAAGCCGCCATTGCTGCCGCGCCCGCCTACGTCAAAAACCAGAAACTGAAGCAGTGGGTTGGCGAAATCGCCGCCCTGTGCGAACCCGAGCGTGTTGTCTGGTGTGATGGCTCGCAAGAAGAATACGACCGCCTGTGCGCTGAAATGGTCGAAGCCGGGATGCTGATCAAGCTCAACCCGGAAAAGCGCAAGAACTCCTACCTCGCCTGTTCCGACCCCTCCGACGTGGCCCGGGTCGAAGACCGCACCTTCATCTGCTCCGCCAACAAGGACGACGCCGGCCCCACCAACAACTGGGAAGATCCGGCCAAGATGCGCAAGACCCTGAACGAACTGTTCAAGGGCTGCATGCATGGCCGCACGATGTACGTGATCCCGTTCTCCATGGGCCCCCTCGGCTCTCCCATCGCCCACATCGGCGTGGAGATCTCCGACAGCCCCTACGTGGTCACCAACATGCGCACCATGACCCGCATGGGCAAGGCCGTGTATGACGTGCTGGGAGCCGACGGCGAGTTCGTTCCCTGCGTGCACACCGTGGGCGCCCCCCTCGGCCATGGCGAGAAGGACTCCGCCTGGCCCTGCAACCCCACCACCAAGTACATCGTCCACTACCCCGAAACCCGCGAGATCTGGTCCTACGGCTCCGGCTACGGCGGCAACGCCCTGCTCGGCAAGAAGTGCTTTGCCCTGCGCATCGCCTCCAACATGGCCCGCGACGAAGGCTGGCTGGCCGAACACATGCTGATCCTCGGCGTGGAAAGCCCGCAAGGCGAGAAGACCTACGTCGCCGCCGCCTTCCCCTCCGCCTGTGGCAAGACCAACTTCGCCATGCTGATCCCGCCCAAGTCCTTCGATGGCTGGAAGATCTCCACCGTCGGCGACGACATCGCCTGGATCAAGCCGCGCAAGGAGGCCGACGGCACCACCCGCTTCTACGCCATCAACCCGGAAGCAGGCTTCTTCGGCGTCGCCCCCGGCACCTCCGAAAAGACCAACTACAACGCCCTGGCCACCCTCAAAGAGAACATCATCTTCACCAACGTCGCCCTGACCGACGATGGCGACGTGTGGTGGGAAGGCATGACCAAGGAAGCCCCGGCGCACCTGATCGACTGGCAGGGCAAGGACTGGACGCCGGAACTGGCCAAGGAAACCGGCCGCAAGGCTGCCCACCCGAACTCCCGCTTCACCGCCCCGGCCAGCCAGTGCCCGTCCATCGACCCGGCCTGGGAAGATCCCGCCGGCGTGCCCATCTCCGCCTTCATCTTCGGCGGCCGCCGCGCCACCACCGTGCCGCTGGTGTACCAGGCCTTCAACTGGAACTACGGCGTCTACATGGCCGCCACCCTCGGCTCCGAAACCACCGCTGCCGCCTTCGGCGCCCAGGGCGTGGTCCGTCGCGATCCGTTCGCCATGCTGCCCTTCTGCGGTTACCACATGGGTGACTACTTCAACCACTGGCTGAAGATGGGGCACACCGTCGATCAGGCTCCCGGCATCTTCTGCGTCAACTGGTTCCGCATGAACGAGAAGGGCGAGTTCATGTGGCCCGGTTTCGGTGAAAACATGCGCGTCCTCAAGTGGGTTGTTGATCGCGTGCGCGGCCGTGTCGCCGCCACCGAAAACGCCCTCGGCTGGATGCCCCAGTACGAAGACATCGACTGGACCGGCTCCGACGTGACCAAGGAAGAATTTGACGCCCTGGTGAAGATCGACGCCGAAGCCTGGAAGACCGAGCTGGCCGGCCACAAGGAGTGGTTCGACAAGCTGCAGGACCGTCTGCCCAAGCAGTTCATGCTCAAGCGCGAGCTGTTCGAGCTGTCCCTGACGGCGTAATTTCGCGGCAGCCACCGGCTGCTCCGGAACCGCAAAAAGCGCCGAGTGATCGGCGCTTTTTGTTTTTGACTGACGAGGCCCACCCCATGACCCGCATCGCCCGCCGCATGGCCGACATCCAGCCCTTCCACGTGATGGAAATCCTCAAGCGCGCCCACGAGCTCGCCGCAGCGGGCCGGGACATCATTCACCTGGAAGTGGGCGAGCCCGACTTCCCCAGCCCCGCCCCCATCGTCGAAGCCGGCCAGCGCTTCCTGGCCGGCGGGCACGTGCATTACACCCCCGCCCTGGGGCTCACCGCTCTGCGGGAAGCCCTCTCGCGCTTCTATGCCGACCGCTTTGGCGCCCGCGTCGCCCCGGAGCGCATCATCATCACCCCCGGCGCATCGGGCGCCCTGATGCTCGCCCTGGGCGTACTCACCAACCCCGGCGACGAGTGGCTGCTGCCCGACCCGGGCTACCCCTCCAACCGCCACCTGGTGCGCAGCTTCGAGGGGCGCCCGGTGGCATTGCCGGTGGATGCAAGCACCCGCTTTCAACCCACTCCCGCTCAGCTAGAGGCAGCCTGGCGCCCCAACACCCGCGGTCTGATGGTCGCCTCCCCCGCCAACCCCACCGGCACCCTGCTCAGCCTGGACGAGATCGTCGCCCTCCAGCGCAGCGTGCAGGCCCGAGGTGGCGTGCTGCTGGTGGACGAGATCTACCAGGGCCTGAACTACGGCGTCGACGCCTGTACAGCCCTGTCACGGCTTGACGACGTCTTCGTGGTGAACAGCTTCTCCAAGTATTTCGGCATGACCGGCTGGCGCCTGGGGTGGATGGTGGTGCCCGAGGCCTACGTGCGGGATATCGAGAAACTCGCCCAGCACTTCTTCATCTCCCCCTCCACCCCCGCCCAGCACGCCGCCCTGGCTGCCTTTGCGCCCGCCACCCTGGACATCCTGGAAGAGCGTCGCCACGCCTTTGCCGACCGCCGCAACGCCCTGCTCCCGGCCCTGCGCGATATCGGTTTCCGCTTCGCCACCGAACCCCAGGGCGCCTTCTACCTTTACGCCGACATCTCCGGGCTCGCCGACAGCAGCGAAATCCTCGCCCGCCGTCTCATCGAAGAGGCCGGCGTGGCCACCACCCCCGGCCTGGACTTTGGCGACAACGCCCCCGAACGGCACCTGCGCATTGCCTACACCACCGACGAAGCCCGCCTGCGCGAAGCCGCCGATCGCATTAGCCGGGTTCTCCAGCACCCCTGACACGGGGTGGCATTCAACTCAAGCATCCCCACCGCAAACAACAGACGTAAAAAAACCCGCCACCAAGGCGGGTTCCCTTCTTCCCCCGGTACGTTGCGCGTGTCAGGCGCCAACGAACCGGCTACTGCTGCGGGCCGCCTGGGCCAGCGCAGCCTTCACGGCCATGACCTTGTTCGCATAAGGCGAAGCAGGATCATTGATCGCGCCGTTGTACTGCTGCAGGGCCCGCTCAACGGAACCGGTGGTCCGGATGTACTCCTTGAGCACCAGAGCACCAACGCGGATGTTGGTCTCCGGATCAAACAGGGCAGCCCGATCAGACTTTACGTCCACCTTGTCCGGGTGCCACTTGGGAATGACCTGCATCAGGCCCTGGGCGCCCATGGGGCTCTCGGCGAAGGGATTGAAGCGGGATTCGATGGCCATCACGGCCACCAGCAGGAGCGGATCGACACCCACACTGCGCCCGGTCTGCTGGGCGGAGGCCAGCAGCGGCTCAAGTGCAACAGCGGAAACCTGGTAGCGCTTGGCGATGTAAACCTTGACCCGCTGCAGATCGGGGCTGAGCTTTGCTGTGGCGCTTTCGGACACCTGGAGCACTTCGGGCTCCACATTCTCAACCAACGCTGCAACCGGCGCTTCTTCGGTGAAACTGCCCAGGGAAAGCCCCTGAACACCATGATTCGCGATACGGGACGCGACAAAAAGGGTAACAATCAAACCAGCGACGAGCAGACCGCCGTGGGCAAAGTGAAGCATGAATGAAGCCGCGTGACGTGCGTACTTCGTGATACGAGTTGCGAACATGGGCTCTCCTTTCTGTGGCCACGGCCCATGAGCGCGCACGACGGTCCGCAACCTTGAAAAAGGATGCAGACAGTTCGCTTGTGTCTTCCACACCTCAGAACAGCAGGGGCAGCTTCAACGCGTCAGCAGTTCAGACAGCCGACGGCACTCAAAAACCAGGTCGCCAGGGGTTGATCCAAACACGCTGACGCAACCAGACAGCGTGCCAAAAAATGTGTCGAACCCAGACCTTGGGACGGTCAGTAACCAGAGGGAAGAAGTCTGGTTATGCGGTGGTGTCGACACGGACATGTAACAAAATTTACGCGTGCTGCATTGCACACAGAACGCATTCTATTGATTCGACTCGATTTTGTCAAACCAGGGGGTCCGCAAGCCCTTTCAATTGGATTCCAATAGCATCCCCTGAAAGCCGTGCAGTATGTTGCCCTCCGCGCTCATCCCGGTGCAAACCCAGGCCCTGAGCGGCTTTCCGAAACCCCTCGGCTGCTCCTAGGCAGGGCGCCCCGTGACTGGAAACGGCCAGCGCAGCAATCCGTCGTCCCCGGGCGCGGCGGCCCCTTCCAGCGTCACCAGGCGGGCCACTTGTGCATGGTCGGCAGCGACCAGCAAGGCGCTCAAACGCCCCCAGGAAAACCAGGGGCCGGGATCGGTCTTGCGCCCCGGCGCGATGTCCGAATGCCCGGCGACCCCTGCTATCGGAAACCGCGTGCACAGGTCGGCAAGCAGGCCGGCCAGGGCCTCGTACTGGACCGGTTCGAACGGCAGGGTGTCACACCCCTCCAGCTCGATACCGATGGAAAAATCATTGCAACGCTCACGCCCCCGCCAGGACGACACCCCCGCATGCCAGGCCCGCAACTCAGGCGGCACGAAACACAGGGTCTCACCGGTACGCCGGATGAAGTAGTGGGCCGACACCCGCAGCGTGTGGATCTGGGCGTAATAGGGATGTTCGGCCGGATCGAGGCGGTTGGTGAACAACTGCTCGACACCGGGCCCGCCGAAACGCTCGGGGGGCAGGCTGATGGCGTGGATGACGATGAGCTCGGGCGCCGCACCGTCGGGGCGGGGGTCGAAGTTGGGGGACAGAATAAATTCTATGGAGTCCATGTGCGTAATGGAAAACTGGCGCACTGAATTGAAGGTGGAAACAAAAATCCCTGCCACCTGGGCAGGGATTTTTAGGTTCGCGGGAAGTAAGGCCCCGGCAATCCTCAAGCCTCGTACTCCTGCTCAGTTAGCCTTGCACCAACCCTTACCTGTGCAGTTACCACTATTAGTCCAACGAATGACACCATCGGCCCCCGGAACAGCTGGGGTAAGAGTGGTCGTGGTCGAATCTGAGTTGGCGGCAGATACGCCAGCGATTACGCCAGCGGTAACCGTCAGGGTCGCAGTGTTAGTGGTGGCAGCCGCAAGGTCGGCAGATATCCCATTCTGTCCGCCATTACAGTTAGCAAACGAGTTTTCTTGTGAATAACACAATGCCACTTCACTCTTGCGCTGTTCTGCCAAACCCTGAACTTCAGAGAAACGGCCTTTCTTTACATAGTCCTGATAGCTCGGAACCGCCACGGCCGCCAGAATGCCGATGATCGCGACAACGATCATCAGTTCGATCAGGGTAAAACCGCCTTGAGCTTGCTTTTTCATGATGACATCTCCTGGTGAGAAAGACTGGATCGGGTTTTGGTGCATTTCGGAACAGCGCTTTCGCTTCCGATGAACTCTCTATGGCAACCCCCGTGCCAGCTTTTGAAAAGCACAAAAAAACTAACTAATTTCAATTACTTACAAACAAACCCAGCCACCATGCGGGTGTCGATGCCGGAGTCACGCCAGGGAAAAGTGCCGTATTTCGTCACTCCGCCTGCCAAAATGCGGCAGTCATGCGACATGCACACGCCCGTGGAAACCGGAAGACCCCATCAGCATCGGCACGCACCTCCTGAGCGCCGTTTTGGTGCATTGACACACAGAACGCACAAAACAAGTGCGAATCCACACTTCCCGGTTTCCATCACGCCCTGTTTTGATTGGCTTTTTCCAGACCAAACCCTGGCACGGCACCTGCTTGGTGCCTCGCTTCATTTCCGGAGCCCAAAATGGAGCAAACAAGTCACGCCAGCAATGTCCTCTTCGTCTTGCTGGGCGCCATCATGGTGCTGGCCATGCACGCCGGCTTTGCCTTTCTCGAACTCGGCACCGTCCGCAAGAAGAACCAGGTCAATGCCCTGGTCAAGATCCTGACGGATTTCGGCGTCTCTGCCCTCGCCTACTTCTTCATCGGCTACACCGTGGCCTACGGCGCCCACTTCTTTGCCAGCGCCGAGGTGCTGTCCCAGAAGAGCGGCTACGAGATGGTGAAGTTCTTCTTCCTGCTCACCTTCGCCGCGGCCATTCCGGCCATCATCTCCGGCGGCATCGCCGAGCGGGCGCGCTTCCACCCCCAGAGCATCGCCACCTTCCTGCTGGTGGGCTTTGTGTACCCGTTCTTTGAAGGGATCGCCTGGAACGACAACCTGGGCATCCAGCCCATGCTGGAGGCGGCCTTCGGGGCCAAGTTCCATGACTTTGCCGGCTCGGTGGTGGTGCACGCGGTGGGCGGCTGGATCGCCCTGCCCGCCGTGTTGCTGCTGGGCGCCCGGCGCGGCCGCTACACCAAGGACGGCAACATCTCGGCCCACCCGCCCTCCAACATCCCCTTTCTCGCCCTGGGCGCATGGATCCTCACCGTGGGCTGGTTCGGCTTCAATGTGATGTCGGCCCAGACGCTCGACAAGGTCAGCGGCCTGGTGGCGCTCAACTCCCTGATGGCCATGGTCGGCGGCACCATGGCGGCGATGGTGCTGGGCAAGAACGACCCGGGCTTCATCCATAACGGCCCCCTGGCCGGCCTGGTGGCGGTGTGCGCGGGCTCCGACCTGATGCACCCCATCGGTGCGCTGGTCACCGGCCTGGTGGCGGGCGGCCTGTTCGTCCAGCTATTCACCCTCACCCAGAACCGCTGGAAGATCGACGACGTGCTGGGCGTGTGGCCCCTGCACGGTCTGTGCGGCGCCTGGGGTGGCATCGCTGCCGGTATCTTCGGCGCCAAGGCGCTGGGCGGCATGGGCGGCGTCAGCCTGGCATCCCAGTTCATCGGCACGCTAGGGGGCATCATCATCGCGCTGGCAGGGGGCTATGCAGTATATGGCGTGCTGCGCGCCACCGTCGGCATCCGTCTGGATGCGGAGGAGGAGTTCGAAGGCGCCGACCTGACCATCCACAAGATCAGCTCGACGTCGGATCGGGAAACCCACTGGTAAGCACCTGAGCCCCGGTTGGGGCCCCTCGATTTACCCGCGCCCCATGGCTGTATAAAATGACAGCAAAGGAGCGCCCATGCACCCGTCAGCCCAACTCCAGCAGCCCACCATCCAGGGGCTGCCCGCCTACCTCGAAACCCTCAACGACGCCCAGCGAGCCGCCGCCCTCCATGGCAGCGGCGCCGGAGCGGACGACGGCCCGCTGCTGGTGATTGCCGGTGCGGGCTCCGGCAAGACCAACACCCTGGCCCACCGGGTCGCCCACCTCCTGGCGGGTGGCGCCGACCCCGGACGCATCCTGCTTCTCACCTTCTCCCGCCGGGCGGCAGACGAGATGGTGCGCCGGGTGCAGCATGTTGCGGCCCGTGTCTCCCCTGCCCATGGGCGCCTGGCAGCCGGGGGCTTTGCCTGGGCCGGCACCTTTCACAGTGTGGGTGCCCGCCTGCTGCGGGAGTTTGCCGGGCGCATCAGCCTCGACCCGGCCTTCACCATCCACGACCGGGAAGACTCCGCCGACCTGATGAACCTGGTCCGTCACGAGCTGGGACTGTCAGCCAAGGGCAAGCGCTTCCCCCTCAAGGGCACCTGCCTGGCCATCTACTCGGCAGTGGTCAACACCCAGGCGCCGCTGAGCGAGGTACTGCTGGGCAGCTTTCCTTGGTGCGCGGGCTGGGAGGGCGACCTCAAGGCCCTGTTCCGCGCCTATGTGCAGGCCAAACAGACCCAGCAGGTGCTCGACTACGACGACCTGCTCCTCTACTGGGCCCAGATGGTGGCCGAGCCCGGACTGGCCCGGGAGGTGGGCGGCCGCTTCTCCCATGTGCTGGTGGATGAATACCAGGACACCAACCGCCTGCAGGCGGCCATCCTGCTGGCCATGAAGCCCGACGGCCAGGGCCTCACCGTGGTGGGCGACGACGCCCAGAGCATCTACAGCTTTCGCGGTGCGGACATCCGCAACATCTTCGACTTTCCAGGGCAGTTCGATCCACCCGCCCGGCAAATCACCCTGGACCGCAACTACCGCTCCACCCAGCCCATCCTGGCCGCCGCCAACGCCATCATCGACCAGGCCCGCGAGCGCTATTGCAAGAACTTATGGACCGACCGGGTCTCCGCCGCCCGCCCGCGCCTGGTGAGCATCCGCGACGAAGCCGACCAGGCCTGCTGCGTGGTCGAACAAGTCCTCGCTCGCCGGGAGGAAGGGCTCAAGCTCAAGCAGCAGGCGGTGCTGTTCCGTGCCGCGCAGCACAGCGCCCGGCTGGAGATCGAACTGACACGGCGCCACATCCCCTTCGTGAAGTTCGGCGGACTCAAGTTTCTCGAGGCCGCCCACGTCAAGGACCTGCTGGCCGTGCTGCGTTGGGCCCAGAACCCCCGCGACCGGGTTTCCGGCTTTCGCGCCATCCAGCTGCTGCCGGGCGTCGGCCCGAAAATCGCCGGGCGCATCCTCGACAACGTCCAGGCTGCGCCCCCCGGCTGCACCCTGCTCCCCGAACAGCCGGTCCCCGACGCAGCCCGCCCGGGCTGGATCGAATTCGCCGGCATGGTCGAGCAGCTGGCCGCAGCCACCACCTGGCCGGCCCCCCTCGAACACATCGCCAGCTGGTACGAAACCCGTATGGAGAGCCTCTACGAGGACCACGAGGTGCGCAAGGCCGACATCCAGCAGCTCACCCGCATCGCCGCCACCTACCCCAGCCGCGAGCGCTTTCTCACCGAGCTCACCCTCGACCCGCCCGACGCCACCAGCGACGAATCCGGCAAGCCCCTGCTCGACGAGGACTACCTCATCCTGTCCACCATCCACTCGGCCAAGGGTCGGGAATGGCCTGCGGTGAGCATCCTCAATACGGTGGACGGCTGCCTCCCCTCCGATCTTGCCACCGGCAGCGAACGGGAGATCGAGGAAGAAATGCGCCTGCTCTACGTGGCCATGACCCGCGCCCGGGACCACCTGGACCTGCTGATCCCCCAACGCTTCTACGTCTCGGGCCAGTCCGGCAGCGGCGACCGCCATGTCTACGCCAGCCGCAGCCGCTTCATCCCCAACCGTCTGCTCAACCACTTCGAGCAGATCAGCTGGCCCGAAGCCGAGATCCAGACCGTCGCCCGGGATGAAACCCGGCAGGCCGCGGTGGATCTGGCTGCGAAGATGCGAGCGATGTGGGATTGAAGAACCCGGCTCAAGACCCTGTGCCTGACGACCCAAGCCCCCTCGTGGCTCATCATGGCGATACGATGATCCCGACCTGACCCTCAGACCGACAGCCCCATGCCTCCCCGTACATCGCCTTCGAACCGTCTCCTCGTCATTGCCGGGCTCATCCTTGCCGGCCTGCTGACCCTCTCCGGCTGGCAACCCCACGACCGGGCCACCTGGCTGATGGAAGTGGCGCCAGTGATGATCGCCCTGCCGGTGCTGGTGGCAACGCGGCAGCGTTTCCCGCTCACATCGCTGCTCTACGCCTGCATCTTTGTCCATGCCCTGGTGCTGATGCTGGGCGGGGCCTACACCTATACGCGGGTGCCCCTGGGCTTCCAGTTGCAGGATCTGCTGCACCTGAGCCGCAATCCCTACGACAAGATCGGCCACTTCGCCCAAGGCTTCGTGCCGGCGCTGGTCACGCGGGAGATCCTGCTGCGGGGCGGCCATGTCCGGGGCCGCAAAATGCTGGCCTTCCTGACGATATGCGTGGTCCTGGCGATCAGCGCCACTTACGAGTTCATCGAATGGGGCGCAGCCCTGGCCCTCGGCCAGGGTGCCGACGAATTCCTGGGTACCCAGGGCGATCCCTGGGATACCCAGTCGGATATGTTCTTCGCGCTGATTGGCGCAGTCACGGCACTCACTGTCTTTGGACGCCTTCACGACCGACAGCTTCGCTGACGTCCCCGGCCTATTTTCTGTGGGGTCGAACGAATTCGACACCGCAGGGCCCCTGCAAGACCCCCTCCCCGCAGGACACCCGCACCTAGCCCTTGGCTCTGGCCCTATCAGCCTTGCTGTAATTGCTGAAATGCCCTTCCTTCGCCGCCTGCTTGCGGGCGCTGGCGATGATGCCGGCGGACTTGCCGGGAGCAGCGGGCATGGACACCAGTTTTTCGACTTGCGCGGCACCACAGTGAGGGCAGGCCGGGAGGGCGTCGGCGCGGACGATGCGCTCGAAGATGCGGTCGCAGGACAGGCAGTGGAAATCGTAGATGGGCATGGGACGCTTCCGGCGGGCGGTGGAGTCGGTTCGCCCCCGGCCGGCGGGGGCGGAGAAGACGGGTCAGAACCTGACCAGCACATCCTCGTTGCGGGCGATGAACTGGCAGGCCAGCCGGTACGGGGGCGGCAGATCCTTCTCCTCGGCGTCGGCGATCTGCTCCTTGGTGATCTTGCCGGCCAGGCGCAGTGCCACCTTTTCCTTTTCGGTCAGGGCGATGCCCATCGGGGTCTTGTTCGAGAGGATCTGCACCTCGACGCAACAGGAGCCGCACTCGCCGTTCTCGCATTCGAAATCGACGGGGATCTTGTTGTTCTGGGCGATCAGCAACAGGGTGTGGGTATCACCGGCGGTAGCGTAGACGGTGACGTCCTTCTTCATCTTGGGCGAGCTGAAAGTGATGTTGGCCATGATGGCTTTGCCTTTGTCGAAAGTAAAAAAGGGAGGCCCGGAGGCCTCCCCTTCCGCGGTGCTCAGCGGATGATGTCGTAGGAGTAGTCGGTAGTCCCGATGCCATTTGTATTGGCGTCGAGGGCCTCGAAGTACTCGTCGAGCAGCATGGTCAGGACGCGCAGGCCGCCCTGATAGCCCCAGATGGGGAAGCGGTGGTAGTGGTGGCGATCGAAGATCGGAAAGCCCAGGCGGATCAGCGGGGTGCCACAGTCTCGCTCCAGATACTTGCCGTAGGTGTTGCCGATCAGGAAATCCACCTTCTCCGTGAAGAGCAGGGAACGCATGTGCCACAGGTCGGCCTTGGGGTAGGCCTTGCAGTTCTTGCCGAAGGGGCTGGCGTCCAGCAGCGCCTGCACCTTGCCAGCCCACTCGTTGTCGCCGTTGGTGGAGAGCACATGCACCGGCTCGGCACCGAGTTCCAGCAGGAAGGCGGTCATGCCCAGCATGAGGTCCGGGTCGCCGTAGAGGGCGAACCTCTTGCCGTGCAGGTGGGCCTGGCTGTCGGCGATGGCATCCACCAGGCGGCCGCGCTCCTTCTCCAGCTCGGCCGGGATCGGCTTGCCGGTGAGTTCCGAGACCTTCATCAGGAAAGCGTCGGTGCCGGTCACGCCCATCGGGTGATGGAAGCTGGTCGTGTCATGGCCATGCTCCTTGATCAGCTTCATGGTCTTCTCGGTGGAGTAGCCCTGGAAGCTGATGGTGGCCTTGGCGTTGATCGCGGCTTCAACCTGGGCCTTGGTGGTGCCACCGTCGTACATGCGGAACTCGCCGTCGGTGGGGGTGTTCCACACGTCGGACGGGTCGCACAGGATGGTGTGCTCGACGCCCATCAGGTCGAGCATGCGGCGGATTTCCGGCAGGTTGCCGCACACGAAGCCGTCGAAACCGCCGATAAAGTTGATGGACTCGTTGGGGATACGGGTCAGGGCCGTGCCCTGGCCGGCCTTGCCGTCCCAGAAGTACTTGATGATGCCCTGCAGGGCGTTGTCGTAGCCGGTGATGTGGCTGCCGACGAAGGCCGGGGTGTGGGCAAAGGGCACATCGAACTCGGCCGGGATGGAGCCCTTCTGCTTTGAGGTCTTGATGAAGGCGTCCAGGTCATCGCCGATCACCTCGGCCATGCAGGTAGTGGACACGGCGATCATCTCGGGCTTGTACAGGTTGTAGGTGTTGGCCAGGCCGTCGATCATGTTGTTGAGGCCGCCGAACACCGCCGCATCCTCGGTCATGGAGGAGCTGACGCAGGAGGTCGGTTCCTTGAAGTGACGGGAGAAGTGGGAGCGGTAGTAGGCGACGCAGCCCTGGGAGCCATGCACGAAGGGCAGGGTCTTCTCGAAGCCGACGGCGGCAAACACGGCGCCCAGCGGCTGACAGGCCTTGGCAGGGTTGACCGTCAGGGCTTCGCGGGCGAAGTTCTTTTCCCGGTATTCCCAGGTCTTGGCGTATTCGATCTGCTTGGCGAGCTCTTCGGCAGGCACGCGGAACTCGAACTGGCTCCGCTTGTTGTCGAACATTGCCTTGTATTCCGGCTCGCGGAACAGGTTTTCGTGGTCGAGGACCTTTTCAACATTTTGGGGCATGACAGCACTCCTAGAATCAGTAATCAGGGCGGGGCGGCGGGGCCAGGGCCCCGCCCGGAAGAGGGATCAGGCAGCCTTCTTCCACGGAGCCTTGGTGAGGCCCCAGACCGGCGAATTGATGGCCATGTCCATGTCACGGGCGAAGATCGCGAAACCGTCGTAGCCGTGGTAGGGGCCCGAGTAGTCCCAGCTGTGCATCTGGCGGAAGGGCACGCCCATCTTCTGGAAGACGTACTTTTCCTTGATGCCGGAACCCACCAGGTCGGGCTGGACCTTCTCGACGAACTTCTCGAACTCGTAGCCGGTCACGTCGTCGTAGATCAGCGTGCCGTCCTTCACGTAGTGGGTGGTGCGCTGATAGTCGTCGTTGTGGCCGAATTCGTAGCCGGTGCCGACCACTTCCATGCCCAGATCCTCGTAGGCGCCGATCACGTGGCGGGGGCGCAGGCCGCCGACGAAGAGCATGACCTTCTTGCCCTCCAGGCGGGATTTGTACTTGGCGATGACTGCATCAACCATGCTGCGGTACTTGGCGATGACCTTCTCGGTATTGGCCTTGATGGTGTCGTCGAAGTGGCTGGCGATTTCGCGCAGGCTCTTCTCGATCATCGTCGGGCCGAAGAAGTTGTACTCGACCCAGGGGATCCCGTACTTCTCTTCCATGTGCCGGCTGATGTAGTTCATCGAGCGATAGCAGTGCAGCACGTTGAGCTTGGCCTTGGGGGTGTTCTCCAGCTCGGCGATGGTGCCGTCACCGGACCACTGGGCAATCACACGCAGGCCCATTTCCTCAAGGAGGATGCGACTCGACCAGGCGTCGCCACCGATGTTGTAGTCACCGATGATGGCCACGTCGTAGGGGGTGGATTCGAACGCGTTCTTGTTCGGATCGACCTTGTCGAAGACCCAGTCGCGCACCGCGTCGTTGGCGATGTGGTGGCCGAGGGACTGGCTGACCCCGCGGAAGCCTTCGCAACGCACCGGCACGATGGTCTTGCCGACGTATTCCTTGGCCTTCTTCTTCGACACCGCTTCGATGTCGTCGCCAATCAGGCCGATCGGGCATTCGGACTGGACGGTGATGCCCTTGTTCAGGGGGAACAGGACCTCGATCTCGTCGATGATCTTCTCCAGCTTCTTGTCGCCGCCGAAGACGATGTCCTTCTCCTGAAAGTCGGAGGTGAATTGCATCGTGCCAAAGGTGTCGATGCCGGTCTCACCGATGTAGTAGTTGCGGCGCGAGGCCCAGGAATACTGGCCGCAGCCCACGGGGCCGTGGGAGATGTGGATCATGTCCTTGATCGGGCCCCACACCACGCCCTTGGAACCGGCGTAGGCACAGCCACGGATGGTCATCACGCCCGGCAGGGACTTAATGTTGGACTTGACGCCGCAATCCGGCTTGCCATCCTCGAAGGTGCCCAGGTGCTTGGCGCGCTTCTTGGCAGTCTTTTCCGGATAGGCCTTCAGCACTTCTTCGATAAGTGCCTTGTTTTCATCAACGGTCAGGCTCATTTTCATTGCTCCTGTCATCAAATGGAGTGGTCGAGAGTGGAGAGCGGAGAGTCGAGCACAGGTCACGCCGGCCGGTGCCCGGAGGCACCGGAGGAGAGCCGGCGCTTGCTGCCCCGACTCTCGACCCTCGACTCTCGACGCGTCAGGCGGCCAGTTCGGCAGCGGTCTTGCCGATGACGGACTCGTCTTCCTTCTTCATGATCCCGAAGTCCATCAGCAGGTCTTCGAGCTCATCCATCGTGATCGGCGTCGGGATGGTGCCGTTGCCGGCGTTGTTGTGAACCTTCTCGGCCAGGGTGCGGTACTCGGCGGCCTGCTTGGATTCCGGGGCGTACTCGATGACGGTCATGCGGCGCAGTTCGGCGTGCTGCACGATGTTGTCGCGGGGCACGAAGTGGATCAGCTTGGTGCCCAGCTTGCCGGCCAGGGCTTCAGCGAGTTCCAGTTCCTTGTCGGTCTGGCGCTCGTTGCAGACCAGGCCGCCCAGACGCACGCCGCCGGAGTTGGCGTACTTCAGGATGCCCTTGGAGATGTTGTTGGCGGCGTACATGGCCATCATTTCGCCGGACATGACGATGTAGATTTCCTGCGCCTTGTTCTCGCGGATGGGCATGGCAAAGCCGCCGCACACCACGTCGCCCAGCACGTCGTAAGAGACGTAGTCGACACCGTCGTAGGCGCCGTTTTCCTCAAGGAAGTTGATCGAGGTGATCACGCCACGGCCGGCACAACCTACGCCGGGTTCCGGGCCACCGGATTCAACGCAACGGATGTCGCGATAACCCACCTTCAGGACGTCCTCGATCTCCAGATCCTCCACCGAGCCGGCTTCGGCAGCCAGGGACAGCACGGTGTCCTGGGCCTTTGCATGGAGAATCAGGCGGGTGGAGTCAGCCTTTGGATCGCAACCGACGATCAGGATCTTCTGACCCATTTCGGCCAGCGCGGCCAGGGTGTTCTGGGAGGTGGTGGACTTGCCGATACCACCTTTGCCGTAAAACGCAATTTGACGAAGTGCAGCCATTTTCAGATCTCCTGAATGAATTGAACGGGTAATGCGTCACTGACGAATTCCGGGTGTTGGGACCCATCTACCTTGCAACCGGAATGCAGCCTGTCGTGTCCGTCTTGCTCTTCGTATTCACACGCTTCGGCGAGCCTTTATCGGTGCGACGAGCATTCAGCAATCGCCGTGCCAACCTCGAAAAACCTCTTCAACACACTGATTAAATTTATGTTTTCAACTCAGACATGCTTTCAAAAGACGCTTGAAGGCAGTGTGTGGAATGCGACAAAGGGCCCAGCGCTGTCAGGAAGGGCACAGACCTCCGGCGCCGTTCCGGACAGCCCGGACAAACCCGACACAAGTCTGCAAGGCGCTGAAAAAAAAGGGTTTTTCTGAAACAAAAAGGTAGCAGCAGAGGGGCGGCACAACTATTGCCTAGGCAAGGCAAACCTCAGGCCCGGATGGATCGGGTCACCGAACACCTGGAGCCACCACCATGAGCAAGCCGGACACCCCTGCCAACGCCCCGCCCACCTGCCCAGCCCGGGTGGTGGTGGGCTATCTGCGGCGCGATGGCTGGGCCGTCCCGGTCTATGGCGAACCCATGCCGCCGCCCCTGGCAGCCACCCCATCCGCCCCGTCGGTGGCTTCTGAACCCGCCAGCGCCAACCCCCACTTCACCCGTCTGGGCGGAGTGGGGGTGATCGAAAAACTGGTCGAACGCTTCTATGTGCTGATGGACAGCCTCCCCCAGGCCGCCACCATCCGTGCCATGCACGGCCCCAACCTGGCCCCGGTCAAGGAGGTGCTGGTGCGCTACCTCACTGAATGGACGGGCGGCCCCCAGGTGTACTCCGCCGAACGCGGCCACCCGCGCCTGCGCCGCAAGCACCTCCCCTTCGCCATCGGCCAGGCCGAGCGAGATGCCTGGATGCGGTGCATGACGCAGGCCCTGGACGACGTGGTCGCCGACCCTGAACTCAAGAATCAACTCACCCGCGCGTTCGCCAAGACCGCCGATTTCATCCGCAATGACAAAGGAAGCAGTCATGACCACCACCCTCGCTAATGCCACCCTCGACCTGGACGAAAAGGGCCGCCTGCTCAACCCGGTCTTCAAGGGCGAAACCAAGAAGGCCGGCCGCTATGGCTTCCGCGGCGACGTCGCGCTGAAGTTCGCCGAACAGTTCGCCGACGAAAAGCGCCCGCCGGAGATCGTCACCGACCAGGTCATGATGGTCTGCGACGACGGCGCCACCATCCCCTTCTTCAGCAGCTTCCTGCTGTCCTTCGAATACCTGGCCTTGGTGCATGAAGTCCTCGGCCCCTACTTCGTACCCACCGGCAAATACATCGTCTTCTGCGACAACATCGACCTGTCGAAGAAGTACACCGTCAAGATGGGCGACATCAGCTACACCGTGCTGCCCATCGACGAGGCCACCGTGTACAACGAAACCCTCGAACTGCTGTACCTGGAAAAGAACGACCTCAAGAAGTTCGACACCGCCGGCAAGCTGGACGCCGTGGCCAATGCCGCCACCAAGTTCTCCGCCACCTACACCCCGCTGAGCTACGAGGAGGGCCTCAAGATCATGGGTCCGATCCGCGATCTCGGCGCCAACCGCCCGGTCTGAGCCCGCAGCCTCCCATGAACGAGCCGTCGCCCCGCCGCGGGGCGGTGGCGGAGGACTGGGCCGGAGACGGACGGGGCACCGAGCCCGGCCGCTGGTACTCGACCAACCTGGTCGGGCTGCCGGTTGGCCTGCTCGGCTCGCCGGCCTTCAATGCCCACCCCCAGCCACTGGCCATTGCCGGTGTCCGCGAAACCCACCGCGGCCTGTTCCGGCTTCTTGAAACGGCCGGCGACCTGGCTTCCGCATCGGCCGTGTTCCGGCACTTCATGGAGATCGTCTTCGGTCTCGCCCCGCCCGAACCCGGCACCCGCAGCACACCGCGATCGCGGCACCGTTCCAGCTACCTCAAGCTACTGCAGGGCTGGGGGCTGGATTCCAACTCCGCCGCCGGCGCCGTGCTGAAGGGCTGGGCCGAGAGCCGCTTCGGCCTGGTACCGACCTTTCACAAAGCCCTCCTCAGCCGCTTCCCCTCACCGGCCTGGATTGCCTACATCGAAGAGAAGGGCAGCAGCCGCTTCCACAACAACTGCATCCACCAGCAACTCGACCTGCTCTTCGAGTATTGCCAGTGGGCCATCCAGCGCTTCGGGCTGCCCGCCCGGGACTACATGACCCTGTGGCGCGGCATCAACGATTTCACCGAACAGCGGGTGGTTGCCGGCGACCGGCGCGACCGGGCCTGCATTCTGCGGCTCAACAACGTGGTGTCCTTCTCCACCTCCCGCGAGCGCGCCGACGAGTTCGGCGACTGGATCCTCGAAGCACGCGTGCCGGTGGTCAAGATCCTGTTCTTCCCCGGCCTGCTGCCGGGCGCCCCCCTGGCCGGAGAAGGCGAGGTGCTGGTGATCGGCGGCGAATACGAAGTGGTGGCCCGCTATGCTTGACGCCCTCCTCCTGCGTACCCAGCCCTCCATCCTGCCCGCGGGCCTCTGCCCCGGCAGCCTGCGCGACAAGGCCCTGGGCGCCTACCTGGGCCTGGCCATCGGCGACGCCCTGGGCGCCACCACTGAGTTCATGACCCCCCGGGAGATCGCCGCCCAATACGGCGTGCATCGCCACATGACGGGTGGCGGCTGGCTCAAGCTGGCACCCGGCCAGGTCACCGACGACACCACCATGTGCCTGGCCCTGGGCAAGGCCATCCTCGACGCCGACGGCTGGTGCATGAAAGCCGTAGCCGAGGCCTACGTGGCCTGGCTGCGCAGCAAGCCCGTGGATTGTGGCAACACCTGCCGGCGCGGCATCCGCCGCTACATGACCGACGGCTCCTTCGCCGGCCCGGCAGGCGACGGCGATGCGGGCAATGGCGCCGTGATGCGCAACCTGCCGGTGGTCCTGGCCACCCTGCACGACCAAGCCGCCTTCGAGACCCGCAGCCTGGCCCAGGCCCGCTTCACCCACAACAATCCGCTTTCCGACGCCGCCACCCTGATCTGTGGCCGCCTGCTACGGCGCCTGCTGCTCGGTAGCCGCCTGTCCGACTGCCGTCCCCTGGCCGATACCTTCGTGGTGAGCCACCCCCTGTTCCGCTTCCAGCCCTACCCCGGGCGGGCCAGCGGCTACGTGGTGGATACCTTGCAGACGGTGCTCCATTTCACCTTCAGCGAAGCCGATTTCGAGGATGCCCTGATCGGTGCGGTCAACCGCGGCGACGACGCCGACACCACCGCCGCCCTGGTCGGCATGCTGCACGGCGCCCAGTGCGGCGCCAGCGCCCTGCCCCGCGCCTGGCTCGATCGCCTGGACCGGACCATCGCCGCCGCCATCGTCAAGCAGACCGATGCCCTGCTGAACCTGGCCGCCCGCCCGCGGCCCTGAACCCGGAGGCCCCATGACCCACCTCGTCTTCTACGAAAAACCCGGCTGGATGGCCGGCGCACCGAGGGCTGCGGCGGCGCCGATCACTTCACCCCCTGCCCCAGCTTGCGCCCGTCCACCACCACCCCGTAGAGGTTCACGCCGTCTTCCGCGTGGTAGCGCTTGCGGGTCTCGTCGATATCGCCATTGACCAGGCGCGGGTCCTGGGGCCGCTCGTGGGCGTTGACGTAGGCCGCCACATCCCAGGCCTCCTGGTCGCTCAGGGTCTTGCCCCGCCCCAGGGGCATGTTGTGCTGGATGAAACCCGCCGCGGTGTTGATGCGGTGCATGCCGGCGCCCCAGTTGTAGGAGTCCTTGCCCCACAGGGGCGGAAAGACCGAGGTCGCCCCCACCTTCTTGCCTTCACCCTCCACGCCGTGGCAAAGAGCGCATTGCCTGTCATACACCACCTTGCCACGGGCGATGTCGTAGCCTCCCCGGGGCAGCGGCGGTTCGTCGAACCCCCGGCCGGGCATGGCCTTGCCGATGGGCACGCCGCTGGACATCCAGTAGGCATAGGCTGTCAGGGCGGTCAGCACCTCACTGTCGGGCGCGGGGGCCTTGCCGTTCATGCTGAACTGGAAACAACCCTGCATGCGCTCCACAAAAGTATTCACCTTGTTGTTCTTTTTGCGATAGGCCGGGTACATGGTGTAAGCCGCCCACAGGGGTGCCGAATCCGCCTTGCGCCCCCGGTCGATGTGGCAATTGACGCAGTTCATCTCGTTGCCCACGTATTCCGGTGCCAGGGCCTTGGTGTTCATGAACAGATCCTGACCCCGGCGTACCAGGTCACCGTAGGCGTTGTTGGGAATATCGGCTTCGGCCGGGGGCTGGAAGTGGTTCTGGCCAAGCGCCCGGGCCGGGGCCTTGGGCAGCTGGGTCTGGTCGTCCAGTCGGGGGTTGCGGGCGGGCTCGGCGGCCAGGGCCTGGGCGGCGAACAATGGCAGGAGCACAGTACCCAGCCGGCGCGGTGTGATCATCATAGTGGCGGTTCCTTGGTCGGTCGCAGGAAGGGACGGGCTTCAGCGCAGGCGGTGCTGGCTGGCATCGAAGGGCTCCGTGGTGTCACCCAGCCCGGCAAAGTAGGCGGCTACGGCCTTGATCTCCGCCTCCGTCAGGTCGGCCGCGATGTGCTGCATCAAGCCATTGGGATCGTTGCGCCGGGTCGGCGGCACCGCCGCCACCGGCTTGGTCTTCCGGCCGCCGGGCTGGGCCGGCGTACCGCGCCAGGCACGCAGCTGGGCCTCGATGTACTCCGCCGACTGGCCGGCCAGGGGCGGAAAGGCATCTCCCACCCCCACGCCCGAGGGGCCGTGGCACAAGGTGCATTCGGGAATGTTGCGCTCCCAGGCACCGCGCAAGGCCAGCCAGGCGCCGGAGCCCTCTCTCGGGCGCTCCGGCGCACCGGTTTTCACGTTCACCTTGGGCAGCGCCGCGTAGCTTCTGGCCACGGCGGCCGCCTCGGCTTCGCTGAGAGCCTGGGCGATGGGCTGCATCAGCGGGCTTTCGCGCCGCCCGGCCCTGAAATCGGCAAGCTGCTTGGCCAGGTAGGCTTCGGGCAGCCCGGCCAGGCGGGGAAAGCCGCCGGCGGCCATGCCCCTGCCGTCGGCGCCATGGCAGCTCATGCACGGCATGGCCGCAGGGCTGGCCCCCCCTTTCTGGATGATGGCCTCGCCATCGGCTGCTACAGCGGCCTGCACCAGCATGAGCAGGGATGAGGAAAGGCCAAGGGCCAGGGGTCTCAGGATTGTGGAGGGCATGCACGGCTCCTTGATCGGGTGAGCGCTGCGGTCAGGCTTGCGCGGGTGGGGTCAGTAGCGGGCATCGCTGGGCTTCTTGTCCTTCGGCCAGTCCTTCACCTTGTCAGGGAAGTCGGGGCGCGGCTGGTGGCTGAAGTACTCGGCCACATCCACGGCCTCCTGGTCGCTGAGCCCGCCCTGGCCCAGGGGAAACTTGCCGTGAAAGCCGATGGGCATGTTGCGCTTCACGAAAGCCGCCGCCGTGTAGGTACGGGCCATGCCCGCGCCGATGTTGAAGGAGGCATCCCCCCACAGAGGCGGATAGATGTAGCGCCCATCCGCCTGACGCAGGCCCTCCCCGTCGTTGCCATGGCACACGGCGCACTGGTCGGCATAGATCTTCTTGCCGTTGTCGATGTTGGGCTGGAGCGAACGGTCGATCTTGCCGATGCCCCGGCCCGGCACCTTGTCCTCAGGCTTGGTCTCGCGCTTCATCCAGTCGAAATAGGCCACCATGGCCTTCATGTCGGCCGACTCGGGCGGCAAAGGCTTGCCATTCATCGAACGCCGGAAGCAGCCATTGATGCGGTCTTCGAGCTTGATCACACGCCCGGCCCGCGGCGCATAGCTGGGGAAGAAGGCCGACACACCGACAAAGGGCGAGCCGTCGGCCACCGTACCGGCGTTGAGGTGACAGCTGGTGCAGTTGAGGGCATTGCCCACGTGCTGGGGCAGCAGATCGCGGGTTTCCAGGTGCAGGCGCATGCCACGCACCAGTTGCTGGGCATTCGGGCTGCCAAGCATGTCGGCCAGGCGAGGGGTTTCGAAGGCGCTGGTGTCCACCTTCGGGTCCAGCGCAGCCCGCATCCTGCGCACCTGGGAAGCGCTGACGGGGGCGCCGTTACCCCAGCTGGCACGAACAAAACTCAGGATCTCGGCCAGCTCGCTGTCCTTCAGGCGGGCAAAGCCAGGCATGGCGAAAACCCGTGGATGGGCAGCCGTGGGCACGGTCTGGCCGCCAGTCAGCACGATGTGGACCAAGGTGGCAGGGTCTTTGGCCGCAACGGTGGGGTTGCCGGCCAGGGGCGGAAACACCTTGGGCACACCACTGCCATCCTGGCGGTGGCAATCCACACAGAACTGCACGTAACCCAGTCCACCACGGCTGCTGTAGAGCTGCTCCGGCAGGCCGCCGGCGACGACCTTGCGTGGCACACCGGGGGCCGGCAGTTCGTTTTCGCCCGGCGGCAGGGACTTGAGATAGGCGGCCATGGCCACCAGGTCGTCGTCCTTCAGGTGCTGGGTGCTGTGCATGATCACCTCGGCCATGTTGCCCGACGCGGCGGCAAAGCGGTTCTGCCCGGTCTTCAGAAACTGGACGGTGTCGTCCACCGTCCAGAGACCGCGCAGGCTGAGCGCCCGCCAGTGTTCGACCGTCTCGCCGGACAGGAAGTGGCGGCCTTTCGCGCCAGCCTCGTGCATGGCCTTCTCCTGGAAGGCCAGACCCCGCGGCGTGTGGCAGGCACCGCAATGCCCCAGCCCCTGGACCAGGTAGGCTCCCCGGTTCCACGCCGCATCCTTCGTCATGTCGGCCTTGTAGGGCGTGGCATCCAGGAAAGCCCAGTTCCACAGGGACAAGCCCCAGCGCATGCTGAACGGCCAGCGCATGTCGGAGGGCTTGTTGGCCTGCTTCACCGGTGCCAGGCCTTCCATCAGGTAGGCATAAAGCGCGCGCATGTCCTCCGGGGTAATCCGTGCGTAGGATGGATAGGGCATGGCGGGATAGAGGTTGTGGCCATCCGCCGCCACACCCTTGCGCATCGCCCGGTCGAACTGCTCGAAGCTGTATTTGCCGATGCCGGTGTCCCGGTCAGGCGTGATGTTGGTGGAATAGAGCTTGCCGAAGGGTGTTTCGAGAGCCCGCCCCCCTGCCATCGAGGTGCCCTTCTCCGCGGTATGGCAGGCCACGCAGTCGCCTGCCCGCGCCAGGTAACGCCCGCGCTCGATCATGGAGGCATCCCCGGCCAGAGCAGGGCCGGCGGTGAACGCAAAAACGGCCGCGCCCTTGAGGACGAGGCCCATGAAGAGCCGGCATCCGAGCCGGCCGATGGTACTGCTGCGCATGACTTTCTCCCTGCCGCTTGTCTTGGCAACAAGTCTAGGGAGCGCCCTTGCCCACGCCTATCCGGACATCGGGTTAACGCAATAGCCGAAACCGGTTAGTCCAGCCCACCGGGATCAGCCCGGAGGATCAGGCGGGCCAGATCGGCAGCACTGCCGGTGCCGCTCTTCTCCATGACGCGCTGGCGGTGCACGTGCACCGTGTTGTCGCTGATGCCCAGGAGGCGAGCCACTTCCTTGTTGGCCAGGCCCAGGGCCAGCAGGCGCGCCACCTCCCGCTCCCGGGACGACAGGCGGGCCAGGATGTCCATCGCCTCGCCCCGACGCTGCCGGGCCGCGTGACGCTCATGGCTCACCTGCACCGCCCGTTCGACCGCATCCAGGAAAAGCTGGTCCTTGAAGGGCTTCTGCAGAAAATCCAGCGCCCCGTCCTTCATGGCCTGCACGGCAAGCTCCACGTCTCCGTGCCCGGTCATGAAGATCACGGGGAACGGGGAACCGGCAGCAAGCAGGCGCCGCTGCAGCTCCAGGCCGCTCACCCGCGGCATGCGGATGTCCAGCACGATGCAGCCGCCCCCCGGCGGAAAGGCTGGCGCGGCCTGGAGGAATGCCTCTGCCGAAGCATGCCCCACGGCCTGCCAGCCCACGGACTCCAGCAGGAACAGCAGGGAACGACGGAACGGCGCTTCGTCGTCCACCACGTGGATGAGGGGAAGATCGGCGCTATCGGTCATCGGATGGGTTCTCGTGCCAGGGTGTCGCCCCCTCGGCCAGGGGCAGGGTGAAACGGAAGACCAGACCCGGGCCGGGCTCGGCCGCCGCGGCGGAGATCTCGCCTCCATGGGCTTCCACAATGGTCTTGCAGATGGACAGACCCAGGCCCAGGCCGTCGGATTTGGTGGTGAAGAAGGCCTCGAACAGACGGCCCTGCATTTCGGGTGCCAGCCCCGGGCCGTGATCACGCACCGCGACGACGCAGCAGCTACCAACCTGCTCCAGATGGAGCTCGATGGGCGCATCGCAATCTGCTGCACGCTGCGCGTCCCAGGCATTTTTGAAGAGGTTGAGCAGCACCTGCTGGATCTGCAGGGGATCGACCCACACCCGCCAACCACCGCCGTCTCCCCCGGTGGACACCTGCAGTTCGGGGGCGCCGGGCAACATGCCGGCGAAGAGGCGCCCCGCCTCTCCCACCAGTGCGACGGGATCATGGGCCTCCCGGACCCGGTTACGCTTGCGGGCCAGGGCACGGATGCCCCCCAGGATGCCGGCGGCCCGCTCGGATTCACTGGCGATCTCCTCGGCGGCCAGGCGCAGGGCGGCGGGAGCAAGATTGCCGCTGTCCTGCCGGCGCAGCAGGCTGCGGGCGTAGTTGCCGATGGTGGCCAGGGGCTGATTGAGCTCGTGGGCCAGGGTGCCCGACAGCTCCCCCAGCACCGACAGACGGGACAGATGATCCATCTGCTGCTGCCCCTCCTGCACCTGCACCTCAAGGCGTTGCCGGGCCGCCATGGCCTGGGTCAGCTCCCGGGTCCGCCGCTGGACCAGATGCTCCACGTGCAAAGTGTAGGCGCCCCAGGCGAGCAGGGTCAGGATCAGCCCGCAGACCCAGGGCCAGTAACGCTCCCACAGGGACGGCCAGGCCGTCTCCCGCAGGAAGGCGTAGGGGCCGATCTGCAGGGCGCGCAGGAGCTCATGAACCGTGTGATAGTCGGCCGGCACGCTCCAGGACTGACCGGCCGCATCGGGCGTGAGAGCCAGCAGGGCGACCAGCACATCCCGGGACAGGGCCGGCGGCGTGTGGGGGGCCGCCGCAAAGGCCCAGCCCGGGTAGAGGGGCGCCGACGCCTGGCATGGGGCGCCGCCGGGGCGGGGCGACAGAACCCGGAGCTGCCCCGGCCGCAGGGCGCCGTCCCGCTCCAGGCTCTCCAGCAGGCAGACCCTCAACACCCCGGCATCGGCATCGCCGTTGAGCACCGCCTCGACGACCCGGGACATGGGGAAGCCGGTGAACACGGGCGCCGGGCGCCCCTGCTCCGGGTCCAGGCCCTGTCGGCGCAGCTCGCCCCAGGCCACCTGGTAGCCGCCGAAGGCATCCGGCGATACGGCGGCGAGGCTATGCCCTTGCAGATCGGCGAGCCGCCGGATGTCCTGACGGTCGGCCAGTACCACCACGGCCGATCCGACCACATGGGCGGGGTCGGAGGCGTTGTCGGCGACCAGGGTGGCGATCCGGCTGATGCCACTCTCCGCTTCGAGAAAGACATAGTGCCCGGGGTTGGTGACGACGAAATCCAGCTCCCCGGCCTTGAGCGCGGCGGCGACCCCCGCCAGGTCGAAATGACGCAGCACCAGCTCCCGCCCGGGCAGCTGGTCGGCCAGCCGGTTCATCAGCGTGGACCAGCGCACCTCCGCTTCCTCAAGCCCCTGCCAGGCCAGTACACCGATGCGGACCTGGCGGGAGGCCTCGGTGGCGCTGGCCAGGAGCGGGCACAGGGCCAGCAGCAACAGAACGGAAATTGATCGCAGCGAACACCTCATGGGCGAGAGTGTCCGCCGGATGGGGTGGATGGGACAAGCTTTGACGTCCCGAGCACCCCGGGCGCGGGTTCAGACGAAACCGAGCAACTCGATGGTGACCGGCTCTTCACCCATCAGGGTCTGACAGGCCAGACGCGACTTGCTGCTGACGCCGACCAGGGTGTCGAGCTTCTCGTTCTCGAGCCTCTGGATACGCGGCAGGGTCTTGCGGCCTTCCTGGATGAAGATGTGGCAACTGCCACACTGGGCCTTGCCGTCGCACTTGTGGTGGATGCGCTCGCCAGCAGCCAGGATGGCGCTGAGCAGCGTTGTGCCGGCGGCGACGTCGACGGCCTTGCCGGAGGGCTGGAGGGTGAGCTGAGCCATGGAACTTCCTTCTTGCTTGCGGATGAAAAAATCAGATGACCTTCAACCCAGGCGGGCGAGAAGGGCGGGAACGAAAGCGTCGAGGGGCAAGGGGATGCGCTCGATGCCCTGCTCGGCCAGAAAACGCGCCTCCATGCGGGTCGGCTCGTCGGGGAGCACCGCCCAGTGGCGATCGGACGAACGCTTCATGATCTGGCGGGCGAAGGCGCGGGGCAGCTGATCGTTGAAGCGGCAGCCGACGAACAGGAAGTTGCGGCCGGCGCGCAGGCGCTGCACTTCCACCGGGATCGGGGTCTGGATGTCGATCTCGGTGAGCACTTCCACGTAATCCGTATCCGACACCAGGTAGTTGCCGGCCGGGCCATGGGCCCCGATGGGCTTGTACAGGATGGTCTTCCAGTCCGGATTGCAGTCGGGCACGGCCGCGCCGGCGGCGTCATACCAGCCGGTCCAGGTGCCGAAATGTTCGGACTGGGCCAGCCCCTGGACCTGCCCCCAGCTGCCGGTGGGGGCATGGGCCGACAGGGCGGCGGCCATGGCGTCGTCGTACCAGGCATCGACGATCAGCGGAAAGCCGAAGCCGGCCAGGGATTCGTGCAGGGGTGCCGGCTTGGGCGCAGCGGCAAAGGCTTCGTTCATCAAGCCGACCAGCGTCTTGCGATGCTTGAAGTTCTCGATGTACTGGGCCGACTGGGTGAGCCGATTGCGAATCTTGTGGGGGACGGAGCTCTTCGCGGTGAGCAGGGCCACCAGGGCTTCCGGCGTGGCCGGCACAGCGTAGTCAGCCGCCAGGGCCAGCACGCGGGGGCCCAGGTAGGGCACCACGCTGCCGGTGGCCAGGGCTTCAACCAGGCTGGCGGGAAGGCCATCGGGCAGGATATCGGAGGGAGCGGCGGCAGGTGCAACAAGGGTGCTTGTCATGGGGATACCTCGGGTGTCTTACAGGTAAATCGCGGCGCCAGCGCCCACGTTGGTGCAGGCGTCCTTGAGCGTCTTGACCAGAAACTTGACCTCGTCGGCGCCCAGTTGCCCGTAAAAGGGCAGCGCCAGGGAACGGTCGCCAATGCGTTCGGTGTTCTTCAGGCAACCGCGTTTGCAGTTGTAGGCCTCGCCCAGGGCCTGATAGGCGAACTGCTGGTGCATGAGGGCGCTGAAGGGCGCAGCCTCGATGAGATCGGCTTCCAGGTCATCGACGATCTGGGCGCGGGAGCTGGCGCTGAAGCGGGCGCCCAGGTGCACCACGTAGAGCATCCAGTGCACCTCGTCCACGTCGGGGCCCAGATACGGCGGCTTGATGCCCTCGAAGCTCTGCATCTCCTCCCGGTAAAAGGCCTCCACCTGCTTGCGCCGGGCCAGGATCTCGTCGATGCGCTCAAGCTGGGCCAGCCCCAGGGCGGCGGTGAGGTCGCTCATGCTGCCCTGCAAGGGCACCCGGCTGCCGATGGACACGGAGGCGCGATCGGCCAGGCGATGGGCGCGCAGGTAGCGTAGTTCGGTGGCCAGATGCGGATCATCGGTAAGCACCATGCCGCCCTCGCCGCAGCACAAGGCACCGGGCTGGGAGAAGTCGAACACCGACAGATCGCCGAAACTGCCCACCGGCTTGCCCAGGTAGCGCGAGCCGATGGCCTCGGTTGAATCTTCCAGCAGCGCCACGCCGCGGGATTCGGCCAGCTGGCGCAGGGCTTTCCAGGCCGCCGGATGGCCGTTGCAGTTGTTGCCGATGATGGCCTTGGTCTTTGGCCCGATACGCTCGGCCGCAGCCGACGGCGAGATGCAGCCCGACCAGTAATCGATCTCGGCAAAGTTGGGGGTGGCCCCGGCGAGCAGGATGGCGTGGGCCGTCTGGTGCCAGCCGTAGCTGCAGGCCACCACTTCATCCCCTGGCCCGATGCCCAGGGCCCGCAGGGCCAGCCACATGCCGATGGTGCCGCTGGCGGTGGCCACGCCATAGGCACGGCCGTGGTGGGCTGCAAACTCGGCCTCGAACTCCTCGACCAAGGGGCCGGACGACAGGCGGGAGCTGCGCAGGGCGCGGATCACCCGCTCCAGTTCGCGGCCGCTGACATCCGGGTCGGTCAGCAGTATCCAGTCCTCGTCATGTTCCACATCCTGGGGCGTGACGGCGGCATCCATGATCAGCTCCTGGCAGCCAGCACGAGGCCGGCAGCGGCAGCGGGGTCGGTGGTCATCGACCAGCAATGGCCGTCGCACCCCATGAGGAAGACATTGGCGGATGCCGTCTCGAGAGCCGGGGTTTCCCCCCGCACATCGAGGGCATCCACTACCGTGACACGCAGGCCGCTCCAGCGGGCCCGGGCCTCGGCCGCCAGGGTGGCGACGTCGGACGCGGTAGTGCCGAGGCTGGCCAGGGTGGTGAGGTCATCAGGGGTGAGGGCCATCATTCGCCTCCCACCCTGCGCGCCTCGACCGTGATGGGCAGGCGGGTTTCGGCGGCCATCTCGGGCAGGGCCAGCACCCAGCCGTTGGCCAGGGTGATGGTGCCGCCCCACAGGCCGGCGGTTTCCTGGGCGACGACGGGCTCTTCCAGATCCTTCTTGGGCACGTAGGCCGACAGGCCCTGGGGGGTATTGCGCAGCATGACTTTCATGGTGGGGCTCCGGAAGTTGAGTAATGGGTTCAGATACGGGTCATGCACGTGAGGCTTCGGCCAGCAGCGGTGTCAGGGCGGCCTGCAGGGTTTCGACGACGCAGGCGATCTCGGCGGGGGTGGTGTCGGCAGACAGGGAAAAGCGCACCGCCGCACGCACGGCCGCCACCTCTGCCCCCATGGCCAGCAGCACCGGGGAAGGCTCGGAGCCCCCCGAGCTGCAGGCTGAACCACTGGATACGCAGATGCCGGCGCGTGCCAGGCGTTGCAGCACCACCTCCGCATCGAGCAGCCCGAAGGCCATGCAGGCCGTGTTGGGCAGGCGCGGGGCACCGGCGCCGAACACCCTCAACCCCGGCAAGGCCTCGCCCAGGCCGGCCTCAAGGGCATCGCGCAGGGCGGCGATGCGCGGCGCGTCGGCCAGGGCCGACTCGGCCTGCCGGGCCGCGACCCCAAAGCCGACGATGCCGGGCACGTTCTCGGTGCCGCCCCGGCGCTTGCGCTCCTGGTAGCCGGGCAGCAGGGACTCGAAGGGCGCGCCCTTTTTCACCACCAGCACGCCCACCCCCTTGGGGCCGTGCAGCTTGTGGGCCGAAGCCGTGAGAAAGCGCGCCCCCAAGCCAGCAAAATCCACCGGGACGCGCCCCGCCGCCTGGGTGGCATCCACATGGACCGGAACACCCGCCGCGCTCGCCAGCCGCAGCACCTCGGCCACCGGCTGGATCACGCCGGTTTCGTTGTTGGCCGCCATCACCGACACCAGGGCCGCGCCGCCTTCGAGCAGGGCCGGCAGGGAGTCGGTGAGCACCACACCGCGCTCATCCACCGGCAGGCGCAGGATCTCCACGCCCTGCCCGGCCAAGGCCTTGGCCACCTGCACGAGGCCGGAATGCTCGATGGCCGACAGCACCAGCCGGCGCGGCGCCCCCGGCACAGCCAGGGCCGCGTGCAGAGCCATCGCGTTGGCCTCGGTGGCGCTGGACGTAAACACCAGCTCCGCCGGCTGGGCGCCCAGCAGCCGGGCGACGGCGGCACGGGCTTCGCTCACCCGGCTGCGGGCCTGCTCGCCGGCTGCATGCTTGGACGAGGGGTTACCCCAGCTCTGGGTCAGGGCCTCGTGCATGGCTGCCACGACGGCGGGCAGGGGGCGGGTGGTGGCGTTGTTGTCCAGGTAGATCATGGGGGGCTTACATTGGCAGCGGGGACGCCATTGCCCCCGGGCTTACGAGTGACAGAGCCTTTGCTGCAAGGCTTTCCCGATAAATCAGTTGCATTGGCCGGGACTCGCCCCGGCGGGCGACCTTCTTTCTTGCTTCGCCAAGAAAGAAGGCAAAGAAGGCGACCCGCCTCACCGGTCGGCCTGCGGCCGACTCCCCTGCGCTGCTCCCAGCAGGCGGCCGGTGCGGAACTCGCCCTGCGGGCTCAGACAGCCGCACCGGAAGGCCCCGCCTGCTGCTGCGCTGCTCGGCGGATCGGAACGGGCTTTCCGGATACACCGAGCCCCTGCGGAAAGAACGGTTGGCACTGACCGTTGGTAAGCTGCATTTCCTCTCCCCTCTGGCGTGCCGACTGGAGGTGATGACGGGCGGAAAAAGGGCTTCGCATGTCTGAGCCCGAAGGGCGAGTTTGCGAAGACCCCGCCCGGTATTGCCGGAAGGAGGGAACCCCCGAAGGGGGCGCGACAGCGGGGCACGCTTTCTTGCCTTCTTCTTTGTCGTGCAACAAAGAAGAAGGTCGCCCGCCGGGGCGAGTCCCGGCCAACGGTACGCAACAATCGGGAAATCCCCCACCGCACGGGCGCAACCAAACAAAACTCGCCTCATCACCCCCTCCTCACGGCCAGAACACCCGATGTGCATCGTCCACCACCAGCGCCAGCAATTCCTCGATGCGTGCCGCGCTGGCATGCCACGACCAGCTGCCGGCCACGTGATCGCGGGCATACAGGCGCCACACATCCGGCTCGGGGTGCTCCAGGCGGGCGATGTCGATCACGCCGCCATCGGGAGCCACGTTGCGGGAGCAGCAGGGGCTAGTGATCTGCCAGCCTTCGTCGCACCAGACCACGTCGGGCTGCACGTAGCGGTAGCGGCTACGGCCCTCAAGCTCCCGCAGGATGCGTCGGCGGACGAGTTCGCCGGGCCCGGTGACGCTGGCTTGGCGGATCATCGGCGGGCCTCCGCAGCGGGCGACGCTCAGGCCGCCGCCAGCTCCTCTTCAAGGCAGCCCACCACCCGCCCGCTGCGGCCCTCGGCGGCGCCGAACTCAACGATGTACACGGGGATGTTGGCCTCCTCGTGATGCCCGATCTGCACCACTTCACCGGCCGTTCCGGCCGCCACGATGAGTTCGTTCTCGGGCACTTCGGGGTGGCTGCCGTCGTTGAACAGATCGGTGGTGGCGGTGACCTGCTGGCCCCACTGGTATTTTGGTGCGCGCGGTTCGAGCATGGTCTTACTCCTTGATATGGGCGTGCTGCGCCACCTTGTCCCCCCCGAGGGCTTCGGCGACATGGGGCGGCAGCTTGTCGAGGGACACGATTTCACGGGCCCGCATGCCGACCTTGTGGCCGGTGGATACGAACTCGACCGCATAGATGTAGAACTGCTGCAGGAAGGTGCCCACCGAGGTGACGTAACCCACGTCCCCCTTGTTCACCAGCACCTCCCCCACATCCTTGCCGGGGTAGGTGCCGTCGTTGCGCACCTTGTAGCGGCTCACCACCCGCTCCCCAAAATCGAACTGGGGCGGGCCTTCAAGCTCGATGACGTCACTGTCGCGGGAGATGTCACCCATGGCGGGCCTCCGATTCAAGGGTGTTCAGACGCACACGGGCCGCGTCGCGGACTTCGGCTTCGTCGTCCACAAGCAGACGCCGGGCGAGGGCCGGATCGGCGTACTGGGCCACCTCCCAGCGCACCTCCCAGGCCGGGTCCCCAGCCATTTCCGGCAGCAGGCCGACCGGCAGGCGATGGACCACCGCCCGCCGCACGGCCACCTCCGGGTCGTTGCGCATAGCCAGCAGTGCCGGCACCTGCAGGCGCGCCGCTACAGCCAGGCGCACTTCCTGGTCGGGGTCGGACGCCATGCGCGGCAGGAGCGGCAGGGGCAGACGCTGGGCCACCAGCTTGCGCACGAAGTAGTCCGGGTCGTCCGCCATCTCCACCAGCATGCTGGCGTCGAGGCGCTGGGCGACCCGGATGCGCACCTCCCGGTCGGGATCCTTGCGCAGATCCGCCAACAGGCGCTGGGGCAGGCGCAGGGCCACGTGCAGGCGCACGGTCTCATCCGGGTCGTGCATCAGCCCGACCAGGCGAAACACGTCGGCCGAGCGCGAGGCCACGGCACGCACCTCAAAATACGGGTGCTCCAGATAGTCATTGGCCAGCCCCGGATTCCAGCGGAAGAAACGGTCGATGCGCTTGGCGTAGCGATCGAACACGCAGGAGAAGGCCCGTTGGCACTTGCCCTCGGCCAGCAAGCCCTGATTGACGCAGCTGCCGCAATCGAGGCTGCGCCCGAGCCAATCCACGCTGGGCGGCTCGTTCGGCGCCCAGCCCGTGGCGGTGTCCCGGGTAGCCGTGTTCATGGCGCGGCCTCCAGGGGCTCGTCGTAATCCACGTCGCGCCCGGCCCGGGCCAGCACCGCACCGAGCACCCGGTGGCCGAGGCTGTCTGTCGGGTCGAGCTGTTCAAGCAGGGCCAGCACGGCCGCGCCCTCCTCCGCCTCGCCGAGGCGCAGGCTGAGGTAGGCGTAGCCTTTCAGGGCAAACAGGTAGAAGCGCGGGGCTACTGCGTGGGCACGCAGTTCGGCCAGGCGGCCGGGGCCCCACGCCACCAGGGGTTGCACCTCGCGCCAGTCGGCAGGCAGGCCCAGCTGAGCCGCCGCCAGGGCGACGGCCTCCAGCGCAACGACCCGGGCTTCGGGCAGGCGGTTGGCGTAGAAATGAAAGCGGTAGTGGGCGATCAGCGGCGCGGGGTGCGTCGGCGCCAGGGCGCGGGCCCGCAGCAGCATCTCCAGCGCGCCTTCGTCACCGATGCCGGCACGGCCGGCCTTGTCGATCAGCGCTTCGACAGCAGGCGTCAGCCCGGCCCCGAGGACGGCGTCCTCGAAGCCGGGGATGACACCGGGCGATCCGCTGGTCGACATGCCCGTCTCCGCCTCAGCTGCGCCGGATGGAGCCGATGTCCACCTTCACCACCCCCGGCGGCGGTGCGCTGGTGCTGCTGGAAGAGCAGCCACAGGCGCCGGCCTTGGGGTTGAAGAAGGTCAGACCACTGGCGGTGGGCGTATCGGAGAAGTCGATGGTCACGCCATCCAGCATCAGGCGCGACTCGGCCGGCAGGAAGAGCTTGAGATCACCGACCGCCAGCACCTCGTCACCGGCCAGGGGCGCGCCCTCGACGGTGAACTCGGCGCTGTAGCCCGAACAGCCGCCGGCGCTCACCGTGAGGCGGAAGCCGGCGCCCTCGCCCTGGCCCGAGAAGCGCACCATGCGGCGCATGAACTTCTCGGCGGCCGGATTGACAGTCACGTTGGGCAGCATGATCAGGCCTTCACGATGCAGCCATCGACCGGGCACACGGCCACGCACTGGGGCGTGTCGTAGTGACCCTCGCACTCGGTGCACTTGGCCGGGTCGATGATGAACACGCCGCTCTTTTCACGGATGGCGTCGTTGGGGCATTCCGGGTCGCAAGCGGAGCAGCCGGAGCAGGTGGAACCGATGATCTTGAGGGCCATGATGGTCTCCTAGCGGTAGTGGGTATGGAACGGGTCGGGTAGTCAGGCCGCCATCACGGCGCCCTGGCGGATACGGGCGTCGCCGCGCTCCTGATGGACGATGGCGCCGCTGGCCACGCGCCCGCAGTAGTCGGCAAACCAGGTCAGGGCGGCCTTCTCGATGAACTCGTGGGCGTACTCCTCGACTGGCTCGATGCCGGCAGCCTTCAGCTCATCGCGGGGGCAGGCGCCGATCTTGGAGACCAGCACGGCGTGGCAGTCGTTGATGGCATTGACGATCGACGGCAGCTGCTCGTCCTCGCCATAGCCGCCCTGGCAGTACAGATCCACCCGGCGGTGGCCGACGAAGAGGGCTTCCTTGCGGCTGACCTCGAAGATCTGGAACTCGGTGGCGTGGCCAAAGTGCTGATTGACCCGGCCCTGGCCTTCGGTGGCCACGGCCACCAGCACCTTCAGGTCTTCCTGGCCGGCGATCAGGCTGGCGTCCAGGGCATCGGCCAGGGCGTCCACCTTGGCCTGGTGCTGGGCCTGGCGCTCGGCCTCGACCTTCTCCTGGTAGGCGCGGCGCTTGTCGATGTCATAGACGATGTCCATCTCCTCGATCTTGTCGAGGGTGAATTCCTCGCTGCGGTCTTCGCCGAGCAGGCCGACGGCGTCGGCGCGGCACTGGCGGCAGTGGCGCATCAGGTTGGCGCCGCCCATGCAGGCGTCCTGAACGGCCTTCAGCTCCTGGGCGGTGGGGCCGCGCTGGCCGGTGAGGCCGAAGTGGGTGCCGTGCTCGGCCTCGCTGATCAGCGGCATGATGTTGTGCAGGAAGGCGCCGCGCTTCTTCACCTCGCGGTTCACCTCGATCAGGTGCTCGTCATTGATGCCGGGGATCAGCACCGAGTTGATCTTGGTGAGCACGCCCCGGGCGGTGAGCATTTCCAGGCCCCTCATCTGCTGCTCATGCAGGATGCGCGCAGCCTCGACGCCGGTGACCCGCTGGTGGTTCCAGAAGATCCACGGGTAGATCTTGGCGCCGATCTCCGGGTCCACCATGTTGATGGTGATGGTCACGTGATCGATGTTGTGCTTGCAGATCTCGTCCACCATCTCCGGCAGGGCCAGGCCATTGGTGGACAGGCACAGCTTGATGTCCGGGGCCTTTTCGCTGAGCTGGCGCATGGTGTCGAAGGTCTTCTTCGGGTTGGCCAGGGCGTCGCCGGGGCCGGCGATGCCGAGCACGGTCATCTGCGGAATCTCGCTGGCCACGGCCAACACCTTTTTCACCGCCTGATCGGGGGTGAGCTTCTGGCTCACCACGCCGGGGCGCGACTCGTTGCTGCAGTCGTACTTGCGATTGCAGTAGTTGCACTGGATGTTGCAGGCCGGCGCCACCGCCACGTGCATGCGGGCGAAGTGGTGATGGGCTTCCTCGGAGTAACAGGGATGGTTCTTGACCTTGTCCCAGATCTCGGTGGGCATGTCGTCGGGGCCACCCGACGAACCGCAGCTGGACTTGCCAGCGCCGCCCGAGCTGGAGCAGCCCCCGGCGGATTCACTGGCGATGGGCTCGGCCAGGGCGTTGCGATGGGCTTTCAGATCACCAAGGCTGATGTAGGCGCTTTGCATGGAGGCGGCTCCTTGTCTCTGTTCGGGGGGACGTACAGGTCTCGTTTGAGAGACAAATAGCCAGATCCATGCCAGGGGATATTCCTATTTCAGATCATAGGCTTGCAGAATTTTCTGAAAATCGGTGAATGTCGTGGTCGAGACAATCCACGGCCTCCCGAAGGGAGCATGTCGGGCTTGCGACAAAGCGGACAGCAGCAGCACCGCACTGGCCCTACCCCCGGTTTACACGGATGTCGCAACCGACGGGCAGAGGCGCATAATCCCCTGAGCTTTCAACGGCCTCATCGGGCCCTACCCGGGTGGACTCCGTGCTCCGCAACCCCTCCCTCAGCCACCGTCTGTGGTTGGTCCTGCTGCTGACCCTGGCTCCTCTGGCCGTGCTGCTTGTTCACGACTACCGTGCGGAGCGGGAGAAGGCTGTCGCCGACATCGAGCAACGGGCCATGATCATGGTGCGCAGCGCACGCATCGAAGAGGCTGCCGCCCGCCGTCAGGTAAAGCAGTTGCTGTCCACCATGGCCCACGCCAACGACCTGAAAGACCTGGACGCCGAAGCCTGCAACGGGCTCGCCGAGCGCCTGAGCCGGTCGATCAACGACATCACCATCATCGGGGCCGCCACTGCCGACGGACGCGTGTTCTGCAGTTCCCGCCCCACCACCACACCGATCAACGTCAGCGAGCGAAATTGGTTCCGCGCCGCCAGAACCGCCACAGATATCAGCGCAGGGCAGTTCCTCATCGGCAAGATCACGGGCAAACCAGGGATCACCTTCGGCTACCCGGTACGGGACGCCAACGGCACGTTCCGGGCCGCGGTATTTGCCGCCACCGACATCACCTGGTTCGACCGCCTGACCGCCAGCTACATCCTGCCCGAGGGGTGGAGCTCCACCCTGTTCTCTGCGGACGGGGAAGTGATATCCCGCTACCCCGAGCCGGAGCGCTGGCGTGGTGCGGCCCTTCCCCCCGAAAGCCGCAGCCGGCTGGTCGCGGCCTTGCAGGCGGGAGAACGGCGCATCCTGATGCACGGCCTCGACGACGTCGAACGCCTTTTCATCCTGGCGCCAGTGGAGCTGGCGAGCGGAGCACTCTACGTCAGTGTGGGCGCCCCCGTCGGCAAGGTCCTGCACGAGATCGACGAAGGCCTGTGGTTACGTATCGGCCTGCTGGCCTGCACCGCCCTGGCTTCCCTGCTGTTCGCCCGCTACGTGCTCCATCACCTGGTGGAAAACTGGATCGCCCGCCTCACCGACGCCTCCCTGAAGGTGAGCGCCGGCGAGCTGGACCTGCGCGTCCCCACCGTCGGGCTGCCCCCCGAACTGGCCCGGGCGAACGAGGGCTTCAATACCATGGTGGCGGAACTCCGGCGCCGCGCCGACCAGGAGGATGCCGACCGCCAGACCCTGGCCAAGCTCAATGGGGATCTGGAATCCCGGATGCTCGCCATAACCCGGAGCGAAAACCGTTATCGAAGCTTCTTCGAGAACAGCAGCTCGGTCATGCTCATCGTCGACCCGGCAGACGGGGCCATCATCGATGCCAATCAGGCAGCAGCCCGCTACTACGGGTGGTCGCAGGAGCAGTTGCGGGCGATGAAGATCACCCAGATCAACACCCTCAGCCACGCCCATATCCGCGATGTGATGCATCGGGCCCGAAGCACCCAGCGTGACCACTTCCTGTTCGACCACCGCCGGGCCGATGGCTCGATCCGCCACGTGGAGTGCTTCTGCGGCCCGATCGACATCGGCGAACGCCAGTTGCTCTATTCCATCGTCCACGACATTACCGAGCGGGTGGAGGCGGAGGCAGAACTGCGCAAGCTCTCCATGGCCATCGAGCAAAGCCCCGAGAGCATCGTGATCACCAACCTGTCCGGCGAGATCGAGTATGTGAACGAGGCCTTCCTCCGCTCCACCGGCTACAACAGAGCCGAAGTCCAGGGGCAGAACCCGCGCATCCTGAAGTCTGGCCAGACCCCGGCGCTCCTCTACGCCGAGCTGTGGGCGACACTGCAGGCTGGTCAAACCTGGAAGGGCGAGTTTGCCAACCAGCGCAAGGACGGTAGCGAGTTCATCGAGTTTGCCGTGATCAGCCCGGTTTACGGCCCCGACGGCCAGGTCACCCACTACGTGGCGGTCAAGGAGGACATCACCGAAAAGAAGCGCCTCGCCCGGGAGCTGGAACTGCACCGGGAACACCTGGAAGAGCTGGTCGCATCGCGTACGGAAGAGCTCGTCCGGGCCAAGGCTCAGGCCGATGCAGCCAGTCGGGCCAAGAGTGCCTTCCTGGCCAACATGAGCCACGAAATCCGCACCCCGATGAACGCCATTCTCGGGCTGTGCCACCTGATGCAGAACAGCCCCAGACGCGACCCTGGAGATGCCGACTACCTGCACAAGATCGACACCTCGGCCCGGCACCTGATGACCATCATCAACGACATTCTCGACCTGTCGAAGATCGAGTCCGGGCGCCTCGAACTGGAGGCCATCAATTTCCCGGTACTGGCGGTGCTCGACCAGGTCCGCTCGATGGTCGCAGAGTCAGCCCGGACCAAGGCCCTTCAGCTGGACGCATCCTGTGAGGACGAGCCCCTGTGGGTACGGGGCGACGTCACCCGGGTGCGCCAGGCCCTCCTCAACCTGGCCAGCAACGCGGTCAAGTTCACCCCCGCGGGCGCCATCCACCTGCGTGCCCGCATCATCGCCCGGCAAACCAGCGGCCTGACCATCCGTTTTGAAGTCAGTGACACGGGCATCGGCCTGAGCCCGGAGGCCCAGGCCAACCTGTTCGAGAGCTTCGTGCAGGCCGACGTGTCCACCACCCGGCGCTTCGGCGGCACAGGGCTGGGGCTGGCCATCACCCGCCGGCTGGCCCGGCTGATGGGGGGCGAAGCTGGCGTCGAGAGCGAAGTCGGCAAGGGCAGCACCTTCTGGTTCACGGCGACGTTCGCCCCAGGCACCGAGGGCGCCATCGCCCCCACCGACCTGCCCGAAGGCGACGAAGCTGCGGCCCGGCTGCGTAGCCGCGGGGACAGCGTACGCCTGCTGGTGGTAGACGATGACAGCATCAACCGGGAGGTGGCCGTGCACCTCCTCGACGCTGTCGGCCTGCAAGCTGACACCGCAGTGGATGGCCTTGACGCGCTGGACAAGGTGCGCGCCAGCCACTACGACCTGGTGTTCATGGACATGCAGATGCCCCGGCTTGACGGCGTGGAGGCCACCCGACTGATCCGCGAGCATGCAGCACAGCCCACACTGCCGGTCATCGCCATGACAGCCAACGCCTTCTCCGAAGACCGGGCACGCTGCCTTGCTGCCGGCATGGTGGACTTCATCACCAAGCCGGTAGACCCACCCATTCTTTACGCCATGCTGCTCAAGTGGCTGCCGCCCCCCACCGCATCGGGCGTCGCTCTGCCCCCGCGGTCACCGCATCCGGTCGGCACCGAACCGGTCCCCGACGCCGCGCTCATCACCCGGCTGGCCTCCCACCCAGAGGTGGACACACGCTTCGCCCTGGCCAAGCTCGGCGGACGCACAGCCCTGTATGTTCGCCTGCTCAAGCAGTTCTTCAATACCAGTGCCGACGCCATGCCCCACCTCCGGGCCTTGCTGGCCGCTGGCGACAGTGCCTCGGCCCGGCTGGTGGTCCATTCACTGAAGGGCTCCAGCGCCACTCTGGGCATGTCCGCCCTCCGCCACAGTGCCGCGGCTCTGGAGAGCGCCCTCATCGACGGCAGCGACGCCAACACCCTCCAAACCCGGGTCAACGAAGTGGAAGCCCGCCTCGCCAAAGTGATGAGCACCCTCCGCAGCACACTGGCCGAACCTGACACCTGAACCCGTCATCAAGCCGCCATCGAAAAACACCGAGTGTCATGCCGACGGGCCCATGGCGTCGAATTCGCTTGCTCTCTGACCTTGATCATCGGCTCTCCGGACATCAGCGTGAGCAGGTCGAATGAATTCGACCCCACGGGGAATGTCCCCGTGCAGGCGGTTGATCGACGGGATGTCTGCTCTCCGCCGGCGCGGGCAGGCAGGGAAAGGGCCCCGCCTCACTCCCCGGGAGCGATTTCGACCCGGTTGCGCCCCTTGTCCTTGGCCCGGTAGAGGGCGGAGTCGGCACTGGCCATCAGGGCATTGAGGTCGATGGCGCAGCCGGCGGCGGACGCCACGCCCACGCTGATGGTCACTTCCGGCTGCTCCCCGGCGAGATCGTGGAGCACGGCAAGGCGCACCTTCTCCGCCACCAGGGACATCTGCCCGGTGGTGGTATTGGGGGCTATCACGATGAACTCCTCGCCCCCCCAGCGGCACACCAGATCAGACCCCCGCACCGCGCCCTTCACGGCTTGCCCCACCTGCTGCAACACCCGGTCGCCGATCAGGTGGCCATAGACGTCGTTGATGCCCTTGAAGTTGTCGATGTCGATAAAGGCCAGCCCGAGGGGCAGGCCCAGACGCTGGCACAACTCGCTCTGGGACTTGAGGAAAGTGCTGCCCTGATGGCGATTTGCCAGCCCGGTCAAGGTGTCGCTGGAGGCCAGCGCCTGCAACTGCAGCTCCATCTGCTTGCGGGTGCTGATGTCCTGCACCATGCCGACCACGCGGACGGGCGCGCCATCCGGCGCGTATTCGCAGACACGGCCCCGGTCGTGCACCCAGATGTAATGGCCATTGCGGTTGCGGATACGGTACTCGGCCTCGTAGCGGGAGCGCTTGCCCTGCAGGTGCTCGTCGAGCACGGCCATCACGGCCGGGGCATCGTCGGGGTGTACGTTGTCGCTCCAGGTGGTAAGCAACGGTGCCATCTCGTCGGGGCCATAGCCGAGCATGCGCTTGAGCTGCGGGCTGAAGAACAGCACTCCGGTCGGCACCTCCCAGTCCCACAGGCCGTCGCTGGCCTCGTTGAGGGCAAACCACAGCTGCTTCTCCCGATGAAGCGCGCCGGCCTCCTGGGCGACCCGGCGGGTCATGTCCCGGGCCACGGACAAAAAATAGCTGCGGCCATCGAGATCGAAGTGGGTGGTATTGATCTCCACCTCAACCTCCTGCCCCTGCTGGTGGCGATGCCTGCCATTGAAGCGGAAACAGTCGGTGCTGCGGATGGCCCCGGCGATCTCGGACCACTGGGACAAGCCATGCACATCCATCTGCAGGCTCAGCACGCTATGGTCGAGCACATCCTCACGGCTCAGGCCCAAGCTCTCCCAGGCCTTCCGGTTGCCCCACACGATACGGGACGACTCGGGATCGATCAGGTAAACCGCGTCCGCCAGCTGATCAAAAAGCACCTCTGCGGCAGGCAGCGTGGCCCCGATGTACGGTGGCAGATGTTCGGCTTTTGACATGGACGGAGCGGCTGCGTTAGATGAAGCGCATATCGGAACCGACGAGTATATAAGGACCGCGGCGCCCGATCGAAACTTAAATTAACAAAAAAGATAGAAATCGCATCGTCCGCCGCGGCCCGGCCCGGGCTTTTCCTGGGCCCGGATTCATCCGGCATCCGCACGTCGCGCCCGGTCGATCTCCAGCGCAGACTATTCCAACGCCATTCAAAAGCGCCGCACCTCGATGTCGAATTTCTGCAATGCATAGCCCATCTGACGGGGAGTGATGTTGAGCAGTCGCGCTGCCTTGGCCTGGACCCAGCCGCTGCGCTCCATGGCCCAGATCAGGCGCTCCTTTTCGCCTTCCGGCATGTGCTCGCCGAACAGACGCTCAGGGGCGGTACTGCGGTGGGGGATCTCGGGCACCGGCACCGAAATCTCGATGGAGTTGGCGTGGGTGCGTACGGGAGCCACCGCATCGTCCTTGTCCACGTGGTGGAGGGTCTGGGTGAGGCAACGATTGTTATGACAGGGGAAGTGCAGCTCGCTGATGGATTCGCCCCGGGCCATGGTGGCGGTGCGCTCCACACAGTTCTCCAGCTCGCGCACATTGCCCGGCCAGTAGCAATTGACCAGCACGTTGAGGGCTTCCGGCGTCACCCGCAGGTCGCGGCCGTTCTCCTTGTTGTAGCGATCCAGAAAATAGGCAATCAGCGGCGGGATGTCCTCGCGGCGCTCGCGCAGGGGCGGCAGAAACAGGCTGACCACGTTGATTCGGTAGTACAGGTCGGCCCGGAACTCACCCGCCGCCACCATCTTTTCCAGGTTGCGGTTGGTGGCGCACACCAGGCGCACATCCACCTTGATCGATCGATTGCCCCCCACCCGCTCGAACTCCCGCTCCTGCAGGACGCGCAGCAGCTTGGCCTGGAAAGCCGGGGAGATGTCGCCAATCTCGTCGAGAAAGAGCGTGCCCTTGTCGGCCATCTCGAAGCGCCCCTTGCGCTCCCCCACGGCCCCGGTGAAGCTGCCCTTCTCATGGCCGAAGAGTTCGGATTCGAGCAGGCTCTCGCTGAGGGCGGCGCAGTTCACCTTGACGAAGGGCGCGTCCTTGCGCGGCGACAACGTGTGCAGCGCCCGGGCAATGACCTCCTTGCCGGTACCGCTCTCGCCCCGCAGCAGCACCGTCGAGCGGGACGGCCCGGCCTGGTGCACCTCGGCAAAGACATCCTGCATGCGCTTGGACACACCGATCACGTTATCCAGCCGAAAGCGCCCCTTCAGCTCCTGGCGCAGGCGGCGGGTCTCGCTGATCAACTGGTTGCGCTCGGCGAGCACCGTACGCTGCAGGGCCAGGGCCTGACCGACCAGACTGGCCGCCATGGTGAGCAGGCGCACATCCTCGTTGAAGCCACCTCCGGCCCGTTCGCTGACCCGGTCAATGGTGATCACCCCGACCACCTCCTTGGCCACCCGGATGGGCATGCCCACCAGGGCAATGCGCTCCCCGTCCACATGATCGAGGGCGCCGGTGCGGTTGAGGAAGAAGGGCTCGGCGGCCAGATCGTGCACCACCGCGGGCATGCCCGACGTGTAGACCTTGCCGATCACCCCTTCACCTGGGCGATAGTGGCCGGCATCGTATTCGTCCGGGGTCAAACCGACCGCCGCCAGCAGATGCAGCTCCTCGTCCTCGGTGTCCACGATGATCATGCAACGCCGGTAGCCCATGTTGTTGGCCAGCACATTGAGCGCTTCACGACAGGTCTTGGCCACATCCAGGCTGGAGGTGAGGATCTTGCTGATTTCGTAGATGGTGGCGAGCTCGGTCTGAGCCCGCATATGCAGTACCGCGTTCATAGCGAGCCTCCTGATCAAACGCCGGGCAGCAGCCGGCTTGGGTGGCGGGACACGGAGTCGCCGCAAGGGGATATGGGATGAACTCAAGCAAGGCTTATACCTACGTGCAGTAGGGGTATTGGCGGCCAGCCGCCGGGCGGAGAGCCTTGATTTACGGCGCTGCACAAAAAACCAAGGCCATCAGCGCCTTGCCAGCGTCCGTCGACGGCCCCCTGCTCATGCCCCGTCGAAGCGCATCACGCCCTGGCGTGGTGCCCGGAGCGACGCCGCCCGGCAATGTTGGCAGCAGGCCTGTGGGGAAGGCGACAAATCCGACAAAGCTATTCGCAGAATCGCGGTTTCGCCCTGATTAAAACCCGACATTCCTTTAAATTCAGATACCTGCAACACACCATAGAGCATGGCACCGAAGTTGCTGAAGTCTCCGCAAAAGCCCCCAGCGGAGAACAAGGCCCATGACGACCCAAGCGATCTACCTCGATTACGCTGCCACCACCCCCGTCGACCCCCGGGTGGCCGCGAAGATGATCCCCTACCTCACCGAGCTCTTCGGCAACCCTGCCAGCCGCTCCCACGCCTATGGCTGGGCCGCCGAAGAGGCGGTGGAGCTTGCCCGCGAACAGGTAGCCGCGCTGGTCGGCGCCGACCCCAAGGAAATCGTGTGGACCTCCGGTGCCACCGAATCCAACAACCTGGCCATCAAGGGCGCCGCACGCTTCTACGCCGCCTCCAAGGGCAAGCATCTGATCACCCCGAAGACCGAGCACAAGTCGGTGCTCGACACCTGCCGCGAGCTGGAGCGGGAAGGCTTCAGCGTCACCTACCTGGAAGTGGAGCCCAACGGCCTCATTGACCTGGACAAGCTCGCCGCCGCCCTGCGCCCGGACACCGTGCTGGTGTCCACCATGTATGTGAACAACGAGATCGGCGTGATCCAGGACGTGGCCGCCATCGGCGCCCTGTGCCGGGCCAAGGGCGTGATCTACCACGTGGATGCCGCCCAGGCCGCCGGCAAGGTGGAGATCGACCTGGAGACGACGCCCATCGACCTGTTGTCCCTGTCCGCCCACAAGGCCTACGGCCCCAAGGGCATCGGCGCCCTCTACGTGCGGCGCAAGCCCCGGGTGCGCCTGGAGGCCCTGATCCACGGCGGCGGCCACGAGCGCGGCCTGCGCTCCGGCACCCTGCCCACCCACCAGATCGTCGGCATGGGCGAGGCCTACGCCATTGCCCAGGCCGGCATGGCCGCCGAGAACGAGCGCATCCGCTGGCTGCGCGACCGCCTGTGGGCCGGCCTGTCGGCCATGGACGAGGTCTACCTTAACGGCGACCTGGACGCCCGCGTGCCCCACAACCTCAACGTCAGCTTCAACTACGTCGAGGGCGAATCCCTGCTGATGGGCATCAAGCAACTGGCCGTGTCGTCCGGTTCGGCCTGCACCTCGGCCAGCCTGGAACCCTCCTACGTACTGCGCGCCCTCGGCCACAGCGACGAACTGGCCCACAGCTCCATCCGCTTCTCCATCGGCCGCTTCACCACCGAAGCCGAGGTGGACACCACCATCGCCCTCCTCGGCGAGGCGGTTGCCAAGCTGCGCGAACTCTCCCCCCTGTGGGAGATGGTGCGCGAGGGCATCGACCTCGAAAGCATCCAGTGGGCCGCCCACTGATTCCTGAACCCCGACAGAGCCCCCCGGAGAACCATCATGGCCTATAGCGAAAAAGTCATCGAACACTACGAGAACCCCCGCAACGTCGGCGCCTTCGGCAAGGACGACGAGGACGTGGGCACCGGCATGGTCGGCGCCCCCGCCTGCGGCGACGTGATGCGCCTGCAGATCAAGGTTTCGGCTGAAGGCGTCATCGAGGACGCCAAGTTCAAGACCTACGGCTGTGGCTCGGCCATCGCCTCCAGCTCCCTGGTCACCGAATGGGTGAAGGGCAAGACGCTGGACCAGGCGCTGGACATCAAGAACACCGAGATCGCCGAAGAGCTGGCCCTGCCCCCGGTCAAGATCCACTGCTCCATCCTCGCCGAGGATGCCATCAAGGCCGCCGTTGCCGACTACCGTTCCAAGCACGGCAGCGGCACCGAAACCGAAACCCCGATCTGCGCCCCCGTCGCCCCCTGAGGAGTCACGCCATGAACACCCCCGTTACCGAAATGCCCGCCCCCGTCGTCTTCACCCAGGCTGCGGCCGGCAAGGTGGCCGAGCTCATCGCCGAAGACGGCAACACCGAACTCAAGCTGCGCGTGTATGTGAGCGGCGGCGGCTGCTCCGGCTTCCAGTACGGCTTCTCCTTCGACGAGGTCGCCAACGACGACGACCTGCGTATCGAGCAGTCCGGCGTCACCCTGCTGATCGACGCCATGAGCACCCAGTACCTGATGGGCGCCGAGATCGACTACGAGGATGGGCTCGAAGGTTCGCGCTTCGTCATCCGCAACCCCAACGCCACCAGCACCTGCGGCTGTGGCAGCTCCTTCTCCATGTGAGGTCGGCATCATGAGCGTCACCGTTACCGAGAAGGCCGCCCGCCACATCCTGAAGACCCTCGACAAGCGCGGCAAGGGTGTCGGCCTGCGCCTCGCCGTGAAGACCAGCGGCTGCTCCGGCATGGCCTACGCCCTGGAATTCGCCGACGAGAGCCAGCCCGAAGACCTGATCTTCGAAAGCGCCGGCGTCAAGCTGCTGGTGGACCCGCGCAGCCTGCCCTATCTGGATGGCACCGAGCTGGACTTCGTGCGCGAAGGGCTCAACGAAGGCTTCAAGTTCAACAACCCCAATGCCAAGGCCGAATGCGGCTGCGGCGAGAGTTTCGCCGTCTGACCTCGCAAAGGGAGAACCCATCATGGCGCTGCTGCAAATCGCCGAGCCGGGGCTGGCCGCAGCCCCCCACCAGCACCGCCTGGCCGTCGGCATCGACCTCGGCACCACCAACTCCCTCGTCGCCACCGTGGCCAGCGGCATGGCCAGGGCCCTGGCCGACGAAAGCGGGCACATCCTGCTGCCCTCGGTGGTCCGCTACGGTGAAACGGAGATGCTCGTCGGCCGCGAGGCCCGCGCCGGCCAGGCCGACGACCCCCTCAACACCATCGCCTCGGTGAAGCGCCTGATGGGCCGCTCCCTCGCCGACGCCGACGCCACCATGCGCAGCCACTACCTGCTCAGCGACGGCCCCGGCATGGTGGGCATCGAAACCCGCGCCGGCCGCAAGACCCCGGTGGAAGTCTCGGCCGACATCCTGCGCAGCCTGCGCGAGCGGGCCGAAGCCAGCCTCGGCGGCGAACTCACCGGTGTGGTCATCACCGTACCCGCCTACTTCGACGACGCCCAGCGCCAGGCCACCAAGGACGCCGCCCGCCTGGCCGGCCTGAATGTGCTGCGCCTGCTCAACGAACCCACCGCTGCCGCCATCGCCTACGGCCTCGACAACGCTGCCGAAGGCATCTACGCCGTCTATGACCTGGGCGGCGGCACCTTCGACATCTCCATCCTCAAGCTCACCCGAGGCGTGTTCGAAGTGCTCGCCACCAACGGCGACCCGGCCCTCGGCGGCGACGATTTCGACCACCTGCTGGCCGACTGGCTGAAGGCCCAGGCCAGCCTGCCCGACGACATGCCGGTGGAAGACCGCCGGCGTCTGCTGGCCCTGGCCCGCAGCATCAAGGAAACCCTGTCGTCCCAGGAACAGACGGTGGCCACCTGCAACTTCAGCGGAAACCTGTCGCTCCAGGTGCCGGTGAGCCGGGCGCTGTTCGGCGAACTCACCGCCGAGCTGGTCGCCCGCAGCCTGCGCCCCGTCCGCAAAGCCCTGCGCGACGCCAACCTTGGCGCCGAAGATATCAAGGGCGTGGTGATGGTGGGCGGCTCCACGCGCATGCCCCATGTTCAGGCGGCGGTGGAAAAGCTCTTTGGCACCGCCCCCCTCAACAACCTCGACCCCGATCAGGTGGTGGCCCTCGGCGCAGCCATGCAAGCCGACGTACTGGCCGGCAACCGCAAGTCCGACAGCGAAGCCGACTGGCTGCTGCTCGACGTGTGCCCCCTCTCCCTCGGCCTCGAGACCATGGGTGGCCTGGTGGAGAAGATCGTGCCGCGCAACAGCACCATCCCCACCGCCCGCGCCCAGGACTTCACCACCTACAAGGACGGCCAGACCGCCATGAGCGTGCATGTCGTCCAGGGCGAACGCGAGATCGTGTCGGAGTGCCGCTCCCTCGCCCGCTTCACCCTGCGCGGCATTCCGCCCATGGTGGCGGGCGCGGCGCGCATCCGCGTCACCTTCCAGATCGATGCCGACGGGCTGCTGTCAGTCACCGCCCGGGAGCAGACCAGCAGTGTCGAAGCCCACGTGGAGGTCAAACCCTCCTACGGCCTCGGTGACGGTGAAGTGGCCCGGATGCTGCTGGACGCCTACGGCACCGGCGAGATCGACGCCGCCACCCGCATGCTGCGCGAAGCCCAGGTGGAAGCCCGGCGCCTCATCGACGCCACCGAGGCCGCCCTCGCCGCCGACGGCGCCGCCCTCCTCGCCCCGCCCGAACGGGACGTGGTGCAGAAGGCCATCTACGCCCTGGCCGAACTGCTGGAAACCGACGAAGGCGACACGCGCAAGATCCGCGCCGCCACCGACGCCCTCAACGCCGCCAGTGCCGACTTCGCAGGGCGGCGCATGGACGCCAGCATCAAACGCGCCCTCGCCGGCCGCAGCCTGGAGACCCTGTGATGAGCACCGTCCGCGTCCTGCCCCACCCCCACCTGTGCCCCGACGGCGTCCACTTCGAGGCCAAGCCGGGCCAGTCCCTGTGCGACGCCCTGCTGGCCCACGGCGTGCCCCTCGAACACGCCTGCGAGAAGGTGGCCGCCTGCGCCACCTGCCATGTCTACGTCCGCCAGGGTGGCACCAGCGTGCCCCCCAGCAGCGATCTGGAAGAAGACCAGCTGGATTCCGCCTGGGCTCTCCAGGCCGACTCCCGCCTGGCCTGCTGCGTCAAGCTCGGCGACGGCGACCTCCTCATCGAAATCCCCAAGCACTCCCGCAACCACGCCCGGGAACACGGCTGAGATTGTGCTGAGCCGGTGGGGTCGAATTCATTCGACCTCCCCACGCTGATTCATCGACACGCCGCCGCTCACCCGCCCGCGGTCGAATGAATTCGACCCCACAACGGCACCCTCCAGCCACCGGCTGGCAGTAAGCCGCCCCCCGCCGCCCGTTCCCCCCGCCCCACGCCAAGCCCCGCCCTCCCCGTGGGGTCGAATTCATTCGACCTCTGCACGCTGATTCATCGACACACCGCCGCTCACCTGTCCGCGGTCGAATGAATTCGACCCCACAACGGCACGCCCATCCCTACCTGTGCGAAATCCGACAAAGGCGACAGCCACGCTTTTCCTCGTCTTCCCGATTGCTGGCAAAAAACATAAATCATCAAAAAATCATCAACTTAAACCACAAACCCGCACATGGCACGGCCTTTGCTGATCAGGGTGTGAAAGGACACCACCCACCATGAACCCGCTGCCCACCATCAACGACACCACCCTGCGCGACGGCGAACAGACCGCTGGCGTGGCCTTCACCGTCGAGGAGAAGTGCGCCATCGCCCGGGCCCTCGCCGATGTGGGTGTCCAGGAGATGGAGATTGGCATTCCGGCCATGGGGCCGGTGGAGATCGAAGCCATCGGCGAGATCGCCCGCCTGCGCCTGCCGGCCAGCCTGATGGTGTGGTGTCGGATGACCGACACCGACCTGGCCGCCGCCCGCCAGTGCCCGGTGGACACCGTCAACCTGTCCATCCCGGTGTCCGACATCCACATCAGCACCAAGCTCAAGCGCAGCCGCGAATGGGTGCTGGAGCGGGTGGGGCGCTACGTGCACCAGGGCCGTGACATGGGCTACGCCGTGTCGGTGGGCTGCGAAGACTCCTCCCGCGCCGATCCGTCCTTTCTGGCCCAGGTTGCCGAGGCCGCCCAGCGGGCCGGTGCCACGCGCCTGCGCTACGCCGACACCCTGGGCATCCTCGACCCCTTCTCCACCCATGACGCCATCGCCGCCCTGCGCCGGCAGGTGGACATGGACATCGAGATGCACGCCCATGACGACCTGGGCCTGGCCACGGCCAACACCCTGGCCGCCTTCCGGGCCGGCGCCAGCCACGCCAACACCACCGTCAATGGCCTCGGCGAGCGCGCCGGCAACGCCCCGCTGGAAGAGATCGTGATGGGCCTGCGCCACCTCCACGGCATCGATTGCGGCATCGACACCCACACCCTGCCGGCCATCTCGGCCCTGGTGGCCGAAGCCTCCGGGCGCGCCGTGGCGGCCAACAAGAGCATCGTCGGCGAGGCCGTGTTCACCCACGAGGCCGGCCTGCACGTGGATGGCCTGCTGAAGGACCCGCGCACCTATCAGGGCTTCGACCCGGCCGAACTGGGCCGTAGCCACCGGACCGTGCTGGGCAAGCACTCCGGCTCCCGAGCGGTGATCGCCGCCTATGCCCAGCTCGGCATGCTGGTGTCCGACGCAGAGGCCCACGGCCTGCTCGAACGCATCCGCGACCACGCCACCTGCACCAAGCGCTCGCCCTCCGCCGGAGAGCTGGCCCGCTTCCTCCTCGAAGTCAGCCGTTGCGAGGGCAGCGCATCATGAGCCCCAGGGAACCCGACATGAAGATCCTCGCGGCCACCCAGGGCGCCACGCCGGGCTTCCTCAGCACCCTGCGCGAGGACGTGGCCTGCGTCTTCGCCCGCGACCCTGCGGCCCGCAACACCCTGGAGCTGCTCACCATCTACCCCGGCGTACAGGCCCTGATGCTTTACCGGGTGGCCCATTGCCTGTGGCGCGGCAACTGGCGCTACGCCGCCCGGGCCCTGTCCTTCCTGGCCCGCTTCGTGACCAATGTGGACATCCACCCGGGCGCAGTCATCGGCCGCCGCTTCTTCATCGACCACGGCGCCTGCGTGGTGATCGGCGAGACCGCGGTGATCGGTGACGACGTGACCCTCTATCACGGCGTCACCCTGGGCGGCACCACCTGGAACCCCGGCAAGCGCCACCCCACCCTGGGCAACGGGGTGGTGGTCGGTGCCGGCGCCAAGATCCTCGGCCCCATCACCGTGGGCGAGAACGCCCGGGTGGCCGCCAACTCCGTGGTCATCGACCCGGTGCGCCCCGGCATGACCGTGGTCGGCATTCCGGGCCGCATGGTGCTGCCCAAGGAAGGCCGGCGCATCGCCCACGGCATCGACCTGGATCACCACCAGATCCCCGACCCGGTCGGCAAGGCCATTGGCTGCCTGCTCGACCGGATCGCCCAGATGGAACGGGAAATCGCCACGCTCAAGGGCGAACCCACCACCGCCGAAGGCGCCTGTCGCACCTGCGACGACACCTGCTCGCAACCCACCTTTGACGGTAGCTGGAAGGCCACCGCCCACAACGCACCAGGAGCCTGACGCCATGAACGAACTGACCGGCGAACTCGCCAAGCTCTCCTCCGCAGAGGAATTCCTCCACTTCTTTGCCGTGCCCTTCGACCAGAAGGTCGTCCATGTGAGCCGACTGCACATCCTCAAGCGCTTCTACCAATACCTGCGCCGGGATGCCGACCTGAGCGCCCTGACGGGCAGCGAACTCTTCGGCCGCTACCGTGGCCACCTGGTTGCCGCCTACGACGACTTCGTGCGCTCCACCCCGGCCCGGGAAAAGGTCTTCAAGGTGTTCCAGGACACCGACGGCCGCCAGCAGGTCAGCCTCGACAGCCTGCGCGCCACCCTTCCCTCCTCCGCCACCTAAACCGACAGGACAGCCGCCATGCACATCGTCGTCTGTATCAAGCAGGTTCCGGATTCGGCGCAGATCCGCGTCCATCCGGTGACCAACACCATCATGCGCCAGGGCGTACCGGCCATCGTCAATCCCTATGACCTGTTCGCCCTGGAAGAAGCCCTGCGCCTCAAGGACAAATTCGGCGGCAAGGTGACCATGCTGTGCATGGGCCCACCCCAGGCCGAAGACGCCCTCAAGAAGTGCATCTCCTTTGGTGCCGACGACGCCGTGCTGGTGACCGACCGCTCCTTTGCCGGCGCCGACACCCTGGCCACCTCCTACGCCCTGGCCGCCGCCATCCGCCAGATCGGCCGGGAGCAGAAGGTGGACATCGTGTTCACCGGCAAGCAGACCATCGACGGCGATACCGCCCAGGTCGGCCCCGGCATTGCCAAGCGTCTGGGCCTGCAACTGCTCACCTACGTCTCGCGCATTGCCGAACTCGACCTGGAGGCCAACACCATCACCGTCGAGCGCCGCGCCGAAGGCGGCGTGCAGGTGCTGAAGACCGCCGTACCCTGCCTGATCACCATGCTGGAAGGCACCAACGAGATGCGCTTCGCCCCGCTGGAAAACATGATCCACGCCGCCCGCTACCCGGTGCGCAAGTGGAACAAGGAAGCCGCCGGCATCGAGGACGTGACCAAGATCGGCCTGAAGGGCTCGCCCACCGTGGTGAGCAAGGTCTTCGGCCCCACGCCCCGGGCCGAGAAGGCCCTGATGCAATCCGTTGATGACGCCAGCCCGCGGGATGTGTCCCTCAACGTGATCCAGAAGATCTTCACCCAGCACCCGACCCTTGAGCGCGACATCCTCGCCAAGGCCTCCGTGTGACCCCACGACAAGACGCGAAAGGAAACCTGCCATGAGCGACGCCGAAGTCAAGAAGCCCGCCGCCCGGGGCGGCCGCAACCTGGAACTGCCCGAACACCTGAAGGCCTACAAGGGCGTCTGGGTGTTCATCGAACACGACCGGGGCGCCGTGCACCCGGTGTCGTGGGAGCTTCTGGGCGAAGGCCGCAAGCTCGCCGACACCCTCGGCGTGTCCCTGTCGGGCGTCATCATGGGCGGCCCCGACGAGCCCCTGGAGCGCTACGCCAAGGAGGCCTACACCTTTGGCGCCGAGAACTGCTACATCGTCCGCGACCCGGTGCTCCAGGGCTACCGCAACGAGCCCTTCACCAAGGGCATGACCGACCTGGTGAACAAGTACCAGCCCGAGATCGTGCTGCTGGGCGCCACCACCATGGGCCGCGACCTGGCCGGCTCGGTGGCCACCACCCTGGCCACCGGCCTCACCGCCGACTGTACCGAGCTGCGCATCGACCCGGCCACCCGGGCCCTGGCCGCCACCCGCCCGACCTTCGGCGGATCGCTGCTGTGCACCATCATGACCCTGGCCTACCGCCCGCAGATGGCAACCGTGCGCCCCCGCGTGATGCAGATGCCCGACGCCGACCCGGCACGCAGCGGCAGCATCGTCGAGGACACCCTCGGCATGATCGAGACCGACATCGTCACCAAGCTCCTCGACTTCATCGCCGACGAGAACAGCAACAAGGTCAACCTGGCCTACGCCGACATCATCGTGTCGGGCGGCAAGGGCCTCAAGACGCCGGACAACTTCAAGCTGATCTGGGACCTGGCCAAGGTGCTCGGCGCCGAGGTGGGCGCCACCCGCCCGGTGGTCCAGTCGGGCTGGGTGGATGCGGAGCGTCAGGTGGGCCAGACCGGCAAGACGGTGCGCCCCAAGCTCTACATCGCCGCCGGCATCTCGGGCGCGATCCAGCACCGGGTGGGCATGGAGGGCGCCGACGTGATCGTCGCCATCAACACCGATGCCAACGCCCCGATCTTCGACTTCGCCCACCACGGCATCGTCGGCAACGCCATGCAGGTGCTGCCGGTGCTCACCGACACCTTCCGCGAACACATTGCCCTGCGCAGCCGCAAGGCCGCCTGAGCGCCCACCGGAGACCCACCATGAGCGAGAAATTCGACGTCATCGTTGTCGGCGCGGGCCCCTCGGGCAACGCCGCGGCCTACACCGCGGCCAAGGCCGGCCTGTCGGTGCTGCAGATCGAGCGGGGCGAATACCCCGGCTCGAAGAACGTGCAGGGCGCCATCCTGTACGCCAACGCCCTGGAGCAGATCATCCCCGACTTCCGGGACGATGCCCCCCTCGAACGCCACATCATCGAGCAGCGCATGTGGGTGCTGGATGACGAATCCTTCGTCGGCACCCACTTCCGCTCCGATGACTACAACAAGCCCCCCTACAACCGCTACACCATCATCCGCGCCCAGTTCGACAAGTGGTTTTCGTCGAAGGTGAAGGAAGCCGGCGCCCTGGTGATCTGCGAAACCACCGTCGAATGCCTGCTGATGGATGGCGACCAGGTGGTGGGCGTGCGCTGCGACCGCCAGGGCGGCGAGGTCTTTGCCGATGTGGTCATCCTGGCCGACGGAGTCAACTCCACCCTGGCCCGCAAGGCCGGCTTCCATGGCGAGATCCAGGCCGGCAACGTGGCCCTGGCGGTGAAGGAAATCCTCTTCATGCCCCAGGAGACCATCGAGGCCCGCTTCAACGTCAAGGACGAGGAAGGCGTGGTCATCGAGATGTTCGGCAAGATCACCGACGGCCTGATGGGCACCGGCTTCCTCTACACCAACAAGGACTCCATCACCCTGGGCGTCGGCTGCATGCTCTCCGACTTCAAGGCCAACCCCAACCGCAGCTCGCCCTACACCATGCTGGAGAAGATGAAGGCTCACCCCTCCATCGCCCCCATGATCGCCGGCGGCGAGATGAAGGAATACTGCGCCCACCTCATCCCCGAAGGCGGCTTCCACGCCGTGCCCAAGGTGTTCGGCAACGGCTGGATGATCGTCGGCGACTCGGGTGGCTTCGTGAATGCCGTGCATCGGGAAGGCTCCAACCTGGCCATGACCACCGGCCGCCTGGCCGCCGAAACGGCCATCGCCGCCAAGGCCGCCGGCAAGGGCTTCAAGGCCAAACAGCTGGCCGGCTACAAGTCGGCCCTGGACGAATCCTTCGTGATGAAGGACCTGCACAAATACCGGGACATGCCCAGCGTGTTCCACGACAACAGCCAGTTCTTCACCACCTACCCCGAGCTGGTCAACCGTGCCGCCCGCACCATGCTGACGGTGGATGGCATCGACAAGAAAACCAAGGAGAAGGAAATCTTCTCCAGCTTCCGTAAATCGCGCAGCCTGGCCGGCCTGGCGGGCGACGCATTCAAGCTGTGGAGGGCCTTCAGATGAGCACCGTCGTGAATGTGGAAGAAAAACTCTTCCAGAACCGCTACAAGGTCGACCACGGCCGCCCGCACATCAAGATCCGCCAGCCGGACCTGTGCCGCAACGAGTGCAAGAGCCAGTCCTGCACCTACGTCTGCCCCGCCGCCTGCTACAAGGCCGAGGGCAACGGCGCCGTCACCCTGATCACCGACGGCTGCCTGGAATGCGGCAGCTGCCGGATCATCTGCACCGAGCTGTCCAACGTGGAATGGGAATACCCCCGCGGCGGGCACGGCATCCTGTTCAAGTTCGGCTGAGAAACGGACCCCATCATGGACGACATCCACCTGTTTCTCGCCCACGCCATCCAACTGGAGCGGGAGGCCGCCCGCCACTACGAAGCGCTGACGGAAGACATGAAGACCGCCGGCAACACCGACGTGGCGGACTTCTTCCGGAAAATGGCCGGCTTCTCGCGCAAGCACCTGGCCGACGCCATGGAACGGGGCGGCTTCCGGGTCGTCCCCGAGCTGCGCCCCGACCAGCTGCGCTGGCCCGACGGCATCAGCCCCGAGAACGCCGGCTGGGAAGGCGTCGACGGCTTCCTCGACGTGCTCGGCGCCCTGGAGCTGGCGCTGCTGGCCGAGCGCCGCGGCCACGCCTTCTACGCCGGCATCGCAGCGGTGAGCAACAACATCAAGGTCAAGCGCATGGCGGCCGAGTTTGCTAACGAAGAGGCCGAACACGTGGCCGAGCTGGAAAAGCTCATCGACCGCGTCGCATCCGCCTGAACCCAGATAAGCCAACGGAGAGAGCATCATGACCAAACCGAAAAAACACGTCTTCGTGTGCGCCCAGCAGCGCCCCCCCGGCCACCCTCGCGGCTCCTGCGCCGCCAAGGGCTGCAACGAAATCCTGCAGACCTTCTGGGGCGAGCTGCAGAAACGCAACGCCTACGAGCACATCGGCGTCACCTACTCAGGCTGCCTCGGCCCCTGCGACAGCGGCCCCAACGTGCTGGTGTACCCGGAAGGCGTGATGTACGCCGGCGTCACCAAGGACGACGTGATCGAGATCTTCGACAAACACCTGGAAGGCGACGAAGTGGTCACCCGCCTGCAGACGCCGGCGGCCGTCTGGTGAACCTCTTTACCGGCGAAAGCTCCCGGGCGCTCTTCGGCGGTGACGCGCCGGAGAGCGTCAACCGGCTGCTCCACGAGGCCGCCGCCGCCCACGCCGACCCCACCCGGGCCGAAGCCCTGCTGTGGAGCGCCCGCCTGTCGGCCCCCGAATGCCTGCCGGTGTACTTCGCCCAGTACAAGTTCTACTTCTACCGCAAACGCCTCGAAGACGCCGAACGCTGCGCCCGCGACGGCCTGCATGCCGCCGCCGGACAGGCCCGCATCGGCCGCCACTGGCGCGAAGTGCAAGGCGGCGACGCCGACTTCAGCGCCATCGGCCCGGCCCGCTTCTGGCTGTTCACCCTCAAGGCCCTGGCCTTCATCCGCCTGCGCCGCGGCGACCGGGCCGAAGCCCAGGCCCTACTCGAAAAAGCCGCCCAGCTCGACCCCGCCGACAACATGGGCGCCAGCGTCATCGCCAGCCTGAAGGACGCCTCCGCGCCCGACACCCCACCCGGCAAGCGCCCCGGCCCCACTGGCGACAGCTACCTGGATCGCCTCAAGAAGGGCGGCACCCAATGATCATCCCCGCCGCCCTCCTGGCCAACATCGTCAATGCCGGCACCGACGCCCTGACCCTGGCCGAAGACATGGACGAAGCCACCTTCCGCCGCTCCCGCCTCGCCCGCGCCGAAATGGCCCGCCTGGTCGGCGTCATGGCCACCAACCTCGCCGGCCTCCCCGACGCCCAACGCCAGCAGTTCGCCGAACTGGACTGGAGCACCTGGCGCGCCGTCCCCGAACAACTCGGCGCCGACCCCACCACCCGCGACGAAGCCCTGTGGTTCGCCCTCCGCGCCCTGGTCCCGGCTACGTTGATGTGGTTGCGGGTGTACAGGGAGAGTGCGCCGGGGTTGTTTGAGATTCAGCAGGGGTGAGACGGGGTCACCCAGAACCTTGATCAGGCGGCGGGCCTTGGTTGATACCGCACCACGGCTGGCTGGAGGGCCCGTGGGGTCGAATTCATTCGACCGCGGACTGTGGTGAAAGGCATGCCGATTAACCAAAGCGCTGAGGTCAAGTAAATTCAATCTCACGGAGGATCCGGAATACCTCGACCGTTCGGGCACGGCGGGTTTCATAGTCATGATCCACCACCTCGGTTCATGACATATGGCTTCACAAGAAGCTCCCCGATATGAGAGCATCCTGCCCACTCCCTCCCGCTCACATCACCTGCTCACGCGTGAAGACGCTGAAAGCCCTCCTGATCGCCGTTGCCATTTACCAGGCAGCTGCAGTTTTCATATTGAACAGCGTGTCAAAACTGGAAGTCCCGGTCGTCAATTACAGCTGGCTGACGACACATGTGCTGCTCTTCCTTGAGGCGACAACGCCTCTCAAGAGTCGTGACTTGGCGATTGACGCCAATTTGATCATCAGCAGCATGATTTTGAATGGAGACATGCATTCCGTTTCAGACATGCTGGAAAACGGGATCAACGCATACAAACATCTGGACGCATTTCTGACAGCAAACCGGGATCACCTCAGTGACGAGGACAGGTTTGCCCTGCTCATGGAAGAACTGATCATCCTCAACAGACTCTGGCTCATCTCGGACGATACAAAGCTGCGAACGATGCAGATGGCAGCCTACGATGAGATCAGGAAATACCGGCACGCAGTCCCGCCTGAAGATGCCAACTACCTGGATGCAGAGTCCATCCTCACGCTTGGTCACACGACGCCCAAACCGGAGGGGAGCGTGGAAAGCCTGAATCTATATAGCCTCAAGAAGTTCTACGCCGGCATGGTCGCGTGCAAGAACGGCAAGGACAGTGGCGCTACTGACATAGATTTCTTCAAGGAGAACTATAGCCGCGGCAGCAGAGAGATACTGCATGTTGTTTCCCGGAACTGGAACATGCCTCTGCTGACCCTTCTTCCCATCCTTCCAAACAATCACACCCCGGAACGCTGTGCAAAAAGCCTGCAGAGCGTCGTGGATAGGTTGCTCACGAATGCCTCAGCAGGTGTCTCCATATCCAGGGCCTGATAGGGCATTCGCGTTATCGGGATGACCCGTGCAGAATTTCTCTCGGTCAATACAGCTCATCGTTGCTCTGCCTAGGGTTCCGGGGGGCATGGGCAAGACAGGCAGGTTCGTTTTTACAGCAACCCAACGGCACTCCTGACAAAAGAATCAATAATCTCCCTTCGCCTCTTCCGCCACTGCGCTTCAGAAATAACTTCCGGCTCTATCCCCGAAACATCAACGGAATACGTTTTCCCAAGCAACTGCGAGGCACGACGACCAGACGGGTCCACTTCTTCTATTTGGCGGCTAGATACAATCGCCTTCTGCATTGCTCTGGCACCCCTTGTACACAAAGCACCAAGCAACGGACGCTCGCCTCTCATTTCCTCTAACGCCACCGCCTCAAGCATGGCTGCAGCTTTCTCATTCTTGGACATAAGAGCGAGCTGCTCAATGAGCGGCTGAATATATTTCTGTTGCTCGAATCCCAGAGCAATGCTCTGTGGACTTGCTTGATCTACGCAGCGTGCACCATCAATTGAGAGTGCGACCCTCGCATGGAAAAGAAAAACTGCAGCCTCCCTTTTAAAATCACCCTTTCCGTCTCTCATGTAGTGAAGATTGGAGGCGTAGGCATAGGAATATCTTGGATCTGCATTCTCGGAGAGAATGCGCCACCGAAGCCAAGTTGACAGGATGAACATATCTTTCCCGTCCTTCGGCGTGGTCGCCCTCTCCAATGGAGCCTTTCCAGTCGCTACATTGGTCTCAGAATCTAGAGCCTTCCATGTTTCAGCTGCATCGGAGTCAGGGGGATTTGATCTAAGACCTCTAACTTGGACAGTTGCCTTTTGCCACGCAGGGATTGCACTTCTTTGCATGATCTGTTGCATTTGCTCTACTGTTGGTTCTGCTGCAGCATTGCCTGCTGTCAAGCTAATAATGGATAGAGTTGTAGCAATGCAGCAAAAAAGTTGGCGTGGAATTTCCATAAGAACCTCGCAGTTACTGATAGAGATAACGCCCAAGGTAAGCGGCGCCAGAAGGAGCGCAACGACTGAAGGGCACCAACAAGGGCCAAGACAATGGCGAAGCCATGACCCTTGTTGGCGTCCGCTTGACCGCCCAGTTGGACGAAGCCGCTCCGCGGAGAAAGCCCTCTCCGCCCTCGCAAGATTTACTGTGTGATCTCACGCCCTCTCTCATGAGGGCGCGATTCTGCACAACATCGTGAGGATAGGCCAGCATGAGCACAGCATTTTTGTGCACTTCGATCAGCAATTCCATTTGCATTTTAAGCAAACGCGTGTTCCTCGACAAGATGAACCTGATGGCTCCGTGGACCGAATTGGTGGCATTGATTACGCCCATTCGCCAGTGGCTGGAGCCAAAGGCGGACACCCGTCATTTGCAGTTGAAACCATGCTGCACATTCATTTCTTACAGCAGTGGTTTGGACTGAGTGATCCGGCGATGAAAGAGGCGCTGCACGATGTGTCGCTGTATTGCGAGTTCGCGCACCTTGACCCGGGCGCCAGCCGCTTGCCTGATGAATCGACCATTCTGCGGTTTCGCCACTTGCTCGAACAGCATGGTCTAAGCATGCAGATCATGGCGGCCAGCTATGGAGCTCACAGCGAGTGATGTTGGTTCAAGGCGGCACAGGTTTGGCGGACGGTGTCTGCGAGAACGCCCTGCAGGGGGTGCGGAGCTGCGATTTCCGGAAGAAGCATATTCACCTGGTAGCCGATGGCAACAGTAAGCGGCCGAACTACTAGGTCCGGTCCGCTGAGTTCCAGTGCAGTGAACGGGTTTACGATGGCAACGCCCAGGCCCTGACGCACCATGGCGCAGACGGCCACTGCGCTCGTGGTTTCAAGCAGGGTTGCGCGATGGACTTTAGCCTCTTCGAACATCGCATCAATGGCGGTTCGATACGGGTCGCCAACCGCGAGACTGATGAAGCGCTCGCCTGTAAAGTCCCGTGGTTGCAGTCGCGCCTTGCGGCACAGGTTGTGATCACGTGGCAACACAGCCACTTCATTGACTTTCAGTAAGGGCTGCAAGGCAACTCCAACGGGTGCCTCCTGGGTTTCACTCAGTCCCAGGTCAAAGCGCTGCTCACTCATGGCTTGCTCCAGCCAGGGCGACTCCAAGGGATGCACGCTGACGCCTAGTTCAGGATGTGCTTGTGAGAGATATACCAGTGCGCGGGGTACCAAGGCATGAGCCAATGCCGGCAAACACGCAATGCGCAAGCGACCCGTCACTTGCGTGCGCAATTCGCTGGCGCGCGCTGCGATCTGTTCCAAGCCTATAAACGAGCGCTCTACTTCCTGCATCAGCGCAAGTGCCCGCACGGTAGGTCGTAATCGGCCCCGCACCCGGTCAAAAAGGTTAAACCCCAGCAACTGCTCCAGACGACCCAGCTCGCGACTCAAAGTGGGCTGGCTTGACGCGCACGCGTCAGCTGCACGCCCCAGGTTGCCGTGCAGCATGATGGCGCGAAACATTGTCAGCTGGCGATGAGTTAAATTCATATCAATATTGAATAGCTAGCCAAAAAGAATAGCATTGATTGAATTGACCATGAAGGGGACCATCCACCCATGAACCCTTTCACCCCCGCTACCCTCGCTCCTTTGGCCCAGCAGTTCGGTACCCCGCTGTGGATCTACGATGCCGACACCATTACGCGCCAGATAGCCGCTCTGCGGTTGTTTGACGTAGTGCGTTTCGCCCAGAAAGCCAACTCCAATACACACATCCTTCGCCTCATGAAGCGTCAGGGCGCAGTGGTGGACTCGGTATCTTTGGGTGAAATCGAACGCGCGTTGGCTGGTGGTTTTACGCCGGGCTTGCACAACGGGCACGCAGACATCGTGTTCACGGCTGACCTGCTGGACCGCGCTACGCTTGCGCGCGTGGTGGAACTCAATATTCCCGTGAACTGCGGCTCCATGGACATGCTGGACCAATTGGGTGCGGTCAGCCCGGGGCACCCGGTGTGGCTACGCATCAACCCGGGTTTCGGGCATGGCCATTCCAAGAAAACAAATACCGGTGGCGAGCATAGCAAGCATGGCATCTGGCATGGCGACCTCGTACACGCCTGCGAAAAGATCAAGTCCAACGGCCTGGCCTTGCAGGGCCTTCACCTGCACATCGGCTCAGGCGTGGACTACGCGCACTTGCAGGAAGTGTGCGGTGCCATGCTGAAGCTGGTAGAGGTAGTGAATGCGCAGGGTTTGGACCTGCACGCCATCTCCGCGGGTGGCGGTCTGTCCGTTCCTTACCAGGCCGGTGAACTCACGATTGATACGGCGCACTACTTTGCATTATGGGATGCAGTGCGCTGTGCCGTGGAACAACTGCTGGAGCACCCAGTGAAACTGGAAATAGAACCGGGCCGTTATTTAATGGCCGAGTCCGGCGTGCTGGTCACCGAGGTACGTGCCACGAAGCAACAGGGCGCCAACCATTTTGTGTTGGTGGACGCGGGCTTCAGTGATCTGGTTCGCCCGGCCCTATACGGCGCCTACCACGGCATGGAGTTGATCCACTCTGATGGCACAGCGGTTAATGGCCTGCAGTTTGACACGGTGGTTGCCGGACCTCTGTGCGAGTCGGGAGATGTGTTTACTCAAGGAGACGGTGGCGTGGTGTTGCACCGGTCCTTGCCGCAGGCGCAGGTGGGAGACCTGCTGGTGTTGCACGACACCGGTGCGTATGGCGCCTCCATGTCATCGAACTACAACGCGCGCCCGCTGATTGCCGAAGTGCTGATGGAAAACGGTGAGCCCCGGCTTATTCGACGAAGGCAGACGGTGGCTGAGCTGCTCGCGCTGGAGGCGGTGTAAGGCAGGCCACAATCTGCTCTACTGTGGGTCGATGGCCTTACGGACAAGCACAAGACTTCCAGCTACCTGCTGTTCGCGACCAACTCACTACGCAGCCTTGCGGGTTTCCCTCATCCCGGCCACGTTGATGTGCTTGCGGGTGTCCAGGGAGAGTACGCCGGGGTTGTTTGAGTTTCAGCAGGGGCAACATGAAGCAAGGAAAACCGGCCTCGGCGTGCTTTTCATTGTCAGACGCGGGAACACGCCTTCAGGGCTTCAATGTCTGCGGACACAATAACGGCCAAGTGCCTTGAAATCCTCTCAATTGGCCAGTCCCACCATGCAATCGCCTCAAGCGCCAATACGGCTTCTTGCGAAAAGCGTTCCTTGATTACCTTTGCTGGATTGCCTCCGACGACGGAGTACGGAGGCACATCGGCAACGACCACGGAACGCGAGGAAATGATCGCGCCATTGACGATCTTTACGCCGGGCATAATAAGACAGTCATACCCTATCCAGACATCGTTTCCAACAACGGTATCACCTTTGTACGGAAGGTCACCGGGCTGAGGCATGACCTTCTCCCACCCGTTTCCAAAAATCTGAAATGGGTAGGTGGAGATGCCGGAAGTCTTATGGTTTGCTCCGTTCATGATGAACTTGACGCCACGGGCTATCGCGCAGAACTTTCCGATGACAAGACGATCACCAATGAACGGAAAATGGTAAAGAACATTTCGTTCAAAGTTCTCAGAATCTTCCGGATCGTCGTAGTAGGTGTAATCCCCGATGATGATATTCGGATTTGCAACGGTGTTCTTGATGAAGCATACCTGCGGGAAACCCGCCATAGGGTGCTTGTCTAGTGCGCTCGGGCCGTTCACGGGGGCTCCTGTTGAGATGTCTGACGTAGAGATGATTGGCGCCCGGCGCGGACCCGCATGCCGGGTGGTTTGGAGAGAACCGGTCAGGAACCAGCCCTTATCGGATTGGGCCTCGTCACCAAAACTTCCACCATGGTGACCGAGAGCGTTTGTAGCGCACCAGCGGAATTGACTCAGGCTCAAGCAGGGAAGGATCAATGAACCCCTCAAGCTGGTAGCCAAAGCGGTCCTTCAGCGCTTCCTCTCCGAGCTCGAGAGGATGAAACGGAAACGGATAGGCGTCCATCTCTTCGTCCGCCTCAACGGCAGGGTGCTCACCGGACCAGTAGGCCTCCTCGAAAGGCAAGCGCTGCCCGAGGTCTTCCATGATGCCATCGTCCGGAGACAGGCTGAGGGAGCGCACCAACCTTCCGTTAACCCATATTGCATACGCAAACCAATCAACGACGCTGTGCATGGCATGAAGCGTGATAACCCCCTTGCCAGCGGCAGCTATGAACTTCTGCGGCAGCTTAGACGGATAATCGATGCCAAACTCCTTCGCCGCGATAACCGAGACACCCGGAAAGCAGCCGATGTGAAGTTCGTCGCCAGGTGGGCATGTATAGGAAAGATTGCCATCCCCAATCGGTTCGAGTCTCTCGCCAGGAAACAAGGCAGCTGCGAGCTTCGAGGTCGCCTCCCGATCAAGGGAAGGCTTAGCTGCGAGTGCCTCACGTGCACTTGAATCCGCAAGTACGAGCATCCAAGTCTTCGCGCCCATAGATCAGCTCCGGTAGTTGCAAGAGGCCCGACGCTCGCCGTTCCTTCTCGCCGCATTCATGCTTTCAAGGGCATCCCTGGCCCCTTTCTCCGTTTCGTTCCCCATAACCATGGTGCACCAGCTTCTGGATGTTGTGCATCATGCAATAGGGCTTCCACCACCCTTCCCACGTTCGCCCGGCCCTGCAGAATTGCATCGCGGCGTGGCAGAGCTGGTCACGTCTCACTCTGGGCACCTCGAATAACCCGAGGTTTTCAATGAATCCCGCCGCGCAACGATGATCGCGACCAAATTCGGTTCAATTTCGCTGAGCAAACACAGCCTTTCCCTGCGGTGTTGCCCCGTTTTTGCCACG
>NZ_JAQVCN010000021.1 GCF_028689785.1 Zoogloea sp. | reverse complement strand
GCTCATTGATGTGCCCGACGAAGCGGTATTTGCCGCCGACGGTGTAGACCACCTCGCTGCCGCCTCCCTTCAGGGGCCGCGGGCGGGCCTTGCTGGCCAGGGCTGCGCGCAGGAAGCCCTGGGGGGTGGACAGGATCTCGGCGCTCCGTTCGGCCACAGCGGCCAACTGCGGCACCGGAGCAGCCGGCGCGCCACCCGTAGCAACGACCGGCAGGTTCCAGGCCACCGGGCCGCTGACGTACTGGTCCACCTTCTGCTCCACCGGCACCGGGCGCTCGCGGCCAGCCTCCAGGGCCTGGATGCGGTTGATCTGGACCCTAGCGCTGCCCTTCTCGTAATCGATGTCGGCCACATAACGGCTCACCTCGAAGCGCGGCCAGGGCAGGCTGGGGTCGGGAGCCTGCCCGAACTGGAACCAGCTGCCGCTGCCGCTGAGCTGAAGGCTGCGGGTGCCGGCGGCATCCAGGGCACGCGCGGCGGATTGCAGGGTCTGGGCCTGGACGGGCAGCGCCGCCAGCAAAGAAAGGACGGCAGTGGCGCCGACGACAGGACGGAGCGGAAAAGACATGGAACCCCCTTGTGAATGAAGGAATGGCCGGAAAGGGCACTGGGGGCGAAAAGGGCAATAAGCGTACCCACGCCGGGAAAAAAGACATGGGGTGGGGGGAAAACCCTGATTTAAAGGCGGTATTGCGCGGACTGCGGCTTCTGAGGAGAACCCCGGGCGGCGGCACGGTGCTGGTCAGCCAGCAGGCAGCTGCTGGATCGTCAGCAGGGGCTGCCCTGATCGCGGCAGGCCACGGGTCTCAGCCGCCGGGATGAGCCTGGTGGCGGCGGGCCTCCTCCACGGTGGCCGGCACCAGCTCGATGACGAGCCGCCACAGGCGCTCCCGCCATTCCCGGGTGGGGCCGCTGGCCGCCTGCAGGGGCAGGCTCTCCCAGGCCTGCCAGTCGATGCCGGGCATGGCACGGCGCTGCTCTGCCGGCATGGCCAGGGCACTGTCACGCATGGCGGCCAGGCGTTCGAGCACCCGCTCCAGGCTGCCGCGGGACGCAAAAATCGACTGGGGGCTGCCGCCGGACAGCTCGCCGAGCAGGCTGGCCCCATCGTCGAGCAGATTGCCCAGCAGCGCCCCGCACAGCACCGCCGCCCCCAAAGCGGGACGGCGGCGGCCCGGACGGGACCGCATGGTTTGTCCGCTCATGGCACAGGCCTCAGTGGTAGATCGGCCGGAGGGCCGGCCCCGGGAAGGCAGCCGGGGCTGCAGGCACAAACTCGGCCAGAAAGCGGCGCAGGGCGGGCTCGAAGCGCGCCGCGTCGATCAGGAAGCCGTCGTGGCCGTGTTCCGAATCGATGGCGACGAGCTGTGCCCGCATGAGCTGGCTGGCCAGGTAGAGCTGGTCCTCGGGGACGTACAGGGCGTCCGACGGGATGGAGCCCACCAACACGGGCTGATGGATTCGCCCCAGGGCGGTGGCGCAGCCGCCACGCCCGCGCCCCAGGTCATGGCTGTCCATGGCATCCAGCAGCACGCGGTAGCTGTGGGGGTCGAAGCGCCGGATCAGGGCCTCGCCGTGGTGGCGCAGCCAGCCCCGCACGGCGTAGTCGCCCGGGGTGCTTGCATGGGCGCCAAAGACCTCCCCACCCAGGCTGCGTCCGAAACGCCGGCCCAGGGAGACAGGGCTGCGGTAGCTGACCATGGCCATGGCCCTGGCCGCCGCCAGCCCGGCCAGGGGTGGGTCGGCGGGGTCGTAGTCGCCATCGCGGTAGCGCGGGTCGCCGGCCAGGGCCAGGCGCTGGGCCTCGCTCCAGGCCATGCACCAGGCCGAGTGCTTGCCCGAGGCGGCGATGCAGGCCACCGCCTCCACCCGGTCGGGATCGAGCAGGGCCCACTCCAGCGCCTGCAGCCCACCCATGGACCCACCGATCACGAAACGGATACGACGGATGCCCAGGGCCTCGGCCAGGCTGATCTGGGCCTGCACCTGATCGCGGATGGTGATGGCGGGAAAGCGCGCCCCCCACGGACGCCCGTCCGGGGCGGGTGAGGTGGGGCCGGTGCTGCCGTAGCAGCTCCCCAGGGCGTTGCTGCAGACGATGAAGTGTTGCGCCGGATCGAGGGCCCGGCCCGGCCCGAACAGGGGCGCCCACCAGGCATCGGCGTCGGCCGTGCCGGTGAGGGCGTGGCACACGATGACGGCGTTGTCACCCCGGGTATTGAGACGACCCCAGGTGCGGAAGGCCAGCTGCAGCCCGGGCAGGCTGCCCCCGGACTCCAGGGCCAGGGGCTTGCCGGCGGTGAACAGACGGGTGTGCCCGGAGAGACGGCGGGAAAGGCTCATGGCAACACCAGGCGCCTCAGGCCGCCACGTCGAGGCCGGCCCGACGCAGGGCGTGGTCGAAGTCGGCCTTGATGTCGTCGATGTGCTCGATGCCCACCGACACGCGGATCAGATCGGGGCGCACGCCGGCGCTCTTCTGCTCGGCTTCGGAGAGCTGCTGGTGGGTGGTGGAGGCCGGGTTGATGACCAGGGTCTTGGCATCGCCCACGTTGGCCAGGTGGCTGGCCAGCTCCACGTTGTCGATGAAGGTCCGGGCGGCGTTGGCGCCCCCCTTGATGCCGAAGTTGAGCACCGCACCGAAGCCGTTGCGCAGGTACTTCGTTGCCAGCGCATGGTAGGGGCTGTCTTCGAGGCCGTTGTACTCGACCCATGCCACCTGGGGGTGGGCCTTGAGCCAGCGGGCCAGCTCAAGGGTGTTGTCCAGGTGGCGCTGGACGCGCAGGGAAAGGGTCTCGACACCCTGCAGCAGCTGGAAGGCGTTGAAGGGCGACAGGCTGGGGCCGATGTCGCGCAGGCCTTCGACCCGGGCGCGGATGGCGAAGGCGATGTTGCCAAAGGGGCCGCCGCTACCGAAAACTTCCCAGAAATTGAGCCCGTGGTAGCCCGGCGCCGGGTCGGTGAACAGCGGGAACTTGCCGTTGCCCCAGTTGAACTTGCCGGCGTCGATCACCACGCCGCCCACCGAGGTGCCGTGGCCGCCGATCCACTTGGTGGCGGATTCGACGACGATGTCGGCGCCGTGGTCGATGGGCCGGGCGATGTAGCCGCCGGCGCCGAAGGTGTTATCCACGATCAGCGGAATGCCGGCTTCATGGGCGATGCGTGCCAGCGCCTCGAAATCCGGGATGTTGAAGCGCGGGTTGCCGATGGTCTCCACGAAGATGGCCTTGGTGTTGGCGTCGATGGCCTTGCGGAAGTCCTCCGGGTCATCGCCCTCGACGAACTTCACCTTGATGCCCAGACGCGGCAGGGTGACCTTGAACTGGTTGTAGGTGCCGCCATACACGTAGCTGGTGGACACGATGTTGTCGCCGGCCTGGGCAATGGTGGTGATGGCCAGGAACTGGGCGGCCTGGCCGGAGCTGGTGGCCACCGCCGCCACCCCGCCTTCGAGGGCTGCGATGCGCTGCTCGAAGACGTCGGTGGTGGGGTTCATGATGCGGGTGTAGATGTTGCCGAACTCCTTCAGCGCAAACAGGCGCGCGCCATGGTCGGCGTCGTTGAAGGTGTAGGAGGTGGTCTGGTAGATGGGCACGGCGCGGGCATTGGTGCCGGGCGCCGGCTGCTGGCCGGCATGGACCTGCAGGGTTTCGAAGCGGTAGGCGGCTTTGCGGTCGGTCATGGCGATGCTCCTATGAATTGTGTCGGGGCGGCGTCCGCCGCCCGCGGGTTTCGGGGATATCTCAGCCCCACACGCCGCTGCGCCGGTCTTCCACACGCTTGGCCTTGTGGGTGGCGCGGGGCAGGGTATCGGCGGGCAGGATGCTCACCACTGCGCTGACGCCGGTAATGGACTTGAGCTGGCGGCCGAAGCGGTGGGCCAGCTCCTCGTCGCTGCCGGCAAAGGCCGGGCTGCTCTCCAGCTCCACGGTGAGGCGGTCCAGGTGGTTCTCCCGCTCGACGATCAGGCGGTATTCGCCGGTGAAATCGTGGTCACGCCGGGCGATGGCTTCCACGTCACTGGGAAAGAGGTTGGCCCCCTTGATGATGAGCATGTCGTCCAGGCGCCCATGCACCCCTTGCAGGCGGATGGAGGTGCGTCCGCAGCCGCAGGGTTCGGAGGTGAAGGACACGATGTCGCCGGTACGGAAGCGCACCATGGGCCGGGCGGTTTTCTTGAGGGTGGTGAGCACCATCTCGCCGCGGCCACCCTCCTCCACCGGTTCGTTGGTGTCGGGGTGCAGCACTTCGACCAGAATGTGGTCCTCGGCCCAGTGCAGGCCATCCTTCTCCTCGCACATGCCGGCGCAGGAGCCAAAGATGTCGGACAGGCCGTAGTAGTCATACACCGAGGCACCCCACAGGTCCTCGATGCGCTGGCGGGTCTCGGGGATCGAGCCACCGGGCTCGCCGGCCACGAAGATGCGGCGCACGGCCAGATCCTTGCGCAGGTCGATGCCTTCCTTGATCGCCGTTTCGCCCAGGTACCAGGCGTAGGACGGGGTGGTCCAGATGGCAGTGACCTGGAACTGGCGCAGGATGGCCAGCAGGCGCTCCGACGGCACGGTGCCGGCGTGGATGGACAAGGCGCCGAGCTTCTGGGCGCCCAGCACGCAGGGCCCGCCGACGAACAGGGAGAAGTTCAGCGAGTGGGCGTAGCGGTCTTCCGGGCGCAGGCCGGAGCTCCAGAACTGGCGCGCCTCGTAGTCGATCCATTCGTCGAAGTCGGTGGCCGAGAAGGGCGAGGCGGTGGGCACGCCGGTGGAGCCGCTGGAGGCGGAGATGTACACAATGTCCCGCTCGGGCACCGCCACCAGGTCGCCGAAGGGCGGCACGGCGAGCTGGCGCTCCCGCAGGGTCTGCTTGTTGATGAAGGGGAAGCGCCGGATGTCGTCCAGGCTGCGCACCTCTTCCGGATGCACCCCGGCCGCATCAAAGCTGGCCCGGTAATACGGCGAGTGGTGATAGGCGTGGTGCAGATGCTTCTGCAGCAGCTGCAGCTTGAGGGCGTCCCAGTCGGCGCGGGGCTGGGTTTCCAGGGCTTCGTCCCAGTAGGGGCGGTGGGCGGTGGTCATGGGTGTTCCTTGGTGCGGAGCAGTGATCGAAGTGTCGTGGGGTCGAATTTATTCGACCTCGGACTATGGCCATGGGCCTGTCGCTCATCCCCGTGAGGAGGTCGAATGAATTCGACCCCACGGGAAAAGCGGTGCCCGCCGATCAACGTTCTCTAAGGGTCACTGCAGGAAGGCCGGGCGGGCATAACCCGCAAAGTGCTTGTCCAGGGCGGCGCGGTATTCCGGGGTGTGGAACGCCGCGGCGATGTCCTTGGCCCAGGGCTTGTCCTTGTCGCCGGTCTTCACCGCCACCACGTTCAGGTAGTGGTCGGGGGTCTTCTCCAGGGCCACGGCTTCGGTGAGCTTGAGGCCGGAGGAGATGGCGAAGTTGCCGTTGATCAGGGCGAACTCGGCGTCGTCCAGGGTGCGCGGCAGCTGGGCAGCCTCAATGGGGGTGAGCACCAGCTTGCGGGGGTTCTCGGCCACGTCCTTCTCGGTGGCCTTCAGGGGGTCGACGCCGGCCTTCACCTTGACGAGCTTGAGCTGCTCCAGGAAGACCAGGGCCCGGGCCAGGTTGCTCGGGTCATTCGGCAGGGTGATGCGGTCGCCGTCTTTCACCTCGTTGAGGCTCTTGCGCTTCTTGGAGTAGAGGCCCAGGGGGGCGATGGGCGCCTTGGTGATGTCCACCAGGTTCAGGCCCTTGTCGGCGCTGAACTTCTTCAGATAGATGATGTGCTGGAACAGGTTGGCATCCAGGGAGCCCTGGGCCAGGGCCAGGTTGGGCTGCACGTAGTCGTTGAACTCGACGAGCTTGACGGTGTAGCCCTTCTTTTCGAGCACGGGCTTGATGCCGAGCTTGAGCTGATCGAAGTTGGAGCCGGCGGTGGCGCCGAGGGTCAGGGTCTTCTTTTCCTGGGCCTGGGCGGTGGCGGCCCCCAGGCCGATGGTGGCGACGAGGCCGGCGACGGACAAGAGGCGCAGGGCGAAATGGCGACGGGATTTCATGGTGATGTTCTCCTGGAACGATTCGGGTTGTGGTCTTGTTTTAGGGGGTTCAACGCTTGTCCACGTGGCGGGCTGCCCACTGGCCAAGAAACTGGATGCTCTGCACCAGCACCACCAGCAACACGATGGTGATGAGCATGACGTCGGTCTGGAAGCGGTAATAGCCGTAGCGGATGGCCAGGTCGCCGATGCCGCCGCCGCCCACCACCCCGGCCACCGCCGAGTAGGACAGAAAGCTCACCGCCAGCACCGTAACCGCCAGCACCAGGCCGGAACGGGCCTCCACCAGCAGCACGTGGCGGACGATCTGGACGGGCGAGGCGCCCATGGCCTCGGCGGCCTCGATGACGCCCCGGGGCACGTCGCGCAGGGTCTGCTCGATGAGCCGGGCAAAGTAGAAGATCGCCGCAATGGACAGGGGCACGCTGGCCGCCAGGGGGCCGATGGACGTACCGGCGATCACCCGGGTGAAGGGCGAGATGGCTACCAGCAGGATGATGAAGGGGAAGCTCCGCACCACGTTGATGAGCCCGTTGGCCACCAGATTGAAGCTGCGGAAGCGCTCCAGCGACTGGCCCCGGCTGGTCAGGAAGACCAGCAGACCCAGCGCGCCACCGACGACGATGGCCGCCGACAGGCAGATGGCCATCATCAGCAAGGTCTCTCCGGTGGCCTTGAGGATCTCGGGCAGCAGCTCGTTGAGGGTATCAAAGAGGGACGTGGTTTCAGGCATGGGCGGCCTCCAGAGCAAAGTGGTGGCCGGAGTCGGCGTCGGGCCGGCCGGAAGGTGACGGGCTGGCCGCCGGGCCTGCACCGAAGTCGCTGAGCCAGCTGGCCAGGCGCGAGCCTTCAGGGATGCGCCCGTCGGCAATGTTGAGCTGCTCGACGATGCGCCCGGCCTCCATCACCGACACCCGGTGGCACAGGCGGCGGATGACCTCCATCTCGTGGCTGACCAGCAGGATGCTGACGCCGAACTTCCGGTTGGCGTCGGCCAGCACGCCGAGCAGGTCGAGGGTGGTGCGCGGGTCGAGGGCCGAGGTGGGCTCATCGGCCAGCAGTACATGGGGTTCCGGCGCCAGGGCGCGGGCGATGGCGACGCGCTGCTTCTGGCCACCGGACAGACGCCCGGGATAGACGTCGGCCTTTTCGGCCAGGCCCACGAAATCCAGGCACACCTTCACCCGCTCGCGGATGCGCGCCGGGCTTTCACCGGCGATGCGCATGGGCAGGGCCACGTTGTCGGCGACGGTCTGGTTATGCAGCAGATTGAAGTGCTGGAAGATCATGCCGATGCGGTGCCGTGCACGGCGCAGGCCGGCGGCGGAGAGGCGGGTCAGATCCTCCCCATGGACGATGACCTCGCCCGCGTCGGGACGCTCCAGCAGGTTGACGATGCGCAGCAGGGTGGATTTGCCGGCGCCCGAGAAGCCGATGATGCCGTGGATCTCGCCGGTGGCGATGCGCAGGCTGGTGGGGAGCACCCCCACCAGACGCCCGCCCGGATCGGCAAAACGGCGGGACACCCCGCGCAACTCGATGGCGGGGGCCGGAAATGAGGAAAGGGAAACGGTCTGGGACATGATGCCTTGCAGCAGAAACAGCGATGGACCGACTTTAGCGCCGGCCCATCGCCCCCAAAACCAATCAATTCTTCATTGCTATGCAGCCCCCGCCTGCAATGCTTTTCAGGTGACGTAAGGGCAATTGCCACCCGGGAAGCGGCGCCCGCTCAGGACTTGCGCCTCAGCTCGGCCCGGCCGCTGCTGGCGCAGCGGCTGCAACCCAGCTCATCCAGACGCTCCCGCACCTCGGTAGCCGAATGACGGCAGAACACCATGGGGATGCCCAGATCCTCGGCCTGCTTGCGCACGTTGCGCATCAGCATGTGATTGGCCCGGTCGCACATGAACACCACCAGCCCGGTGCGCCGCGACAACTGGCGCCGGTTTTCGGACGCCTTGCGACCGGTCCAATGGTCGATATCCTTGATGCCGAACTGGTCGGCCACCCTGAGGATTTCGCTGCGGATGCCCTCGATGCGATCCGCACCGACGATGACGGCCTGCATGGGAAAGCTCCATTTCATGAATGCGCCGATGGCGCTGACGGAATGCAGTGTGTGGGCCCGATGCAGCGCACCAAACCAAATTGTTCCGATATGCATTCCACGCCGGAATGAAATAGCCGGCATTCCACGAATTCTTCCAAGCTATTGAAATAACTGAAAAAGCCTTTTGCTGGGCAATCACCAGCAATGCACCGCCAAGTGTTGATTTCCAGCCACCGGGAATACTGGCGGCTCCGAGAAAGTTGTTAGCAATCAAGCCCGTCGAGTGCTGGCATTGCCCTTGCGATGGAGGAATCGAGGCCGGCAGCCCCGGCCCATCGATCGCCCAACCTGCAATGGAGTAATGAAACATGGCAATTCGTCCGCTCTACGACCGGATCATCGTCAAACGCACCGATGCGGAGCGCAGCACCGCCAGCGGCATCGTCATCCCTGACAGCGCCGGCGAGAAGCCCGACCAGGGCCAGGTGCTGGCCGTCGGCCCCGGCAAACTCCTCGCCAGCGGCGAGCTGCGCCCCCTGGCCGTCAAGGCCGGCGACCGGGTGCTGTTCGGCAAGTACACCGGCCAGGCCATCAAGGTGGACGGCAATGAAGTGCTGGTGCTGCGCGAAGAAGACGTCATCGCCATCATCGAGAACTGAGCCGCCCGGCGAACCCCTTCCATCCAATACAAACAAGAATCCAGGAGCCATTTGAATGCCTGCAAAGAAAGTGCTGTTTGGTGATGACGCCCGCGCCCGCATCGTCACCGGTGTGAATATCCTCGCCGACGCGGTCAAGGTGACCCTCGGCCCGAAAGGCCGCAACGTGGTGCTGGAGCGCAGCTTCGGCGCTCCCACGGTGACCAAGGACGGCGTGTCCGTCGCCAAGGAGATCGAGCTCAAGGACAAGTACGAGAACATCGGCGCCCAGTTGGTGAAGGAGGTCGCCTCGAAGACCTCCGACAATGCCGGCGACGGCACCACCACGGCCACCGTGCTGGCCCAGGCCATCGTCCGCGAAGGTTTCAAGTACGTGGCCGCCGGCTACAACCCCACCGACCTGAAGCGCGGCATCGACAAGGCAGTGGTGGCCATCGTCGCCGAGATCCGCAACATTGCCCGCCCCACCACCACCAGCAAGGAGATCGCCCAGGTGGGCTCCATCTCCGCCAACTCCGACGCCGACATCGGGCAGATCATCGCCGACGCCATCGACCGGGTCGGCAAGTCGGGCGTGATCACGGTGGAAGACGGCAAGAGCCTCAACAACGAGCTAGACGTGGTGGAAGGCCTGCAGTTCGACCGGGGCTACCTGTCGCCCTACTTCATCAACAACGCCGACAAGCAGATCGCCGCCCTCGACGATCCCTTCATCCTGCTCTTCGACAAGAAGATCTCCAGCATCCGCGACCTGCTGCCCATCCTGGAGCAGGTCGCCAAGGCCAACCGCCCGCTGCTGATCATCGCCGAGGACGTGGAGGGCGAAGCCCTGGCGACCCTGGTGGTCAACACCATCCGCGGCATCCTCAAGGTGGTGGCGGTGAAGGCACCGGGCTTTGGCGACCGGCGCAAGGCCATTCTCGAAGACATCGCCGTGCTCACCGGCGGCCAGGTGATCGCCGAGGAAGTCGGCCTGACCCTGGAGAAGGCCACCCTGGAAGACCTGGGCCAGGCCAAGCGCATCGAGGTGGGCAAGGAGAACACCACCGTGGTGGACGGCCTCGGCAGCGCCGACGCCATCAAGGCCCGGGTCGCCACCATCGACGCCCAGATCGCCGAGGCCACCTCCGACTACGACCGGGAGAAGCTGCAGGAGCGCAAGGCCAAGCTGGCCGGTGGCGTGGCGGTGATCAAGGTCGGCGCCGCCACCGAGGTGGAGCTGAAGGAGAAGAAGGCCCGCGTCGAGGACGCCCTGCACGCCACCCGCGCGGCAGTGGAAGAAGGCGTGGTGCCCGGCGGCGGCGTGGCCCTGCTGCGCGCCCGCAAGGCCATCAGCGAGCTCAAGGGCGACAACCACGAGCAGGATGCAGGCATCAAGATCGTGCTGCGCGCGGTGGAAGAGCCCCTGCGCCAGATCGTCACCAATGCCGGTGACGAAGCCTCCGTAGTGGTGAACAAGGTCATCGAGGGCAGCGGCAACTTCGGCTACAACGCCGGCAACGGCAGCTACGGCGACCTGGTGGAACAGGGCGTGCTCGATCCCGCCAAGGTGACCCGCTCGGCCCTGCAGAACGCCGCCTCGGTAGCCGGGCTGATCCTCACCACCGACGCCATCGTGGCCGAACTGCCGGAAGACAAACCCGCCGCAGCACCGGCCGACCACCACGGCGGCGGCTTCGGCGGCGGCTTCTAAGCCCCCACCCGGGCCAGGCAGCCTCCTCCCGGAACTCCCTGGCCCGGCCCTCTCCCGTGGGGTCGAGTGAGTTCGACCCCACAAGACCGCCGCGGCCCCCTTCGCCGGGCCGGAAACCCTACTTAGCGCAGGGTTGAAGTCACCGGCCCGAGCGGCCAGACTTGGGGCACCCCTTCCCCGGAGTGTCCCGTGAGCGCGAAATCCCCCCCGCATCTCGCCTCGCCCTCCGCCCCGCCCGACTCGGCAGGGAACACGCGGAGCACGCGTGGTGCCGATCCGCGCTTCGACCAGATCCTCGCCAGCGCCAACGACGCGATCATCTCCATCGACGAATCCCAGCACATCACCCTGTTCAACCGGGGGGCCGAGCGCATTTTCGGCCACGCCGCCGCAGACATCATCGGCCAGCCCCTCGACCTCCTCATTCCCGAACGCTTCGTCGCCCATCACGGCACCCAGGTGCGGGATTTTTCGACGGCGCCGGAGGCCTCGCGGATGATGGCCCAGCGGGGCGAGATCTACGGACGCCGGCACGACGGCAGCGAGTTTCCCGCCGAGGCCTCGATCTCCAAGTTCCGCGGGCCGGAGGGGCTGGTGTTCACCGTGATCCTGCGCGACATCACCGAGCGCCGCGCCGCCGAACGGACCCTCCGCGACACCCACGACGAGCTGGAGCGACGCGTGCGCGAACGCACCGCCGAGCTCGAAGAGCGCAACGCCCAGCTGCAGCAGGAGATCCAGGAGCGGCGTCGTGCCGAGAAGCGCCTGGCTGAACAGGCCCGGGAGCTGGCCCGCTCCAACGCCGACCTGGAACAGTTCGCCTCCGTGGCCTCCCATGATCTGCAGGAGCCCCTGCGCATGGTGGCCAGCTACACCCAGCTCCTCGGCAAGCGCTACCGCAGCCGCCTGGACGGGGACGCCGACGAGTTCATGGGCTTCATCGTGGATGGCGCCCTGCGCATGCAGCGCCTCATCAACGACCTGCTGGCCTTCTCCCGGGTGGGCAGCCGGGGCAAGGGCTTCCAGCCGGTGGACCTGGCCGCCTGCGTAGCCCAGGTGCAGATCAACCTGCGCTCGGCCATCGAGGAGAGCGGCGCACAGATCGATGTCGGCGCGCTGCCCGTGGTCTGCGCCGACGCCACCCAGATGGAGCAACTGCTGCAGAACCTGATCGGCAATGCCATCAAGTTCCGTCAGGGCCCGGCGCCGCGGGTGCACATCGACGCCCGGCGCGAGGATGGAGCCTGGTGCATCGGGGTGCAGGACGACGGCATCGGCATCGACCCGCGCTACGCGGAGCGGATCTTCGTGATCTTCCAGCGCCTGCACACCGCCGCCGAATACCCGGGCACCGGCATCGGGCTGGCCATCTGCAAGAAGATCGTGGAGCGCCACGGCGGGCACATCGAGCTCCATTCCACCCCCGGCGCCGGGGCCCGCTTCAGTTTCACCCTGCCCGACCGGGAGGAGCCCCCCCATGCCTGACCGCCAGCGCCCCATCCGCATCCTGCTCGTCGAAGACAACCCCGGAGACGTGCGCCTGACCATCGAAGCCTTCAAGGACAACCGTGTCGACACGCCCCTCGACGTCGCCCGGGACGGGGTCGAGGCCCTCGCCTACCTGCGCCAGGAGGGCATCCACGCCGGCAAGCCGCTGCCCGACCTGATCCTCCTCGACCTCAACCTGCCGCGCATGGACGGCGGCGAGGTGCTGGCGGCCATCAAGGCCGACCCGGCCCTGCTGCACATCCCGGTGGTGGTGCTCACCACCTCCCGGGCCGAGCAGGACGTACAGCGTGCCTACCTGCTGCAGGCGGCCTGCTTCATCACCAAACCGGTGGATTTCGAGTGCTTCATCCAGGCGGTGAAGCTCATCGACGCCTTCTGGCTGAGCGTGGTCACCCTGCCCTGCGGAGCCCGCGGATGAGCAGCGCCAACTCCAATGTACTGCTGGTCGAAGACAACCCCGGCGATGCCCGCCTGATCCAGGAGATGCTCGCCGACAGCGACGGGGACAGCTTCCGCTTGTGGCGGGCCGACCGCCTGTCGGCCGGGCTGGACATGCTCTCCAGCGGCGACATCGGCGTGGTGCTGCTCGACCTGTCCCTGCCTGACAGCCTGGGCATCGAGACCTTCTGCACCATGTTTGCCCACGCCCCCCAGGTGCCCATCATCGTACTCACCGGCACCGACGACGAGGTGATGGCCCTGCACGCGGTCAAGACCGGCGCCCAGGACTACCTGGTCAAGGGTGAGGTGAACAGCAACCTGCTGCTGCGTGCCATGCGTTACGCCATGGAACGCAAGGAGGCCGAGCGGGCCCTGCGGGAAAGCGAGGAACGCTACGCCCTGGCCGCCGCCGGGGCCAACGACGGGCTGTGGGACTGGCACCTGCAACGCGGCCGGGCCTACTTTTCGCCACGCTGGAAGTCCATGCTGGGCTTTGCCGACGACGAGATCGGCGACGACCCTGAAGCCTGGCTGGCCCTGATCCACACCGATGACATCACCACCGTCCGTACCCAGCTCGCCAACCCGCAAACCCTCTCCGGCGCCCCCCTCAACGTGGAGTACCGCATCCGCACCCGGAATGGCGACTACCGCTGGATGCTGTGCCGGGGCATGGCCGTGTGCGACCGGGACGGCCTGCCCCTGCGCATGGCCGGCTCCCAGACCGACATCCACGCCCGCAAGCTGGCCGAGGAGCGCCTGCTCCGCGACTCCCTGCATGACGGCCTCACCGGCCTCCCCAACCGCAACCTGGTGACCCACCGCCTGCACCAGTCCATCGAACACATGCAGCGCCAGCCTGAGCGGCGCTTTGCTGTGCTCTTCCTCGATCTGGATCGCTTCAAGAACGTGAACGACAGCCTCGGCCACACCACCGGCGACAAGCTGCTGATCGAATGCGGGCGCCGCCTGGGCCTGTGCTGCCGGCCCCACGACACCCTGGCCCGGCTGGGGGGTGACGAGTTCGTGCTGCTGCTGGAAGACATCAACAACGCCACCGACGCCATCCGCGTGGCCGACCGCATCCAGCGCCACTTCGCCACGCCCTTCCTGATCGACGGGTACGAGCTGTTCATGAACTGCAGCATCGGCATTGCCCTGTCGACGCCCGAGTACCACCACGCGGACGAGCTGCTGCGCGATGCCGACACCGCCATGTACCGGGCCAAGGCCGACGGCAAGGCCTGCTACGCGCTCTTCGATGCGGACATGCACCACCGGGCAGTGGCAGCCCTGGACATGGAAAGCAGCCTGCGCCGGAGCATCGACCGCGAGGGCTTCGAACTTCACTACCAGCCGGTCATCGAGTTGCAGACCGGACGGATCAGCAGCTTCGAAGCCCTGATCCGCTGGCCCCACGAAACCCGTGGCCTCATCTCCCCCGCCGAGTTCATTCCCCTTGCCGAGGAAACCAGCCTGATCCTGCCCATTGGCCGCTGGGCCCTGCGCGAAGCCTGCCGCCAACTGCGCCAATGGCAGACCGCAGATGTGCGCCTCGCCGGCCTGGGCATCAGTGTCAACCTCTCAGCCCGCCAGTTCTCCGACGAAGGCCTGGTCGGCCAGGTAGCCGACGTGCTCGAAGAGACCGGGCTGCCCCCTGCCTGCCTCAAGCTTGAGATCACCGAGAGCGTGCTCATGGTCAACGCCCAGCTGGCACTGAGCCGTCTGACCCAACTGCGCGCCATGGGCATCGGCATCAGCATGGACGACTTCGGCACCGGCTACTCGTCCCTCAGCTACCTGCAACGCTTCCCCATCGACACCCTGAAGATCGACCAGTCCTTCATCGCCGCAATGGCCCATACCGTCGAGGGCGCCGAGATCGTGCGGGCCATCCTCAATTTGGGCAAGGCCCTGCACCTGGAGGTGATCGCCGAAGGTGCCGAGAGTGCCGCCCAGGTGAACATGCTGCAAGACATGGGCTGCCCTCTCACCCAGGGCTACTTCTTCTCACGCCCCCTACCCCACCACGAGGCTGAAACCCTGCTCCGGAGCACATTTCTGACGCGCTGAGCACACAGCTTTATTTACAGTTATTAACATTGATCAACACCGCGGGGCACGCGAATCACCAATATACGGCCTCTTCAGCGCTACATCTTGGCGAACAAAGACCGATATAAGGCAAGGCCCGCACCGAGCGGACCAAGCCCTTGCAACACGTCAGCAGGTATTCCCATGCACATGCTCCTTGCCCCCGCTGTGGCATTGCTCAACCGTTTGAGCTTCCGCGGCAAGTTCGCCGTCATCATCTTCTGTGTGCTCATCGCCCTGGCCAGCCTCGGCGGATCGCTGGGCACCACCCTGTGGAGCGAAATCCGCCACACCCGTAACGAGCAGGCCGGCGTAGCCGCTCTGGTACCCACCCTGCACGCCGTGCAGATGATCCAGCAGCACCGGGGCCAGATGGTCAGCGTGCTGTCCGGCAAGCCCGAGCTGAAAGCCCGGGCCGACGAAACTGCGGCCCAGGCCGACAGCTGGCTCGACAAGGCCGACTCGGCCCTGGCAGCCACCCCCGCCCTCAGCGGCACCGCCCCCGGCTTGGCCAGCCTGCGCAAGGACTGGAAAAACCTGCTTCTCACCGGTGGCAGCCTGGACGCCGCCGCCAGCCGCGCCGCCCACCACAAGGTGATTGAAGCGCTGCTGGCCCACATCGGGGCGGTGATCACCGCATCCGACCTGCTGCTCGACCCCGAAGCCGGCTCCTTCTACATGATCGACGCAACCTTCGATGCCCTGCCGGAGCTGATCGAGAAAATCGGCAAGATGCGTGCGGCCGGCAACCAGTTGCTCAGCAAAAAGGCCGGCAGTGATCAGGAAAAGGAAGACCTGACCGTGCTGATGGCCACCGCCGAAATCGAATACCAGAAGGCCATTGAAAAACTCCATCGCGCCAGCGAAGGCCATCCGGATATCGTCGCCAGCACCACCGCCCTGAAGCAGGAAGCCGACCCCCACCTCACCTGGCTGACCGGCGTGGCCCGCAATGACATCCTCCCCAGCCGCTACGAAACCCCGGCAGCCGAGTGGGTGCAGCGCTCCACCACGACCATCGACGCCCTCTACAAGGGCGCCTTCGACCATTTCATCCCTGAACTTGAAGGCCTGCTGGCAGAACGTGACTCACGCCTGATGCGCACCTTCACCCTGTCGGCGGCCGCGGCCATCGGTATCGCCGTGCTGGTCACCTACCTCCTCGCCGCCGTCGCCTCGGCCATCGGCGGAGCCGTGGCCAACCTGGCCAGCAATGCCGAGAAGGTGGCCGACGGCGACCTCACCGTGCAGGTCGAACTCGCTACCCGCGACGAGCTGCAGCGCGTCGCCGGCGCCTTCAACCGCATGGGCGAATCCATCTCCCAGCTGCTCCAGGGCGCTCGCAAGACGGCCGACGACCTGTCGGCTGCGGCCGATCAGCTGGCCAGCTCTTCCAGCGACGTGGCCCGGGGTTCAGCCCACCAGAGCGACGCTGCCAGCGCCATGGCCGCCGCCGTGGAAGAGATGACGGTCGGCATCAACCACATCGCCTCCAACGCCCGCGATGCCCAGACCGAAGCCACCCACGCCGGACAGCTGTCCACCGAAGGCAGCGAAGTGGTGCGCCAGACCGTCGATGACATCGGCCGCATCTCCGAGGTGGTGAAGCGCTCCGCCGGCATCATCCGCAAGCTCGGCGACCAGTCCTCCCAGATCTCGACCATCGTCGGCACCATCAAGGAAATCGCCGACCAGACCAACCTGCTGGCCCTCAACGCCGCCATCGAAGCCGCCCGCGCTGGCGAACAGGGGCGTGGCTTTGCCGTGGTGGCCGACGAAGTGCGCAAGCTGGCCGAGCGCACCACCCAGTCCACCCAGGAAATCGCCAGCATGATCGGCGGCATCCAGGAAGGCGCCCAGCATGCCGTGCTGGCCATGGAAGAAGGTGTCGAGCGGGTCGGTGAGGGCGTCGACCGGGCCAGCCAGGCCGGCACCGCCATTGCGCTCATCCACACTGGAGCCGGGCGCACCGTCAATGCCATCAACGAGATCAGCGACGCCCTCGGCGAGCAGAGCGCCGCCAGCACCGAGATCGCCCGGCAGGTCGAAGGCATTGCCCAGATGGCCGAGAGCAACAGTGTCAGCTCCCAGGCATCGGCCCGGACCGCCCAGCAGCTGAAGGACCTGGCGGTACGTCTGGAGCAGGACATCGGGCGCTTCCGGCTGAGCTGAGGCCTGCCCCACGGAAGGGCCCGGGCGTTCCGTGGGGTCGAATTCACTCAACCGCCAGGTGCCCTTCTCGATCCGCCACGCGCTACTCGCCAGCCAGCGCCACTACCGGGTCCAGGCGCGCAGCCTGGCGGGCGGGGAGATAGCCAAACAGCAGGCCGGTGATGACGGCGCAGGCAAAGGCGCCGAGCATGGCACTCAGCGAGAAGATCACCGGCACCTGCCACAGGATGAGGAGCGTCCCGACACCTAGCCCTGCCACCACCCCCAGCCCCCCGCCCACCACCGTCAGCAACACCGACTCGGTCAGGAACTGGCGCAGGATGTCCCGCTGGCGAGCACCGGTGGCCATGCGGATGCCGATCTCCCTGGTCCGCTCGCGCACCGTCATCAGCATCACGTTCATCACGCCGATGCCCCCCACCACCAGGGACACGGCGGCAATCAGGCCCAGCATCATGGTCATCGCCTCGCGGGTCTCCATCTCGGCCTGCAGCTTGGCCGCGGCGTTGCCGATGCCGAAATCCTCCCGCCCATGCCGCTCCAGCAGAAGCCGGCGGATGGCCTGCTCGGCCGCCAGCACCTGCTCCGCCCCGGCGGCTTCGATGACCGTGTAGTCGGGCTGGGTCTGGGCCCGATAGACCCGGGCACGACCGGCGCGATAGGGGATGAAGACCATATCGTCGTAGTCCTGGCTGCCGGACTCGGCACCGCGCTCGGCCATCACGCCGATCACCTCGAAGGGGGCCGTGCCGATCAGCAGATGCCGACCGGTGGGGTCGGCCCCATCGGGGAAGAAGTTCTCCCGCGCCTTGTGGCCGAGCACCACCAGGGGCGCCAGATCACGGTCTTCCTGGTCACTGAAGAAACGCCCGGCGGCAATGGGCCAGTGGTGCATTTGCGGCATGGCGGCGGTGCCGGCGAAGACGTACAGATTGCGCTCCACGTTGCCATGGCGGACCGAGATCGGATCACCAATCACCGGCATCACCCTGGCCACCTCGGGCAGGGCCGCGAGGGCGGCGAGGTCTTCCTCGGTGACAACCCCGGCGGGGCCACCGCTGGGGGGAGGACGGCTGCCCATGTACATGATGGTGGCACCCATGCTGCCCATCTGGGTGGCCACCTTCTGTCGCGCTCCTTCCCCGATGGCCAGCATGGCGATCACCGATGCCACACCGATGACGATGCCGAGCAGGGTCAGCCCGGTGCGCCCGCGGTTCATGCGCATGCCACGCCAGGCACTGCGAGCGGCCTCGCGCAGTTCGGCACGCCAGATCCCGGCACCCGTCCTGCCCGGCGGCGCGTCGGGCAGCTCCGGTGGAGTCTCGCCCTGGGCAGAAGGCGCCGGCACGCCCGAATCGGCAACGATCCGTCCATCCTGGATCTCGATCACCCGGCGGGCCTGGGCCGCCACCCGGTGGTCGTGGGTGATCAGGATGACGGTGTGTCCGGCCTCCGCCAGTTCCGCCAGCAGGGTCATGACCTCGGCCCCGCTGCGGGAGTCGAGGGCGCCGGTGGGCTCGTCGGCCAGGATGATGCGCCCGCCATTGACCAGGGCCCGGGCAATCGACACCCGTTGCTGCTGGCCGCCGGACAACTGCCGGGGACGGTTGTCCAGGCGCGAGCCGAGCCCGAGCCGTTCGAGCAGGGCGGTGGCTCGCGCCGACCGCTCAGCCTCACACATGCCGGCATAGACAGCGGGCACTTCGACGTTCTCCCGGGCGGTCTCGCTGGGGATCAGGTGGTAGCCCTGGAAGACGAAGCCGAAGGCTTCACGCCGCAGCCAGGCCAGGCGATCCGCGTCGAAGTCGGCCACGTCCTGCCCGGAGAAGAGGTAGCGGCCAGAGGTGGGCCGGTCCAGGCAGCCCAGGATGTGCATCAGTGTGGACTTGCCCGAGCCCGAAGCACCGACGATGGCGACAAATTCGCCGGCGTGGATGTCCAGCGAGATGCCCCGGAGCACCTCCACCAGAGGCTGTTCGCCACCACCGTAGGTCTTGCACAGGCCACTCAGGGCGATCAGGGGACGAGACACATCGCTCACCAGGTGAATCTCCGCAGACCACCGTCGCGCCGACGCTCGGCAAGCACCAGAGCCTCCCCTTCGGCAAGCCCTGTACGCACCTCGACCTGGTGACGATTGCGCACGCCGGCCACCACCTCACGCCGCTCGATCGCGCCGTCTGGCATGCGGACCCGGGCCATGAATCGGTCGGCCACCCCAGACACCGGCTCCAGGGCCGCCAGGGGCGCATGCAGATGGCCCCTGGCGGCGGCCGTCACGATGCTGACCTGGGCGGTCATCTGGGGCATCAGCTCGCCATCGGCATTGTCCACATCGAACAGGACCGTGTAGGCCACGGCCTTGCTGGCCGCCGGCTGGGCCGACGCCCCTTGCGTCACCGCAGCCGGACGAGGTGCCGGCAGAATCTGACGCACCGAGCCGCTCCAGCGCCGGGGCTGCGCGGCGCCGTGCCCCCCCAGGGTGGTGAAGTAGACGGTCTGCCCCGGCTTGACCTGACGCACGTCCGCCTCCGACACCTCGGTCCATACGGTCATGCCGGACAGGTCTGCGACGCGCAGGATGTGGGGTGTCTGATAGGTGGCGTTGAGGGTCTGTCCCTCCCTCGCCTCGATGCTGACCACCGTCCCGGCCATGGGGGCATCGATGCGGGTATAGCCCAGGCGGGCCTCGTCGGCCTGCAGGGTGGCCTGGGTCTGGCGGATCTGCGCCTTCAGGCTGTCCACCCGCGCCCGCGCCATCGCCAGACTGGCGTCGGCGCTGTCCACATCCTCCTGGCGGGTCGCCTCATCGCGGACAAGTTGCTGCTGGCGTGCCTGCTGCCGGATCGCCAGTTGCAGCTGGGCCTGCTGCTCGGCCAGCTGGGCATGCAGCCCGGCCAACGCCGCCCGCCCCGCCTCGACGGTGGCCCGCTGCACACTGGGGTCGATCTCCACCAGCAGATCGCCCCTGCCCACCGCGCTGCCGGGCTGCACATGCAAGCGGGTGATCCGCCCCGACACCTGGGCACCGATATCCACGTAGCGGCGGGGTTCGAGGGTGCCGATGGCGGTGACCGTGGCTTCGATGTCACCCCGGGTCACTCCCACGGTCTCGTACTCCACCTCAGGACGCGACGTCCACCAGACGCTCACCAGCAGCGCCACAAGCACGGCAGCGACGCCCACCAGCCGGCGCGACGGCAGGTGCCGGCGCACGTTGGCGCCTGTCATTCCCCCTCCCAAAAGCTCAGGGTCGCGGTGTGCCGGACCTCGTTGTAGCGCTTGCCATCCACGACTGCGGCCCCGCCATCCATTCGCGCGGACACCACCAGCACGTACAGCCCGGGAATGGGCGTATCCAGGGTCACGCTACCATCCTCCGCCGGGCGCAGCGTCTTGTTCCAGCCGGCCGAGGTACTTACCCGAACCTGGGAGGCGCTGACGGCCTCGCCTTTCCAGAACAGGCGGAAGGTCGAGCCCCCTCTTTGAGTGGGCACCAGTTCCAGATCGTTTCCGGCGCGGGTGTCGTGGCGGCCACTACGGGCGTGGAGGAACTCAAGGGTGCCGGCAACGGCTTCAGCCCGGGCGGAGAAGCGCAGATCACCTGGCGGAACGACGGGAAGATCCCAGCGCGCACCCTGGGCGGGTGCGTCCACCGCCTTGCCGGATGCGGCCAGGATCTTGGCCCCATGCAGGGCAAGCGGCCGGGGCGCCCCGATCTCGCCGACAAGTATCCGGGCGCCCGCACCGGCGGGCTCGATCCATACGTAGTCGGCCCGGGCGCCGGACGCAGCCAAGAGGGCGAGCGCAGCCACCGCGACCCGTGCCGCATGTTTGAATAAGATCATTTGGGATTCGCTCCAGGTCAGGACAACATCAACACCACAGCGCCGGTCAGGCTGAACAGGGCCAGCCGGGCCTGGGCGCGGGGGGCATAGGGCAGCGAAAACACCAGGATCAAAGCCCCCGCGGAAAGCAGCCCGAACCAGGCCACCGGCCCGATGGCCCAGCCCCAGCTACGCCCGCAGTACCACAAGGCCAGACCGAGCAGCCCCCAGCCGGCAGCACGCAAGGCTCTGGCCAGGCGGGTGCCGGGCTTGCGGCCGAGAACCTGGGTGTGGTGCCGATCCATGGCCAGGCACAGCCCGGTCAGGGCGGCGTGGCACAACAGCAGGCCCGTCATGATGGAAACACCGCTCACCATGTCAGAGGCCCTCCACCGCGTGACCAGGGGCCTGCCGGCCTGCGGCACCGGCACGCAACCTGGCGCCGAGACGCACCCACGCCAGGGCAAACACGATGCCGAAAGCAAGGCTCGTCAGCTCGACGCCGGCACTCTCTCCATCCCCCCGCGACAGGGCCGCGAACAGGTGGTCACCGGTACTCAACACGTTCACCAGGGGCAGCCCGAGGCAGAGCAATGCCGCGGCCGCCAGTTGCTCCCGCCAGGCCCGCATCGGTGGGCGCAGGCTGGCATGGACCAGGGTGAGGAGCCACACGGCGAAGAACAGGCGGATCTCCCAGGCAGCCCGCTCCTCGATCCCGAGGGGCAGCAGGCGGTTGATCCACAGGTAGGCCACGCAGCTCAGGCCCAGGCCGACGATGCCGGCCACATTGAGGGCCTCGATGATCTGCAGGACCCGCGGCGTGGCGGAGCCGAACTCGTCACCACTGCGGCGCCGGCGCTTGACCATGAAGAGGATCGCGCCAGTGGCCAGCATCGCCGAGCCGGCCATGCCGCTGATGAAGTACAGCCACTTCATCGGCTCGCCGCCGAAGCGCACGAAGTGCAGGGCGTTCATGGTGCGCTGAACCGCCAGCACCTGGCCACCCCGGGTGGTGTTGGGGCGCTGCACGTCAAGCAGCTCGCCGGTGACAGCATCAAACTGTACCCGGCCACTGCTGCGGCCCACCAGGCGATCGCTGTCGGCGTCGGGATCAAAACGCCCGAACACCCGCATCGCCGCACTGCGATCGCCGGGATGACTGACCGAAACAAAGGCCGCCTCCCGGGCCAGCGCCTGCTCGGCCACGGCGAGCAAGGGCGCCATGGGGACCATGTCGGCGGCCACATGCTGTTCAGGGCGCGGCGCCGGGCCTTCGGTGAGGGCGCTGAAGAAGGCCTCCCGGCTGCCGTCATAGCGGGCCACGATACCGGCTGGCATGTAGGTGGCCCAGAAGATGGTCAGGCCGGTGTAGGTGATCATGAACAGGAATGGCAAGGTCAGCACCCCCAGGGCGTTGTGCCCATCCAGCCAGGAGCGCTGGCCCTTGCCGGGCCGGAAGGTGAAGAAGTCGGTGAAGATTTTCTTGTGCACCACGATGCCCGAAACCAGGGCCACCAGCATGGCCAGGGTAGCGATCCCGACCACCCAGATACCGGCCGTGCCGGCGTGAAATTCAAAGTGCATGTGCACGAAGTGGTGCCCGCCTTCCGTCTCGCGTGTCAGGGAAGCAGGCATCACCTCACCGCTGGCCGGGTCAAGACGCCGGCGCTGCACAGGCCCGTCGTCGTGCTCACGCCAGGACACGCGCAAGGCCGGGTCATCCTCGGCGGGCAGGCCGATGCTCCAGAAGTCGGCACGGGGCGCCTCTCCGGCCAGGAAGGCCTGGGCGGTGCGCACCGCCTCGGCACGCGCCTCGGCACTGAGGGGCGCTTCCGCCTCGGCCCGCCCCTTGTCACGCATCCAGTGGGAGATGGCGTCGTCGAACACGCCCAGGGTTCCGGTGAGGAAAATGGCAAACAGGATCCAGGTGAACCACAGGCCGCCCCAGGTGTGCAGCCAGGCCATGGATTGACGGAAACCGGCCTTCATGGCTGTGCTCCCAGCAGTTCGAGAAGCCCCGCCAGCGCCCCCATCAAGGCACTCGACCCCAGCAGGAGGGCCCAGGCCCGCCGGGCGCTGGCGGCGGCAAATACACCGATCACGGCGGCCACATGAAAGGCGAAGCCGAACAGGGTCGCCCCCAGTACCGCTTCGGGCAACGATGAAGGCAGCAGGTGGCTGAGCAGGACGACTGCCATGGAGGCCATCAGATAGCCTCCGAAGATCGCCGCGAGTACCCGCGACAGCACGGCGGGAGCGGCGCGAGGAGCCAGGGAAGGAGGATTCATGGTCACTCCCGGTTCAGAACAGGTAGGTCAGGCCGACCCGCAGGCTGCGCGGTTCGCCGTAGTAGGACGACGAGGACGTGGTCTGATAGGTCTTGTCGAACAGGTTGTAGAGGTTGATCGACGCGGTGAGCTGTTTGGCAATGGTGTAGTGGGCCGTCAGGTCCACCAGCGCGTAGCTGCCCTGGGTCACCCGGGGCGAACCGGTCACGCGGGGGAAATCGGTCCACGTCTGGTTCTGCCAGCGCACCCCGCCACCGACACGCAGGCCCTTGCCCACCGTGGGCATGCGGTAAGTAGTGAACAGCTTCAAGGTGTTCTGGGGCACGTTGGTGTTGAGCAGTGCACCATCGCGATCCTGAGTCATGTTGCGCGAGAAGCCGAAGGCTGCCTGCCAGTTGCGGGCAATCTGGCCGTTGGCCTCCACCTCGAAGCCCCGCGTCTGGGTTCCGGACGCCGCCCGATACGCCTGGGAACCGTCCGGTGCCAGCACACCGGGCAGGGCCACGGCAAAATTGTCCTGCTGGATCTTGTACACCGCAGCGGCCACATTGAGCCGGCCACCCTGGAGTTCCCCCTTCATCCCCAGTTCGTAGGCATCACCGAGCAGCGGGTCCAGGGACGCACCGGTGACGCTCTTGTTGCTCTGGGGCTTGAAGATGTTGGTGAAGCTGCCATACACAGACCATTGGCGGTCGATCTCATGGACCAGTGCCACGTAGGGCGTGAAGCGGTCGCCCCATTCACGCCGCTCGCTGGAACTGACCCCCGTGGCGTAGTTGCTGCTGAACGTCTTGTCGCCCCAACTGGTGGTGCGCCCGCCGATGATCAGGGACAAGGGATCGGTGATGCGCAGGCGCGCAGTGGCATAGGCGCTGCGGGTGTATTCGCTGTAGTTGAAGTCGCCCTTGACGGAGCTGTCGGGCCGGACCGGCGTGCTGCCATTCCAGCGGCGGATGTCTCCAATCGGCAGGATGTACCACAGGTGGTGGGCCTCGGAATCCTGCAGGGTGTGGGACACGGTGGCCCCCAGTGCCACATCGTGCTTGCGCCCGAACGCAGTGAAGGGGCCACGGGCACTCAGATCGAAACTGTTCTGGATGGGCTGACCGGCCCAGCGCCCGCCATAGAGGTTGATGCCCACACCGGTGATCCTGTCGGGGTAGCCGCCGGCCGCATAGCCGAGCTGCTCGTCAAAGCGGGTTCGGTCGTGGGAATAGACCCCCTTGAGCACCCATTCGTTATCGAAACGATGTTCCAGGGAGGCGAACAGGGCCAGGCTCTCGCGGCTGGAATAGGCCCAGTCGGCGGCGGCCGAATCGGAGCGCTTCCAGCGGGTACGCGTACCGTCGGAGTAAAACAGCGGCAGTCCGCCCCGGGTATGGCCGGTGGCCTCGTGCTCCTGATAGGTCAGCCCGAAAGCCGCCAGCGTGGAGGGCGTCAGATCGGCCTCGAAGACGCCATACAAGATCTTCTTCCGCTCCTGCAGCCGATCGATGTAAGAGCCGTTTTCCTGCATGGCGGCGACAAAGCGGCTGCGCAGACGCCCCTCCTCTTCGATGGGCAGCGACACGTCGGCCTCGGCGCGGCGATGCTCCCACGAACCGGCCTCGACCCGCACGCTGCCCTGCATCTCCCGGGTGGGGCGCTTGCGGATCAGGTTGATGGTGGCACTGGGCAAACCGATGCCGTTCATCAGCCCGGTGGCCCCGCGCACCACTTCGACCCGGTCGTACAACACCATGTCATTGCTCTGGTAGATGCTGCTGTAGTTGCTGTGCAGGTGGCCGATGCCATCCACCATGTAGTTCTCCACCTGGAAACCACGGGAGTAGATGGGGCTGGAATCGGAACCCAGGTTGCCGGCCTGGCTCAGGGTCAGGCCCGCCGTCTGGCGCACCACGTCGGCGAGCTGGATCAGGCCCTGGTCGTCCATCTGCTGGCGGGTGATCACCGACACCGACTGGGGCGTTTCGCGGATCGACAGGGGGAGCCGGGTGGCCGTCTGCATTGGACCGCCGCTGGTGTAGGAGCCACTGCCCTCGGTCACCGCGTCGGCCAGCGCGTTTGCCCGCACCGTGACCGCCTGGAGGGTGGTGCCGTCGGCGGATGGCCGGGGCAAGGGCTCCAGCCGATAGTCGCCACGCCCCTGGCTCACGGCGTGCAGGCCAGACTCGGCAAGCAGCCTGTCGAAGCCTTGCTGGATGGTATGGCGCCCCTTGAGCCCGGGGGATTGAAGCTGGCGCAAACCGGCGGCGTCGAAGGACAGGGCGACGCCCGCGTCGGCGGCAAAGCGGGCCAGCACACTGCTCAGGGCGCCCGCCGGAATGGCGAACTCCCGGGCCTGCTCCTTGACCACCGGCACCCCGCCCTCTGCTGCAAAGGCCTGGGGAGCAGGAACGAATCCGATGGCCGTCAGGCCAAGTACGGTGCCACGCAGGACCCTGACAGGAGCACGACGAGAGGCGCGGGAGTGGGCTTGAAGGCGATTCGGCATGGATTTCACTCGAGTAGATGGGGTGGTTCTACCCGGGGGCCGAAGCAGACCCCGCAACAGTGCACCTGCCGGTGAAAAAAATCAGGCGGCTTCGATGGACACCCAGTAGCGGGTGCGCCAGACGTGGCGGACAGGAAAGGTGTCTGCCAGCAACTGCAGTGCACGATCCGTGTCGTCGAGGGGGAAGGCGCCCGAGACCCGCAAGCCGGCAACAGCCGGGTCGCAGCGCAGGACGCCTCGGCGGTAGCGCCCGAGTTCGGCCACCCACTCGCCGAGGGGCATGTCGACGGCAACCAGGCTGCCGGTCACCCACGCGGCCGTGGCCGGCCCCGAAAGCTCGGGGACGGCGCTGGCGGACAAGCCGAAATCCAGCTGCTGACCGGCACCTACAAGGATGCCCTCACCCGCGCCCCCGTTCTGCATGACCCGCACCCTGTCCTCGATTACGGCCACCTGGCTGAGATCGGCCTGGGTGCGTACCGTAAAGCGGGTGCCCAGAGCTTCCACCAGCCCATGCCCGGTACGGACCCGGAATGGACGCCCCACCTCGCCTGCCGCCGCACCGGCATCCCGGGCGGTGGCAATCAGGACACGCCCCCGATGGAGATGAATCAGACGCTGACTGGCATCGAAGACGACGTCGAGGGCGCTGTCGGTATCCATCACCAGCAGGCTGCCGTCGTCCAGGGTAAAGGGACGGCGCTCGCCGACCCGGGTCTGGCGGGAGGCCTGCCAGACCCGCCATGGCATGCTGTGCCCCAGCTGCCAGGCCAGGGGCGCCGCGATCCCGGCAAGGAGCAGACTGCACAGCACGGCACGCCGATGGCTTCCACCACCACCACGCAGGGCCTGCCCGGCAAGGGGGCCAGGAACACGGCTGAACTGCCCACAAACCTGTTCCACCTGCATCCAGGCCCGTCGATGCAGCTCAGACGCCGCCAGCCAAGCCTGCCAGGCCTCGGTCGCACCATCCCCGGCGGCACCGGAGCCCAGGCGCGCATACCATTCGGCTGCGGCGCGAATGGCCTCCCGGTCATCGCGGGCCAGGATCGGGGCCAGGGACGTCATTCGCCCGCCTGCTGCAGCTGGTAGAGACAACAATGCTCCATGGCACGGGCCATGTAGTTGTTCACCGTGCGCAGGGATATCTCAAGCCGGGCAGCGATCTCCGGATAGGTCAAGCCATCGCACTGGGCCAGCAGGAAGGCCTGCTTGACCCGGGGGCCCAGCCCGTCGAGCATCCGGTCAATTTCCATCAAGGCCTCGACGACCAGCGCCCGGGTCTCGGGAGACGGCCACTCCTGCTCCGGCTGCTGCGCCAACAGCTCAAGATACTGGCTCTCCAGACTGCGCCGCCGGAACAGATCGACAACCAGCCCCTTGGCAATGGTGGCAAGGTAATGGCGCGGCTCGACGACAAGATCGGCGTTACGCGCACGGATCACCCGCAGGAAGGCATCCTGGGCCAGATCGGCCGCATCACTGGCATTGCCCAGACGGCGGCGCAACCAGCCATTCAGCCAGCCATGGTGCGCGCGGTAGAGCTCGGTGACGACTTCGGTTTGTGTAACGGTGCTCACGGGAGCCTCCAGGCAACGGGCTCGCTGGCTAGCCGCAGGCGGGCATGGCTGGCTTGATTTGATAATGGTTCTCATTATCTTTGCTTCCACGAGGGGCGTCAAACCCACGCGCTGCAGCAGGGCCGTGCTGCCCATCATCTTGCCATCGCGCAATAACGCGAATGATTTGCGTTTTCAAAGTAAGGTATGATCCTGTCTCCCGAGCCACGATCTCGCCCCTTCCCTGCAGAGCATGAGCGGAACCCTCAGCATCCCCGGCACCTACCTGCTGGTCGGCCACCCCAACGTCGGCAAGTCAGTCCTCTTCCACCGCCTGACCGGCGCCTACGTCAACGTCTCCAACTATCCGGGCACCACTGTCGAGGTCACCCGGGCCAGCGCCCGCTTCGACCGGGACGCGGCCCTCCTTGATACCCCGGGGGTGCTGTCCCTGCCTTCCCGCAGCGATGACGAGCGCACCACCGTGCGGGCCCTGCTCAACGAACCGACCCGGGCCCTGCTGCAGGTGGGCGACGCCAAGAACCTGCGCCGCACCCTCACCCTGACGGCTCTGCTGGCTGAGCTGAATGTGCCCCTGGTGCTGGCTCTCAACATGCACGACGAGGCCGCCGCCCGCGGCGTCACCATCGATTTGAAGGCCCTGTCAGAAGAGCTCGGCGTGCCCGTCGAGGCCACCGTGGCCACCGACGGCAAGGGCGTCGGCGCCCTCACCCGGCACCTGGCCGACGCCCGGGCGCCGCGGCGCTTTCTGCAGTACGACAAGGCCATCGACGTGGACATCGAACAGGTCGCCGCGGCCATCACCGAGCACTGCCCCCACCCGGTGCTCGCCGCCCGTGGCCTGGCGATCCTGTTTCTCGGCGGTGACGACGAAGTGGCCGCCTGGATGCGAGACAAGGCCGGGCAGAACTTCGCCCACCTCGTGGCCCTGCGCCAGGCTGCCCGCAACCGGGTGGAGGGCGACCTGCCCACGCTGCTGGCCCGGGAGCGCACCGAAGCCGCCGACGTGCTGGCCACCAGCGTGGTCAGCCGCAGTGTGAAGAGCAGCCCGCTGCTCAGCCAGCGGGTCGGCCAGGCGGTAGTGCACCCGGTGTGGGGCCTGCCCATCCTGCTGGCCGTGCTTTACCTGATTTACGAGTTTGTTGGTGTTTTTGGTGCCACCACCCTGGTGGGCCTGCTGGAGGAAGACCTCTTCGAAGGCGTGCTCAACCCGGCGGTGACCCAGTTCATCGAGGCCATCGCCCCGGCCAGCTGGGTATCCGAATTGCTGGTGGGCCAGTACGGCCTGTGGACCATGGGCATGACCTACGCCCTGGCGCTGATCCTGCCCATCGTCACCACCTTCTTCCTGGCCTTCGGCGTGCTGGAGGATTCGGGCTACCTGCCGCGCCTGTCGGTCATCGCCAACCGCCTGTTCGCCGCCATCGGCCTCAACGGCCGGGCAGTGCTGCCCATGGTGCTGGGCCTGGGCTGCGTGACCATGGCCACCCTCACCACGCGCATCCTGCACAGCCCGCGGGAGCGCCTGATCACCACCTTCCTGCTGGCCCTGGCCATCCCTTGCTCGGCACAGCTGGGGGTGGTGCTGGGCATGCTTGGCAGCCTGTCCTTCAAGGCCGTGCTGATCTGGGCCCTGGCCATGGTTGGCGTTCTGATGCTCACGGGCTTCCTGGCCTCGCGGCTGATCCCGGGCCGGCGCATTCCGCTGGTCACCGAAATGCCGCCCATGCGTCTGCCCATCTTCGGCAACGTGCTGAAGAAGACCGCCGGACGCCTCAAATGGTATCTGGTGGAGGTGATCCCCCTGTTCCTGGTGGGCACCTTCCTGATGTTCAGCCTGGACAAGCTTGGCGTACTCCCGGCCATCATCCGTGCCGGCGAACCCCTGGTCTCGGGCTGGCTGGGCCTGCCGCCGGAGGCCAGCGCGGCCTTCGTGATGGGCTTCCTGCGCCGCGACTTCGGCGCCACCGGCCTGTTCGCCATGAGCGCCAGCCTGAGCCCGATCCAGGCCGTGGTCGGCATGATCACCATCACCCTGTTCATCCCCTGCTTTGCCAGCCTGATGATGATGGTGAAGGAACAGGGCCTGAAGACGGCGGCCACCATGGTGGCCCTCATCGTCCCCTTTGCCTTCCTGGTGGGCGGTCTGTTCAATATCGCACTGCGCGCCCTATGGTGAATCCATGAGCAACGATACCCCCACCTCCGACCACCAGGCCCTGGTACCACTGGCCTTCATCTCCCCCGGCAGTGAAGTCCGCCTGGCCTCCCTGGGGGATGAGATCGACCCACATCAGCGGGAACAGCTCACGGCCTACGGACTCGCCGAAAACCGCCCGCTCACGGTGCTGCAACAACGGCCGATGACGGTGATCCTGGCGGAGGAAGTGGAACTGGCACTGGAGCACAGCGTCGCCCGCCACGTCTGGGTGCGGCGCTGAAACACCCGCGGCACCATTGGGTCAAGACCGCTGCAAACAGGGACGCGCTGGCAGCGCAGCCCGATGCTGACGGGCGGAACACCCGGATGGGCCGCACAGGACTTGAAGCAGCTGCTGCCAGTAGCGCAGCGGTGCTTGATCAATGCGAAGCCCCCCTCCCCAGTCGCGACCGTCGAACAATCGGGCGTCGCGGCCCTCGCCCTCCCCGCTCGACACCGACCCGCCCCCCGCCCATCCGGACCGGCCCCCATGGCCATCCGGCCTGGCGCTCCACACGGGCGCTTCCTTCTGCTTGTCGAGGATAGGGCTGATGAACACCGGCGTGCCCGCCAGGACGGCAAGGGCCAGAAACCAGGGCGCTGCCAGGCGCTTCATGGGTGACTCGGTTGAGGGCGACGGGAACGACAGGCCGATCAACAGCGCCCGGCGGCCCGCAGCAACTCGTTGCAGCCGCTGCCGGAAGCGGGGGCGCCGCTCTTGGGGCGGGACGCGGGCTTGCCGCCGCCACCCAACTGGCTGCAGATGGCGTCGCTGACGACGCGGCCGGTGGCGAAGCCGAAAGCCCCCTCCACGTAGCAATTGAAACGGCGGCCATCATCGGTGCGCACGCTGTAGCGCGTCTGGAGGCCATCATCGACCCGGTCGGAAACGGTGAAGGCGTTCTGCTCCAGACCAAGGGCAAAGGCCGTTTTCTGCTTCAGATGGTCTTCCTTGACGATCTGCGCGGCGCAACCCGCAAGCAGGGCCCCCAGGGCAAGAGCGGCAAACCGGATGGGACGGGACGTGGCGGACATGGCGGGTTCCTTGCTGGACGTTTCCACCTGGGCAGCCGGGGCGCCAGATGGCTCAAGGCCCGGATCTTCCCGCCGGGGCGCATACGCCGCCTACCCAACCTCGGTAGGGTTTGGCACCGCTGCATAGCCTGATAGGCTTGCGCCTTATGCAAGATGGCGCCTCCGATCCCGCCCCAGCCCCCACTGCCGGCCCCTACGCGCTGGTGGTGGACGATCACCCGCTGGTCGCCAGCGGATTTGCCGGATACATGACCATGGCTTGCGGGCTCCCTCGGGTACACATTGCCCGCAGCACCGCCGAGTGCCTGCTGCGCATCGACCTGGACGGCCCACCCGAGCTGGCGGTGATCGATTTCTGGCTCCCCGATGGCATGGCCCCGATCTGCTCGTGGCCCTGAGGCAGCGTTGCCCGCACAGCCGACTGCTGGTGGTCAGCGGCGACGACGACCCGAAACTGGCGGACCTCTCCCGGTCGGCCGGCGCGGATGGCTACCTGCACAAGCAGGCAAGCCCCGAGACGTTTGCCCACGCGGTGGCGACGCTGCGGGCGGGCCAGCGCTGGTTTGCCGAGTGCCCCCCGGCGGATGGCACGGCCCTGCGCCGCGAACTGCCCCTGCGCCCCCACGAGCTGGGGCTCACCGAACGGCAAGGTCAGATCCTGGGCATGTTGCTGCGCGGCCAGCCCAACAAGCGTATTGCCCGGGATCTGCACATTTCCGAGCAGACCGTGAAGGAGCACGTCACCAACATCCTGGCCCGCCTAGGCGCGTCCAGCCGGCTTGAAGTCATCGCGCGCATGGGTGGGCGGAGGATCGAGTCTTGATACCCGGCGGTTTCAGCCTCAACAAGGATGAGTCCGCCTCCGTCCTGTCGCCCGAGGCCCGCCTGCCCCTGCTGGAGATGGCTTTCCGGCGCCTGATCTTCGGCATTCGCGCGATGCCCTTCGTAGGCGTGCCCTTCATCCTCTGGATGGTGCACCTGGGCCTCGACATCGACGCCATGCTGCTGTGGCTGGCGGCCTACGGCCTGGGCAATCTGTGGGTGATCCCTAACAAGTCAAGACTGGAACGGGACAGCGCCTCCCTCCCCGCCGAGGCGGTGCTGACGCGCTGGCGGCCGGTCGCCCATCGGGCGGCGCTGGTCCATGGCCTTGGGGTCAGCACCGTGTCCCTGATCACCGCCGGCCGGGTGCCGATCGAGTTCGCCTTCCTGCTCGTGTCGACGCAGATGTCCATCGTTGCCGGAAACGCCACCCACCAGTCCCCCGAGTTCGGCACATTCAAGCGCTTCTTCCTCACGGCCTGGGGCGGCTGCGTCGTCCTCGCCCCGTGGACCTTTCCGACGATGTGGGTGCCAACCGGCTTCCTGATGCTCTTCTACGTGGTGGCGATCCTCCGCCACGCCACGAGCTCCCACCATTTCTTCGTCCGCTATGCCGAGCTGGAAGAGAGCAGCAAGCGGCTGGCCGAGCGCTATCGCGTTGCAAAGGAGGAGGCCGAAGCGGCGCTCCAGGCAAAGAGCCAGTTTCTCACCACCGCCAGCCACGATCTGCGCCAGCCGGTGCATGCCATGGGCTTTCTGATCGAGTCCATCATCCACCGCAACCGGGATGCCGCCCAGCTTTCGGCGCTGGAAGACCTGCGTCGCAGTGTCAGCTCGGTGACGCTGATGTTCAATTCCCTGCTCGATCTGTCGCGCATCGAGAATGGCGGGGTCCACATCAGTCGGGTCCAGGTGGACATCGACACGCTCCTGCGCGACGTGGAAATCCTCTACCGGGAAGAGGCCAGAAGCCGGGGGCTGGCCTTGCGCATCCATTTTTCCGGGCGCCGGCGCGTTGCGCTGGCCGACCCCGTGCTGCTGCGCCAGTCTCTGGTCAACCTGGTGCATAACGCCCTGCGCTATACCTCCCGGGGCGGGGTGCTGCTGGGCGCCCGACGTCGCGGGCCCGACTGGCGGCTGGAAGTGTGGGATACCGGCGTGGGCGTGGCCAACACCGACCGGGGGCGAATCTACTCGCCCTTCTTCCGGAACGAGCACGCCTGGCGAATTGACAGCGCCGGGCATGGTCTCGGGCTGGCGGTGGTGGCGCGCTGCGCAGAGCTGATGGGTGCCGCCCACGGCTTCGATTCGGTGGAGGGGCGAGGTTCGCGCTTCTGGATACAGTTTCCGGCGGTTTCGGCCGAGGCCTCGCCGCCCCGGATCGAGGCCGGCAGGCCGCCCCAGGTCTATCGGCAGCTGTCCGGCACCTGCCTGGTCATCGATGACGATCCTCAGGTTTCGTCGGCCTGGCAAAGCCTCATGCAGGCCTGGGGCATCGATGTGCGCTGCGCCGCGTCGGCGATGGAGGCGTTTGCACATCTCGACAGGGGGTTTCAGCCCCAGGCCATCCTGTGCGACCAACGCCTGCGCTCCGGTGAAAGCGGCGTGGACGTGCTGAAGGCCCTTTTTGCGCGCTGCCCCGACGCCAGCGGCGCGATGGTCAGCGGCGAGCACGCCTCACCCGAGCTTCAGGAGGCCGAGCAGGACGGCTACCTTGTGCTACGCAAACCGGTGGCGGTACCCCAGCTCTACAGCCTCCTGGAGCAGTGGGTGAACTGAAGCCGCCCGTGCCGCGGCGCCCCCGCGTCGGCGGGGCCGCCCTGCGGCTTGGGCGGTTAGAGCGTCAGTCGTCGATCTGCGATTGCAGGTAGTTCGGCAGGGTCACGACATCGATCAGGCTCAACTGGGTTTCCAGCCAGTCGATGGCTTCCTCGCAGGCCTCCAGCAGTTCCTGGAGCAGGTCGCGACTGACGAAATCGGCCTCGGCTTCGGCCAGAGCCACAGCCTCCTTGAGCAACGGGTGCTGGACTTCGCGCTCATACTTGAGGTCGTAACCCAGACACTCGCCCACGTTCTCGCCGATCATCAGCTTGCCGAGGTTCTGCAGGTTGGGCAGACCTTCCAGAAAGAGCACCCGCTCGATGATCTCGTCCGCCTCCTTCATGACGCGGATGGACTGCTTGTAGTTGTAGTCGTTGAGCCGCTCGAAACCCCAGTTGCGGAACATCCTGGCGTGCAGGAAGTACTGGTTGATCGCCGTCAGCTCGTTGAACAGCACCTTGTTGAGGATGCCGATGACTTTCTTGTCGCCCTTCATGCCCTATCCCTCCCTCAAGCCGCAGCAGCCCCGGAGCCCATCTGGCTCTGGAGGAAGTTGGGCAGGCCGACCGCATCGATCAGGCGCAACTGTTTTTCCAAGTAGTAAGCGTGATCCATTTCGGTGTCTTCGAGCTGGACCAGCAGCATGTCGCGACTCACGTAATCACCGGCCTTCTCACACGCGGCAATGGCCTTCTTCAGCTCACCCACCACGTGGTATTCCAGGTTCAGGTCGGACTGGAGCATGGCCGGCACCGTATCGCCCACGTGCAGCGGATTGCGCTTGTCTACGATGGCCACACCTTCCAGAAACTGGATGCGCTGGATCAGGGCGCGGGCATGTTCACGTTCATGTTCGGACTCATGCAGCGCTTTCTCGGCCAGACGGCCAAAGCCCATGTCCGAATACATCTCGCCATGGATCAGGTACTGGTCCACTGCGGTCAGCTCACCTGCGAGGAGGGTGTTGAGGATACCAATGATCTTTTTATCGCCTTTCATGGGGCTTCTCCAAATGACTCAGGCTTCAAGGCTGGCATCACTTGTCGCCGGGATCAAGCTCCGGCATGTCGATTGTGAGTGAATCTCAACTGCGATTCCGGCTAAAACGCAGGATCACAGCGGAATCCAGCGCTGTCGACACATCGCCGAAAGCGCCATCCTTCGCCTGAAGGTGCACTTCCTGCACCACCTGAACGGCCCCTCCCAGGTAACCTGGAACCGTCATTCAGCCCTCACAATGTTCTCTCGAAGCACCCCCTCCTTCCGGCCGACCAGCGTCCTTGTGACGATGCTCGGACTCGTCTGCAGTGCCTGCGCCACGGCACCGCCGCCATCAATCCAGATGGCGGCAGTGCCGTCAGCCGTAGCCTGGCACAACGCCCGGCCATCCACCACGCCAGAATGGCCGACGGCAGACTGGTGGTCGCAGTTCGGCACGCCAGAACTGAACCGGGTCGTTGATCTGGCACTTCGCGACAACCCCGACATGGGAGCCGCGGTGGCGCGCCTGCAGCAGGCTGAAGCCCTGACCCGGCAAGCCCGCTCCGCCCTCGCACCCAGCCTCGACGCCACCGTCAACATGTCAAGGAGCCGTGGCGCCCTGAGCGACGGGGGCAACGCAAGCAGCAGCCTCCACACCCTGGGGCTGCAGACGAGCTACGAGCTGGATCTGTGGCGACGCATCGGCAATGAGTCGGATGCGGCGGCGGCCAGGGCCCGCGCCGTCGCCTTTGACCGGGACAGCATCGCCCTGACACTGGCCGCATCGACGGCCTCCGCCTGGTTTGATGCCATGACCTTGCGGGCCCGGGCGTCCCTGGCCGCCGACAACCTCTCGCGGGCCGAGCAGATTCTGTCCCTGCTGGTAAAGCGCGGCCGTGCGGGTGCGGCAAGCCCGCTGGAGATCGCCCAGCAGCAAACCCTGGTTGCCAGCCAACGTCGGCAAGAGGCCGCCCTCGCGCAAGGCAGTGCAGACGCCCAGGCCCGTCTGGCGGTGCTCACCGGGCGGCCAGCCGCGGCCTTGTCCCTGGCATTCGTCGATCCCGCACAGCTCATGGCCCCACCGATACGCGCCGGGCAGCCCGCCGGTCTGCTCACCCGACGACCCGATATCGCCAGGGCCGAAGCACTCCTCGCCGCGGCTGACGCCGACGTGGCGGCGGCCCGTGCGGCGCTGCTGCCCCGGCTCTCGCTCACGGCCAGCCTGAGTTCGGTTTTCGAGCATCCCTCCCGCCTCCTTGACGCACCGCTGTACGGTATTGCTGGGACGCTCCTCGCACCGATCTTCAACGGTGGTCGCCTCGCAGCCGGACGGGACGCCGCCATTGCCGGTCGAGCCGCACTGCTGGCGAGCTATCAAAGCACCGTGATTGCCGCCGTGGGAGAGGTCGAGCGAAGCCTCGCGGCCCTTCACGGCATCGACAGGCAGCGAGCAGCCCAGGCGCAGGAACTGGCGGCAGCCCGCCGCACGACCCGCCTCGCGGAGGCACGCTACCGGGCCGGCACCGACAACCTCATTGTCCTGCTGGATGCCCAGAGAAACGAGTTTGCTGCCCAGGACACCGCCCTGGAACTGCTCAAGGCGCAACTCCAGGCCAGTCTCGATCTCTACAGGGCTCTGGGCGGCGGCTGGCATACGCCCTCAAGCCCCCCTCAGCTCTCCCTCCTCGGCGCACCGGCACCGTGACGCCCACCCGCACAGCCGCACTGCCGGATCTCCATCCTCCAGACCCGGCCAGCCGCCTGCGCCAGGCGGGGTTGCGTGCCACCGCTCCGCGTCTGACGGTAATCCAGGCCCTGCAGGAGCTCGACAGCGACTTTCTCGGCGCCGACGAGATATTCCGGCGTATTTCCGGCACCGGCAGCCGGATCGGCATCGGGGCCGTTTACAGGGTGCTTGCCGATCTCGAGTCGGCCGGTCTCCTCGAACGTAGCTGGGACCCGGAGCGCAGGACCCGCTTCCGCCTCGTCCCCCCCGACGGCCCCGGGATGCTCGCCAGCCTGGTGTGTCGACGCTGCGGCAAACGCATTCCACTGAACAACGACGCCATCGCGGAGCCCCTGTCCAGACTGGCCACGGAAAACGGGCTCAGCATCGCGAACGAACACATCGAGATCATCGTGGCCTGCCATAGTTGCAGGAAAGAAGTGAAGGAGACCTGAAAGCCCAGCCAGGGCTGGAGCTCATTAATGATAAGTATTATCATTAACAAACAGACTCATTCCACCCATCGAACGGCCCCATGACCCGACCAGCCTCCGACAACGCCAGTGACATCCACTCCAGCGGTCTCAAGGCCACCTGGCCGCGCATCCGCATTCTCCGGCTCTTTCAGGAGACCGCCCAGCGCCATCTGAGCGCCGAGGATGTTTACCGTGCCCTCCTGGCCGACGGCGAAGAGATTGGTCTGGCCACCATCTACCGCGTCCTCACCCAGTTCGAGCAGGCAGGGCTGCTGTCGCGCCTGCACTTCGAATCGGGCAAGGCAGTGTATGAACTGAACGAGGGCCAGCACCATGACCACCTCGTATGCGTGCTCTGCGGCCGCGTCGAGGAGTTCTGCGACCCGGAGATCGAGCGACTGCAGCACCAGGTGGCAGAACGACGGGGGTTCGAGCTGCGGGAACACGCCCTTTCCCTCTATGGCGTGTGCTCCGACCCCGCCTGCCGGGCCCGCCAGGGCAAGCGCCCGGTCGATGGCTGAGACCCCCGTGACACCCCACCCGGAACTCCCGCCTCAATCCCCTTCGAAGCGGTAGCCCACCCCGTAGATCGAGCGGATCAGCGGCGCCTCGGGGGCAATCTGCTCAAGCTTGCGGCGCAGGTTCTTGATGTGGCTGTCCACGGTACGGTCGGTGACCACCCGGTGGTCGTCATACAGCCCATCGAGGAGCTGCTCGCGCGAAAATACCCGCCCCGGCGCCGCCGACAGGGTGCGCAAAAGGCGGAATTCGACCGGAGTGAGATCCAGTTCGATGCCGTGAAAGCTGGCGCGCCAGCCAGCTTCGTCGATCTGTAAGGGCGCCCCTTCAGGGGGCAGGCTGCGCCGGTTGCGCCGCAGCACCGCCTTGCAGCGAGCCACCACCTCCCGGGGGCTGTAGGGCTTGCAGATGTAATCGTCGGCGCCCAGCTCCAGCCCCAGCAGGCGATCGATCTCCTCGACGCGGGCGGTCATCATGATCACCGGCAGCTCGCTGAAGCTGCGCAGCTCCCGGCAGATGTCCAGGCCGTCGCGGCCCGGCAGCATCAGGTCGAGCAGCACCAGATCAGGCGCCCGGGCGCGGATGGCCGGGATCACCTCCAGGCCGTTGGCGATCCATGCGGTCTCGTGGCCGGCGGCCTTCAGGTAGTCGCCGAGCAGGGCGGCGAGCTTGGGTTCGTCCTCGACGATGAGGATGAAGGCGGAAACGGCATCCATGGCTCAGTCCTCCAGGGCCGTGAAACGCAGGGCCACCCACACCCCGCCCAGGGGCGAGGGGTGCGCGGCTATGCTGCCGTCGTGGGCCTCGACGATGCTGCGACAGATGGCCAGGCCCAGGCCCGAGCCCCCCGTGGCCCGGTTGCGCGAGGCATCGCCGCGGAAGAAGCGCTCGAAGAGCCTGGGCAGCAGGGTGTCGGGCACACCGGGGGCCGAGTCGAGGAAGTCGATGCATAGCGTGTCGCCCTCGCGCCGGGTGACGATCTTCAGGCTGCCGCCGGGGTCGGTGTAGCGCAGGGTGTTCTCCACCAGGTTGCGGAAGAGCTGGGCCAGCCGAGCCTCGTCGGCGGCCATGCGGAGCCCGGGGCTCAGTACGAACTCCAGCGCCAGCCCGGCCCCCGCCAGGCGCTCGCGGTAGGCGCCAACGGTGCGCTCCAGCACCTCGGCCACAGCCACCGGCTGCTTGCGGTACACCAGCGCCCCCACGTCGGCCAGGGCCAGCTCGTTGAGATCATTCACCAGCCGGGTCAGGGTCATCACCTCGGCCTTGAGGGACTGCAGCGCCTCGGCGTCGAGGCGGCGCACCCCGTCCTCCATGGCCTCCAGCTCGCCCCGCAACACCGCCAGGGGCGTGCGCAGTTCGTGGGACACATCGGCCATGAAGTCCCGGCGCATGCGCTCGTTGGCCTCCAGGGTCCGCGCCAGGCTGTTGAAATCCCGGGCCAGCTGACCCACCTCGTCGCGGGAGCTGGGGATGACCCGCTCGGCGTAATCACCCGCCGCCAGCCGGTGGGTGGCCGCCGCCACCCCCTTGATGGGCGCCACCAGGGTGCGGGCGATCCACAGGGACATGGCCACCGCAACCAGGGCGGCGATGCCTCCGACCAGCAGGGTGGCGTAGAGCTGTTCGTCGTAGAAGCGCTGGGCGCCGGTGTTGCTGACGCTCTGGAAAGGCCCCATCACCAGCCAGCCCACGGTCCGCCCGTCCACCCTCACCGCGCGCCTCACCGCGCGCGGGTCGTCCGCCACGCGGGGGTTGCCCATCACGAAGCGCTGCTCCGCATCCACCAGGCCGAGGCGAAAAACGGCCCCGGTCAGGTCGGACTCCGGGGGAGAGTCCAGCGGCCCTTCCCGGGGCCCACCCCGCGGTCCGTCCTTCGGGCCGTCCCGCGGCCCATCCCGTCCGCCCCGGTCCTCCCGCCAGTTGCCGGGCTCGTCGTCACCCATGCGGGGGCGGGTGAGGTGGAACCAGACCCGGCGATTGTTGCGCAGGAAATCCCAGCTGCCCTCGCGACCATAGGCCTGAACGAACTTGGGCAGCACATCATCCACCCGCTGCACGGCCAGCTCGTCCACGTAGCCCACAAAACCCCGGGTGAAGCTCCAGCGCCCGGCCACGCCCATGGCCAGCAGCACGGCAAGCGCCACCAGCAGGACGGCGAGGAAGGCTTTGGTGGTGATGCCGAGTTTCATGGCGGACAGGAGATCGGAAGGGCCGGGGCTGCCATTAAGCCTCCGTCCCGGGCTAAGGGCAACGGGCGGGGCGGCATCTCCACAATCTCTCCAATTTCCCTGCACATTTGCTTTTGACAATGGCGGCATGAGAGACCGGCCCCGAGGCCGGCCCGGACTTCCCCGAAAGGAAACGTCATGCCTCCCCGCACCCTCCCCCGACCGTTTGCCCTCACGAGCACCCTTGGAGCCCTCATGGCGGCCTTCATCGCCGGCTGCAGCTCGTCGGCCGCCCCACCCGCCCCCGGCGGCGGCCCCACCGAGGTCGGCGTGGTCACCCTTGAAGCCCGCCCCGTCACCCTGAGCGCCGAGCTGCCCGGCCGCACTGTGTCCACGGTAGTGGCCGAAGTCCGCCCCCAGGTGGGCGGCATCCTCCGCGAGCGGCTGTTCACCGAAGGTGCCGACGTAAAGGCCGGCCAGCTGCTCTACCGCATCGATCCGGCCCCCTACCAGGCTGCCGTGGACAGCGCCCGCGCCGCCCTGGCCAAGGCCCGCGCCAACGTGGACAGCCTGCGCCCCAAGGCTGCCCGCTACAAGGAGCTGGCCGAGATCAAGGCCGTTGCCCAGCAGGACAACGACGATGCCCTGGCCGCCCTGCGCCAGGCCGAGGCCGAGGTAGACGCCGCCCGCGCCGCCCTCGACAGCGCCGCCATCAACCTGGCCTACACCCGCGTCACCGCGCCGGTGGCCGGGCGTATCGGCAAGTCGGCCGTCACGCCCGGCGCCCTGGTCACCGCCGGCCAGGCCACCGCCCTGGCCACGGTGCAGCAGGTGGACCCGATCTACGTGGACCTGACCCAGTCCAGCACCGACGCCCTGCGCCTGCGCCGCGCCTTCGAGGCCGGCCAGCTCCGCCAGGCCGGGCGCAACCAGGCCGCCGTGGCGCTGATCCTTGAGGACGGCAGCCGCTACGGCCACGAGGGCCGCCTGCAATTCACCGACATCACGGTGAACGCCGGCACCGGCACGGTGGCCCTGCGCGCCGTCTTCCCCAACCCCAGGGGCGAGCTGCTGCCCGGCATGTACGTGCGCGCTGCCCTGCAGGAGGGCGTTGCCGAGCAGGCTGTGCTGGTGCCCCAGCGCGGCGTATCGCGCAACGTCAAGGGCGAGGCCACGGCCCTGGTGGTGGGCGCCGACAACAGCGTGGAGCAGCGGGTGCTGCAGGTAAGCCGCCCCATCGGCGACAGCTGGCTGGTGGAGACTGGCCTGGCCGCCGGTGAGCGGGTCATCGTCGAAGGCAGCCAGAAGGTTCGCCCCAAGGCGGTGGTCAAACCCGTGGTGGTGGACAACAAGGTGGCGGCCCGCCCTGCGGCAGCCGCCACGCCGACGCCGGGGGTCTGATCATGGCCCGCTTCTTCATCGACCGCCCCATCTTCGCCTGGGTCATCGCCATCGTGGTGATGCTTGCCGGTGCCCTCTCCATCGGCCGCCTGTCCCTGGAGCAGTACCCCAACATCGCTCCGCCCAAGATCACCATCTCGGCCAACTACACCGGGGCCTCCGCCGAGACCATCGAGAACTCGGTGGTGCAGATCATCGAGCAACAGATGAAGGGCCTCGACCACCTGAGCTACATGTCCTCCAGCAGCAGCTCGGCGGGCAGCGCCCAGATCACCCTGACCTTCGAGGCCGGCACCGACCCCGACGTGGCCCAGGTGCAGGTGCAGAACAAGCTCAAGCAGGCCGAATCGCGCCTGCCCGAGATCGTGCAGAACCTGGGCGTGTCGGTGGCCAAGACCGGCACCGACTTTCTGATGATCGTGTCCCTGGTGTCGGACAACCCGGACACCACCGCCATCGACATCGGCGACTACATCGCCACCAGCCTGCTCGACCCGGTGAGCCGCGTCGAGGGCGTGGGCGACGTGCAGGCCCTGGGCAGCGGCTACGCCATGCGCATCTGGCTGGACCCGGCCAGGCTGCAGCAATACGCGTTGATGCCCGCCGACGTGAAGGCCGCCATCCAGGCCCAGAACACCGAGGTCACGGCCGGGCAGATTGGCGGCCTGCCGTCCCGCGGGGGCCAGCAGATCAACGCCACCATCACCGCCCGCAGCAAGCTGCAGACCCCGGCCCAGTTCGGCGCCATCGTTCTGAAAAGCAGCGCCGATGGTGCCACCGTGCAGCTGCGCGACGTGGCCCGCATCGAGCTGGGCGGCGAGAACTACGACGTCAGCGTGCAGTACAACGGCAAACCCTCGGCGGCCCTGGGCATCAAGCTGGCGGCTGGCGCCAACGCCCTGCAGACCGCCGAGCGGGTGCAGGCGCGGCTCGACGAGCTGTCGCGCTTCTTCCCCGCCGAGATGCAGCTCAAGCCGGTGGTGGCCTACGACACCACGCCCTTCGTGCGCATCTCCATCGAAGAGGTGGTGAAGACCCTGATCGAGGCCATCGTGCTGGTGGTGCTGATCATGTACCTCTTCCTGCAGAACCTCCGCGCCACCCTCATCCCGGCCATCGCCGTGCCGGTGGTGCTGCTGGGCACCTTTGGCGTGCTGGCAGCCTTCGGCTACTCCATCAACACCCTGACCCTGTTCGGCATGGTGCTGGCCATCGGCCTGCTGGTGGACGACGCCATCGTGGTGGTGGAGAACGTGGAGCGCATCATGAGCGAGGAGGGCCTGTCACCCCGGGAGGCCACCCGCAAGTCCATGGGCGAAATCACCGGTGCCCTGGTGGGCATCGCCCTGGTGCTGTCGGCGGTGTTCGTGCCAATGGCCTTCTTCGGCGGCTCCACCGGCGTCATCTACCGCCAGTTCTCCATCACCATCGTGGCCGCCATGCTGCTGTCGGTGCTGGTGGCCCTGACCCTCACCCCGGCCCTGTGCGCCACCCTGCTCAAGCCGGGGCATGTCCATCAGCGCGGTTTCTTTGCCTGGTTCAACCGCAGCTTCGACCGCCAAAGCCTGCGCTATCAGGGCGGCGTGGCCGGCCTGCTGCGCCGGGGCGGGCGTGCCGGCCTGGTGTATGTGCTGCTGGTGGGGCTGTTGTCGGTGCTGTTCCTGCGCCTGCCCACCTCCTTCCTGCCCGAGGAAGACCAGGGCTTCGTGATGGCCATGGTCAACCTGCCGGCTGGCGCCACCAAGGAACGCACCACCGCCGCGGTTAACGCCCTCGAACAATACATGCTGCAGCAACCCGAGGTGGCCGGCCTGGTCACCATCAACGGCATGGGCAACGGCGGCAGCGCCCAGAACTCGGGCCGCGCCTTCATCAAGCTGAAGGACTGGAGCGAGCGCGAAGACGCCGCCAGCTCGGCCGCAGCCTTTGCCCGCCGGGCCACCCGCGACCTCTCGGCGGTGCGTGATGCCCAGATCTTCGTGATGCAGCCCCCAGCCATCCGCGGCCTGGGCAGCAGCAGCGGCTTCGACCTGGAGCTGCAGGATCTGGGCGGCATCGGCCACGACAAGCTGGTCGCGGCCCGCGACCAGTTCCTGGCCCTCGCCGCCAAGGACCCGGCCCTGACCAAGGTGCGCAAGAACGGCCTCGACGACACGCCGCGCTTCCACATCGCCATCGACGACCGCAAGGCCGGCGCCTTCGGCCTCTCCCTGTCGAACATCAACGACACCCTGTCCACCGCCAGCGGCGGCACCTACGTCAATGACTTCATCGACAAGGGCCGGGTCAAGCGGGTCTATCTGCAGGGCGACGCCCCGGCCCGGGCCATGGGTGAAGACCTGGCAAGCTGGTACGTGCGCAATGGCGATGGCGGCATGGTGCCCTTCTCGGCTTTCTCGTCCACCCGGTGGACCATGGGCTCGCCCCAGCTGGAACGCTACAACGGCATGTCCGCCTTCGAGATCGTCGGCGAGCCGGCGGCCGGCGTCAGCTCCGGCACCGCCATGAACGCCATCGAGGCCATCATCAAGCAGCTGCCCGAAGGCATCGGCTTTGAATGGACCGGCCAGTCCTTCCAGGAGCGCCTGTCCGGCGCCCAGGCGCCGCTGCTCTACGCCATCTCGGTGCTGGTGGTGTTCCTGTGCCTGGCGGCGCTGTACGAGAGCTGGTCCATCCCCTTCTCGGTGATGCTGGTGGTGCCCCTGGGCGTGCTCGGCGCGGTGCTCGCCACCAGCCTGCGCGGCCTCTCCAACGACGTGTATTTCCAGGTCGGCCTGCTGACCACCGTGGGCCTGTCGGCCAAGAATGCCATCCTGATCGTGGAGTTCGCCAAGCAATTGCAGGAAGAAGGCGCCGGCCTCATCGACGCCACCCTGCAGGCCGTGCGCCTGCGCCTGCGCCCCATCCTGATGACTTCCCTGGCCTTCGCCCTGGGCGTGCTGCCCCTGGCCATCAGTACCGGCGCCGGCTCGGCGAGTCGTGTCGCCATCGGCACCGGCGTGCTCGGCGGCATGATCACCGCCACCGTGCTCGGCCTGTTCTTCATTCCCCTGGCCTTCGTGGCGGTGCGCCGGCTGTTCTCCCGCCCCACCCCGGCACCCGCCCCCCAAGGAGCCTGATAATGACCCTGCCAACCTTCAGCCGCAGCCTGCTGCTGGCCGGCCTGCTGGGCAGCCTGGGCGGCTGCGCCACCCTTGCCCCCGACTACACCCGCCCCACCGCCCCGGTGGAGGCCCGCTGGGCCGATGCCCCCAGCACCGACGCCACCTAAACGTAGCCACCCTGGGCTGGCGCGCGTTCTTCGTGGATGAACGCCTGCGCCAGCTCATCGACCTGGCCCTGGCCAACAACCGCGACCTGCGCCAGACCGCCCTGGCCATCGACAAGGCCCGCGCCCAGTACCGCGTCCAGCGCGCCGGGCTGTTTCCCGCCATCAACGCCAGCGCCGGTACCACCGCCAAGCGCACTCCGGCCGAGCTGTCGGGCAGCGGACAGGCCGTCACAAGCCGCAGCCACAGCGTGGATCTGGGCGTAAGCGGCTGGGAAATCGACCTCTTCGGCCGCCTGCAGAGCCTGCGCGACCAAGCCCTGGAGAGCTACCTGGCCAGCGAGGACACCCTGCGCAGCACGCGCATCAGCCTGGTGGCCGAGGTGGCCGCAGCCTACCTCACCCTGTCGGCCGACAGCGCCCTGCTGGCCATATCCCGGGACACCCTGACCAGCCAGCAGAGCAGCCTGACGCTGACCCGCAAGCGCGTCGAGCTGGGGGTGGGCAGCGAGCTGGAGCTGCGCCAGATCGAGACCAGTGTGGAGACCGCCCGCCGGGATGTGGCCACCTACACCGCCCAAGTGGCCGTGGACCGCAACGCCCTGGTGCTGCTGGCCGGCGCCCCGCTGCCCGACAGCCTGCTGCCGCCCGCCGGCCTCGACAGCGTGACGGCCCTGCGCCCCCTGCCCGCCGGCCTGCCCTCCACGGTGCTCCAGGAGCGCCCCGACGTGCTCGCCGCCGAGCGCGCGCTGCGTGCCGCCAACGCCAGCATCGGTGCCGCCCGGGCCGCCTTCTTTCCGCGCATCAGCCTGACCGCCACCGCCGGCAGCGCCAGCACCAGCCTGGGCGGGCTGTTTGCCGCCGGATCGGGCGCCTGGACCTTCATCCCCCAGGTCAGCCTGCCTATCTTCGACGGGGGCGCCAACCGGGCCAACCTGCAGGTGGCCGAAGCCGACCGGAACATCGCCCTGGCCCGCTACGAACAGACCGTGCAGAGCGCCTTCCGCGAGGTGGCCGACGCCCTGGCCCAGCGCGCCACCGTGGACACCCGCCTCGACGCCCAGCAGAAGCTGGTGGACGCCACCGCGGCCAGCTACCGGCTGTCCGAGGCCCGCTATCTGAAGGGTGTGGACAGCTACCTGAGCACCCTGGACGCCCAGCGCAGCCTGTACGCCGCCCGGCAGAACCTGGTCAGCCTCAAGCTCGCCGCCGCCAGCAACAGCGTCACCCTCTACAAGGTGCTGGGCGGAGGAGCCCTCAGCCCCGCCAGCCCCTGATCCGTACCCCATCGCCCCATCCGGAATACCCATCATGAAACGCCCCCTTGTCCTCCTTGCCGGCCTGCCCTTCCTGGTATGGGCCGGGTTTGCCCTGCCCGACGTACTGGCCAGCGCCCGCAACGCCTGGGACTGGCGCCGCGCCCTGATCCTTCTGTCCGGCACTCTGGCCCTGTGGTGGATGAGCGCCGGCATGGTGCTGGCCGCCCGGCCCGCCTGGCTGGAGCAGCGTTTTGGCGGCCTCGACCGCCTGTACCGCCTGCACAAGGACATCGGCATCGGCGCCGGCATCATCGTGTTCACCCACTGGATGCTTGAATGGCTGCCCAAGAACCTGGCCAAGGCCGGCTTCATCGAGCGCCCTGTGCGGGGCCCGCGCCCTCCCAAGGGGCCTGCCGACGTGTGGGTGGACCTGGCCAAGGACGTGGGCGAGTGGGCGGGCTACATCCTGCTGGCGCTGGTGCTGATCGCCCTGGTCAAGCGCATCCCCTACCGTTACTTCCGCTGGGTGCACAAGCTCTTTCCCCTGGTCTTCATTGCCGGCGCCTACCACGGCCTGATGCTGATGCCGGCCAGCTTCTGGCAGCAGCCCCTGGGCTGGCTGACGGCCGGCATGGCCGCCCTTGGCGTGGTGCCGGCGGCCTTGTCCCTGCGCGGGCGCATTGGTGCCCGGCACCGGGTGGAGGCGGTCATCGAGACCATCGAATCCCATGCCGACGGGGTGCTCGCCCTGCATTGCCGGCCGCTTGGCCCGTGGCCGGGCCACCGGGCCGGCCAGCACCTGCTCGCCGACTTCGGTCACACCGGCGAAGGCGCCCACCCCTTCACCCTGGCCAGTGTCTGGAACCCCAGCGACGGCCGCCTGAGCCTGGCCATCAAGGCCCTGGGCGACTACACCCGCAGCCTGCCCGGGCTGCTGGCGCCCGGCCAGCGCATCCGTCTGGAAGGCCCCTACGGCGGCTTCACCTTTGACGGCGCCACCCCCGGCCCCCAGGTGTGGGTGGCCGGCGGCATCGGCATCACCCCCTTCCTGGCCCGCCTTGAAGAACTCGCCGCCCGGGGCGGCAGCCAGAGCCCGGTGGACTTCTTCTACTGCAGCCGCCGTCACGAACCGGGCTACCCCGACACCCTGCCGGGCCTGTGCCAGGCCGCCGGCATCCGCCTGCACCGCATCTACGCGGAAGAAGACGGCCCCCTCACCCCCGCAGCCGTGAAAGCCCGCCTCCGCCCCGGCGCCAGCCTGTGGTTCTGCGGCCCCGCGGCATGGGGCGACGCCCTGGCCCGGGCATTGGGCAAGGGCGCCGATGCGCCGGCATTCCACCGGGAGCTGTTCGAGTTTCGCTGAGGGAAGGACTCAGGCGCGGCGCTTCCCCGGCCGGAGCTCCGCCGGCAGCCCACAGAGGGCACGCCGGACGAGTGGTCGCAATCAGCGCAGCATGTCCGCACTGAATGCGTGAGAGAAACCCACCGCAAAAGCGTTGGCCGAACCGTTGCCACCCAGGGTATCAACCCGCCGCAAGCCTCGGCGAGGCAAGCTCAGGCTAGACTTGAAGGGAGCCCCCCTGATCTGCCTCCATGAACTACCTCGCCCACGCCCTCCTCGCCGGCCCTCTCGCCACCGATCGTGTCGGCGGGGTGGCCGGCGACTTCGTGAAGGGCCTGCTGCAACCCTGCCCCGCGTGGCTGGACCCGGCCCTGGCCGAGGGCGTGAGGCTGCATCGGCGCATCGACAGCTTTGCCGACACCCACCCCGCTTTCCGGCGCAGCCGGGCACGGGTGAGTGACGCAAGAAAACGCTTTGGCGGCGTACTGGTGGACATGTTCTACGACCACCTCCTGGCCGTGCACTGGCAGCGCTACTGCCCCGAACCCCTGGCCGACTTCACCGCCGGAACCTACCGCCTGATCGCCACCCGGCTCGACGACCTGCCCGCCCCCTTCGCGCCAGTCTTTGCACGCATGGCCGCCCACGACTGGCTGGGCAGCTACCGCGACCCCGCCAACGTGGCCCTCGCCCTCGACCGCATGGCCCACCACCGGGCCCGCCAGCCCAATCCCCTGGCCGGCGCCGGTGAGGAGCTGCTGGCCGCTTACCCGGGGTTTGAGGCGGATTTTCTGGAATTCTTTCCGGATGCGCTGGGGTTTGCGGAAGAGGTGCGCGGGGGGCGGTGATGGGGGCGAGACGGCTTGTGGGTGGGGATGGAGGCTTGGGAGCAGAGCAGTATTACGGAGCGCCCAACCGCCGACAGGACGTTGCCCGTGGCCGACCGATCTTGTTTGCCGAATGAGCGAAATATGCCGCCAAGCTGACATATAGAAACCGGATAGAATCCGAAGCCCAGCAGCGCACCGATGGCGCAAACAAGCCATGCGTCATTCAACTTTGGATTCCCCTGATGGATAGCAACGAGAAGAAGGAACTCAGCGAGTCAGACATCAAGGCCAAGTTCATCACGCCGGCCATCGTCCAGGCGGGTTGGGACGAGATGACGCAGATTCGTCGTGAAGTAACCTTGACGCCGGGCCCGGTCGTCGTTCGCGGCAATCTGTCCTCGCGCAACAAGAAAAAGAAAAAATTCGCCGACTACGTGCTCCAGAAGGAAAAAGGCGTACCGGTCGCGGTGGTCGAAGCCAAGGAAAACAACTACACCATCAGCCATGGCTTGCAGCAGGCCCTGGGCTACGCCGACATTCTGGAGGTGCCCTGCGCCTTCAGTTCCAACGGTGACGGCTTTGCTAGCCATAACAAGGTGGCTGCCGAAGGCGAAGACACTGAAACCGAATTCGGGCTGGATGCGTTTCCATCGCCAGCGGAACTGTGGGCGCGCTACAAGCGTTTCAGAGGTATTGCGGACGATCAGGAATCCCTCGTTACCGAACCGTATCACGATGATGGCAGCAACAAGGAGCCCCGCTATTACCAGGCCGAAGCCATCAACCGCGTGATCGAGAAAGTGGCCCAAGGCGAAAAGCGCCTGCTACTGGTCATGGCCACCGGCACGGGCAAGACCTACACCACCTTCCAGATCATCTACCGTCTCTGGAAGGCCAAGAAGGCAAAACGCATCCTTTTCCTGGTGGACCGCAACATTCTGGCGGACCAGACACTGGTCAACGACTTCAAGCCCTTCGGCTCGGTGATGACCAAAATCCGCAATCGCAAGATCGACCCTGCCTACGAGGTCTATCTGGGCCTCTATCAGGCACTCACCGGCCCCGATGAGGAAGACAAGATATTCAAGTCGGTCAAACGCGATTTTTTTGATCTGATCGTCATCGACGAGTGTCACCGTGGCAGCGCCAACGATGATTCCGCCTGGAAAGAAATCCTTGAGTATTTCGATGGTGCCATCCAGCTGGGCATGACCGCCACGCCCAAGGAAACCAAATACGCCTCCAACATCACCTATTTTGGCGAACCGATCTACACCTATTCGCTGAAACAGGGCATTCAGGACGGATTCCTCGCACCCTACAAAGTGGTGCGTATCGACATCGACAAGGACATTCACGGCTGGACGCCGCCACCCGGCATGAAAGACGATCTCGGCAACGAGATCGAGCAGCGCGAATACAACCAGCTCGACATGGACCGTATCCTGGTGCTCAACCAGCGCACCAAGCTCGTCGCCGAGCGCGTCATGAAGCTGCTCAACGCCACCGACCCGTTCCAGAAGACCATCATCTTCTGCGAAGACATCGACCACGCCGAGCGCATGCGCAAGGCCATCGTCAATGCTTCCGGGCAGCTTGCTAAAGCCAACAGCAAGTACGTGATGCGCATCACCGGCGACAGCGTGGAGGGCAAGGCCGAGCTGGACAACTTCATCGATCCGGAGAGCAGATACCCCGTCATCGCCACCACCTCGGAATTGCTGACTACCGGCGTGGACGCCAAGACCTGCAAGCTCATTGTGCTCGACAAGACCATCAACTCGATGACCACCTTCAAGCAGATCGTCGGTCGTGGCACGCGCATCGAAGAATCGCAGAACAAATATTTCTTCACCATCATGGATTTCAAGAAGGCCACCGAGCTCTTCAAAGACCCGGATTTCGATGGTGAGCCGGTCGTCATCTACGAACCCGGGGATGACGACGACCCGGTCCCCCCCGATCCCGAAGGCGACGGAGAAGAGGATGAAGCGGGGGGTGAAGAAGGCGAAATCATCAGGAAGTACCACGTCGGCGGCGTCACGGTTCACATCGTTGCCGAGCGCGTCGAGGTTTATGGCGAAGACGGCCAGATGGTCACCGAAAGCTACCGTGACTACAGCCGCAAGAACATCTGTCAGGAATTCGGCTCACTGGACGACTTCCTGCAAAAGTGGAACGGCAGCAAGAAGAAGGCCGCCATCATCGAGGTCCTTGCGGAGTACGGCATCGAGCTGCCCAAACTCGCCAGGGAAGTGGGCACGGACTACGGCGATTTCGACCTCATCTGCCACATTGCCTTTGACCAGCCGCCCCTCACCCGCGCCGAGCGCGCCAATAACGTCAAGAAGCGCAACTACTTCACCCAGTACGGCGACAAGGCGCGTGCCGTGCTGGAAGCCCTGCTCGACAAATACGCAGACGAAGGCATTGTCAGCATCGAGAACAACAACGTCCTAAAGCTTGATCCCTTCAAGCAGCTGGGCACGCCGGTGGAAATCATCAACGGCGTTTTTGGCGGCAAGGCCCAATACGAAGCGGCCTTGCAGGCCCTTGAAACCGAACTCTTCAAACAAGCAAGTTAAGCAACACTGGAATCTCAATGAGCAACGTCAGCGGCATCATCAAATCCATCCAGGACATCATGCGCAAGGATGTCGGCGTCGACGGCGACGCCCAGCGCATCAGCCAGTTGGTCTGGATGTTCTTCCTCAAGATTTACGATGACCGCGAAGCCGAAATCGAGCTGCTGGAAGACCACTACAAATCGCCGCTGCCCGAGCACCTGCGCTGGCGCAACTGGGCGGCCGACCCCGAAGGCATGACCGGCGACGAGCTGGGCGACTTCGTGAACCTCCAGCTCTTTCCCACGCTGAAGAACAAACTCGCAGTCAGCGGCCCCACCGGCGAACGCGCCAAGGTCATCCGCAACGTCTTCGAGGATGCCTACAACTACATGAAGTCCGGCACCCTCATGCGGCAGGTCATCAACAAGATCTGCGAGATCAATTTCAACAACACGCAAGACCGCCACACCTTCGGCAGCATCTACGAACAGATCCTCAAAGACCTGCAAAGCGCCGGCAATGCGGGCGAGTTCTACACCCCCCGCGCCGTCACCAAGTTCATCGTCGACCGGGTCGATCCCAAGCTCAATGAGAGCGTGCTCGATCCGGCCTGCGGCACTGGCGGTTTTCTCGCCTGCGCCATCGACCACAAGCGCAAGCACTACGTGAAGAACGCGGCGGACGAAGCCGTCCTCGTCGCCAGCATCCACGGGGTCGAGAAGAAAGCCCTGCCGCACATGCTGTGCACCACCAACATGATCCTGCACGGCATCGACACCCCGACCCAGATCGAACACGACAACATGCTCAGCCGCCGTGCCTACACCGACTACGGCGAGGCCGACCGCGTCAACGTCATCGTCACCAACCCGCCCTTTGGCGGCATGGAAGAGGACGGCGTCGAAAACCAGTTCCCCGCAACCCTGCGCACCCGCGAAACCGCCGACCTGTTCATGGCGCTGGTGGTCCGCCTGCTCAAAAGCCACGGCCGCGCCGCAGTGGTGCTGCCCGATGGCTTCCTGTTCGGCGAAGGCATGAAGACCCGCCTCAAGCAGACGCTGCTGGAGCAATGCCATCTGCACACCATCGTCCGCCTGCCCAATGGCGTGTTCAGCCCTTACACCGGCATCAAGACCAACATTCTTTTCTTCACCAAGAAGCCCGAGGCCGAATGGCCGGCAAGCAAGGAAGTCTGGTTTTACGAGCACCCCTACCCCGAGGGCGTCAGCAGCTACAACAAGACCCGCCCCATGCAGTTCGAGGAATTCGCCAGCGAATGCGCCTGGTGGGGCGACGAAAGCGACGGCTTCGCGGCCCGCGTCGAAACCCCGCAGGCCTGGAAAGTCAGCCTCGAAGACATTGCCGCCCGCAACTACAACCTCGACATCAAGAACCCGCACGTCGGCGAGCAGATCAGCCACGACCCGGAACAACTCCTGCAGCAGTATCAGGCACAGCAGCAGGACATCCAGTCGCTGCGCGACCAGCTCAAGCGCATCCTCGCCGCTGCACTGGAGCGCGACGCATGAGCCGGCTGGAAAACACCGCGCTCCCGCCAGAGTTGTACCAGCAGATTCGCGGCATCCTGCACGCCGCCCGTCAACAGAGCTACCGCGCCGTCAACACCGCCATGGTCGAAGCCTACTGGCAGATCGGTCGCCGCATCGTCGAGCATGAGCAAGGCGGCGAGGCCCGCGCCGCCTACGGCCAGGGCGTGCTCGCCGCGCTGGCCGCGCGCCTGACCGAAGATTTCGGCAAAGGCTTCACCACCGCCAACCTGCGCAATTTCCGTCAGTTCTACCTCACCTTCAGCGACGAGCAGATTCGCTACGCGCTGCGTAGCAATTTGACCTGGACCCACCTGCGCCAGCTCATGCGCATCGACAATCTCGACGCCCGCAACTGGTACATGAACGAAGCCAGCCAGCAAGGCTGGAGCGCCCGCGCCCTGGATCGCCAGATAGCCACCCTCTACTACGAGCGCCTGCTTTCCAGCCAGGACAAGGCCGCCCTCCGGCAGGAAGCCAGCAGCCTGATCGCCGCGCAAACCCCGGCCGATCCGCGCGACTTCATCCGCGACCCTTACATTCTTGAATTCATCGACGCCCAGCCCGGCGCCGCCCTCTTCGAGAGCGAGCTGGAAACCGGCCTCATCCAGCAACTGCAAGCCTTCCTGCTGGAGCTGGGCAAGGGTTTCGCCTTTGTCGCCCGCCAGAAGCACCTGCGCGTTGAAAATGAAGACTGCTTCATCGATCTGGTCTTCTACAACTACCTGCTCAAATGCTTCGTCCTCATCGATCTCAAGATCGGCAAGCTCGCCCATCAGGATGTCGGCCAGATGGACATGTACGTGCGCGTGTTCGAAGAGCAATACCGCGCCGAAGGCGACAACCCCACCCTGGGCCTGATCCTCTGTTCCGAGCGCAACGAAGCCGTCGCCAAATACTCGCTGCTCGCCGACAGCCAGCAACTCTTCGCCAGCCGCTACCGCCCCTTCCTGCCCTCGGAGGCCGAACTGCAAGCCGAACTGCAACGCGACCGCGCCCTGCTCGAAAACCAGCGCGAGGCCCAGGCATGAACGCCGTGTCGCCCGTGGAAACCCTCGTCACGGATCACCTTGATCTGTGGACCACCGCCCTTAAACGCAAATCCACCGCCGGCCGGGGTTCGTCCAGCAAGGTCGAGCTGTACGGGATCAAGAAGCTGCGGGAGCTGATTCTGGAGCTGGCCGTGCGCGGCCTGCTGGTGCCGCAGGACCCGAACGATGAGCCGGCGAGTGAACTGCTCAAGAAGATTGCCGCTGAGAAGGCGAGGTTGGTGAAGGCGGGCAAGATCAAGAAGGAAAAGCCGCTGCCGCCGATCACGGAAGCAGAAAAACCGTTCGAAATACCGCCAGGATGGATATGGATTCGACTGTCAGTGCTTTGTGAGTTGGAGAACGGCGACCGAAGTAAAAACTACCCAAACAAATCTCTGCTCGTCGATTCAGGCATTCCCTTTGTGAACGCAGGGCACCTGCAAAGTGGAAGAATTAATACATCGGAGATGACTTTCATATCCGAGGAGCGGTTCAACCTACTCAGCGGAGGAAAGTTTTCGGACGGTGACATCCTTTTTTGTCTCCGAGGGTCGCTTGGAAAATCCGCGATTGTCGAAGGATTTTCGAGAGGTGCCATTGCCTCATCTCTCGTCATTGTCAGATTGATTGGGGAATCAGATAGGTTCTACTTTCATAACTTTTTTGATAGTCCTCTCTCTTACAGGCAGATTCAAAAATATGACAATGGAACTGCGCAGCCCAATCTGTCAGCCGCAGACCTTGGTAAGTTCCTGATTCCCTTGCCTCCTCTCACCGAACAACACCGCCTCGTCGCCAAAGTCGACGAGCTGATGGCGCTGTGCGACCAGCTTGAGCAAGAAACCGACGCCAGCCTCGGCGCCCATCAAACGCTGGTGGAAACCTTGTTGAGCGCGCTGACCAGCGCCGCCGATCACGCACAATTCGCCAGCGCTTGGCAGCGCATCGCCGGCCACTTCGACACGCTGTTCACCACCGAAGAGAGCATAGCCCAGCTCAAGCAAACCATCCTGCAACTGGCGGTGATGGGCAAGCTCGTCCCGCAAGACCCGAACGACGAACCCGCCAGCGAACTGCTCAAGAAGATCGCCGCCGAGAAGGCGAAGCTGGTAAAGGAAGGGAAGATTAAGAAGGAAAAGCCACTGCCGCCGATTGCCGACAATGAGAAGCCCTACGACCTGCCAAAAGGCTGGGAGTGGGTTCGCACTTACCAAGTCGCTGAATGCAGACTCGGGAAGATGCTTGATAGAGCAAAAAATTCCGGCGCAGCTTACCCATATTTGCGGAACACCAACGTCCAGTGGCAACAATTCAAGCTTGACGACATCAAGGAAATCAATCTTGAACCATACGAGTTGGAAGAGTATCGGTTGAGAGATGGTGATTTACTTATCTGCGAAGGAGGCGAGCCCGGGCGGTGCGCGATCTGGCGTACGGAGAGATCGGAGATGTATTTTCAGAAGGCCTTGCACCGAGTACGTGTTTTCGGGGGGATTCTCCCTGAGCACATCGCAAATTGCCTGCAAGCCGATGCGCTGTGCAAGCGTCTCGACCAGTTCTTTACCGGCGCAACAATTAAGCACTTCGCTGGTCAAGAGCTTAATCGCTACTTTTTTGCGCTTCCACCTCTGGCCGAACAACACCGCATCGTCGGCAAGGTAGACGAGCTGATGGCCCTGTGCGATCAGCTCAAGTCCCGCCTCAGCGATGCCCAAACCACCCAGCACCACCTCGCCGATGCTCTCGTCGAGCGGGCCATCGGCTGAGTAACAGGGTATGACGCCGGCGCTGCACAAAATCTGGTGTGACGAAGACGAGCACACCCGCTACGAGCACTTTGCCGATTTCAATGAGTGGCTGGATGGCGAGGAAGGGCAGGCGGCCCGGATTGACTATGGCATTGACGCCTTGCCCCAGCCCAGCAAGGCGCTGTTTGCGGGGGACAGAAACGGCTATGACGAAGCATTCCAGGCGTTTCGCGAAGCCTGTCGCCACGAGGCGCTGGGCAGATCCTGGTTTCAGGAGCAGCTTGGCGATGAGCATTGGTTCCAGCGCAATGAGGATCACTTCATTCAGCTTGTTAATCTCATTGCAACCGGGGCGGTGGTGCCGTTTGTCGGGGCGGGCATTTCGGCCTCGGCGGGGTTTTCAAGCTGGAAGGAGCATCTGCGCCACCAGGGAAAAACCGCGCATATCGCTGCGGAACGCATCGAAGAACTGTTGGCTGCCGGCGCTTACGAAACGGTGCTGGAAGAGATCGAGGCTGTTCGGGGCCGCGAGGTGTTCATCAACGAAATTCGCGATGAGTTCTCCCGCAACCCCACGATCCCCGATGTGGTCTGGCGCATCTCCGAGCTGTTCACGGATACGGTGATCACGACCAATTACGATCGCCTGCTTGAGCAGTCGTTTGAAACCGGCGAGGCCGACAGGGTTCAGGTAATCAATGGCCCGAATGCGCTGGAGCAGCCCGATCCGAAGAAGATCACGGTCATCAAACTGCACGGGGATATTCGCGAGCCGAAACGCTGCATCCTCAGCAAGAACCAATATGACGAGGCCTATGGCAACGGCAGCCTGAATCTGCACAAGCCCATTCCCAAGCTGCTTGCCTACCATTACAAGAACAGCAGTCTGCTCTTTTTGGGCTGTAGCCTGAGCAATGACCGAACGGTTCAGGTATTCAGGAAAATCAGGGAAGACATGGGCGAAGAGGCGGAGACCAAACAGCACTTCGCCATCGAGCAAGCCCCGGAGACCCCTGCGGAGATCGCCCAGCGCAACGCGGAACTGGCCAAGCTGGGCATCACCCCGATCTGGTTCGAGAAAGATCGGTATGAGCTTGTCGAAAGCCTGCTCAGCCTGGCCAAAAACGAGTTGCGGCACCGGGGTGTGGCGCCTGAGCCGCTACCGGTGGAAGAACCACCCATCAAACTGGAGATGGACCTGAGCCATTTCCTCGGCGACTTCATCGACCTGATGCCCTTGCTGCATTGGATGCACCGGGCGGTTCCGCAGTCCGCAACCGGCCAGTATCTTTCCGTCATGCAGCGCGTGTTTCATGGCCATTCGTTTGCGACTCGGCAGACCGACGAGAACCTGAGGATGGCACTGGACAATCTGCTTCGTGCCTTGTCGAATTCGCCGGAGTTTGATGGCTATGCCCATGGAAAACTGTCAGTGGCCTTCAGCTACCTACAGCAATATCTGAAGTCGATTGGCGAACGGAATTATCTGGACGATGATTTTGAGTGGAACATCCACGAACTGCTGACCACGCCTGTGTTGCAGCTTGAGCCGCTGCTGGTGCATAAAGCCGACGGGAATTTCGATTACCACGCCATACGCTTGATTTCCGCCTTGTTGCAGCACGGGAAGCGGCAACAGGGATCGAATAAGTCAATTTGTGAATTGCCTGGCGCGGTGAACCATGAGTTCAGTGATTACATTGCCTTGTCACTCTCCGTGAATCTGGGCCTGACGACCCCTGATCGCCTTGATCAAATCTACACAGGTGACATCCGAAGCTTGTGCGAAGACGCCTGGAACAACCTGGATAGCCCAATCAAGCTCGGGTTTGTCGAGCGCGTGAAATTGTTAGTTACTTCGGTTTTCAAGTAGTGGCGAGCCTCAGCCGCAGGCAAAGTCCAGCGCACAACCCCGCCGCTTCCGGGTGCCGATCTGCGCTGCCTTCCGGGTCAGTGCCGCTCAGACGACGCCCCGCAGCACTTCTTGAACTTCTTGCCGCTGCCGCAGGGGCAGGGTTCATTGCGGCCCACCTTGGGGCTCAGGCGCCGCGCCCGCTCGCGCTCGGCCACGGCCTGCCGTAGCGGCAGCCAGAAGGCGTGCATCTGCAACAGCGAGCCTTCGATCTGTGCTGTCAGCGCCGCACGCTGCGCCGGGGTGCGGGTCAGCGCCTCTTCTTCGGGCGAGACCTCATAGCCATCCAGCGCGATCAGCCGCCTGCCGGCCGATACTCGATCTCGGGCAGGACCAGCTCCCACTGGTCACAATGCAGCCCGGCCTCTCCTTCCCGGGCATGCCGCACCAGAATGGCGGCGACGCGTACGGCGAGGATGTCGCCCACCGGCAGGCTGAAACGCGCCGACATGCGGGTCAGCACCACGCCATGCTCATCGGCCAGCACCCAGCCCGGCTTGCCGTCGGCGCGGGGCAGCAGGCGCAGGGGGCTGCCCACATCCAGGGCGGCGAGCGCCCGGTGTATGGGCGCCGAAGACGCAAAGCGCCCGGGCCACGACAGCACCACGTGCCCTGGGTCGGCAAGCCAGACCCGGGTGTCCAGTGTGGCCACTTCCGGCGGGCATTCGGGACGAACGCGCAGGCTCAGCCCATCCGCATCGCGGGTGAAAGGATGGGCACCACCGATGGCCTCGCACAGGCACAGGCTGCGGCGGGCGCGGGTCATGGCCACGTAGAAGAGCCGGCGCTCGTCGTCGCTGCGCCCCTGCCAGCCGCCGCCATCCAGCACCAGCACGTGCTCGAACTCCAGGCCCTTGGCCCGGTGGGCGGTCATCAGCACCAGGGGGGCGTTCGGGCGCATTCCGGCCGGGGCACGCCCGCCGGCTCCAAACTCGTAAAGGGCATCGATGAGGTCGCCCACCACCCGCTCGCATCCCGGTGCCGTGGACTCGGTGTCGACGATGAACTGGGCCAGGGCCGCCTTGAAGGGGTGGGCGATGGCGGCGTCCAGATCCAGCCCATGACGCCGCCGGAACCAGCGCCCGAGGGTGCCGGCGCGAAGCACGACGCGCCGCCGCGACGCCCGCCGCCGGGCCCCGCGCAGCAAGGCCAGCAGCGCGTGCCCCTGGCGGGTGAGATGCAGGCTCGTGGTGCTGCCGTCCCGCAGAAGCTGCACGGGGATGCGGTGCTGCCGGCACAGGGCGGCCATGGGTTCCAGATCCTCCCAGCGCCGGGCGATGACGGCAAAGCCACCCCACGAGGCCGTGCCACGGTTGCTGTCCAGGGCGTGCAGGCGCTGCAGCTCGGCCAGGGCGATGCGCACCTCCCGATGGAGATTCCGCGGCACTTCGAGCACCTGCACCCGCCCCGCTGCCAGCGGGTCCAGGGCGGCCTGGGCGCCGCCGTCGGGCTGGCCACGGCGGGCGTGATCGACGCGGATCTCCTGCCCGGCCTTCATCCGCTCCCGGGCCGGGGCGATGACCCGGTTGGCGCAGTGGATGATGTGGGCGGTGGAACGATAGTTCTCCACCAGGGAGAAGCGCCGGGCCTGGTAGTCCGCCTCGAACTGGCGGATGTAGCGCACGTTGGCGCCGTCGAAGGCGTAAATGTTCTGGTCGTCGTCGCCCACCACCATCAGGGACAGGCGGTCTTCCTCGGTCTGGAGGGTACGCCCGGCCAGGGCGCTGATCAGGGCGTAGTGGTCGCCGTTGATGTCCTGGTACTCATCCACCAGCAAGAAGCGCAGCCCGGCCAGCAGGCGGTCGCGCATCACGGAAGGGCCGGCGCCGTCGCCCTGCTCCGCCGCCCGCAGGCGTGCAGTGGCCTGCTGGATGACCTCCGCGAAGTTCACCGACTCTCCGCGTTCAATCGCCACGGCGTAGCTGGTGCCGGTGAGACGCATGGCCAGGCCGTGCAGGGTCTGCACCGTGACACCGGCCGCGTCGCTGCCCACCAGCGCCCACAGGCGGCGGCGGATTTCCACCGCCGCGGAGCGGTTGTAGGCCAGCACCATAATCTCTTCGGGCAGCACCATGCATTCGCGCAGCAGCCAGGCCACCCGGTGCACGATGACCCGCGTCTTGCCGGCGCCGGGGCCGGCCAGCACCAGGTAGTTGCCCTCCTGGTGCGCGGCAACGATGGCCTGCTGGTCCGGGTTGGCCAGGTCGGTGAGTATCCTGCGATGGGCGGCCTCGGTGGTGGCCATCTCGAGCACGTCCTTGCGGCCGGCAAAGTAGCGCCGGACAAACACGGCCCGGTCGAGGCTGAAGTAGTCGGCAATGAAGGCCATCGCCGCCTGCACTTTCTGCACCGCCAGCTTGGCGTACTCGGCCATTACATGCACCTGCACGACCTTGTCCTTGTAGTGCAGGGCCAGCTCGGCGTAGTCCGACTTGCGAAACTGGCGCCGTCGCGCCTCGGGGTTGAGCTCGATGTTCATGGCCGCCCGGAACACCGCCTTGCCCCGGGCCAGGTGCAACACCTCGTTGGTGTCCAGATAGAGCAGGGCCGAGGACAAGGCCACGCTCCAGTCCTTCACGCTCAACCCCGCCAGGGTCAGGTCGGCCTGCAAGCCGGCCTCCAGCTCTCCTTGTTTGCAGGTCACCAGCAATGTGTTGCCCTGGCGACGGGCCAGGAACAGGTTGAGCAGCACCCGGGCCAGCGCCATGCGGCGGACGCGGATCGTGTCGATCTCCTGCCAGCTGCGCAGCAGCTTGATGTGGCGGCAGTCCTGGCCGGCCGGGCGCAGGGCAAAGAAGCCGCGCTGCCCCTCGCCGTCACCAAAGGGCTCGGCGAAGGATTTGAGCAGGCGGGTCAGCCGCTCGGGGTTGAAATCCGCCCGGGCGTCGCGCCGCAGGGTGTCACACAGGCGGCGCATGTCGAGGATCTGCCAACCGTCGTCGGCGGCGTCGGGGGCCAGCTCCCGCAGGATACTCAGCAGCGCATCCTCGATGCGTGCGAGTTCGTCGATGCGCTGGGCGCTGTCCGGGTCCCGGTACAGGGTGACGCCGATCTCGGTGTCGTTGGAAAGCAGCTTCCAAGTGTCCAGCTCCCTCAGCATGGCCTGGAGGCGGCGGGAGTCGCTGCCCGTGGCCAGCATCAGGTCGTCGGTGGACAAACCTTCGTCATCGGCGGCCTGCATCAGGATGGACAGGATCTGCTGGTAGGGCGCGATGTCGGCATCGGCACCCAGCTTCTGGCGCAGGCGCGTGGTGGCCTCGTCCATGCTGGCCACCATGAGGCTGCCCGGAAACACCCGGGTGTGGTTCTCGTGGCGTTCGAGCAGGCGGGCCTCTTCCAGCCAGGCCACGGCGATGCGCACCTTGGTGTCGGCGTCGCTGGCGTCCGGATCAAGACGGTTGGATTCAGGCACTTCCAGCAGAATCTCACCACTGGTGACCACCACCTCGCCTTCGCTCCGGTCTCTGCGTTCGATGGCACGCAGGGCCTTGAGGATGGAGAGGATGTCGTGCTGGGTCAGGCGCGAGTTCTTGAGCAGGCGAAACTGCACGTCCAGGTCGGCATCGTCGTAGAGCAGGATGCAGCGTGCCGGGGCCTGGTCGCGCCCGGCCCGCCCGGCCTCCTGCAGGTAGTTCTCCAGCGAGCCTGGCGTGTCCAGATGGATCACCAGACGCACATCAGGCTTGTCCACGCCCATGCCGAAGGCGTTGGTGGCGGCGATGACCCGCAGGCTGCCGTTGAGAAAGGCCTCCTGCACCCGGCGCTTGTCGGCCGGCAGCATGCCGCCATGGAAGTAGCCACAATCCAGCCCCCCGTCCTTCAGAAAGCGGGCCAGCTCTTCAACAGTCTTCTGGCGCGCACAGAAGACGATGGCCCCGCCCTCCTCCCGCAACGCCTCCTGGAGCAGGCGGAGCACGTCCGCATACTTGGCCTGGACCTGCACCTGCCGCACCTCGTAGCTCAGATTGTCGCGGCCGACGCCGCCTTCGAGGCGGGCCAGCCGCACGCCCAGGCGCTTCTCGAAGTGGTCGCAGATGTCGTCCACCACGTCGGGCTTGGCGGTGGCCGTGAAGCAGAACACCGGCGAGGGTGCGTCGCCCTGGCGGCGCCGGATGAAGCGCGACACATAGAGGTAGTCGGGCCGGAAGTCATGCCCCCATTTGGACAGGCAGTGAGCCTCGTCGAACACCCATGCGCCAACCTCCCGGTGCATCAGGGCCGTGGCGAAGGCCGTGCTGCGAAACTGCTCCGGCGCCACAAAGATCAGCCCCAGATCTCCCAGGCGCAGCTTGTCCAGCATGGCCCGCCGCTCCAGGGGGTTGAGCAGGCTGTTGAGATAGCCGGCACAGGTGACGCCCCGCGCCTCCAGGTTGTCCACCTGGTCTTTCATCAGCGACTGCAGGGGCGAGATGACCACCGTGAGGCTGCCCTTGCGGTAGTAACGGGCCAGGGCCGGGAGCTGGAAGCACAGGGACTTGCCGCCCCCCGTGGGCAGGATGGCCAGCGTGGAGATGCCGGCAAAGCCGTTGTCAACGATTGCCTGCTGCAGGGAGCGCCCGTCCGGCGTGGCGGGCGTGCTGCGAAAGCGCGTGATGCCCGGGAAGAAGCGCGGCAGCAGGGCCTCCACATCATGCTGCTCACGGCACCAGGTGCAGGCCGGATCGCGGCAGGGCTGGTCGCGCAGGGCCGAGATGGCCTCGCGGGCCCGCGGAAAGCTCGCCCCCACCCAGGGCGGGAGCACCGAATTGCCACCGGCCACCCGCAACCAGGCCAGCACATAGGCCAGGGGCTTGTGCCACACCGGGTCGGGCAGCCACTCGGCCAGCAGCGTGCGCTGCGCAGAGATGCACACCTTGCCGGCGGTCGCCCGTTGCCAGGCCGCCACCACGTCTTCCAGGGATGGGCGCAGCGCCCGACGCAGGCTGGCAAAGAAACTCGATACCCCCTTGCCCGGCTCGGGCGAGAGCAGGAAGTGCAGGCACAGGGCTTCGTCCGGATGCTCCGCCACCCGCGCCTGCAGGGCTGCTCTCTGATCCAGGAAGAGCGCGTAGGCCAGCTCCGCGTCCTGCACCGGATCGTTGCGGGTGGTGGTGCACAGTTTGTAGTCCTTCACCAGGCGGTGATAGGGGTTCTGGGGGAAAGCCACCGGAGACAGTTCGAGCGTGTCTACCAGCGGCAGGCGGTGCAGAGCCAGGCCGGGATGGAGCCGCGCCAGCGCCGGCTGATCGAAGGCCACCACGTTGTGGCCGAGGACAAAGGTCGCACCTTCGGTCAGCTCATCGAGACGCGCAGCCAGGTCACGTGCCTTGCCGGGAATGCGCAGCCGGGCGTCCAGATCGGGGCGAAACACGCCTAACTCCCGCAGGGCGCTCTGGTCCTGGCGGGCGGTTTCGATATCAAGGCAGAGACACCGGGCGCGGGGTGGGTCAGCGCGTTCCGCCATGCACCACCGCGTAGAGCTTGTTTGTCATACACGGAATTGTAATGGCAGCGGCGGGGGGTGCAGCATCACCGCCCGAATGAGCAGCGATGACTACACCACTTCAACACCCCGCAAGAAGTTGACGTTCACGTCAACACTGACTAACAATCAGGCCAAAGCCCGGCCTGCGAGTCCGGACGACACGCCCCCACGAGCCCCCACGAGCCCAACGCCCATGTCTGACCAAACACCTGGCACCGCCCCCTTCACCGAAGTCTGGATCGAGCACCCCGAAGGCCGCCTGTTCAGCCGGGTCTGGACGCCCGATTTGCCGGCTGGCCGCCCCCTGCCCGACGCCCCCATCGTCATGCTCCACGACTCCCTGGGCAGCGTGGAGCTGTGGCGTGACTTCCCCGCTGCGCTAAGCCTCGCCACCGGCCGCCGGGTGGTCGCCTACGACCGGCTCGGATTCGGCCAGTCCAGCCCGCGCCACGGCGCCCTGCCCCTCGACTTCATCGCCGCGGAAGCCCACCACGACTTCACCCTGGTGCGCCGGCAATTGGGCATCGGGCCCTTCATTGCCTTCGGCCATAGCGTGGGTGGCGGCATGGCCGTCAACTGTGCTGCCGAGTTTGCCGCCGACTGCGAGGCGCTGATCACCATCGCCGCCCAGGCCTTTCCCGAAGACCGGACCCTGAACGGCATCCGGGTCGCCAAGGAGCAGTTCAAGGATGTCCGGCAGGTGGAGCGGCTCGAGAAATACCACGGCGACAAGGCACGCTGGGTGCTCGACGCCTGGACCGAAACCTGGCTCAGTCCGGCCTTCGCCGGCTGGTCCCTGGCCCCCGTTCTGCCCCACGTGAGCTGCCCCCTGCTCGCCATCCACGGGCTTCACGACGAGTACGGCTCAACCCGCCACCCCGAACTCATCGGTCAACTCAGCCGCGCCAGCCGGGCTCAGGTCGAGATCATGGCGGACTCCCGCCACATGCCGCACCGGGAACACCCGGAAGCGGTGATCGAATTGGTGAGGGGCTTTCTGGCAGACACGGCCTCTCCCGCAGGGTCGAATGCCTTCGATCACGGACGGTCGTAAGCGGCATGGCGATGAGCGGGCTCTGCGGATGACGTTCCAAACGGCATCAAGCCCACCAAAAATGCAGAACGGGCGCCTGCTCCGGCGCCCGTTCTGCATCATTTCGGCAGGATCGCCACAGCGCCCCCACCCGCCTCAAATCCTGATCACGGCAGAACCAGCACCTGCCCCTCTCGCACATCCCGGCGCATTTCGCGGCCGGCGACGCTGTAGGTCACCCACAGGCGCTTGACCTGGTCACGGGCCGGATCGTCACCCGCCAAGTCGTTGTTCACCCGCGCCGTCAGGCGGTTCAGGATGACCCGCTGGCTCAGGCGATGGGTGATGTCGATACGATTTCTGCTGGTGCCGTACTCGGCGCGGAGGATCTTCAGCCCGTCCGGGTCCCGGTCGCGGTTGTTGTCGTTGTAGGACGGCCGCGAGCCGCCCCAGCCACCATTCCACCCCCCGTTGCCCCAGCTGCCGCCAGACCAGCCGGCAAACTCGGCGCCATCCACCCAGCTGCCCTCGGTGTATTCAAAGGTGCGCTGCCCACGGGGGCCCTCGGCATAGATACGCAGCACCTTCACGCGGCCCTTGTCCGGATCGACGCCGAAGGTGCTGTTGCTCAGCCGGAAACGCTCGTCACGGCCAGCCAGCTGGCGCAGGCGGCGGGTCACGTCCACATTGCGCTCCGCCGTGCCATACAGCGCCTGAAGGATGCGGTACTCGCCCTCGTTCCGGTCCTGGTAGCCGGGCCGATCGCCCCAACCCGCTCCCCTGTCACCGTTACCGCCCCAGTTGCCGCTGCTCCAGCCCTGAAACTGAGCCCCATCCACCCAGCTGCCCTCGGTGTATTCGAAGGTGCGGCTGCGCCCGCTGGCGCTGACGGCCTCGATGCGCAGGGTCTTGACGCGGCCCTTGTCCGGGTCGCTACCGAAGACGCCGTTGCCGAGGCGGAAACGCTCATCACGCTGAGCCAGCTCCTTGAGGCGCGAGGTCACGTCGACATGCCTCTCCGGCGTGCCATACAAGGCCTTGATGATCCGGTAATCACCTTCGCCCCACTCGGCGGAGGCCTGGCCGGCGAACCCGGCCATCAGGATGAACAACGAACAGAAGAAAAACCAATACCTGCTGAACGACGATGTGGGCATGACGGCCTCTCCGGATGGCTAAAGTTCGGCACGCAGTATATCTACTCCGGGTGGCGTCAAGACAGGCGCCGGACGAGCCCCATCCGATACAGGGCCCTCGTCTCCCTAGCCGGCCATCACTCCTGCGCCTCCAGCCACAGCGCGTTCACCAACGCCAGAAGTACAGCGAACCCCAAACCCAGCACCCAGGTGAAATACCACATGATGATCTCCTTCGATTGTCAGTAGAGTTGCTTGTCATTGGCCGCGATGTAGTCGCGGGTGATCTTTCCGGCCATCACCCGGTAGGCCCAGCTGGTGTAGGCGACAACGATGGGGGTGAAGATCAGCGCCGCCCATAGCATGACCTTCAGCGTCAGCTCGCTGGAGGTGGAGTCCCAGAGGGTCAGGCTCACCGCCGGATGGGCGGATGAGGGCAGCACGAAGGGGAACAGGGCCACACCCGCCGTCAGGATCACGCTCACGCAGGCCACCGAGGACGCCACGAAGGACAGCAGGGTCCACCCGCTGCCGATACTGGCCAGCACCACCCCCACCCCGGCGTAGGCCAGCACGGGAATGATCCACAACTGGGGGAAGTTGTTGAAGTTGGCAAACCACCCCCCCGGCGCCCGCCCCACCTCCTTCATCAGCGGGGTCAGCACGCCGCGCACATCGGGGATGGACTCAAGCACATAGCCCTCCATCCGCGCCACCCACATGCCCGCCAGCGAAAAACTCACCAGCAGCACGACACCGCACACCCGGGCAGCCAGGATGGTGCGGCGCTGCAGCGGCCCCTCGACCCGATGGGAGAGGAAGGTGGCCCCCTGCAGGGTGAGCAGGGAGAGGCTCACCACACCACAGAGCAGGGCAAAGGGATTGAGGAGCGCCCAGAAGGACCCCGAATAGCTGGAGCGCATGCTGTCGTCCAGATCGAAGGGCACGCCCTGGAAGAGGTTGCCGAAGGCCACCCCGAACACCAGGGCCGGGACTGCGCTGCCGGCGAACAGGCCCCAGTCCCAGCCTTTCCGCCAGGCCGGGTTGGGTAGTTTAGAGCGGTACTCGAAACCCACCGGCCGGAAGAACAGGGCAAACAGCACCAGCAGCAAGGCCCAGTAAAGGCCGGAGAAAGCGGTGGCATAGACCAGGGGCCAGGCCGCGAAGACCGCGCCGCCAGCGGTGATGAACCACACCTGATTGCCGTCCCAGTGAGGCGCGACACTGTTGATCATCACCCGGCGGTCGGTATCGTCCTTGCCCAGGAAGGGCAGCAGTGTGCCCACCCCCATGTCGTGGCCATCCATGATGGCGAAGCCGATGAGCAGCACGCCCACCAGCAGCCACCAGATCAGTTTCAGGGTTGCGTAATCAAACATGATGGCTCCTCAGGCAGTCTTGGCGTGCAGGACGGAGGGGCCGAGACGGGCGTACTTGAACATCAGGTACATCTCGGCCACCAGCAGCAGCGAATAGAAACCGACGAAACCGGCGATGGAGCCCCACAGGCTCTCCACCGACAGGCTGGACGCCGAGAGGTGGGTGGGCAGCACACCGAACACCGTCCACGGCTGACGACCGTATTCCGCAACCAACCAGCCGGCCTCGATGGCTATCCACGGCATGGGAATTGAATACAGAGCCCATTTGAGCAACCAGGGCTTGTCCTGGAAGCTGCCCTTCACGCTGTGCCAGAAGGCCACCACCATCAGGGCCAGCATGGCCACGCCCAGCCCGACCATCACCCGAAAGCTCCAGAACAGGGGCGCGATCCGCGGCACCGAATCCATGGCGGCCTTGTGAATGATCTCCGGCGTGGCCTGGCGGGGGTCTTCCACGTACTTCTTCACCAGCAGGCCGTAGCCCAGATCCTTCTCGTGGGCCATGAAGGCAGCCCGGGCCGCCTCGTCCTGCGGGTTCTTGCGCATGCCTTCCAGGGCAATCGCCGCCTGAATGCCCGACTCGATGCGCTGACGATTCTTCTCGCGGATCTCCTTGATGCCGGGGATGACTTCAGTTGTCGAACGGGTGGCGATCAGCCCCAGCACGTAGGGTATGCGCAGCTCGAAGTCATTGGCCTGGCGGGCCTCGTTGGGAATGGCGATCAGATTGAAGCCCGCGGGGGCCGGCTCGGTCTCCCACATGGCTTCGATGGCTGCCAGCTTGGAGTGCTGGGCCTCGCCCACCGAGTAGCCCGACTCGTCACCCAGCACGATCACCGATGCCGTGCCGGCCAGGCCGAAGGCCGCAGCGATGCGGAAGGAGCGACGGGCGAACTCCACATGCTGCCCCTTGAGCAGATACCAGGACGAGATGCCGAGCACGAACAGGGAGCCCGTTACATAGCCGGCCGACACCGTATGCACGAACTTGGACTGGGCCACCGGGTTGAAGACCAGGGCGGCGAAGTCGGTGAGCTCCATGCGCATGGTGACCGGGTTGAAGGCCGAACCAACCGGATTCTGCATCCAGCCGTTGGCGATCAGGATCAGCACCGCCGACAGGTTGGTGCCCAGGGCCATCAGGGTGGTGACGGTGAGGTGGCCGGCCTTGGACAGCCGGTTCCAGCCAAAGAAGAACAGACCGACCATGGTCGATTCCAGGAAGAAGGCCATCAGCCCCTCGATGGCCAGGGGCGCACCGAAGATGTCGCCCACGTAATGGGAGTAGTAGGCCCAGTTGGTGCCGAACTGGAACTCCATGGTGATGCCGGTGGTGACGCCCAGCGCAAAGTTGATGCCGTAGAGCTTGCCCCAGAAGCGGGTCATGTCCTTGTAGATCTCCTTGCCACTCATGACATAGGCGGCCTCCATGATCACCAGCAACCAGGACAAACCGAGGGTCAGGGGAACAAACAGGAAGTGGTAGAGCGCGGTGGCGGCGAACTGCAGCCGCGACAGATCGACGACGGTTTCGTTGATCATGGTTTCTCCGGATGTGGATGGGATGACGGCGGCGACGCATCACCGGCCGGCGCGGAAGGCCCCGACACACGATCGGCAATCCGCTGCGCGGCCTCGGCCTTGTCCATGGGTTCGCTGAAGAACGCGAACTTCAGGCAGGCCACCAGCAGCAGCTTGACCGCGATGGTGAGGGTGATGTCCCGGGCAAGCCGGCTGGACGGAAACGGCAAGGACTTCATCTCGGGAAGCTCCCGCGGGGGTCGGGTGAAGGGGGGCCGGGAGGCCCTGGCGGAGCGCTCCCGGCGGGAGGACTGTCCGGGCCCTGGAGCGTCGGACGGGGCGGATTCTGGACAAGGGAATGGGCGCGCAGAAGTGACCCATGGTCGCGCGGCGAATCGCCGCGCAGGCGCAGCTCCGGGTGCGACGATCGGTCACTTTCCGGCCACAGCGAGACCGCCTAGGATTCGGCGCAGCTCTTCGAAAACGGAGAAGCCACCTCATTTTCGAGCCCTTTCCTCAGGGCTCTTTTTTTCGTCTCCCCGCCTGGAGAATCGATCGCCGATCCGGAGATCCGCCATGAAGTGGCCCGCAGCGCCATCGAGCGGCTTGGCGGCGACCTCTTCATCCACAACGATTCCAGACAGCACACAACGGTCGCCATCCACCTGCCCAGGGCAGCCCTGCCATGGACATGACCAACACCCTGCGCGCCCATGGGCCGCTGCTGCTGGTGGAGGACGACGAGACCTTTGCGCAGGTCCTGTCACGCTCGCTCCAGCAGCATGGCTTCGGCGTTCACGCCGCAGCTGCCATCGATGACGCCCTGGCGCTGACGGTGAGCATCAGGCCCGCCTACGTTCTGCTGGACCTCAACCTTGGGGGGGCGGTCCGGAAACGTGTAAGCCCATGGCATGGAGCACTGTGCGACACCATGCCACATTGTTGCGCCCGGGGTCAGCCACGAGAATCCGCCGTCATTCTTCCGACCCGCCCAAGGACTTCTCCATGCCCAAGCACGCAG
>NZ_JAQVCN010000123.1 GCF_028689785.1 Zoogloea sp. | reverse complement strand
CGGGGGGATGTGCCGAATGTCATGCGGGGCTTTGACTGTTTCGTGCTTCCCTCTCAGGCGGAAGGAATTTCCAACACCATCCTCGAAGCCATGGCGGGCGGTTTGCCGGTGGTGGCCACGGCGGTTGGTGGTAATGGCGAGCTTGTAGATGATGGTGTGACCGGCACGCTGGTGCCGCCCCAAGATCCAGATCTGCTGGCCGATGCGCTGGAGCGTTACGTGTCCAGTCCGGCGCTGGGGGTCGAGCAGGGCAGGGCAGGGCGCAGGCGTGTCGAGGCGTGCTTCAGCCTCGATGGCATGGTGGCGCAGTACGCGGGTTTGTATCAATCCCTGTCGGGACTTTCAAATTGACTTGCCCGGGCAAGGCGACGGAATAAAGGTTAGGAACTATGTGCGGCATTGCCGGACTTTTCGATACACGAGCGAAACAGATGTTCCCGCGCGAGCTCATGCAGCGCATGAACGACATCCAGCTTCACCGGGGCCCGGACGAGAGTGGCTATCATTTTGAGCCGGGGCTTGCCCTCGCGCACCGCCGCCTTTCCATCATCGACATCTCCAGCGGGCAGCAGCCGCTGTTCAATGAAGACGAGTCGGTGGTGGTGGTGTTCAACGGGGAGATCTACAACTTCCAGGAGCTGATCCCCGAGCTCACTGCCCTGGGCCACCGCTTTCATACCCGCAGTGACACCGAGGTGATCGTGCATGCCTGGGAGTCTTGGGGCGAGGCCTGTGTCCAGCGCTTTCGCGGCATGTTTGCCTTTGCCCTGTGGGACCGCAATCGCCAAACCTTCTTCATGGCGCGCGACCGGATGGGCGTCAAGCCCATGTATTACGCGATCCTGAACGATGGCACTCTGATGTTCGGCTCCGAGCTCAAGGTGCTGATGCAGCACCCCGGGCTCGACCGCAGCATGGACCCCCTGGCGGTCGAAGAATACTTCGCCCTCGGTTATGTGGCCGAACCGCGTACCATCTTTGCGGGTGCCCGCAAGCTCGAACCGGGTTTCTCCCTGACCATCCGTCATGGCCAGCCCGTGCCCCAGCCCAAGCCCTACTGGGATGTGCGCTTCACCCTCGACAACAAGATGTCCCTGGCGGACGCCCAGGCCGAGATGGTCGAGCGTCTGCGGGAGTCGGTGCGACTGCGCATGGTGGCCGAAGTCCCCCTGGGGGCCTTCCTGTCGGGCGGTGTGGATTCCAGCGCCGTGGTGGCAACCATGGCCGGTCTGTCGGACGAGCCGGTCAACACCTGCTCGATTGCCTTCGATGACCCGGCTTTCAATGAATCGGCCTTTGCCCAGATGGTGGCCGACCGTTACAAGACCAACCATCGGGTCGAGATGGTCCAGTCCGATGACTTCGACCTCATCGACACCCTGGCAGCTCTTTATGACGAGCCCTATGCCGACAGTTCGGCCATCCCGACCTACCGGGTGTGCCAGCTGGCTCGCAAGCACGTTACGGTGGCCCTGTCGGGTGACGGCGGCGACGAGAACATGGGTGGTTACCGCCGCTATCGCTTCCACATGATGGAAGAGAAGATGCGCAGCGGCCTGCCCCACGCCGTGCGCAAGCCGGTATTTGGCCTGCTCGGCCAGCTTTATCCCAAGGCCGACTGGGCGCCCCGCATGTTCCGCGCCAAGACGACCTTCCAAGCGCTGGCCCGTGATTCGGTGCAGGCCTATTTCCATTCCGTCTCCATCCTGCGGGACGACATGCGGCGTCAGCTTTTCTCGCCCTCGTTCCGCAAGCAGCTGGGGGGCTACAACGCTCTGGAAGTCTTCCGGCGCCATGCCGCCAATGCGGGCACCGACGATGCCTTGGCACTTGTCCAGTACCTGGATATCAAGACCTACCTGGTGGGCGACATCAACACCAAGGTCGACCGGGCCAGCATGGCCCATTCCCTTGAGGTGCGTGAGCCCCTGATGGATCACCCGCTCGTCGAGTGGCTCGCCAGCCTGCCCACCCATCTCAAGATCAAGGGGCAGGAAGGCAAGTACATCTTCAAGAAGGCCATGGAGCCGATGCTCCCGAACGATGTGCTGTATCGCCCCAAGATGGGCTTTGCCGTGCCCCTGGCCCGCTGGTTCCGCGGCCCCCTCAAGGAGCGGGTGCAGAAGGCGCTGTTTGGCGATGTCCTGCGCGAAACCGGGCTGTTCAACGAGAAGTATCTGCGTCACGTCGTAGAGGCCCACCAGTCCGGTGCCCGCGATTACAGCTCCACGATCTGGACCATCCTGATGTTTGAAGCCTTTGTCCGCAACAGCATGAAGAACGCCATGCCCATCCAGGGCGGGAGGGCGGCATGACTCGCATCCTCCATATTCTCGATCACTCCTTGCCGCTGCATAGCGGCTACACTTTCCGCACGGCATCCATCCTCAAGCAGCAGCGCCTGCGTGGCTGGGAGACCTTTCACCTGACCACCCCAAAACAGGGGCCGGGCAATGGTGGCTCGGATCAGGCCGAGGGCTGGGAGTTTCACCGTACGCCGAATCGGGGTGATGAGGGCCTGATCGGTCAGATGCGCCTGACGGCCAAGCGCCTTGATGAGCTTGTGCGTGAGCTGCGTCCCGATGTGCTGCATGCCCATTCTCCCGTGCTCAACGCTCTGCCGGCCCTGCGCGTGGGCAAGCAGCACCGCATCCCCGTTGTCTATGAGGTACGGGCATTTTGGGAGGACGCGGCGGTTGACCACGGCACCACCACCGAAGGCAGCCTGCGCTACCGCGCGACCCGCGCCATGGAAACCTATGCCCTGCGGCGCGCCGACCAGGTCACCACCATCTGTGAAGGCCTGCGCAAGGACATCGCCGAGCGAGGCATCTCCATGGACAAGATCACGGTGATTCCCAATGCCGTTGATGTGGACTCCTTCCAGCTGCGCGGCGATGCCGATCCGGTCTTGCGCAAACGTCTCGGCCTCGAAGACAAGACGGTAGTCGGGTTTGTCGGGTCGTTCTACGGGTACGAGGGTCTGGATCTTCTGGTGGCGGCGTCGGCGCGCCTGCTTAAGCAACGCTCCGACCTGCGGGTGCTGTTGGTGGGCGGGGGGCCCCAGGAGGACAATCTCAAGGCGCAGGTCGCCACGCTTGGCATTGCCGACAAGGTTGTGTTTACCGGGCGCGTGCCCCATGCCGAAGTGCAGGATTACTATGACCTGATTGATGTGCTGGCCTATCCGCGCATCCCCATCCGTCTGACCGAACTCGTCACCCCTCTCAAACCTCTTGAGGCCATGGCCCAGGGGCGCATGTTCGTTGCGTCCGATGTGGGGGGGCACAAGGAGCTCGTGCGTCACGGGGAGACCGGTTTCCTGT
>NZ_JAQVCN010000084.1 GCF_028689785.1 Zoogloea sp. | reverse complement strand
AGAACTTGCCGTCAAGCGGGTCAGCCCCGAGGCGGCCGGCGCGGTGGCCATCACCTTTGCCATTCCCGACGCCGACAAGGATCGCTTCGCGTTCGAACCGGGCCAGTTTCTGACCCTGCGCGCCACCATCAACGGCCAGGATGTACGCCGCAACTATTCCATCAGCAGCCCGCGCAGCCGCCTTGCCAAGGCTGGCGAACTGGAGGTGGGGATCCGCCCGGTGGAAGGCGGGATCTTCTCCAATTGGGCTGCCCGGTCGGTCAAAGCTGGTGACACCCTCCAGGTCATGCCGCCGGACGGGCGCTTCACGGTTAAAAAGCAGCGTGCCATCCACCGCGTCGGCTTTGCCGCCGGCTCGGGCATCACCCCCATCTTGTCGATCGCCGCCACCACGCTGGAAGAGCAGCCGGGCAGCAAGTTCACCCTGGTGTACGGCAACCGTCGCATGTCTTCGGTGATGTTCAATGAAGCCCTGCAGGATCTGAAGGACCGCTACCGCGACCGCCTTACGCTCATCCACATCCTGTCTCGTCAGGCCCAGGAAGTGGACCTGCTGCAGGGGCGCATCGACGGCGACAAGGTGCGCGAGATCATCCGGGCCCTGCTGCCCGTGGGGTCCATGGATGAAGTCTTCATCTGCGGCCCCGACGAGATGATCACGGCCACCGAAACCGCCCTGGTGGAGGCTGGCGTGCCCGCCGATCGCGTGCGCACCGAGCGCTTCACCGCCGGCTTGCCGGCCGGTGCGAAGCCGGTGGGTGCCGCCACAGCCGCAGCCAGCGTCGCCGCTGCAGCCAAGGACATCGCGCTGACCGTGGTGCTGGACGGCAAGGAGCACGACATCGCCATCGGTGCCGACGAGCACGTGCTGGACGCGGCCCTCAATGCCGGTCTGGATCTGCCCTTCTCGTGCAAGGCCGGGGTGTGCTGCACCTGCCGTGCCAAGGTGCTGGACGGTACGGTGGTGATGGACAAGAACTTCACCCTGGAAGGGGCCGAAGTGGATCAGGGCTTTGTGCTCAGCTGCCAGGCACGGGCCACCAGCAAACGCCTGCTGGTGAGTTTCGACGAGCGCTGATCGGAGGGGCGTGGGGTCGAATTCAATCGACCCCACGGCTTTTACGTGCAGCCAGCCGTTACCGTCGTTTGGGCGGTTCGGCCTTGGCCTTGGCGGGTGGGGCTGCGGGTTTGCTGGCGCCCTTGGCGGACTTTTCGGCCTTTTCCTGGCGAGCCGGTTTGTCGGCCTTCTCGGGTTTGCCCGCCTTGTTGGCAACAGGGGCTGCCTTGGTGTTGCCCTTGGCAGCAGGCCTTTCACGGTCTTCGGCCACCCGCTTGCTGTGCTTGCCCTTGGTTTCGCTCCTGTCGCGGGACGGGGTGCTGTCCTGCACCGTCACCTTGCGTTCCACCACCATGGATCGGCCGTTCTTGCCCCGCACCACGGTGCGCTGGATCAGGGTGCGGCTTGGTGGTGGTGGCTCGACGGCACCAGCCTGGGGGCGCGTGGGCAGCAGGTTACTCAGGGTGATGCGATCACCGTCGCTCTCCGACGGAACGATCAGGGTATAGCCAGTGCCGATGCGGGCCCGTGGCGACAGGCCATTGACTTGGCGCAGGCGGGCTGCGGAGATGCCGAGACGATCGGCAGCGCCTTCCAGGCCTTCACCTTCCTGCAGCTCGTAGGTGCGCCAGCTGGCGCTGGCCGGGTCGTGGCGGGACAGGTTGACCAGAAAGGCTTCAACCTGGCTTGCCGGGATGACCAGGGACTGGCTGCCGTTGGTGGGCAGCACGGGGCGCTTGTAGCCCGGGTTGAGGGCCAGGATTTCGTCTACCGAGGTTTCGGCCAGACGGGCAGCGGTGGCCAGATCCAGGGCGACGCGGCTCTCGACGGTGACGAAATAGGGCCGGTTGGGAATGCGGGGCAGGGTGATGCCGAAGAGTTCGGGCTGGGCGACGATGTTTTTCAGCGCCTGCAGCTTGGGCACGTAATAGCGGGTTTCCCCGGGCATGTTGAGGTGCTGGTATTCGGTGGGCAGTCCGGCAGCCCGGTTCTTGGCCACCGCCCGGCCCACCGCGCCTTCGCCCCAGTTGTAGGAGGCCAGGGCCAGGTGCCAGTCACCGTGCATCTCGTAGATGGTCTGCAGGTAGTCGAGGGCGGCGTTGGTGGAGGCGATCACGTCGCGACGCTCGTCCACCCACCAGTTTTGCTCCAGGTTGTAGCTTTTGCCGGTGGACGGGATGAACTGCCACAGGCCGGAGGCCTGGGCCGAAGACAAGGCCATGGGGTTGAAAGCGCTCTCCACCATCGGCAGCAGAGCCAGCTCGGTGGGCATGCCGCGGCGCTCCAGTTCCTCCACGATGTGGTAGAGATAGCGCTGGCCGCGGGTGAAAATCTGGCGCAGGGCTCCCGGGCGGTTGATGTAGTAGATCTGCCTGTCGGTAACGAGCTCGGTGTTCAGGTCGGGCATGGAGAAGCCGCGCCGCATGCGTTCCCACAGGTCGTCGGTCTCGACGGTGAGGTCAACAGTGGGGACGCGGACGTGCTGCTCGCGGATCTCGAAGGTCTGGGGAGGCTGGAGGCCGCCCGCTTCATTGAGGGACGATAGCGGGTCGAAGCGCAGGGGCATCTCGACGGCATCGTTGGCCTGCAGGGTGCCTGCAGCGAAAAGAGACAGGAACAGCGCGATAACTCTCGGATACATCGGGCTTTGTCGCGCGAAAAGCAAAGGCGGGATTTTATCTGCCCATATGCTGGGGGGTCAAACCGGTAAACGCTTCAAAACACGACAAACCGGCCAAGGGCAGCGCCAGGCAAGGCTTGTGGCCTGACAGGAGCCGGAAACACCCCGCTTCTACCCCATTTGGGGCACAATCCGCCCACAGCCGCGCGCGCGCCATCAAACCCCGACTCCGCATCGAGACCCATACGTGAAAGCCCTGTTGATTGAGGACACCCTGACGAGCGCGACCTTGGTGTCTCATCAACTCCGCAAGATCGGCATTGACCCCATCGTGGCGCGGGATGGCGAGAAGGGCATCGAGCAGTTCAAGCTCGAACGTCCTGATTTGATCCTCCTCGACATCATCATGCCCGGCATGGATGGCTTCGAAGTCGCCCGGCGCATCCGTCAGCTCGAACAGGCCGGCGAATGGACGCCGATCATCTTCCTCACCGCCCGCACCAGCGATGAAGACCTGGAAAAGGGTATCGCCGTGGGAGGCGATGACTACCTGATCAAGCCTGTCTCCGAGACGGTGCTGGCCGCCAAGGTGCGGGCCATGCAGCGTATCGCCCAGATGCGTTATTCGCTGCTGGTGCTGACTCGCAAGCTTGACGAGGCCAACCAGGAACTCACCCGACTGTCGTCCCTCGACGGTCTCACCTCCATTGCCAACCGGCGCCAGTTCGACGAGACCCTGCTGCGGGAATGGCGCCGTGCCAGCCGCCAGGGCAAGCCCCTGGCCTTGCTGCTGTGCGATGTGGACAAGTTCAAGCAGTTCAACGATGGCTACGGTCACCAGGTGGGTGATGAGTGCCTGAAGGCTGTGGCGCGCACCCTGAGCTCGGTGCTGCGCCGCCCGGCCGACCTGGTGGCCCGCTATGGGGGCGAGGAGTTTGCGGTGATCCTGCCGGATACCGACATCACCGGCGCCCTGCAGGTGGCTGAAGGCATGCGTTCAGCTGTGGAGGGGCTGCGCATCACCCATCGTTACGCTCGTGGCAATGGCGTGGTGACCGTGAGCATCGGAGTGGCGTCGGTGATCCCGGGGCGCAATGAGGGCCTGTCGGCCGATCTGCTCAAGGCCGCCGACGATGCCCTGTATCAGGCCAAGGAAAGCGGCCGCAACCGTATCGCGGCCGCGGCGGTGCGCCTTCCTTCCTGATTTTCCGTTTTTCAGCCGCTCAAAAGCGGTTTTTCCACTCCCGCAGCACGGCAAACACCTCTTCAGGGCCGGCCAGGGAGCGCCCGGCCTGAACTTCTGCCTGGCGGACAACCTCCGCTTCGCGGGTGCGCAGAAAGGGGTTGGAGTCGCGCTCCCCGTCGAGCCGGAAGGGCACCGTGGGGCGCTCGTCGGCACGCAGGGCCTGGCACAGGGCAGTGCGTTCGGTGATCGCCGGGTTGTTAGGCTCGACGGCGGCGGCGAAGGCCAGGTTGGAGAGGGTGTATTCGTGAGTGCAATACACCTGGGTGTCGCCGGGCAGCCCGGCCAGCCGTTCGAGGGATGCGTAGAGCTGGGCCGGCGTGCCTTCGAAGATGCGCCCGCAACCGGCTGCGAACAGCGTGTCGCCGCAGAACAGCATGGGGGCGGCGTAATACGCCACATGGCCGGCGGTATGGCCAGGAACATCGATGACCCGGAACTCGGCGCCGGGCACCGACACCATGTCGCCGTCGCCAACTGGCCGGGTGATGGCCGGAATGGCCTCCCGTGCCGGTCCGTACACCGGCGCCGGATGTGCGGCCAGCAGAGCCTCGACGCCGCCGATGTGGTCGGAGTGGTGGTGGGTGATCAGGATGGCGCCGAGCGTCAGGCCTTGGTCGGCCAGGTGGCGCAGCACCGGAGCGGCATCGCCAGGGTCGACCACCGTGGCGGTGGTGCCGTGACGGAGCAGCCAGATATAGTTATCGCGAAACGCGGGAAGGGGGATAATCTGCATCCCCCGATTGTAGCCGCTCTCCCACCCTTCGTATTCCGATGTCGCCCACCGAGTCCTTTCCCGGTCTGCACGCCTGGCTCGACACCCCGCTGGGGCGTTACGTCATGGCCTGGGAGGCCGAGCGCATTGATGCGCTGGTCAGCGACATCTTCGGCTACAACGCGGTCCAGCTGGGTTTGCCGGAGGCGGACTTCCTGCGCGCCAACCGGATGCCCCTGCGCTTTCGGGCCGGGGCGGGTGAGGTGAACCTGGAAACGGATCTTCAGGCCCTGCCTTTTGCCTCCAACAGCCTCGATCTGGTGGTGCTGCCCCATGTGCTGGAGTTCGCAGCAAACCCGCACCAGGTGCTGCGGGAGGTGGAGCGGGTGCTGGTGGCCGACGGCCACGTGGTCATTGCCGGTTTCAACCCCATCAGCCTGTTCGGCTTGCGCCGCCGGCTGGCGCGGGAGTGCGCTGCTTATCCATGGCACGGGCAGTACCTGAGCACCCGCCGCTTGAAAGATTGGCTGGCGCTGCTGAGCTTCGAGATTGGTACCCAGCGTTCGGGCTGCTTCGTGCCGGCCCTGGAGCAGCAGAAATGGATCGACCGCCTCGGGCTGCTCGACAAGGCCGGCCCGCGCTGGTGGCCCATCGGCGGCGGCGTGTACGTGATTCACGCCATCAAGCGAGTGCATGGCATGCGCCTGATCATGCCCAAATGGGACCGCAAGGCGCGCGCCCGGGCGCTGGCGCCCATCATTCAGAAAAGCGGGGGCACCGACGCCGGCCCCCGTAAAACCACATACGAGAACGATATTGGACGAGATTGATATCTATACCGACGGCGCCTGTTCCGGCAACCCGGGGCCCGGTGGCTGGGGCGCGATCCTGCGCGCCGGTACCCACGAGAAAGAGCTGTGGGGCGGTGAGCCCGCCACCACCAACAACCGCATGGAGTTGCTGGCAGTGATCCGGGCCCTGGCGGCCATGAAGCGGCCGGTGTCGGCGCGGGTGCACACAGACTCCCAGTATGTCCAGAAGGGCATTTCCGAGTGGATTCATGGCTGGAAGGCGCGGGGCTGGAAGACCGCATCGAAGGCGCCGGTAAAAAATGAGGATCTGTGGCGCGCCCTGGATGCAGAGGCAGCCCGTCATCAGATCAAGTGGCTGTGGGTGAAGGGCCACGCCGGCCATGTGGAGAACGAACGCGCCGACGCCCTGGCCCGGCGCGGTGTGGAGGCTGTACGCAAAATGGGCCGCGTTGTGGATTCTGAAGAAGTGGCAGGAGTGAAGGCATGAGACAGATCGTTCTGGATACGGAAACCACCGGCCTGGACTGGAAGAGCGGCGATCGGGTGATTGAAATCGGCTGTGTCGAGCTGCTTGATCGCAAGCTCACCGGCAGGCATTACCACGTTTTCATCAACCCCCAGCGCGAGATTGATGCGGGCGCCATGGCGGTTCACGGCATCACCAACGAGTTCCTGGTGGACAAGCCGGTGTTCAAGGACATCGTCGAGGAGTTCGAAGCCTTTGTGGCCGGCGGCGAGCTGGTTATCCATAACGCATCCTTCGACGTGGGCTTCCTCAATTACGAGCTGGGTCTCCTGGGGCGACCTATCCTCACCGCCATCTGTCCGTCGGTGATCGATACTCTGAAGCTGGCCAAGGAGCAGAACCCGGGCAAGAAGGCTTCCCTCAACGCCCTGTGTTCCCTCTACGAGATCGACAATACCCACCGGACCCTGCACGGCGCGTTGCTGGATGCGGAGCTGCTGGCCGATGTGTACCTGGCCATGACCCGTGGCCAGGAGAGCCTGATCATGAGCATCGACGAGCCGCCGCCGCAGATGGATGACGGCAGCGGTGCCGGCTTTGCCGAGCGGCCACCACTGCGCGTTTTGCGTGCCCTGCCCGAGGAACTGGAGGGCCACGAGCGGGTACTGGGGGAGATCGCCAAGGCCAACAAGGGCAACTGCATGTGGATTCCCCCGGCGCCACCGGCGGCCGGTTGAGTGTGTGGTGCTCCCGTGGGGGCGACTTCAATCGCCCGCGGACTTTGATCAAAGGCATGCCGGTGATGATGATCAAACCGGGGATGGGCGACTGAAGTCGCCCCGAATCGTGTTTGACGGAGAAGCGGTAACGTCAGCCGAGCGCGTCTCTTACCGCATCTGCCAGGGCCAGGCAGCTGGTCAGGCCGGGGGATTCGATCCCGAAAAGCTGTACCAGCCCCGGCACCCCATGGTTTGCCGGCCCCAGCAGCATGAAGTCGGCTGCCGGCTCGTCCGGGCCATGGATTTTCGGCCGGATGCCCGCGTAGGCCGGTGTCAGGGCACCATCCGGCAGGCCCGGCCAGTAGCGCCGCACGGCGGGGTAGAAGGCCTCGGCGCGGGCCGGGTCGACCTGATAGCCGGGTGCGTCCACCCACTCCACATCGGGCCCGAAACGGGCCTGTCCGCCCAGGTCCAGAGTCAAATGCACGCCGAGGCCGGCGCTTTCCGGGACGGGGTAGATCAGGCGCGTGAAGGGGCTTCGACCCTGCAGGGCGAAGTAATTGCCCCGGGCATAACGGGCAATCGGTAGCAGGTCGGCTGGAAAGCCGCGCATGCGCCGGGCCAGGGGAAGGGCGCCGAGCCCGGCGGCATTGATGACCTGCCTGGCGTGCAGGCGCATCGGGTCGGTACCGCCCACCTCCAGTACGTGGCCGTCAAGGCTGCATTCCATGGACTCTACCTGCGCATGGGTTGCCAGGACGGCTCCGGCGGCCTGGGCGTCGGCGAGCAGGCTGAGCATCAGCGCGTGGCTGTCCACAATGCCGGTATCCGGGGAGAGCAGGGCGCCTACGCAGTGCAGGGCTGGCTCCAGGGCCCGGGCTTCTGCCCCGTCCAGGCGTTGCAGGCCGGTCACGCCGTTGTCCCGAGCCTGACGTGAAATCTTGTCGAGTACCGGCAACTGGGCCGTCGCGGTGGCGACCACCAGTTTACCGACCCGCTGATGGGGAATGTGCCGCTCGGCGCACCAGGCATACAGGGCGTCTCTGCCGGGCCGGCAGAGGCGTGCGCGCAGGGAGTCGGCCGGGTAGTAGAGACCGGCGTGAATCACCTCGCTGGAGCGGCTGGAAATGCCGGTGCCGAAAGTGTCGGCTGCTTCGAGGATCAGCACCTCGTGCCCGACCCGGGCCAGAACCCGGGCACAGGCCAGGCCGATCACCCCGGCGCCGATGACGACGCAGTCGACCCGGTTGCTCACAGCTTTACGGTGCCATCCGGGCTGGCGCCGGATTTCTCCAGCCGGCGCAGGGTGGGCAGCAGGTCCAGACCGGTGGCGGCCTTGAGCCCGGCAGCCCGCAGCTTCAGGGTGGCGAGATCAAGGGCTTGCCCGCCGGAGGGGGTGGCCAGGGCAACGACGTTGCCGCTGTCGCATTCGGGCAGATCCAGCACCCGCCCGTCAAAGGCCTTGCGGAGGCGTTGCAGTTGGGTCTTGAAACCCCGCAGCTGTCCGAAGAGATTGACGCTGAGGATGCCGTCAGGGGCCAGGCGGGCCCGGCATGCCGCATAGAAGGGCGGTGTGGCCAGGGCGCCGGCCCGGGCATGGCGGTCGAAGCCGTCGACGGCGATCAGATCCCATTGGCGCGGATCGTCCTGGACGAAGGCAGCCCCGTCGCCGATATGCACTTCCAGGCGCGCATCCTCGTCGGGCAGCCGGAAATACTGCTGGGCCACGGCGTGCACCTCGGGGGCGATCTCCACTACCGTTACCCGGGCCTGGGGCAGGTGGTGATGGACGAACTTGGCCAGGGAACCGGCGCCCAGACCGATTAGCAGAACCCGGGCCGGCCAGGGCGCTTCGCGGAACAGCAGCCCGGCCATCATCTCGCGGGTATAGGTGAGTTCAAGGGCGTTTGGCTTGCGCAGGCGCATGGCGCCTTGCACCCAGTCGGAGCCGAAATGCAGGTAGCGGACGCCGGACTCTTCACTGATGTCGATGGGAATGTTCATGGAAAAACCGGTGTATTCTGTAGTGCACTGCAACAACGTCGCGTCGCGACGTCCTGGAGTCGAACATGACCACTTTCGAGCACTTCAACCGCGAGCTTGCTTCCATCGACATGGAGATCGCCCGTCTGGCCCAACTGTGCGGTATTCACCTGCTTGAGCCGGGCGTTGTCGAGGCGGTGCTGCGCGGTGAATCGAGCATATGCGCATCGGACAACCCCTTGGCCTGGGAGAAGTTGCGGGGGTTGTTGGTGCTGCACTACCACGTGGTCAGCGAAGCGGCTGCAACCGACGGTGTCGAGGCAGCGGCCGAAGGCGTGCGCAAGGCGCTGGAGAGTGTGCGTGAGCGGATGAACCCGACGCAGCAATAACCGAGTCATCTCAGTCGCCGCTTTTGGGCGCATAGGGCCGGCCGGACGGACGGAAGAGGGGCTTGCTGCCCGGCGTTACGTCCACTTTGACCCAACCCATGAAGGGCGAGCCGAAAGTTTCCACGCGGGTGAAGTTGCCCACGGTGGAACCGTCTTTCGGGTCGCGAAGGGGCGTGTCAATGCGGTGCACATGGCTGTCCCCGTGAACCAGCAGCACCTGGCCGGGAAAGCTGCGCGTTTCGGCCAGCAGCTGGGTCAGGAGTTCTCGATAGGCGTGGTTGCCCTTGCCCTCAGCGAAATCCTCGATGTCCGGGTTGGCCTGCATCACCAGCACGATGCCCTCCAGCCGGGCGCTGCGGGCCCGGGCAAAGCCGGCGGCAATCCATGCCTTGACAGCTGCGCTGCGCGCCAGGTATTCCGCTCCGGGGGTCTTTTTACGCCCGAAGTTGTTGCCGCTGCCCGGCACATTGACCGTCAGGAAGAGCACCGGACCGATCTGCCAGCGCTGATGTTCCCGGTAGGCTGAAAACGCGGGGTTGTCTGCCTGGCTGTCCACGGCCATCGGGTATTGACCGTGGGTTTTGCGGGGGTCGGCGAAAAACACCGTGCGCAGCTTTTCCAGGCGTTCCAGCGGGTCGTAGGCGCCGTTACTGGGGCGGTGGCAGTCAGTCCAGTCGTTGTCGCCGGGCACGAAGACGAAGGGGTGGTAACTACCCTTGAACAGGCTCAGCCGGTCTTCGTAAAGGGCGTCGTCGCAGCGCTCCCCGCCGTTCTTGATGTCGCCGTCGTGAATCACCACCTTGAGGAGCTCTGCGTCCATCTCGGCGATCACCGCCGGCAGATGGGTGCGCTCGAAGCGGTTGTAGGGCGTGTCGCCAAAGACCCCGAAGCTGAAGGGCTCGGCGGCCTGGGCAGTGAGGGCCGACAGGCTGACAAGCAGGGCGAGGGCGAGGGCGGTGCGGCGCATGGGGCGATGCTCAGGCGCTCAGGCGCTTCAGCTCGTAGAGCGCCTCCAGGGCCTCCCGCGGGCTGAGGGCGTCGGGGTCGATCCCGGCCAGGGCACCGAGTACCGGATGGCCGGTGTGTTCGGGCTCCTCGGGGGGGAGGCTGGCGAACAGGTCGGCCTGGGGGCCGGCGGAAATCTCGCGGTTCTCCAGGGCGCGCAGGCGGCGCTTGGCATCGCGAACCACCGCCGAGGGAATGCCCGCCAGCGCCGCAACTTCAATCCCGTAGCTCTGGCTGGCCGGGCCTTCCTCCAGGGAATGCAGGAAGACGATGCCGTGGTTGTGCTCTACTGCATCCAGGTGCACGTTGGCGCACTCCGGGTAGTCCTGGGCGAGGCGGGTCAGCTCGAAGTAGTGGGTGGCAAACAGCGTCCAGCAGCGGTTCTTGTCGAGCAGGTGGCGGGCAATGGCCACGGCCAGGGCCACGCCGTCAAAGGTGGAGGTGCCGCGGCCGATCTCGTCCATCAGCACCAGGCTCTGGTCGGTGGCGCCGTGGAGGATGGCGGCGGCCTCGGTCATCTCGACCATGAAGGTGGAGCGCCCGGAGGCCAGATCGTCGGAGGCGCCGATGCGGGTGAAGATGGCATCCACCGGCCCGATGCGGGTGCTGCTTGCCGGCACGAAGCAGCCCACGTGGGCCAGCAGCACGATCAGCGCCACCTGGCGCATGGTGGTGGATTTACCGCCCATGTTGGGGCCGGTGATCAGCAGCATGCGCCGGGTGGGGTCGAGGCGGCAGTCGTTGGCGATGAAGTTTTCCACCTGCCGTTCCACCACCGGGTGGCGCCCGGCCTGGATCTCGATGCCCGGCTGATCGCTGAAGCGGGGCATGGCGTAGTTGTAACGGGCGGCGGCTTCGGCAAAGGCGGAAAGGCCATCGAGCAGGGCGCAGGCCCGGGCGATGCGCTGGAAGCGCGGAATGTCGGCGGCGAGGGCGTCGAGCACGCCCTCGTAGAGCAGCTTTTCCCGGGCCAGGGCGCGCTCCTGGGCCGACAGGGCCTTGTCCTCGAAGGCCTTGAGCTCCGGGGTGATGAAGCGCTCGGCGTTCTTCAGGGTCTGGCGGCGGCGGTAGTCCTCGGGCAGTTCGCCCTTGGCGGCGTTGGCGGCGGAGATCTCAATGTAGAAACCGTGGACCCGGTTGAACTCCACCTTGAGGTTGGCAATGCCGGTGCGCTCCCGTTCCCGGGCTTCCAGTTCCAGCAGAAAGGCGCCGCAGTTGGTCTGGATGCCGCGCAGCTCGTCCAGGTCGGCATCGAAGCCTTCGGCGATCACGCCGCCGTCCCGCAGCACGGTGGAGGGTTCGGCGGTAATGGCGCGGGTCAGCAGATCCAGGGCTTCGTCGGGCGTGGCGAGCTTTTCGAGCATGCGCTCCAGCAGCGGTGCCTGGGGGTTGCCCATGGCGGCGCGCAGCTCGGCCAGACGGCCCAGGCTGTCGCGCAGGGCGGACAGATCCCGCGGGCGGGCGCTACGCAGCGCCACCCGGGCGGTGATGCGCTCCACGTCGGATACCCCACGCAGGGTGCGCCGCACCGGTTCCACCGGGCCTTCGCCCAGCTCGGCTACGGCCATGTGGCGGTGGGCGGCGGCACTCCGGTCACGCAGGGGGTGGTGCAGGGCGTGGCGCAGCCAGCGGGAGCCCATGCTGGTGGCGCAGGTGTCGAGCAAGGACAGCAGGGTGGGGGAGGCCTCCCCGCGCAGGGTCTCGGTGAGCTCCAGGTTGCGCCGGGTGGCCGCGTCCAGACGCAGGAAGGCACTGTCGCGCTCGGCCGTCAGCGCGGTGATATGGGCCAGGGCCTGGCGTTGGGTGGCGCGGGCGTAATCAAACAGGGCCGCCGCTGCGGCCAGGGCCACCGGCATCTCGTCGGCGCCGAAGCCGGCCAGATCGCGGGTGCCAAAGTGGGTGGTGAGGAGGCGCCGCGCCGTCTCGGCATCAAACTGCCAGTCGGCCAGGCGGCGCAGGCTGGGGGCCAGGTGCTCCAGCAGCGGCAGACGCAGCCCGTCGGGAATCAGCACCTCGGCCGGGCGCAGGCGCTCGAACTGGGCCGCCAGCTGGGGCGCATCGCACTCCAGCACCCGAAAATCCCCGTTGGCCAGGTTGAGCCAGGCCAGCCCCAGCACCCCCCGGTGCAGATTGACCGCCAGCAGCGGCGCATCGGCCTTGTCATCCAGCAGCGCCGCATCGGTTAGCGTGCCCGGTGTGACGATGCGCGACACCGCCCGCTCCATGGGCCCCTTGGTGGCCCCGGGCTCACCCACCTGTTCGGCAATCACCACCGACTCGCCCAGCTTGACCAGCCGCGCCAGGTACTGCTCCACCGCATGGTGCGGCACCCCCGCCATCTTGATCGGCTGTCCGCCGGACGCGCCCCGGGTTGTGAGCGTGATGTCCATCAGGCGCGCGGCCTTCTCGGCGTCCTCGAAGAACAGCTCGTAGAAGTCGCCCATGCGGTAGAAGAGGAGGGTGTCGGGGTGGTCCTGCTTGATGCGGAGGTACTGCTGCATCATGGGGGTGTGAGTGGCGATGACTTCGTCGGAGATGGGTTTCTGCTTGGACACGGGCGGCTCTTGGGTGGGGGCGTTCTTTGCTCTTGGTAAGAGCGTTGCGAGGGCGGGATTGTACCAACAAGGCGCCGTGCTTCCCCTGAAGGTATAATGCCGGCCTTCCCGTTTTCACCCTACGGACTCCGCCGTGCACAAGAAAATCCTGATCCTCGATTTCGGCTCCCAGGTCACCCAACTCATCGCCCGCCGTGTGCGTGAGCAGCAGGTGTACTGCGAAATCCACCCCTACGACGTGTCGGATGACTTCATCCGCAGCTTTGCGCCCGAGGGGATCATCCTGTCCGGCGGCCCCAACTCGGTGTACGAGGCGGGCGAGGTGAAGGCGCCGATGGCGGTGTTCGAGATCGGGGTGCCGGTGTTTGGCATCTGCTACGGCATGCAGACCATGGCGGCCCAGCTGGGGGGCAAGGTGGAAAGCTCCGGCAAGCGGGAGTTCGGCTACGCCGAGATCCGCGCCCGGGGCCATTCCGAGCTGTTCCGTGGCATTCAGGACCGGACCAACGACGAAGGCCATGGCCTGCTGGATGTGTGGATGAGTCACGGTGACAAGGTCACCGAACTGCCGCCGGGCTTCAAGGTGATCGCCTCCAACGACTCCACTCCGCTGGCCGCCATGGCCGACGAGGCGCGCAAGTTCTACGCGGTGCAGTTCCACCCGGAAGTCACCCACACCATCAAGGGCAAGGAGATGATTGCCCGCTTCGTTCACGAGATCTGCGGCTGCCAGCACGACTGGAACATGCCCGACTACGTCAATGAAGCCATCGAGAAGGTGCGCGCCCAGGTGGGCAAGGATGAGGTCATCCTCGGCCTGTCCGGCGGTGTCGACTCTTCCGTGGTTGCCGCCCTGCTGCACAAGGCGATTGGCGACCAGCTCACCTGTGTGTTTGTGGACAACGGCCTGCTGCGCCTCAACGAGGGCGAGATGGTCATGCAGATGTTCGCCCGCAACCTGGGCGTCAAGGTCATCCACGTGGATGCCACCGAGCAGTTCATGGGGCACCTCAAGGGCGTGCCCGATCCGGAGGCCAAGCGCAAGATCATCGGCCGCGAGTTCGTCGAGGTCTTCCAGGCCGAGGCGGCCAAGCTGCCCAGCGCCAAGTGGTTGGCCCAGGGCACCATCTATCCGGACGTGATCGAATCGGCCGGCGCCAAGACCGGCAAGGCCCACGCCATCAAGAGCCACCACAACGTGGGCGGCCTGCCCGACACCCTCAATCTCAAGCTGCTGGAGCCCCTGCGCGAGCTGTTCAAGGACGAAGTCCGCGAGCTGGGTATCGCCCTGGGCCTGCCCCACGAGATGGTCTACCGCCATCCCTTCCCCGGCCCCGGCCTGGGGGTGCGCATCCTGGGCGAGGTGAAAAAGGACTACGCCGACCTGCTGCGCCGCGCCGACGCGATCTTCATCGACGAGCTGCGCGCCGCCGACTGGTACGACAAGACCAGCCAGGCTTTTGCCGTGTTCCTGCCGGTGAAGAGCGTAGGCGTGATGGGCGACGGCCGCACCTACGAATACGTGGTGGCCCTGCGCGCCGTGCAGACCCAGGATTTCATGACCGCCCACTGGGCCGAGCTGCCCCACAGCCTGCTGGGCAAGGTGAGCAACCGCATCATCAACGAAGTGCGCGGCATCAACCGGGTGGTGTACGACATCAGCGGCAAGCCGCCGGCGACGATCGAGTGGGAATAACACTGGCCCTGCTCCTGGTGGCTCCAACCTGGTGGGCGATGTCGGTCAGGCTCGCGGCCCTGGGGCAGGGGCGCGGGGCCTGTCAGATCAAGGGCGTGGCGTTTGCGCTGTTCCAGCTGGTGGTGATGGTTGGCCTGATCTACCTGGATGCCTGGTGGGCGGTGCTGATCTATGTGTTCCTCATGCTGGCCACCGGCAACATGGTGCTGGAGGCGGTGGCGTTGCGCTATCCGGGCAGTGCCCTCGGTGCCTGGTGGCTGCGCCAGAAGACGGCTGCGGGGCGTCGAGCCGGTTGAATCTGCCCGTCCTGGGCGCAGGGCCTGGCGCCAGCACCTCAAGCTTTGCCGTTTGCGTTCGCTAACCCTGCCTGATGCTCATGAACAGGTAAGCGAGATGGTAAGCGACTCACGTTTTCAGAATCTGCGGGCTTTGCTGGTTGAGCCGTCTGCCTTGCAGGCCCGGATCATCCGTGCCGAGTGCGACGAGATCGGTCTGCGTCAGGTTGAGATTGTCGGTACGGTCGCCGATGCGTTGGATGCCATGCGGCACCGCATGCCGGATCTGACCTTGTCAGCCTTGTATCTGCCCGACGGCACGGGCACCGAGTTGGTCGAGGCGATGCGTGCCGAAGGGCGCCTGGCCGAGGTGCCGTTTCTGCTGATCTCCAGCGAAACCCGGCCCCAGGCCCTTGAGCCGGTGCGCCAGTCCGGCGCCTGCGGCATCCTCCCCAAGCCTTTTACCTCTACTCAGTTGTCACGAGCGATCAGCCGTACCCTCGACTTGCTGGGCACCAGCCATGTGCTGGAGAACGAGTTCGATCTTGGGTCGATCCGGGTGCTGCTGGTGGATGACAGCCCCAATGCCCGGCGATTCATCCGCCGGGTGCTGGAAAACCTGGGGCTGCGCCATTTCATCGAGGCCAGCAATGGTCGGGAGGCGGCAACCCTGCTGGCCGACACGATGGTGGATCTGATTGTGACCGACTACAACATGCCGGAGATGGATGGCCGGGAGTTTGTGGAGTACGTGCGTACCCGCAGCTGGCAGCAGGAGGTGCCCATCCTGATGGTTACCAGCGAATCCAGTGAAAGCCGTCTGGCCGCGGTGCAGGAGGCTGGCGTGTCGGGCATTTGCGACAAGCCCTTCGAGCCGGGGCTGCTGCAGCAACTGCTTGCCGGGATGCTGCGCCAATCGGAAGGCTAGCATCACGCGGCCAGGGGCGTGAGCCTCCGTGTTCAGGCCTTTACCGCCTCCAGTAGCTCCTTTACAGCGGCCACCCGCATCTTGAGATCGGGGGTGGCGAGCCTGCGGATGAGCTTGTCCGGGCCTGACATTTTGATCGTCTTGTCCTTCTGGATCAGCATGATCACCTTCACCGGGTCGATGGGGGCGTTCTGCCCAAACTGGATGCTGATCTGGCTTTCGGAGGCGTCCATTTTGGCCACGCCATAGGGCTTGACCAGCATGCGCAGACGGTGGGTTTCGAGCAGGGTACGGGTCTGGTCCGGCATCTCGCCGAAGCGGTCGATGAGCTCTTCCTGCAGGGCTTGCAGGTCGTCCTCGGATTCGCAGTTGGCCAGACGCTTGTAGAGCGTCAGGCGCTCCTGCACGTCGCTGCAGTAGTCGCTGGGGAGCAGGGCGGGGGCGTGGAGGTTGATCTCGGAGACCACCTCAAGAGGCTGGCTGAGGTCGGGCTCCTTGCCTTGCTGCAGGTCGCGCACGGCGCGCTTGAGCATTTCGGTGTACAGGCTGACGCCGACTTGCTGGATCTCGCCGGACTGGTTTTCGCCGAGCACCTCGCCGGCGCCGCGGATCTCCAGATCCTGCATGGCCAGGTAGAAGCCGGAACCCAGCTCTTCCATCATGGTGATGGCCTCCAGGCGCTTCTGGGCCTGGGCGGTGGGCTTGGCGTGGGCGTCGGTGAGCAGGTAGGCGTAGGCCTGGTGGTGGGAGCGCCCGACGCGGCCGCGCAGCTGGTGCAGCTGGGCCAGGCCGAAGCGGTCGGCCCGGGTG
>NZ_JAQVCN010000083.1 GCF_028689785.1 Zoogloea sp. | reverse complement strand
CGCGTGATCGGCGACTGGATCCAGTTCTATAACCACCAGCGGCCCCATCAGGCGCTGGAGATGAAGACGCCGGCTGAGGCATTCGCATTAGCGGCGTGACCTGTGCAGGATTTGGTGGGTCAATACAAAGAGCGCGTTGGTGTTGGAAGTCCTGCAAAGCAAGACGACAGTGGCGGAGGCGAGCCGCGCGTACGATCTGCCCATCCGTCTGAAGCTGTGCAAGGGCGCCGCCGTGGTCACGATAAACGTGGCTCAGGTCCTCGGCAGCCGCCTGTGGCGCCGTTCGACATGCGCGCCTCGCCCGGGTAGTACGAATCTTCGGAGAGGCGCACTCACATCACGCCTACCTCTTTGCCAATCGGCGTGGTACCCGGGCTATCGTTTCAATCTTCAGGCTGGACTTGCCGCTGGAGCGCGACCAGGAGGAGCATGCCGGCGGCCATGACCCAGGCCGCGACGATCAGCGCGCCTTGGTAGCTGCCGGTTGCGGTGGCGATATAGCCTGCCATGGCAGGAGCGACGATTTGTGCGACACCGTAGCTGAGGGTCAGCCGTGCCATGGCTTTGGCTGGGTTTGCAGGGAAGCAGCGGCCGATGATTGAAAGGGTCAGGCTGACAATGCCGACGAAGGTGCCGCCATAGAGTACGGCGCTGGCCAGGTTGGCGGTCGTGCCCTCACTCAGAGCTGGCAGCAAGATAGAGACAATCTGCAGGCCGTATGCGAGGAGCAGGGCGGGAATCTGTCCCAGATAGCTGGCGATGCGGTCCCAGAGGAAGCAGGACGGTGCTGCCGCCAGGCCGACGATGACCCATACCCAACCTCCCTTGCCAGCAAGAAGCGGCAGTTTTTCGACGATGGCGATGATGAAGGTGGCACTGATCACATAGCCAAATCCGGCGCAGAAATAGGCGGCGATGAACAGTTGCATCCAGCGCCGAGAAGGTGTGGCGGGCAAGGGCCTGGCAGCCTGGGTGGCGATGGCGGCGGGGGCTGGCAGCCAGAACCAGGCGGGAAGAAAGAACGCGACGCCGAGCAGGCCGAGACCGATCCACTGTCCATCCCAGGCGAGGTTTCCCACCATGGCGGCGACGGCCAGCCCTGACACGACGATACCCAGCCCTATACCGGCGAAATGCAGTCCGAGCTCGGGGCGGTGGCCGTGGCGGATCAGCCAGTTCAGGACCAACCCTGAAGCGATAAGCAGGCCCGCTGTGCTCGATAGCCCGGAGACAAAGCGCAGTGCGACCCACAGGTTCATATCCTGGGTCATGCCCATCGCTGCCGTGCTGACGACGGCGACAACCAGGCCAATCCGGTAAAGACGGAACTTGCGACCCAGATCGCTGATGGTGGCGGCAATCAGGGCGCCAGTGATGTAGCCCACGTAGTTGAAGGTTGCCAGCCAGCCGCCGGCCAGATCACTCAGGCCGGCTTCGCCTCGCATGATGGGTAGAAGCGGGGTGTAGGCAAAGCGTGCCAGCCCCACGGTGAGGATCAGGGCGCAGATGCCTGCAAAGATCACGCGGTAGCGATCGGCCGCACTGGGAGTGGAAAGGGCGTTGGAAGCCTGCATGCTGTTCTCTCTTTATCGGGTTTTATGTTCAGTATGCTAGGCCTTGGCGGATCGAACTGCTTTCGATAGCATGACTTTATGTGTTGATGAGCGGACAATTCAAACGATGCCACCCCTCAATTTCGACGCTGGCTGGACTTCGGTCGAAGTACCCGATATCGAAAGTCTGTCCCGGCCGGTACGGCTGCGCTCGCAGAGCTTGCCGGCGAGGCACATCTTTCCGATGCATTCCCATCGCTGGAATCAGTTTGTTTACGCTACGGCGGGCACGTTGGTGGTGACGGTCGAGGATTGCTGGTATGTCATTACGCCGGAGCAGGCGATCTGGGTGCCGACGGGGGTGCAGCACACCACAGGGGCCTTGCATGGCGCCGAGTTCCGCAATCTGTACGTGGCTGATCAGCCAGGTCTGGGCATGCCGCGTGTTTGTACCGTGCTCTCGGTGACTCCATTTCTGCGTGCCTTGATCGTCGAACTGGTGGACATTGACCGGAGGGGTGAGGAGGAGCGCTACATCACCCGGGTCAATCAGCTCATCCTGGATCAGTTACGCCGGCTCCCGGTCCAGGATCTCCGCCTGCCCTGGCCTCGCAGCCCCCAGTTGCGCAAGTTGTGCGAAGCGCTCTATGCCGCTCCGGCAGATCCACGCGGTGTGGACGAATGGGGGACCGAGTTGGGAGCGTCCGCCCGCACCCTGGCTCGGCGTTTCGAGCGTGAGTTGGGTATCAACCTGCGGGAGTGGCGTCATCGCCTGCGTCTGTTCCGTGCTCTGGAGTGGCTCGGTGTCGGGCGGAGTGTGACCGATATTGCGCTGGAGCTTGGCTATGCCTCGACTTCAGCCTTCACCTACATGTTCCGCCAGGAGATGGGGTGCAGCCCCACCGAATGGCGGGGTAAGTGATGGCTACACGGCTTTCCGCATGAGGGATAGCGGGCTGCATACCGCGGGGGTCTGTCTGTGTTGCGCATGCGGGTGTCCACGCCGGGATACCACGTCAGGGCGCCAGTTGTTTCGTCAGGCGGCCGGCCACGTGGCGGGCCATGCTCGCGGCGAGTTCCTGTTCGGCGACAAAAACCTGGCCCAGTTTCTCCTTGCGTAACAGCGTAGCGCCATCTTCGGTTTCCGATCGCAACACTGTCTCGATGCCTGGATTGAGCTTTCGGGCAATATCCACCATTTTGCGGCTGGACACCGGATCAGGGGTTGTCACCACCAGCATGGCAGCCTTGGTGATGTGCGCCTGAACGAGCACGATGGGGTCGGAAGCGTCTCCCGTCACAGCTGCTTTGCCGCGCTTGCGCAGGGTCTCGACCACTTCCCTGTTGCTGTCGGCCACGACGTAGTGGATATGTGCCCGATCCAGTGTGGTAGCGATATGCCGTCCGACCCGCCCGTAGCCGACGAGAACCACTTGGTCGGATAGCAGCTTGCGGTCGGTGGACATGGGCAGGGCGGCGAGGGGATCGTCACGCAGATCGAGCTTGCGTGCCCAGGCTGAACGGGCCCGGGCCCAGGATTGGGCCGGGCCGATGGCGGCAAAGAGCAGGGCATTCAGCGCAATCGAGATCAGTGCGCCGGCCAGGATAAGGTTCTGCCCTTCGAGGCTGAGTAGCCCCAGGCTCAGGCCGAGGCCAGCCAGAATGAAGGAGAACTCGCCGATCTGGGCCAGGCTGGCTCCTACCGTGAGGGCCGTGTTGAGGGGATAGCGGAAGGCCAGCACCAGGCCCACCGCGGCGACAGTCTTGCCTACAAGAATGATGGCAACCACTGCCAGCACTCGCAAGGGTTCGTCCATCAATACCCGGGGGTCGAAGAGCATCCCCACTGACACGAAGAACAGCACCGAGAAGGCATCCCGCAAGGGGAGAGAGTCTTCCGCCGCACGATGGCTGAACTCGGATTCGCGCATCATCATTCCGGCAAAGAAGGCGCCCAGGGCGAAGGACACATCGAAGAGCACCGCCGACGCGTAGGCCACCCCAACGGCGGCGGTGATCACGCACAAGGTGAATAGCTCCCGGGAGCCGCTGCGGGCTACCAGCCACAGTAGCCGCGGGAAGGCGCGTCTCCCCACCACCAGCATCAGGGCGATGAAGGCCGACACCTTGGCCAGGGTCAGACCGATGGTCAGGGTGAGGGCCCTGAAGTCGGCTCCGGGGGTCGCGTCGCTGCCACCGAGCAAGGGGGCAAGGGCGGGTAGTAGTACCAGCACCAGCACCATTGCCAGATCTTCCACCACCAGCCAGCCCACCGCGATGCGTCCGTTGGTGGAGTCGAGCAAGCCCTTGGCCTCCAGGGCCCGCAACAACACCACTGTGCTGGCTACCGACAGGGCCAGGCCGAATACCACGGCATCGCCGGGAGGCCAGCCCCACCACAAAGCCGTGGCAGCGCCCAGGATGGTGGCCACGGTAATCTGCACGATTGCGCCGGGCACCGCTATCTTGCGTACGGCAAGCAAGTCGCCCAGGGAGAAATGCAGGCCGACCCCAAACATCAGCAGCATGACACCGATTTCCGCGAGCTGGCCGGCCAGGGCCAGGTCTCCGACGAAGCCTGGTGTGCCCGGACCAATAGCGATACCGGCCACCAGATAGCCGACCAGCGGTGGCATGCGCAGGCGCGAGGCAATCAGGCCAAGGATCATGGCGAGGCCGAAGCCGGCGGCAATCAGGGCAATCAGGGAAACGTTATGGGGCATGTCGGAAACAAGGAGGTCAAAGGCGTCCGCCTGTTCGACATCAGGCGGCCCGGCCGGGTCTTCAAAAAATCGAGTTTCTGCCAGGGTGCTCAAAAAGCTCCCATGGCCAAGCCTGCCGCAAAGGCAGCACCGAGCTCCTCGCCCCGTAACAGATCGGTGACGGGGACATGTTTGGGTGCAAGGATCGCTTCGGGCGCCTGGGCCCGGGTGCAGATGATCAGGGGTGGAGCGATGAGGCGCAAACGCCAGCCCGTGGCGATCCGCGCTACCTGCCGGGCAGCATTGCTGCCGTCACTTCCGGCGCAGATCAGTGTTGCGTAAGGGCGGCCATTGATCCGGTCCAGGGCAGGATAGTAACAGCGGTCGAAGAAATCCTTCATCAGGCCGGCGATGGCAGCCAGGTTTTCCGGCGTCGCGAAGACATAGCCGTCCGCCGCCAGCACGTCGTCCGGGCCCGCATCGGAGGCTCTCAGAACACGCACGCAGACCCCGGCTTCGGTACCGGCGCCCCGGGCCACCGCCTCGATCATCTGATGCGTGGCGCCGGTCATGGAGTGGTACACGAGCAACAGGGTCTTGTGGGAAGGATCGGACATGGTCGGGGGGCTGGAGCGGGCGGAGCTGCCTGAGCGTGAGACTAGGCGGCACTGCCGGTGGCGGTCAATCGTGCCTTCCCCTGATAGGGCGATTGCCCGGCCCCGCGGCGGCGGCCTTTGCGCCACATCAAGGGCCGGCGCCGTGCGCCCGCTAAGATGAAGGCATTGTTGCGCTGCACAGCCCCGCGTCAGACGGGGCCGGTGGATGGGGGAGACACCTCACCTTCCTGCAGGGAGCTGCAATGAGTACCTACCTCAACCTCGACGGCAACGAAGCCGCCGCACGCATGGCCTACCTCGGTAGCGAGGTGATCGCCATCTACCCGATCACGCCCTCGTCCAACATGGGCGAATGGGCCGATGAATGGGCTGCCCAGGGCAAGCCCAACCTGTGGGGCGTCGTACCGCGAATCATCGAGATGCAGTCGGAAGGTGGCGCCGCTGGTGCCCTCCACGGGGCGCTCACCTCCGGCGCGCTGGGCACCAGCTTCACCGCCAGTCAGGGTCTGCTGCTGTTCGTGCCCAATCTATACAAGATGGCCGGCGAGCTGACGCCCTTCGTGCTTCACGTCGCCGCCCGCGCGCTGGCTACCCATGCCCTGTCGATTTTTGGCGATCACTCCGACGTGATGGCCTGCCGCGCCACCGGCTGTGCGCTGCTGGCCAGCAACTCGGTGCAGGAGGCCCAGGACATGGCCCTGGTCGCCCAGGCGGCCACCCTGGCCGGGCGGGTGCCGGTGATCCATTTTTTCGACGGTTTCCGCACCTCCCACGAGGTGGCCAAGATTGTTGCCGTGGAACCCGACACCGTGCGGGCCATGATCGACGACACGCTGGTCGCGGCCCACCGGGCCCGCGCCCTGTCGCCGGAGCATCCGGTGATCCGCGGCACGGCCCAGAACCCCGACGTGTTCTTCCAGGGCCGGGAACGCATCAACCCCTGCTACGACGCCTTCCCCGGTATTGTCCAGGCTGCCATGGACCGCTTTGGCGCGCTTACCGGCCGCCACTACCGGCTCTTCGATTACGTGGGCGCGCCGGATGCCGAGCGCCTCATCGTGGTGATGGGCTCTGCCGCCGAGACCGTGGAGGAAACCGTTGCCCACCTTACTTCCAGGGGGGAGAAGGTCGGCCTGCTCAAACTACGCTTGTTCCGCCCCCTGGCCGTTGATGCGCTTCTTGCCGCCATCCCGGCCAGCGTCACGCGCGTTGCCGTGCTCGATCGTTGCAAGGAGCCCGGCGCCGGCGGCGAGCCCCTCTACAAGGACGTGATGACCGCCTTCGCCGAGGCCGCCGCCGATGGCCGTCGCCCCATGCCCCGCATCATCGGGGGTCGTTACGGCCTGGCCAGCAAGGAGTTCACCCCCGGCATGGTCCGGGCCGTTTTTGACGAGCTGCAGTTGGCCCACCCTCGGCGGCAATTCACGGTGGGCATCGTTGATGACATGACCCACCTCTCCCTGGATTGGGACGCCGATTTCCGCACCGATGCGTCGCGGCGCCTGCAGCACGCCGTGTTCTGGGGGCTGGGGGCCGACGGTACCGTGTCGGCCAACAAGAACTCCATCAAAATCGTGGGCGAGGCCACCGCGCTACATGCCCAGGGCTATTTTGTTTACGACTCGAAGAAGTCCGGCGCGGTCACCGTATCGCACCTGCGCTTTGGCCCTGACCCGATCCGCTCCGCCTACCTGGTGGAGGAGGGCATGGCCGGCTTCGTCGCCTGCCACCAGACGGTGTTCGTGGAGCGCTACGACCTGCTGGCCTACGCTGCGCCGGGTGGCGTCTTCCTGCTCAACACCTCGGTGCCCAGGGAGGCGGTGTGGAGCAGCCTGCCAGCGTCCATGCGTGCCGGCATCCTGTCCCGGGGCCTGCGCCTTTGGGTCATCGACGCTTACGCCGTGGCCCAGCAGGCGGGTATGGGGCGGCGCATCAACACCATCATGCAGACCTGCTTCTTTGCCATCTCCGGCATCCTGCCCCGGGGTGAGGCCTTGGCTGCCATCAAGAAGGCCGTGGACAAGACCTATGGCAAGAAGAGCAAGCGCCTGGCCGACCTCAACCACAAGGCCATCGACCTGACCCTCGCGGGGCTGCACGAAGTGAGCTTTCCCGGTCTGCTGGATCAGGCCGACGCTGAATCCGACCGCTCTGCCGCAGTCGACCTGCCTGCCTTCGTGCGCGACTTCACCCTGCCCGTGTACCGGGGCGAGGGCAACCGCCTGCCGGTGTCGGCCATGCCCCTGGATGGCACCTTCCCCACCGGCACGGCTCGCCACGAGAAGCGCAACATCGCCCTGGAGATCCCGGTGTGGGAGGCCGATCTGTGCACCCAGTGCGGCAAGTGCGTGTTCGTCTGCCCCCATTCGGCCATCCGTGCCCGGGCCTTCCCGCAGGAAGCCGCGGCCGATGCACCGCCCACCTTCAAGCATGTGGCGGCCCGGAGCAAGGATTTTCCCGTGGGCACCCGCATCAGCTACCAGGTGGCACCGGAAGACTGCACTGGCTGCGGTGACTGTGTCGAGGCCTGCCCCATCCACGACAAATCCAACATCAGCCGGCTGGCCGTCAACATGGCCCCGCTGGCGCCCCTGCGCGATGCCGAGAAGGCCAACTTCGACTTCTTCCTGAACCTGCCCGAATACGACCGCAGCCAGCTCAAGCAGGGCACCCTGCCTGGTGCCATGCTGCTCGACCCCCTGTTCGAGTTCTCCGGTGCCTGCGCCGGCTGTGGCGAAACACCTTACATCCGGCTGGCCACCCAGCTCTTTGGCGACCGCATGCTGGTGGCCAATGCCACTGGCTGCTCGTCCATCTACGGCGCCAATCTGCCCAGCACCCCCTACACAGTAAATGGTGCCGGACGCGGACCGGCCTGGTCCAACTCGCTCTTCGAGGACAACGCCGAGTTCGGCCTGGGCATGCGCCTGGCAGCCGATCAATTGATGCTCTACGCGAAGAGCTTGTTGAAGGAGATGGCGTCCGGCATCGGCGGTGACCTGGCAGAAGCCCTGATTTCCGCCGACCAGCGTCCCGAGGCCGGCATCCGCGCCCAGCGCGAGCGGGTGGCCGAGCTGCACAGTCGTCTGGCCCACTGTGGCCATCCCCGGGCAGCCGAGTTGGCAAGCGTGGCCGAATGGCTGATCCGCCGCTCCGTGTGGATCATCGGCGGCGATGGCTGGGCCTACGACATCGGCTACGGCGGGCTCGACCACGTGCTGGCCCTCAGCCACGACGTGAACATTCTGGTGCTCGACACCGAGGTGTATTCCAACACCGGCGGGCAGACCTCCAAGGCCACCCCGGTGGGTGCTGTGGCGCGCTTCTCGGCCGGCGGCAAGGCCACTGCCAAGAAGGACCTGGCCCGCATCGCCTCGGACTATGGCCACGTTTATGTGGCCACCGTGGCCTATGGCGCCAAGGACGTGCATACCCTCAAGGTCTTTCACGAGGCCGAGGCCTATGCTGGCCCGTCCCTGATCGTGGCCTACAGCCCGTGCATCGCCCACGGCGTGGACATGCTTTACAACCAGCGTCAGCAGGACATGGCGGTCAAGTCGGGGCACTGGCCCCTGTTCCGCCACGACCCGCGCCTTGAAGCCACTGGAGCCAACCCCTTCAAGCTCGATTCGGCCGCCCCCAGCCAGCCCATGCAGGCCTTCATGGACAGCGAAACCCGCTTTGCCATGCTCGCCCGCAGCCACCCGGAAGTGGCCAGTCAGCTTGCCGCCGAGGCTCAGCGCGAAGCCGACCGGCGCTACCAGGCCTACGCCGACCTGGCCGCCCGGCCCGCCACCCCGAAACCGGAATAGGAGCCCGCCATGATCGACCTTTCCACCGATTACCTTGGCCTGCGCCTCAAGAACCCCCTGGTGCCCTCGGCCTCGCCGCTCTCGAAGTCCCTCGACACCTTGCTGCTGCTGGAGGACGCGGGTGCTGCCGCGGTGGTGCTGCACTCCTTGTATGAAGAGGAGCTCATCGCCGAGGACGCCATGACCGAGCGCTTCCTGCTTCACGGCGAACTCCATGACGCCGAGGCCACCGGCTTCCTGCCCGACCACGGCAACTTCCAGGGGGCACTGGAGCGTTACCTGGAGCACCTGCGCCTGGCAAAGTCGCGCCTGGGCATCCCCGTGATTGCCAGCCTAAACGGGGTCACGCCCTCCGGTTGGATAGATCTGGGCAAGGAGCTGCAGAGCGCCGGCGCCGACGCCCTTGAGCTCAACGTCTACCACGTGGCGGCCGACCCCCTGGAGAGCGGCGATGCGGTGGAGGCCCGCTACGTGGCCATGCTCACCGAACTGCGCCAGGTGGTGGATATTCCGGTGGTGATGAAGCTGTCGCCCTTCTTTTCGTCGCTGCCCCATTTCGTCCAGCGCCTGGAAAAGGCCGGCGCCGCTGGCGTAGCCCTGTTCAACCGCTTCTTCCAGCCCGACATCGACCTGCAGACCCGGGAGATGGTCGAACAGCTGCACCTGTCGAGCCGGGAGGAGGCGCTTCTGCGCATCCGCTGGATCGCCATCCTGCGCGGCCATACCTCCATCACCCTGGCGGCCACCGGTGGTGTGTATGGGCATGAAGAAGCCATGAAGTTGCTCCTCGCCGGGGCCGACGTGGTGCATCTTGCGTCCTGCCTGCTGGCCCACGGCCCGGCGCATCTCGGGCACATCCTGCGGGGCATGGTGGCGTGGATGGAGGAGGGAGAGTACGCCTCCGTGGCCCAGCTCAAGGCCAGCATGAGCCTGGGCCACCTGCGCGACCCGAGCGCCCTGGTGCGCCAGTCGTATATCCGGGTGCTGGACAGCTTCACCCCCAGAGCAGGGGTGTGGCGTTAGGGCCTACAGCCGGGCAGACGCCCGGTTGCGGGCCTCCTGTAGGGCCTTGTGGTCGGTCTGGTGGAATGCCTTCTTCCGGTCCACTACCGAAGCAGGCGGCGGCGTGACGGGTATTGCCTGGCTTACCGCACCGGGTTCGGCCAGCCCCGCCGGGCCGCCATCCCAGAACACATGCCCGGCTTCTCCCTGGCAGTCCACCTCGCCAAAGGCGATACAGCGGGTATACGCCTGCTTGATGGCGTCCTGCCGGTCGTCGGAGAAGGCGTAGCCAAAACGCGGGTCGTTCTCGGCGCGGGCCAGCACGATGGCGATGAAGCCAGGGCCGTCATAGTGGGCCACCATCTCGCAGCTGCCCTTGGCCTTGTTGTGCTGCAGGGTGCTTCGGCAGGTGCTCATGGCGGTGGCCACGGCATCGCCGGGCTTGCTTGCGCCGTATGACCACGCCAGATTCACCCGTCCGCCGTCGTCGCGGATGGCCACGATGGCGCTGGCGGCCTGGCTGTCGGGGAGCGGTGCCAGGGCCAGCACGCCGATGGACAGCCCAATGCCCCTGGCAAGGCGGGCGCTTACGGCCCGCCAGGAGAAAGACGGGAAACGAGGCTTCAAGATGGAGTCCTTTGTAATCAGTGATCAACCAATTGCAAAGGCAGACGCAGACATGCGCAGGCGCTGACCGGGCTGGAGATCCAGCATTGCGGGCAACCCGGCTATCCCGTGTGTGCGGGACCCGTGGCTTTGCGTCCTGCAGTTGCCTGCAGTTTGCCTTTATGGGCACAGCCTAGCACCCGGGTTTCAAATGTGAACCGGAGTGAAACCCGGGGCGTGACATGCTCCACGTGCCACCGCCACAAAGGGGCCGACCTTGATTGGCGAGGCCTGCGGCGGGTACCGACAAAGCCGACAAAGGCGCTGTCGCAAAGCCGCCAGAGCAGGCCTGCCCGGTAGCCTGCATTTCATCTCAGGAGACTGAAAGAAAAAGGGTTTTCCGGATCGAAGCGGTGCTGGCGCGGAATCTGCTTAGGAAGGGCATTCCCCCCCTTTTTCTGGAGATTCCGATGGATGCCCGAGTGTCGGCGAAGATCCAGTCCGTGTTCGAGGAACCGGCCTGCGAACACAACCAGAACAAGGACGAAAAGGCCCGCAAGAAGGGCTGCACCAAGCAGCTCTCGCCCGGCGCCGCCGCGGGCGGTTGCGCCTTTGACGGCGCCAAGATCGCACTGCAGCCTATCGCCGACGTGGCCCACCTGGTGCACGGCCCGATCGCCTGCGAAGGCAACTCCTGGGACAACCGCAATTCCTCCACCAGCGGCCCCCAGCTCTACCGCACCGGTTTCACCACCGACATCGGCGAGTTGGACGTGATCTACGGGGGCGAGAAGCGCCTCTTCAAGTCGATCCGCGAAATCATCGAGAAGTACGACCCGCCGGCGGTCTTTGTGTACCAGACCTGCGTCACCGCCCTGATCGGCGACGACATCGAGGCAGTGTGCAAGCGCGCCGCCGAGAAGTTTGGCAAGCCGGTGGTGCCGGTGAACGCCCCCGGCTTTGTCGGGCCGAAGAACCTGGGCAACAAGCTTGGCGCCGAGGCGCTGCTTGATTACGTGATCGGCACCGAAGAGCCCGAGGTGATGACGCCCTACGACATCAACATCATCGGCGAGTACAACCTGGCCGGCGAGCTGTGGCAGGTTCGGCCGCTGCTCGACGCCCTGGGCATCCGCATCCTGTCGTGCATCTCGGGTGATGGCCGCTACCACGAGGTGGCCCAGAGCCACCGGGCCAAGGCGGCGATGATGGTGTGCTCCAAGTCGATGATCAACGTGGCCCGCAAGATGGAGGACCGCTACGGCATCCCCTTCTTCGAAGGCTCCTTCTACGGCATCGAGGACATGAGCGACACCCTGCGCCAGCTGGCCCGCCTGCTGGTGCAGCGGGGTGCCCCGGCGGATCTGCTGGAGCGCACCGAGGCCCTGATCGCGGTGGAAGAAAAGCGCGCCTGGGACCGCATCGCCGCCTTCCGCCCGCGCCTGGAGGGCAAGAAGGTGTTGCTCATCACCGGCGGCGTGAAGAGCTGGTCGGTGGTGGCGGCCCTTCAGGAGGCCGGCCTGGAAGTGGTGGGCACCAGCGTCAAGAAGTCCACCAAGGAAGACAAGGAAAAGATCAAGGAGATCATGGGCGAGGACGCCCACATGATCGACGACATGACCCCCCGGGAGATGTTCAAGATGCTGCGCGACGCCCGCGCCGACATCATGCTCTCGGGCGGGCGCAGCCAGTTTGTGGCCCTCAAGGCCAAGATGCCGTGGCTCGACATCAACCAGGAACGCCACTACGCCTACGCCGGTTACGAAGGCATGGTCGACCTGGTGCGGGAGATCTCCAAGACCCTGTTCAACCCGGTGTGGGAGCAGGTGCGGATGCCCGCCCCGTGGGAAACGCCGGCCGTCGAGGAGGTGTGCTGAGATGGCCATCGTCCACGACAGCAAGAAGGCTTGCGCGGTCAATCCGCTGAAGATGAGCCAGCCCCTGGGGGCCTGCTATGCCTTCCTGGGTCTCGCCAACACCATGCCGATGATGCACGGCTCCCAGGGCTGCACGTCCTTCGGCCTGGTGCTGCTGGTGCGCCACTTCAAGGAAGCCATCCCGATGCAGACCACCGCCATGAACGAGGTCAGCACCATCCTCGGCGGCATGGACAACATCGAGCAGGCCGTGCTCAACATCAAGAAGCGCGCCAACCCGGCCCTCATCGCCATCGCCTCCACCGGCCTCACCGAGACCAAGGGCGACGACGTGGATGGCTACCTGCGCCTGATCCGCGCCAAGCATGCCGAAACCCTGGACGGCACCGAGATCGTCTATGTGTCCACGCCCGATTACGTGGGGGCCTTTCAGGACGGCTGGGCGGCGGCCATCAAGGCGCTGGTTGCCGCCTTTGTGACGCCGGCCGAAACCCCTGTGGCCGGCCGCATCGGCGTGCTGCCCGGCGCCTACCTGACGCCGGCCGACCTGGAGGAAGTGCGCGAACTCATCGAAGCTTTCGGGCTGGATGCGGTGCTGGTGCCGGACGTGTCCGGCTCCCTCGACGGCCACATTCCCGAAGATTTCACCCCCACCACCCTGGGCGGGGCGACCCTGGACGACATCCGCGGCCTGGGCGCCTGCGAGCACGTGATCGCCATTGGTGAGCAGATGCGCGGCACCACTGACGCCCTGGAAGCGCTGGGGGTGCCTTGCACCCTGTTTGATCGGCTCACCGGCCTTGCCGCCACCGACGCCCTGGTGGCCCTGCTCATGCGCCTGTCGGGCAAGCCCGCCCCCGCCCGGTTGAAGCGCCAGCGCGGCCAGCTTCAGGACGCCATGCTGGATGGTCACTTCCACCTCGGTGGCAAGCGCGTCGCCATCGGTGCCGAACCCGATCTGCTGTTTGCCCTGTCGTCGCTGATCGCCGAGATGGGCGGTGAAGTGGTGGCTGCCGTCACCACTACCCACTCGCCCCTGCTGGCCCGGGTGCCCACGGCGGAAGTGCTGGTGGGCGACCTGGAAGACCTGGAAACGCGGGCGGTGGGCTGCGATCTGCTCATCACCCACGCCCACGGTCGCCAGGCCGCCACGCGCCTGGGCATCCCCCTGTTCCGTGCCGGTATCCCCCAGTTCGACCGCATCGGCACGGCCCATCAGCTGAGCGTCGGCTACCGGGGCACCCGCGATCTGATCTTCCAGCTTGCCAACATCTTCCTGGCCCACATGCATGCCCATGGCCCCGAAGACTGGCCACTGCCCGCCGAGGCCGTGGCCGTGGCCCAGGGCCAGCCCGTTTCTGGCTGCGCTTGTGCCAGCAGCAGCTGCAGCGTTTCCGACGAAGTCGTCATCCCGATCATTCCCGCCTGAGGAGCCCGTCATGAAAATCGCATTCGCCACCCAGGACAAAGAGCGCGTTGATGCGCACTTCGGCTGGGCCAAGTACATCGCCATCTACGAGATCAACGCCGAGGGCTACCGCTACCTGGAAACCCACGACTTCGGCGGCGAGTTGGCCGAAGACGGCAACGAGGACAAGCTGGCGCCCAAGCTGGAGGTCATCATGGATTGCGCCATCGTCTATGTGGCGGCCATCGGCGGATCGGCCGCGGCCAGGGTGGTCGCCTGCAAGATCCACCCGGTGAAGGTGGCCGGGCCGGAACCCATCCTCGACATCCTCGACAAGCTGCAGGACGTGCTCAAGGGCACCCCGCCGCCGTGGTTGCGCAAGGCCCTCGCCAAGGGCGAGGAACGGACTTATGACTTTGAAGAAGAGGCCTGAAAAATGACTGATGTAGCTGAAGCCCCCACCGACGTGATGCAGGACCCGTTCATCCGCGAACTGGTCAAGCAATGGCGCGCCCAGGACACCCACGGCGCCTGGGAAGGCAAGACCGACGCCATGCTCCTCGACCCCTATGTGCTGGACGCCGAGAAGCGCAAGGATCTGCCCATGATGGCCGACCCCGACCCGGAAACCCTGTGGCGCATGGAGCTGTACTACAACGCCATCGCCCTCTCCATCGAGCGCGAGACCAAGGTGATGGTCAGCCCCATGCTCAAGATGCACCACGAAGGCTTTGGCCGCCAGGTGCTCATCGCCGGGCGCCTGATCGTCTTCAACAAGCAGGTGCGCGATGCCCACCGCTTCGGCTTCAACAGCCTCGAAAAGCTCTCGGCCGCCGGCACCAAGGCCGTCACCGAAGCCGTGGAGATGATCCGCAAGTTCCCCGACGTGGCCAACTATTCGTGACCGGAGCCCGACCATGGAAGACATCGACGCCCTCAAGGCCCGCGCCAAGAAACTCAACGCCCAGGCCACCCAGGCCAAGATGGACCTGCACGACCTGTCCGAAGAGCTGCCCACCAACTGGGAGCAGATCCTGGAAGTCGCCCAGCGCGCCTACGACGCCCACAAGAACCTGATGGCCGCCCGCAAGGACCTGGCCGCCGCGAGCGCCTGAACGGCGCCGCCCTTACCCCCAGGAGAGCAGACATGGCTGATTTTTCCGTCACCCTGCCGAGCGGCGAGATCTGGGTTCCCCAGTTCGTCGCCGACCTCAACCAGGAAAAGTGCATTGGCTGCGCCCGCTGCGTGCGGGTGTGCGCCCGGGACGTGCTCGAACTTGTCGGCGTCAATGAAGACGGCGACGTGATCCATATCGACCCGGACGGGGACGACGACGAAGAGTACGAAAAGAAGGTCATGACCATCGCCCACAAGGAAAACTGTGTGGGCTGCCAGGCCTGTTCCAAGGTCTGCCCCAAGAAGTGCTACACCCACGAGGCGGTCCAGGTCTGATTCCCTACGGGATACGTCCCATCGACGAGGAGCGCGCCATGAACGATATCTCCCGCAGCTATCTTGCCGCCCGCGCCGCCCTGCCACCGACGCGGCTGGTGCCGGCCTGGCTGGCCCTGGCCCTGGACGTCGAGTTCGGCGAACAGGCCAGCGCCATCGCCGCCCTATGGACCGCCCGCCACCCGGCGGTAGTCCGTGAGGACGGCTCCACCGGCATCGACGATCGCCATGAAGAGTACGGCGACCTGCTCGAACTGCTCCTTGAGGGCGCCGCCACCAGCAGCGCCCACACCGTCGCCATCGCCCGCTGGATCGCCCTGTCGTGCTTTGGCGCGGATCACCTGTGGGAAGACCTCGGCCTCCCCGAACGCCCGGCCCTCGGCGCCCTCATCGCCCGCCACTTTCCGGCCCTGCACGCCAAAAACGTGCATAACCTGCGCTGGAAGAAGTTCTTCTACAAACAGCTCTGCGACCGCGCCCAGGTCAGAGCCTGCCGGGCACCGAGCTGTGCCGAATGTTCGGAGTATGCGAGCTGCTTTGAAGGGGCCGCCTGAGCCGCACCAATGCCCTCTTTCCTGATCTCCATGCACTATCGGGATATCGCGCCTATTTGCGCCAGCCGTTGGCAAGGCTGTGATTGTGCAGCGCACTTGCCGCTAGATTGCCGTGCAGCAAGCCTTGCCCTCCGGGGTGAGGCGTGCAATCACGCTCAATCTCGATACACGCAAAGGAGGACGCAATGGTTGGAATGCTCGAAAACAAGGTGGGGGTCATCACGGGAGCAGGGCAGGGCATCGGACGCGAATCGGCCCTGGTAATGGCGCGGGAAGGGGCCCGCCTGATTGTCAGCGACATCAATCTGGATGGGGTCGAGGAGACCGCTCATCTCATCAGCCTGGCGGGGGGCACGGCGCTGCCGCTGAAGGTGGACGTGGCGCGGGGCGAGGACCTCCAGGCGATGATCGAGCTCGCCGTGGGCCACTTCGGCCGACTTGATTGTGCCTTCAACAATGCCGGCATCTCCGGTGAGGGGGCGCTGCTGGCTGATTTCTCCGAAGACGGGTTCGACCTGCTGATGGCGGTGAACCTGAAGGCGGTGTGGCGTGCCATGAAGCTGCAGATCCGCCAGATGCTCAAGCAGGGCGGTGGGGGCGCCATCGTCAACACCTCGTCGGTGGGAGGGCTGGTGGGCAAAGAGCATCTGTCGGTCTACTGTGCCACCAAGCATGCCGTCCTCGGGCTCACCAAATCGGCAGCTCTCGAATATGGCGCCAAGGGCGTGCGGGTCAATGCGGTGTGTCCGGGGGTGGTCCGCACTCCCATGGTGGAGGCCGTCATCAGCGGCACGGGTACCTCACTCG
>NZ_JAQVCN010000122.1 GCF_028689785.1 Zoogloea sp. | reverse complement strand
GCTGGTCCAGCGTCACCATTTCCAGTTCGGTCTGAGCGGAGGCGGCGGCAGGCTTGAGCATGCCGCTATTATAAAAAAACGAAGCCCCCGACGGGCGGGGGCTTGGGGCTTTGTCAGCAGTCTGGGGCGACTTCAGTCGCCCGCAGACTTTGATCAAGGGCACGCCTGTGATTGACGCTCCATGGGCGACTGAAGCCGCCCCTACAGTTCTTCCGGCCGCCCGCAGCGGTCGTCGCAGGGTTAAAGTACGCATCCACCCCGGCCCGCAGAGGCTGCGGGGCACATAAAACAACGGGGACGCGATGGTGCAGCAGAAGCTCATAGAACAGTTCAACCTCCGTTCACGCCTGCGCTTCAATGTGGACGACGGGCAGATCTGGCTGGACGAGAACCGCATGCTGCTGCTCCATGCCCGCTCCATGGGCGCCCTGCGCCGCGAGCTGTTCGACTCGCTGGGCGCCGAGCGGGCCAAGGGCCTGCTGATCCGCATGGGCTTCGCCTCCGGCCAGCAGGACGCCGAGCTGGCCAAGAAGCTGCTGGGGGCCGGCGACCCCTACGACGTCTTCCGCATCGGCCCCGAGCTGCATTCCTTCGAAGGCCTGGTCAAGGCCACCATCGTCAAGGCCGACCTGGACTGGGAGCGGGGCATCTTTGCCGGCGAGGTGGACTGGTACAACTCCTGGGAGGCTGACTCCCACCTGCAACTCTTCGGCATCAGCGACGACCCGGCCTGCTGGACCATCGTCGGCTACGCCTCGGGCTACGTCACCCAGTTCTTCAACCGCCCGGTGATCTTCAAGGAAACAGCCTGCGTGGCCTGTGGCGAAGCCCATTGTCACATCGTCGGCAAGCCCCTGGAGGCCTGGGGCAACGACCCCTATCTCAACTACTTCAAACCCGACGATCTGCAGGGCCAGCTCGACGAGATGCGCGCCGAGATCAGCCGCCTGCGCCGCAGCCTGGGCACCGAATGCACCAGCGGCAAGCTCATCGGCGCCTCGCCCGGCTTCAAGGCCGCCTTCGACCTGATTGCCCGGGCCGCCGCCAGCCCCATCACTGTGCTCCTGCTCGGCGAAACCGGCGTGGGCAAAGAAATGTTCGCCCGCTGGATCCACGACCACGGCGACCGCTCCGACCAGCCCTTCATTGCCGTCAACTGCGCCGCCATCCCCCACGACCTGCTCGAATCCGAGCTCTTCGGGGTGCAGAAGGGCGCCTACACCGGCGCCCAGCAGTCCCGCGCCGGCCGCTTCGAGCGTGCCCACGGCGGCACCCTGTTTCTGGACGAAGTGGGTGACTTGCCCCTGGCCGCCCAGGTCAAGCTGCTGCGCGTGTTGCAGACCGGCGAGGTGGAGCGCCTGGGCGACGACCAGACCCGCAAGGTGGACGTGCGCCTGGTGGCCGCCACCAACGTGGACCTGCAGGAAGCCATCCGCGCCGGCCGCTTCCGTGCCGACCTGTACTACCGTCTCGCCACCTACCCGGTGCTCATCCCACCCCTGCGCGAGCGCCGCAGCGACATCCCGCTGCTCGCCGCCGCCCTCGTCAAAAAGTACGAAACCCCCTACCACAAGCAGCTCCAGGGTTTCAGCGACCGCTCCATGCAGGCTCTGATGGCCTACCCCTGGCCCGGCAACGTGCGCGAACTGCAGAATCTCGTCGAACGCGGCGTGCTGCTCGCTCCCAACGGCGGCCTCATCGAAATCGACCACCTCTTTGCCGGCGGCGCCCCGGCGCACAGCCTGGGCGCCGAAGTGGACCGCGCCGGCCAGGTCGGCAATGCCGGCGACGCCACCCGGCAGCAGCTATATGAAGCGATCCTGCAGGACGGCTTCGACCTGGACAAGCATGAAGGGAAGCTGCTCGAACTCGCCGTGCAACGGGCCGGCGGCAACCTCACCCACGCGGCAAAGCTGCTGGGCATCACCCGGCGGCAGCTGGCCTATCGCCTGAAGCAGGGGGCGGAGGGCTAGGGGCGTTGAGTGGCCGGTCTGTTCGATTCAGAAAGGCCCGGCACCGACAGGAGCTTGCAGGAGGCGCGAAAGGCAGCTGAAGTCGCCCCTACAGGTCGCCCCCTACAAAAGAGGCCACATCGACCGTCAGACGATGCGTCGAACTGAGGAAAGCAGGGTGATTTCGACCCCACGGGCCCTTTACTGCCAGCCCGGGGCCTGCCACCTTGGCACCCCAGCCCTCAGGCCGGGCACATGGCGTGTCAGTATGCCACCGGTGCGCTGCGCCTCAGCCCCGCCGCCGCAGGGTATCGCTGGGGGATTCGCCGTAGCGGCGGCGGTATTCGGCGGCGAAACGGCCCAGTTCGAAGAAGCCCCACTGGGTGGCCACGGTGGTGACGTTGTGGGCCCGGTTGGTGTCCAGCAGCGCCTCGCGGACCTTGTCCATGCGCAGCTCCCGCAGGTAGCGCATGGGGCTGACGCCGCGGAATTTCTGGAAGCTGTTGTAGAGGGTGCGCAGGCTGATGCCCGTCAGGGCGGCCAGCTGTTCGTTGGTGATGGGGGCGTCCAGGTGGGCGCGCATGTAGTCTTCGGCCAGCTTGAGGTGGCGGGGTTGCACGATCGCCGTGGGCTGGGCCAGGCGGTTGCTCAGGGTATTGCCCTGCCAGATCAGCAGGCCCGACATGACCAGCTGCTCGAACTGGGCTTGCATCAGGGGGTGGTCCAGCAGCTCCGGGGTTTGCTGGACGCTGCGCAGGAGCTGCCGGATAGTCCGCTCCCAGGCCAGGCCGCTGCCCTTGCGGGTGTCCATCTCCGGCGTGAAGTGGAGGCGCTGCGGCAGGGGGCGGCCGAGCAGGGCGGCGGCGTGCCGTTCAATGGCGTCACGCTCGATGCGTACCGCGATTTTCGAGCAGTCTGCGCTCCAGTTCATCGAGAAGGATTCGTCCGGGCAGTGGATCGTGCCTCGGCCAGGTTGACTCAGCAGGGAGGTCTTCCCCGACTCGATGTGGTCTCCACCCTTGAGGGGCAGCTGGATGAGAAAGAAGGAGTCCAGGGCCTGGGGCGCGACGCGGACGCCGGCACCGTAGCGCATCACGCTGAAGCTCATGGCCGCCGTGCGGAAATAGCGGTGTTGATAGTCGAGTCCGGACTTCCGGTCGCTCAGGGACAGACGATGGTCGCAGAAGACACCCGCGACCAGCGCGCGGGTTTCATCCAGATCCTTCGACTGAAGCACTTCAAGACCCGTCAGGTGATTCCTTTGCATTTCGCCCCCCGACAAAATGTACATTGAAACCGTCGTTTCCAGACAGTCGTGTCCGAACCCGCCCCCGCATCAGACAGCCAGGCCGCGTTCCCGCGCCATGGTGATGGCCGTGTCCTCGATCATGTCCTCCTGCCCGCCCACCATGCCGCGGCGGCCCAGTTCCACCAGGATGTCCCGGGCCGGCACGCCGTACTTGGCGCTGGCGCGCTTGGCAAACAGCAGGAAGGAGCCTTACACCCCGGCGTAGCCCAGGGTCAGGGCGTCCCGGTCGATGCGGATGGGGAAGTCCATGATGGGGAAGACCAGGTCTTCGGCCACATCGGTGATCTTCGCCACATCCACGCCGGTTTCGATGCCCA
>NZ_JAQVCN010000121.1 GCF_028689785.1 Zoogloea sp. | reverse complement strand
GGGCGGCTGCAGCGCCAGGGGGGCGGGCAGGACCGTGGTGGGCTGGATCGCCAGCACGTCGCCCAAGCGCAGGCAGCGGCCGGCATGGCCGCCGAACTGGCCCAGGGTGAAGGTGGATTTGCTGCCCAGGTAGTCGGGCACGTCGATGCCGCCGGCCACGGCCAGGTAGCTGCGGCAGCCGGCGTCCTTCACCGCGCCGATCTTCAGCACGGCGCCGGCCTTGACCGCATGGGCCTGCCAGAAGGCCATGGGTTGGTCGTCCAGGGTGGCGGCGGTGGGGGCGCCGGTGAGGGCGATCACCGTATCGCAGTTGAAGCGCAGGGTCGGGCCGGTCATGGTGCATTCCAGGCCGGCGGCGCCTTCGGGGTTGCCCACCAGGCGGTTGGCGGCGCGCAGGGCCAGGTCGTCCATGGGGCCGGAGGGGGGCACGCCCACGTCCCAGTAGCCCACCCGGCCCGGCCAGTCCTGTACCGAGGTCTGCACGCCGGCTTCCAGCACGTCGAAGGTGCCGGGGCGGTAGTCGAAGCTGTTGAGGTAGCGGGTGGTCTGGCGGCCGGCGCGGAACACCTCGCCGTCGAGAATCTGGCGCAGGTAGGCCCGGTTGGTCTCGATGCCATACACGCGGGTGGCGTCCAGGGCAGCGATGAGTTTTTCGGTGGCGGCCTCGCGGGTTTCCGCGTGCACGATGAGCTTGGCCACCATGGGGTCGTAGTAGGGCGGCACTTCGGAGCCGGTGGTGACGGCGGTCTCGACCCGCACACCGGGCGGAAAGCGCACTTCGGTGAGCAGGCCGGACGAGGGCTGGAAGTTCTTGGCCGGGTCTTCGGCGTAGAGGCGCACCTGGATGGAGGCGCCCCGGGGCTGCGGCGCGGCGGCGGGCAGGCTCAGATCGCCGGAGGCGAGCAGCACCATCCATTCCACCAGGTCGGTGCCGGTGACTTCCTCGGTAACGCCGTGCTCCACCTGCAGGCGGGTATTCACTTCGAGAAAGTAGAAGGCGCCGCTGTCGGCGTCCATCACGAACTCCACCGTGCCGGCGGAGCGGTAGGCGATGGATTCCATCAGGCGCACGGCGGTGGCCGCCAGACTGGTGCGCTGTTCGGCCGTCAGGCCAGGGGCCGGGGTTTCCTCGATGACCTTCTGGTTGCGGCGCTGCACCGAGCAGTCGCGCTCGCCCAGGGCCAGCACGCGGCCCTGGCCGTCGCCAAACACCTGCACCTCGATGTGGCGGGCGGCGGTGACGTACTTTTCCAGGTAGATGCCCGCCTCCTTGAAGTTGGCCCGGGCCAGGCGGTCCACCGAGGCGTAGGCGTCTTCCAGCTCGGCCTCGGAGCCGATCAGGCGCATGCCGATGCCACCGCCGCCAGCGGTGCTCTTGAGCATCACCGGGTAGCCGATGTGGGCGGCCTCAAGGCGGGCGTGGGTCACGTCATCGAGCAGGCCGCTGCCGGGCAGCAGCGGCACGCCGGCCTGCTCGGCCAGCTCGCGGGCGGTGTGCTTGAGGCCGAAGGCCAGCATCTGGGTGCGGGTGGGGCCGATGAAGGCGATGCCGGCAGCCTCGCAGGCGTCGGAGAAGTCGGGGTTTTCGGAGAGGAAGCCGTAGCCCGGGTGGATGCCCTGGGCGCCAGTGGCGCGCGCGGCTTCGAGGATGGTGTCGGCCTTGAGGTAGCTCTCGGCGGCGGGGGCCGGGCCGATGTACACGGCCTCGTCGGCCAGGCTGACGTGCAGGGAGTTGGCGTCGGCCTCGGAGTACACGGCGACGGAGGCGATGCCGAGCTTCTTCAGCGTGCGGATCACCCGGCAGGCGATGGCGCCCCGGTTGGCGATGAGGACTTTGCTGAACATGGTGGTGTCTCGCGAAAAGGGCGGCGGGTCGTCCCGCCTGGTCTTTCCTGTCCGCCCGGGTCGTCCCGGGGGCCGGCGAGGGCCGGAAGCGTGCGGTGTCGGATCAGCCCCAGATGAGGAACTGCACCGGCGTCGGGTTGTAGGCGTTGCAGGGGTTGTTGAGCTGGGGGCAGTTGGAGACCAGCACCCACAGGTCCATCTCGGCGCGCAGCTCCACGTATTTGCCGGGTCCGGAGACGCCGTCATCGAACTTGAGCTGGCCGTCGTCGGTCACCGGCACGTTCATGAAGAAATTGACGTTGGGCACCAGATCGGCCTTGGTGAGCCCCGAGTCCGAGTGCTGGATGGCCAGCAGGTAGTTGTCGCGGCAGCTGTGCATGTACTTCTTGTGCAGGGCGTAGCGCACGGTGTTGCTCTCGGCGGCGCAGGCGCCCCCGAGAGTGTCGTGGCGGCCGCAGGTGTCGGCGACGATGGTCAGCATCGGCCGGCCTTCGCTGCTCATCAGCACCGAACCGGTGGTCAGGTAGATGCCCTCCTGGTGCAGGATGGTGTCGGTGACGCTGTAGTGCTCGTCGGTGTCGTGGCGGTTGTAGAAGATGATGTCGGCGGCCTGGTTGCCTTCTAGGTCGACGATACGCAGGGTCTGGCCTTGTTTCACTTCGTGCAGCCAGGGCTCGCCGGCGGGCAGGGTGGCGCTGTGCAAGGCGTCGGCCGGGTCGAGGGCGCTTTCCCGGATGCGGATGGCGGTGGCGTTCATGGGCGTCTCCTCAGGCCAGGTATTGCATGTCGGTGTTGTGCAGGGCGCGGGCGCATTCCGGGCGGAAGCTGCGGCAGAAGTCGTCCTGCCGGGCCGCGCCGGAGCGCCACGCGGTGAGGCCCACGGCGGCGGGGGCGTAGTCCTGGCGCGGGTCGAGGGGGTGGGGCGCGGCCGACACGGCGACGATCACGTCCATGTCCAGGCGCAGGTCCACGTGGTCGCCGGCGCGGGCGTGGTGGGGGTGAAAGGCGAAGCGGCCTTCTGCATCCACGCTGACCTTGCTGAAGAAGTTCACCGGCGCCACCAGATCGCGGCGGGTCAGGCCGTACTTGCCGATCTCGATGAGCAGGCCGTCGCGGCCCGAGCGGTACATGCCGTTGCGGTACTGCTGGTAGCCATGCTCGCCATACTTGGCGTGCATGCGCGGGGCGTCGAGGAGCAGGCCCAGGGGGTCATGCCAGCCCAGGCTATCGGCGGTGATGGAGGCCATGGCGCAGCCCATGTCGCTCATCAGCACATGGCCACGGCTGTAGTGGGCGGTGTGCTGGGCCTTCAGGGAGTCGGGCATGTTGTAGCGCTCAAGCTTCTGGCGGGCGTTGTAGAGCACCACCGACAGGTTGGCGCCGGCGTCCTGGGCGACCAGGCGCAGGGTGGTGCCCCGGGGCAGCATCCATGACCAGTGGCAGCCGCCGGGGATCACGTCGGAGAACAACACCTTCTCGGCGGCCAGGTCGGGGGCGATCTGCTGCCAGCGGGTGTCGATGTCCACCTCGGGGGTGGGGGTGAGCAGGGGATTCATGGTTCAGGTCTCCAGGTCGGCAGCAGCGGCGGAGAGGCGCGCCAGCTGCTCCAGGTCGGTCTTCATGCCGGAGGTCTCGCGGATGCGTTCCAGGATCTCGCGCTTGAGGGCGAGGAAGGCGGGCTCAAGCTTCATGTCCTGGTGGCGCTCGGCGGGCAGGGGCACGTCGTAGAGGGTGTCG
>NZ_JAQVCN010000020.1 GCF_028689785.1 Zoogloea sp. | reverse complement strand
CCCTGCGGGATCTGTTGCGGGAGACGGACAAGGTCCTGCCCGAGGGGTCAAGCGAAACCGTCATTGAGAACGTTGAAACTGCAAGCAGCAGCGGCCCCGGCAGCAGTCTGGATATCTCCACCGGAACCAAGCCTCGCACTCGTGGCCGCGCCGGCATCCAGCCTCAAGTCTTGCTTCCCGGCACCCCCAGCTCCATGCAGAACAACACCACCACAACGGTGCACAAGTCCACTTTCCGCGAAGCAGCATCGGTCATCATCAACCGGGAAACGGGCGTCCTCACGGTCAGAGCCACCACACGCCAGCACGAGAAGGTAAGCGAGTTTATCGAGCGGGTGACCGCGGCCGCCCGGCGTCAGGTGCTCATCGAGGCCACTATCGTCGAGGTCAGCCTGGGGGACACTTACCGGCAGGGCATCGAATGGAGCCGGATCCTGACCAGTGGCACCAGTTTCGGCATCAGTGGCCCCGGGCTTGGCAGCACGGCCGGCAACGCGACCACCCCGTTCAGCGTCGCCTACAAGAGCGCGGACGGCATCGACACCACCGTCAAGCTGCTGGAGAGCTTCGGCACGGTCAAAGTCCTGTCCAGCCCGAAGTTGTCGGTGCTCAACAACCAGACCGCGGCCATCAAGGTGGTCGAGGAGTACGTCTATTTCAGCGTCAAGGCCGACACCACGCAAACCACCAACGCCGGCGCCCTGACCACGGTCACCACCACACCTCAGTCGGTTTCGGTGGGCCTGGTGATGACTGTCACCCCCCAGATCAGCGACAACGACGAGGTCATCCTCAACGTCCGGCCCACCATCTCCAGCATCTCGGATTTTCGCCGCGACCCGAACCCGAGCATCCCCAGCAACATTGCCAACCTGGTCCCGCAGATCCGGACCCGTGAGATCGAATCCGTGCTGCGCATCGAAAACGGTGAGACTGCCGTGCTGGGCGGCCTGATGGAGGACCGCATCGATTACAAGACCGGCCGAGTCCCGCTGATCGGTCAGCTTCCGTTGCTTGGAGAACTATTCACCAACCGCGACAACGGTATCCAGAAAACCGAACTGGTCATCTTCCTGCGCCCGGTGGTCGTGACCGACACCCGACTCGTCGGCGCCCTGACGCCGCTGCGCGACAGACTCCCGGACGCCGGCTTCTTCAGCACGGCGCCCTCCCCCGGCACACCCAACTTCCCCTCCCAGACAAGGGCAGGCACTGCAACGGAAAGAAGTCAGCCGTGAGCCTCCTCCTGGATGCCCTGCGCCGTACGGAGGACAGCAAACACGGGCCCGCGCCTCGCGCACCTGCGGCACCGGCGTCGCGGCTTGAGCTTGAACCACTGCTCATCCCGCCACGCTCCACACCCGCCACAGGCAGCGCCCCGGACGACACCGAACTCGCACCTCCCCGCGGCCCGGCCCCTGCTCCACGGCCCCCTCACCGGGCCCTGATCGTCGGACTCGCCGGGGGGGCCACAGCCCTGGGCGCACTCGCCATCGGCCTTTGGTTCGAGATGCGTCCCCTGGCCCTCCCCGAGCGGCCACTGCCCAGGGCTGCAGCCAAAGTTGCGCTCCCTCCTGAAAGCGCGCCCCAACACCAACCCGCTCCGCCCTCCTCCACGGCCGAAAGCCCAGACCTTCCCGCCCCCCTGGGCCACCCGGTTCGAGCGTCCAGAGCCACGGCCCACAGCCCCCAAAACAAGGGCCTGCCCCAAGCCCCTCAGCCGGACACCGCCATCCGCCTACACCCCGGCGGCAGCACCAGCACCGCCAGCACAACATACCTGGCCCATGCTGCCTATCTCAACAACGACTTCCACCAGGCGGAATTGCTCTACCGGGAAGCCCTGCAGGCCGATCCAGAGGACGTCGACGCTCTGCGCGGCCTGGGCTCCACACTGGCGCGGCAGCAACGCTGGGCTGAAGCCGGGCACACCTACAGCCATGCCCGCAGTCTTGCCCCCGACGACCCCGACCTGAGCTACAACCTGGCCGTCACCTTCGACCGAGCAGGCCAGCCCGGGGCCGCTGCCACCCACTATCGACAGGCCCTGGCACTTGCCACACGCAGCCCTGCAGGCTTCAACCCCACCGCAGGCGCCACCCGCCTGCGCACCCTCGCCCCCCAGGAGCCGTCACCATGAACCGTGACCCCCACGCCCATCAGCCCATCGGCCAGACCTTGATCGCCCTGGGCCTGATCAGCACCGACCAGCTCCATATCGCCCTGCGCGAACAGGCCCGGACCCGGGAGATCATCGGCAAGCAACTCGTACGCCTGGGCTTTCTCTCCGAGGCCACACTGCGCGACGCACTGGCCCACAGCCTCGACCAGGCCAGTGCCGACCTGTCGGGTTTGCTGCCCGATGCAGAGGCCCTCGCCCTGGTCCCCCGCCAGGCGGCACGACGCCTCGGCTTGATCCCCCTGAGCTACGACCCCCAGCAGCGCCACCTGGTCGTTGCCGCCAGCAATACCGGCGACATCGTCGCCCAAGACCAGCTTCGCAGCCTGCTGCCAAGTGGCGCCACCGTCGAACTACGCCTGGCCGGAGACTCCGAAATCGCCTGTGCCATCGACCTGCTGTACGGGCACGAACTATCCATCGACGGCATCCTCCACGAGATCGAAACCGGGGAAACCGACACCGCCAGCCTCACCGGGCGTGCTGACACTTATGCGCAACCTGTCGTGCGCCTGATAGATGCCCTGCTCGCCGACGCAGTCAAGCGGGGCGCCTCCGACCTGCATTTCGAACCCGAAACCGCCTTCCTGCGCATCCGCTACCGCATCGATGGGCTGCTGCGCCAGATCCGTGCCCTGCACAAATCCTACTGGCCTGCCATGGCCGTGCGCATCAAGGTCATGGCCGGGCTCAACATCGCCGAAACCCGCGCCCCTCAGGATGGCCGGATCTCCCTCAGCGTCAGCGGCCGCCCGGTGGACTTCCGCGTCTCCACGCAACCCACCATCCACGGCGAGAACATCGTGCTGCGGGTGCTGGACCGTCAAAAAGGCATCGTCGGCCTGCACGAACTGGGCCTCAGCGACACCCGCCTTGAGCTGCTCAAGCTGATGATCGCCCGTCCGGAAGGGCTGATCCTCGTGACCGGCCCCACAGGCAGCGGCAAGACCACCACGCTGTACTCCATCCTCGGCCACATCAACGCCGAAGGTGTCAACATCATGACCCTCGAGGACCCGGTGGAGTACCCCATGGCGCAGATCCGCCAGACCGCCGTATCCGAGGCTGCCCGACTCGACTTCGCCAACGGCGTGCGGGCCATGCTGCGCCAGGACCCTGACGTGATCCTGGTAGGCGAGATCCGAGACGCCGACACCGCCCGCATGGCCTTCCAGGCCGCCATGACCGGCCACCAGGTTTACTCCACCCTGCACACCAGTTCCGCCATCGGCGCCATCCCCCGCCTCCTCGACCTGGGCATCGTGCCCGACATCCTGGCCGGCAACCTGATCGGCATCGTTGCCCAGCGGCTGTTGCGCCGCCTGTGCCCCCACTGCCGCGAGGCCGGCCCGGCGAGCGACACCGAAATGCGCCTGCTCGGCGCCGCAGGTCAGCCCACACGTCCCACCCTGTACCGGGCCAGGGGCTGCCCCCAGTGCGACTTCCAGGGCTATCGGGGACGCCTGGCCATCATGGAGTTGCTGCGCCTGGATGCCGACCTGGACGAGCTGATTGCCCGGCGCGCCACCGCCCGGGAACTGCAGCATGCCGCAGCCACCCGGGGCTTCACCCGCCTCGCCGACGACGGCACCCGGCGCGTCATCACTGGCGACACCTCGCTTGAGGAACTGGCACGGGTTGTGGATCTGACGGAGCGCCTGTTCCAGTGAGCAACTTCAGCTACCGGGCCATGAACCCTCGCGGCCACACCGTGCGCGGCCGCATGGATGCCGCCAACCTCGACGACCTTGAGCTGCGTCTAGGCCGCCTCGGCCTCGACCTGCTCCATGCCAACCCGGTCCGACAGATCAGCTGGCAGCGGCAGCACCGCATCAACCGGCGGGAGCTCATCAACTTCTGCTTTCACCTGGAGCAATTCCTGCGCGCCGGGGTACCGATCCTCGAGAGCCTGGCCGACCTGCGCGACTCCCTCCACCGGGCCCGCTTCCGGCAAGTCATCGGCGACATCGTCGAGGCCATCGAAGGCGGCCTCGGCCTATCCCAGGCCCTGCAGCGCCACCCGGATGTATTCAACGGAGTGTTCTGCAGCCTGGTTCGGGCTGGGGAACACACGGGGCGACTACCCGAAGTGCTTGCCGCCCTCACCGACACCCTCAAGCGCGACGACGAGCTCGCCGCCTATGCCCGACGCATCGCCATCTACCCGGCCATTGTGGCTCTCGTGATCAGCGCCGCGCTGGGCGTCGCCCTGATCCATGTCGTACCCGAACTCGCCCGCCTGTTCCAGAGTGCAGGGCAGGCTCTGCCATGGCAAACGCGCATCCTCATCGCCCTGTCCGGCTTCGTCGTCGACTACGGCTGGCTGCTCGTTCTTGGCAGCGTAGCCGGGTTGCTGCTGGCGCGTCACGCCCTCTCCACCCACCCGGCCCTGCGGCTCCGCTTTGATGCGGCCCTCTTGCGCCTGCCTTTACTCGGCACCGTACGGCGCAAGATCATCATGGCCCGCTTCACCGGCCTGTTCGCCATGATGTATGCCTCGGGCATTACGGTCATCGACGCAATCCAGTCTGCTGAGGACGTGGTCGGCAACACCGCCCTGCGCCAGGGCCTACAGCAGGTCGGGCACGAAATCACCCAGGGCAGCAAGCTTTCGGAGGCCTTCCGCAAGGTCGAGCTCTTTCCACCTCTGGTCACCCGCATGCTGCGGGTTGGCGAAAGCACCGGCGCCCTCGACACCGCACTCGCCAACGTCAGCTATTTCTACGATCGGGACGTACGGGAAGCCATCGAGAAACTCCAGGCCAGCATCGAACCCACCCTCACCGTGGTGCTGGGGGGCCTGCTCCTCGCCATCATGGGCGCCGTCATGATGCCGGTCTACGACATCATCACCCAGATGAAGCTCTGAGCATGACCGCTGCCAGCATCCTCTATCTCAGCCCCGCCGGACTTGCCGCCTTCGCCGTTGCCCGCGACAGCGTCGAGCCACTCCAGCACTTCGCTGCCGACGACGGGCTCTCGCCCTTCGAAACCTTCCTCTCCGATCTATCCCCCGGCACCCGCATCAGCCTGCTGGTAGACCTGCCGGACGAAGCCCACCACCTTGAGACCCTACCCTTCGTCAAGGGACGTGACCGCCAACCAATGCTGGCCCGTCGCCAGGATCACCTGTTTGGCGACACCCCTTTCCGCAGCTACCTCTCCCTCGGCCGGGAGAGCGTTGGCCGCCGGGACGAACGGATTCTCTTCGCAGCCCTCACACGCCCTGGCGCCATCCAGCCCTGGCTACAACGTATCCTGCATTCGCCATGCATCCTGGCCGAGGTGGTGAGCGCCTCCTTCCTGTCCCAGGCCCTGGCCGCCCCCCTTTACTCAGGCGCCACCCCCTTCCTGCTGGCCCACACCACGCCCGCCGGCCTGCGGGTGTCCTGCTTCGAGCATGGGCAACTCCGCTTCAGCCGCCTCACCATCGGCCTAACTCCCGAGGCTGGCCCTGACCCAGGTTTCGTGTTTGAGGAAATCCGGCGGAGCTATGACTACCTGCTCAGCCAGCGCATCGTGCCCCGCGACCACCCCACCCGGGTACTACTCCTGACCGCCCGCGACCTGCCAGGTGCTGCCGCCGGCACTGGACTCGATCTCCAGCCCGTGCCCCTGAAGCAAGCCGCTCTGGCCCTGAAGCTGCAGCACGACGCAAGCCACACAGACAGCCTGCCCCTGCTGCTTCGGGCACTTGCCGCCCACCCCCGGCTTCCCCAATTCGCCCCCGCCGAGGCACTCGCCGGACACCGCCAGCAGCGGACCGGACGCATTGCTGGCATCCTTGCAGGCGCCATCTTCCTCGCCAGCCTGGGCTACACCAGTCTCAACCTGCTGGCGGCCCGTGAACAACGCAGCCTTGCTGAAGCGAACCTGCGCCAGGCGGCACAGCAGGAGGCCCGTCTTGAAGCCGTCATCGCCTCCACACCCGCCACACCGCTGCCCCTCGAACGCCTGAACCAGACCCTCGACATGGCTCAAGCCCTCTCCACCAGCAGCATCGGGCCCGAGCCGGCCTTGCGCCAGTTGACGGCGGCCCTCGCATCGGTCCCCGGCTTCAGGCTGCAGGAGCTTGAGTGGGCCGCCCCCGCTGCAGATCTCCTGCCCGCCGAGCCCACCCCCCTCAGTCAGACGCTGCGGATACGTTTCAACCTTTCCCCAGGCGCCGCGCAAACCCGCGAACGGGTCGCCCAGGCCCAAACCCTGCTGACAGCCCTAGGCTCCTTGAACGGTGCGCAAATCCAGGTATTGCGGCAGCCCGCGGAAATGGCCTCGTCCGAGCCCGTGCGGATTGCAGAGTCGCCCCCGAGCGACACCTCACCTCAGCTTGAAGTCCGCCTCAGCCTTCCCGTGTCCCCACCATGACGCCCTCTGCGCCTCCCGACCTGCAGCTGCGCACCCCCGCCATCCTCGGCAGCATCATGCTCACCGCCGCCATCGGCCTGGCCGGGGGCAGCCATCATCTGCTGCAAACGGCCGAACACAGGGCACGCCTGACAGCCCAGAGCCTCGCACAAACCCAGCACAGGCTCAGGCAAGCAGAACAGACGGCAAACCAGACCCAGGAGGCCCTGTCCCGTCACGCCAGCCTCCTGCGCACGGGCATCAGCAGCCCCCCAGACCGGGTGGTCTGGATAGAACAGCTTGAATCCCTCCGGAAAGGCATATCGATCCCGCAACTCGACTATGAAATCAGCCCCGAACGCCCGCTCCAGCCCACCGCGTCCTCCACCGATGCGCCGCCCGTCCTGCTTGCCAACACCCTGCACGTGCATGCTGATCTACCCCATGAGGATGCTTTCCTCAAGTTCATCAACACGCTCCATAAGGCTCACGCCCCGATCAGGCCCAGCCGCTGTCAACTGTCCCGCCAGGAAGAGGCAGGCAGGGCGCCCGGTCTAACCGTCCGATGCGACCTGGACTGGATATACCTCCGCCTCCCGACCCCCTGATAAAGTTGCTTGCCGCGACTGCGGCAGTGGTGTGCCGTGGGAGAGTGGGCGGCAGCAAAGACCATCAATTGGATAGCCTTTTCACTGTGATTGAATGGCAGCCGCTAATCGACATATCAGTGCTTTCGCCATCTCTGGTTCGGTTACGTTGGCGAATCCCATGAGTAGCCCGCCATGTGACGTTCTCCGAATTTGCCATTGGCTGAGTGCCTGAATTGCAAGCCCGTTGGATTGAGCTGCCGCAGCTAAGGACTTGTCGCTCTCCCTATTCGTCAGTTTCGCTAGAACATGAATACCACCAGCCTGGGGCTGGACGTGCAGACGTGATCCTAGCGCCTGCATGAGCGCATCGACCAGATAGCCGCGTCGAGTTGCATACAGCGAACGCATCTTTCGCAGATGCCGAGCGAAGTGACCTTGATCCATGAAATCGGTCACCGTTGCTTGGAGCAGGATCGAGCCGGGGCCGCAAAGGTGATTCGCCGTGTCCTTGAACTGTTCGACCTGCGCTTCAGGTACGACCAGATAGGCCAGGCGCAGGCCGGGAAACAGCACCTTGCTAAAAGTGCCGGAGTAAAGCACGCGCCCATCGCGATCCAGGCTTTTCAGTGCGGGGAGAGGCCGGCCGTGGTAGCGGAACTCGCTGTCGTAGTCGTCCTCAATGATCCACGCCTTGCGGTGGCCGGCCCATTCCAGCAGTTGCAGCCGTCGGGGCAAAGACAGTGCCATCCCCATGGGACTCTGGTGCGTGGGTGTCACCACGGCGAAACGCGCCTCAGCGGCTCGCTGTTGGCCTATGCCCACACTCAAGCCTTCCGCATCCACGGGCACCGGCTCCAGACGCATGCCCGCGCGCTCCAGGAACTGGCGGGCGAAGAGGTAGCCGGGGTCTTCATACCAGCCGATATCACCAGATCGCAGCAGTGTGCGGCACACCAGCTCCAGAGCGCCCCGGTAGCCGGCGGTGACGAACACCTGCTCGTGCGTGCAGGCGATGCCACGCGAGATGCCGAGATAGGCGGCGATGGCGCGACGCAGCGGTTCATGACCCGTCGGGTCGGGGTAGCCCATGGCCGCCGTATCCATGGTGCGCAAGTTGTGGCCGGCCAGGCGCGTCCAGGTCTTGCGCGGAAAAGCATCCAGCGCCGGCACGCCGAGTTGGAAAGGCCGTACTTGACCGGCATCGGCCCCTAGGCATGAACGTGGCGGTGCAAAGGAACTAGATGCGAAGCCGTACCCCGGCTCGCCTAGGTTCTCCAGCCGGGGCGAGACGACGGTGCCGGCTGGGCCGCGTGTCAGGAAATAGCCCTCGCTGGTCAGCATCTGGTAGGCCATCTCGACCGTGCCGCGTGCCAGGTTCAGCTCACTGGCGAGGCTGCGCACAGATGGCACTCGATCGCCAGGCTGGAGTTTTCCAACAGCAATCGCGTCCCGATAGCGTCGATACAACTGCAGATAGATCGGCGCATCGTGTCCTCGGTTTGGCTTGAACCGCTGCATGTCCATGCGCCATGTCCTATCTATTTATTCAATTTTTGCACCTTTTTACTGGGCCATTAGTTTCCTACAGTGCAGGCTCTATGACAAGGAATCGACATGAGCACCTTTCGATTGAGCCTCATTGACAGCGTTCAGGATTACTTGGCCTGTTTCGACGTCATGCACGAATTGCGGCCTCATTTACCCGATGCGGCCGCATTTGCTGCGCAGGCCTGCCGCCAAGCCGGGCAAGGTTATCGTCTGCTGGCTGCATGGCGGGGAGATCAGGTCATGGGGGTGGCGGGCTACCGCATCCAGGAAAACCTGCTGTATGGACGATTCCTTTACGTCGATGATCTGGTCGCCGTCGCAACTGCCCGTCGCCAGGGTCTGGGTGGCCTGCTGATAGAGGCGTTACGCGAGGAAGCGCAGCGGCAAGACTGTTCCCATCTGGTGCTCGATACCGCCTTGGGCAATGCCCTGGCGCAACGCTTCTATTTCCATCAGGGCCTGCTGTCCAAAGGGCTGCATTTCAGCCTAGCGCTATAGGCCCGACGGATCATGAATCAACTTCTTTTCCTGGCATGCAGCCCTGCCGGCCACGAATCACTCGGCGCGCAGCAGGTGTTGGCGGCTTTGAACGATTGCGACGCTCTCGGCCACGGCATTCGTGTGACCACGCGCAGGCTGGCAATGGAGGCGCTTGCGCCGCTGTCGGCGCAATACGCTCAGGCCATCACTTCGTCAGCGCCATCCGATGATCCAGCCGTGGCCCTTTCTGAACACCTGCTAGGCGAATTGGAGGCTTGCGACGGATTGTTGATCAGCACGCCGATGCACAACTTTGCGGTGCCCGCGGCGCTGAAGTTGTGGATCGACTATGTACTGCGCAAGGGGCGCAGCTTTGCGGTCAAGCCGGATGGCAAGGTCGGGTTGCTGCGGGATCGCCCAGTATTGGTGCTGGTGCGCTCGGGCAGCCCATGCGTAGGAGACGCTGCCAGGCAACCCGACTTCCTGACGCCCTACTTGCTCCACGCCCTGTCTGTCATGGGTATCCACAACGTGCAGTTCGTGTACTTGCCAGGGCTTTCCCCGACCACGGAAGCATTGGCTCAAACACGCCATGCGCTGATTTCGTTTCTCGTTCCTTCACGTCTAACCGGAGACCGTCCATGAGCACACTTCGCCTGCCTTATCAAACCCTCTCGCCTGAAGCCTACCAAGGACTTGGCCTTACCAAGAAAGCCCTGGACAAGAGCAGCCTTGGGAAACCGTTGATCGAGCTGGTCTATCTGCGGGTGTCGCAAATCAATGGCTGCGCTTTTTGCTTGGAGATGCACGCGGCGGCCCTGCGCGCCGGCGGTGTGCCGAATCCGAAGCTGGACAGCCTCGCAGGCTGGCGCGTGAGCGCGCATTTCAGCCAACGCGAGCGCGCCGCATTGGCCTGGACGGAATCGCTAGTTGACGTAGCGGGTCGCCACGCGCCCGATGAGGATTTCGAACCGCTCAAGGGGCATTTCAGCGATGCGGAAATCACCGACTTGAGCTTCGCCATCGCGCTGATGAGCGCCTTCAATCGCTTAGCGATCGGCATGCGTCAGTAAAACGAGGGATACGGATGGCTTCACCGCCATCCGCAATAAATACGCTTGGGAATTCTCGGAAGCAATAGGGAACTGCGGCACCTTCGGTTTTCCTGGCTGTCGCCGAAGTGAGGCCCCCTAGTGTAGCCTTGCACATGAAACCCGGACGATGATATCCCGCAACTCGATGGCCTGCGCCTGAGGTTGCGCCACATCGACGGCGGACGTGGTGAGCTTAAGCTTTGCCATGATGACGCCTCGGAAAAACCCGTTTCCCAGGAGCCCCGTAGGGGCCAGCAGAGGGGAAGGCGGGTCAGACTTCAGAAGCACCGGCATATGCTGAACCCGCCTAATTGATTGATAAACCTGCTGTATCTGGCTTCGGCACTGCCCAGCTCTTAGCCGGGCTTGAGTCATGGTGAAATGAAAAAAGACGCCCGTCAGGGCGCCTCGACAATGACAATGGCCGCCCCCTTCCCGGGGGACGAGCCCGTCAGGAACGGTAGTCGGCGTTGATTTTCACGTAATCGTAGGAGAAGTCACAGGACCACAGGGTCGCTGCAGCACTCCCCCGGGCCAGATCGACCCGCACAGTGATCTCCGCCGCCTGCATGACGCGGGCGCCCGCCTCTTCGCGGTAAGACTCTGCCCGTCCGCCCTTCTCGGCCACCAGCACCTCTTCACCGGCACTCCCCAGCCAGACTCGCAGACGGGACACGTCCAGATCCTCAATGCCGGCATAGCCGATGGCGGCCAGAATGCGCCCGAGGTTGGGATCAGAGGCAAAAAAGGCCGTTTTCACCAGGGGTGAATGGCCGATGGCGTAGCCCACTTTGCGGCACTCCTCCCGATCCGTTCCTCCCTCAATCTGCAAGGTGATGAACTTGGTTGCTCCCTCGCCATCCCTGACGATGGCCTGGGCCAGCCAGATGGACAGATCCAGGACCGCATCCCGAAAAGCGGCATAGTCCGCCGACTGGGCATCGACGAGGGCAGGATTGCCAGCCTGCCCAGTGGCGATCATGATGAAACTATCATTCGTAGACGTATCGCCGTCCACGGTGATGCTGTTGAAGGACAGGTCCGCCGCCTCCTTGACCAGGGCATTCAGCAGCGGCTGGGCCACGTCAGCATCGGTGGCGAGGAAGCCCAGCATGGTCGCCATGTTCGGCTTGATCATGCCCGCCCCCTTGGAGATACCGGTCAGGGTCACTGTCTTGCCACCGATACTCACCTGGCGGGATGCCGCCTTGGGCACTGTGTCGGTGGTCATGATGCCGTGACAGGCCTCATACCAACCGTCGGCCTTGAGGGCATCCCGCGCAGCCGGAAGCCCCGCAATCAGCTTGTCCACCGGCAAGGGCTCCAGAATGACCCCGGTGGAGAAGGGCAGCACCTGGCTCGCCTGAATCCCCAACAGGCCTGCCACCGCCTCGCAGGTGGCCCGGGCAGTGCCCAGCCCGAGCTCGCCGGTACCCGCGTTGGCCACACCAGTATTGATGACCAGCGCACGCACCTTACCCTCCGGCAGATGTGCCTTGCACACCTGGACAGGTGCCGCACAGAAACGGTTCTGCGTGAACACGCCCGCCACCCGGGCGCCAGGGGCGAGCTCGATGAGGGTCAGATCCTTGCGGTTGAGTTTGCGGATGGCAGCCTCGGTCACCCCGAGTCGGACACCAGGAACCGGTAGTAGGGCAGCAGCTTCGGGAGGGGAAAGCAAAACGGGCATGACGAAAACTCCAGGAACAAGGCCGATCGGCAAAGACTGGGATGATAAGCCCGGATGTGTTTCAGACGCATCCTCAGGATGCGGGAAGCTCCGGGCAGGGACAAGCCGACACCGCGCCGTCAGGCGCGGCTTCTCAGAGCATCGATGATCGGCACCCGCGACGAACGGAACGCGGGATAGAGGGAAGCCAGCAGGGTCGCCACGATGCCGACAACCCAGGACTGCAACAGGACCGCAGGCACGATACGGATGTAGGCGTCGTAGCCGATCTCGGCATTGGGTGGTGGTGGCATCGGGATGCCCACTCCGGAAATCAGCATGGCCAGGGCCAGCCCCAGCAGCAACCCTAGGGTGGCGCCGACGACCCCTAGAATGAGGGACTCCAGGACAATCAGGGAGACGATGGTCTTGCTTCGGTTACCCAGGGCCCGCATGGTGCCAAACTCCCAGCCGCGCTCCAGCAGGCTCATGTTGAGGGTGTTGATCACGCTCAGACAGACCATCAGCAGAACCATGGCCTGGAGGAAGCCGAACTGCTGCTGGTAGATGTCCACAGTCTTCTGGTAGAAGTCGTTCAGCGTCCGCCAGTCAAGAATGCGCAGATCCGCGGCGAGTTGAGGCTTCATCCGGTCAATGAAGGCATCGGTGGCATCGGTGGAGCGGAGGGACACGACCAGCTTGCCTACGCCCTTGGTCAACAGCAGATCCTGGGCGGCCCCCAGGGAAATGCGCACTGCGCGGGCATCAAAATCCTTCGAGAAGCTCTGGAAGACTCCCACCACCTCGATATCCAGAGTGTTGGTGGCCCCGTCCAGGGTACTCACCACCAGCGTCGCCTGATCTCCTGGAGCCAGGTGCATGGCGGCAGCGGCTCCCTCACCAAGCATCGCGCCAAAGCGGTCCGAATCCTTCAGCATCCGTCCGGACAACACCCGCAGATGCGTGCCAAAAGCCAGCTCCCGATCGGGCTCGACACCCTCACCGATGATCGCGTAATCCGTCTTGCCGTTGTTCAGAAGCCCCGAAAAGGTGATCCGGGCCATCACATCCTTCACCTCCGGATCGACCTGCAACTTCTTGCGCAGCACTTCCGGATCCTTCAGCAGGTAGCGTTCTGGGGAGCGGGAGCCGGCGCCGAAGATCGCCTCCTGCCCCACCTGGGCATGCCCGCTCTGGGAATGGATAAGGGCCTCGGCCAGTTGCACGAAGATGTCCCGGACAAACCCGCCGGAAACAATAAGCCCGCACACCCCGAAAACAATGGCGCCCAGGGTGATGGCCGTACGGATGCGGTTGCGGAGGAGGTTCCGGAGACCAAGGTTGAGGAGATGTTTCATGCGTGAGGCCCGGTCATTGCAAGGCACGCAAAGACTCGACGATCTCCATCCGCGATGCCTTCCAGGCTGGATAAAGACTGGCCAGAGCGGTGGTCGCCATGGCGGTGAGACAGGCCGAAATCACTGTTCCCGGCGTAAGCAGGATCCCGGCGCTGTAGCCCCAGGTCATGCCCGGCCCCGGGGGCATGGGAATACCGATCAGACTGATGAGGACGGCCAGCAGGCTTCCCACAAAGACACCGATGATCGTTCCGACGACCCCCAGCACAACCCCTTCCGCGATGAACAGCAGCAGGATGTCCTTGCGCCGGGCTCCTATGGCCATCATGGTGCCAATTTCGCCGATCCGCTGAATGACCGACATGGTCATGGTATTGGAAATCGCCAGCACGATGATCACCGCGATGATCATGTAAATCACGCCCACCTGCTTGGCAAAGAGCGAAGCCGTCTTGTTGTAGAAATCGGCGAGCTGGGTCCATGGCACTACGTCGTACTGGGAGGCGCCAAGATTGGTCTTCATCCACTCCAGGGTCTGCGCGGTTCGGGCCGTGTCGTCGAGCACGACGATACGCAGATGCTCGCCATCGACACGCAAGAGCTGACGCGCCAGACCAATGGGAATACGCAAGGCGATGTCATCATAGGCCTTGGTGATGGATTCGAACACGCCCACCGTCCTGGCCTCCACGGCGTTGATGCGCCCGCCCTTGGTGTTTGCCACCAACACCAGGGTTCCCCCCAGACGCAGGCCAAGGTTATCCGCCAGCCCTCGGCCTACAACCACGGTGTTTTCCTCACCGGGCTGCAGATTGCGCCCCTCGGGAAACCTGAGTGCCGATGAAAGCTCGGCCTCGACGCCAGGATCCACCCCTTCACCGATGAAGGAAAGCGTGGTTTCTCCCGAGCTGGCCAGCCCGGAAATCAGCAAACGCGGTGCAACGGCCACCACCCCCGGGCCGTCAAGGATCTTCCTGATGTCCTGCTCCCGGTTGGGCAGCACGTAGGACAACGGGTCAGACCGCCCAAGTTCGAGGAACCGGGGCTTCATGACCTGGATATGCCCCAATTGAGAATGAATGGTGTTCTCGCGCCCGAAGCGGAGATTCCAATCGATAAAGCCGGCCGCCAGCATCATGGCGGTCACGCCAAGGGCCACAGCAGTCAAGGCCGCCTTACTGCGGTTGACCTGACGAATGACATTGAGTGCGGCGGTGCGGAGAGTCAGGATGCCGTGCAATTGAGCTACCCAGTCGGGCTGTATTGGATTGGACGGTGCCCCGGAAGGGAAGGGTTGCGGAGCACCCCAGGCACTTGCACGACATACTTTAAAGGTCTGCGTATCCTTTGGCTATAAAAAAAGGGCCACTCTGATGAGTGACCCTTTTTTAGCCGAGACCCGAGCGGGCCTCAAGCTACCGACTTAGGCCTTGCGGCGACGGGCGGCGAAGAGGCCGGCGAAGCCGAGACCCACCAGAGCCAGGGAAGCGGGCTCAGGGATCACACCGCTGATGGTGCCGTCCAGCTTGGTTTGGCGCACAGCAACACGGTTGCCATCTCCATCGACGAATTCCAGCAGCTGGCTAGCGGTCGGAATCGGGGGGAACACGTTGGTGTCCAGGTTGAACTTGGTGCCATCGCCAACTGCAGAAAAGTTGCCGAAACCATCGTCAATGAACAGGAAGCCGGCTTCAGCGGAATCCACTTCCAGGAACAGATTCAGGTTGGCAACCTGAAGTTCAGAGCCAACCAAGTGGCCGGACACAACAACGCGGTCGTTGGCATTGTTCGTAAAGTCATTGAAGAACAGTTCCCAAGTGCCACCAGTGTAGCTCGGGCCGGAAGCGCTCATGACGCCGTTGAACCTGTAACGGACTTCCAAGTGCCAGCTGTCGTTGTAACCTTCGGCATCGGAGCCAAACGACGGGGGAACCAGCGGAGCCAGAGAGTCGATGTTGACCTGACCAACAGTCGGGTAGGTCAAATTAACGGTGGTGACGCCGTCCATGGCCGTATCACTGCGGGCAATCCCGAGCTTGGCGAAGTCGCTGGCCAGGTTGGTGTCGTAGAAAGCGCCATTGACAGAGTTGTCGCTCAGATCATAGACCGAAGTGGCCAGTAGCTGGTTGAAGCCAAATTCGGTGAAGGTACCGGTGTTGCTATCGGCATCCTGAGTGTTCTTGGCGCTCTGGTAGCTATTGCTGCCAACGTTGATGTAGAAGGACGGAGCCGCGACGGCTGCGGTGGCGGTCATCGCCAGAACGCTTGCAGCGGCAAGAAGTTTCATTTTCATGAGTGTTTCTCCGGAATTAGAGGCGGCAATAACGCGCAAAAAACATAGAGCAGATTCCATGCCCGCTTCCAGCCAAATCAAAATTCAAGCACAAGGCATTAATTTTATTGAAATTTTTTTCATCAAAAAAAAATGACTATGGAGTCCACGACACGCTCTGTAAAGATTTTCGACACAATCTGACTGCTTCTATCCCCCTCCCTTTCAAGCGCCACGCCACATCGGCTCGTCGATTCGGACACGGCACTACTGAAGGGTCATCAGCGGGGGGAGAAGGTGCGCCGTTCTGTAGCGCCGAGCTCCACGGCGAGGCTTGCCTGCAAGGCAAAGTGCCGGATGGCATCCCAGCACTCGCCGGCCAGAGGCTTGCCGCCACAATCCACATAGAGGACGCCAATCTGGCAGTTCGCAGTACCGATAGGGACCACCCCACACTCGCCGCAAGCGGTCACCCGGACAAGCCGCTCCGCACCGGGACGCATCAGGCGCCCCGCATCGACCAGGGCCGCCTCCCCACTGTCGATCGCCGCATCTAGAACGTCGTCCGGCTCCCCTTCCATCGGGAACACAAAGCGGGCAGCCAAGGCATCCGCATCGGCCCCAAGGGCAATCCTTCCGACAAGAGATTGGCGGTCCTCCGTCAGGAGGGCAACGACGACACGCCGACAGCCGATCGCGCGATAGACCCCCTCGACCACCAGCTGCAGAATATCGGCGATATTCGCGCGGGCCAGGCTCATATCTGCAAGGTCATGGAGGATGCGCAACTGCAGGCGTACATCGGGATCAGCAGGTGCAGGCGGAACCGGCGTCTCAGGCTGCGGGGCTGTCAGCGGAATCAGCCCTGCCGCTTCGGAAGCGCCGAATACACGCGCAACCCGGGCCGCCTCGGCCGCATTGGCAAGGATGTCTTCTTTGACTACGGCCACAGGCTGATCAAGATAGTCTGCAACTTCGTGCATGCTCTGCCGCCCGCGGATCGAATCCCAACCTTCGTCAGCGATCCGGGCAAGGCGATGGGCGAGGAAGATAGACCGGCCCGGACCGCGGCCACGGGAGTCCATCTCCATGGCGGCCGAGACCAACGGCCCCAGCTTCCATTCCTTCACCAGGCCGTGGGACAACTGGCGCAAGGGAAAGCCCAGCACCCGTTGCTGAGCCTCTTCTTCCTTGACCCCCGGCAGTACCAAGCATTGATCCAGTCTCCGCGCCTGCTCACCGCCGAAGCACCAGAACGCCATCTCACCCACACGCCCGAGCAATGCGGCGATGAAAACCTCTTCGCCAGCCCCCTCCCCGCGCTTGCGGGCAATCCAGCGGGCCTGGACCGCCGCATGGAAGCTCCGTGCCATCTCGGCATGCACCCGCTCGCGAATTCCCTGATTGAGCAGCGAGTCGATCAGGGCAACAGAAAGGGCGAGTTCGACGACCGGATCGAAACCCAGCACCACGATGGCCCGCGAAACGGTGCTGACGCCCTGATGGGAGTGATTGAAGAAGGCGCTGTTGGCAAGCCTGAGCACCTTTGTAGTCATCGGGGCATCCATCAGGATGACCTTGGCGAGGGCCGACGCCGACGCCCTGTCATCGGCAATCAGGGCCCGCAGGGCGTCCACCGTACGCCCGAACACCGGCATCTCACGCCCACGGATACGGGCGATCCAGCCAGCCAGATCGAGAGAGAATTCACTGGGGTTCATTGGCTCGGTAACGGCAGGGGGCATTGTTGCTTGAGGCGCCCGGTCAACGAAAACGCCGGCACAAGGCCGGCGTTTTTTCTGACGCACAAGACTCAGGAGAGCTTGCCGTGGCAATGCTTGTACTTCTTCCCGGAACCGCAGGGGCACGGGTCGTTGCGACCAGCTCTAGGCGCTGCCTGGGCAACCGGTTGGGCAACTTCGCGATCTGGATTGGCGGTGGCCAGAGCCTCGTCGTAGTCGGCATGGTGATACTGGACGTTCTCCAGTTCAGCCGGCGCCTCAACCTCCTCCAACTGGGCCTCGGAGCGGATCTGGACAGTCATCAGCAGACGGGTGACCTCGGTGCGGACAAGCTGCAGCAGATTCTCGAAGAGCTCGAAGGCCTCGCGCTTGTACTCCTGCTTCGGATTCTTCTGGGCATATCCCCGCAGATGAATGCCCTGACGCAGATGATCCAAGGCCGACAGATGCTCGCGCCAGTGGGTATCCAGGCTCTGCAGCATCACATTGCGTTCGAAGCCATGCCATGCGCTGGCATCCACCAGAGCGATCTTGTCAGCGTAGGCCTGGGACCCCGCTTCCAGCAGACGCTGCAGGATGTCGTCGTCACTCAGGCCGGAATCGGCCTTCACCCACTCACCGACAGGCACCTTGAGTTGATATTCGGATTCGAGGGCCAGTTCGAGGGCGGGGATATCCCACTGCTCCTCCACGGAGTCGACCGGCACGTAGATTCGGAAGAGGTCGTGGAGCACGCCCTCGCGCATCGCCGCGACGGTCTCGGAGATGTCGGTGCTCTCCAGCAACTCGTTGCGCTGCTGGTAGATGACCTTGCGCTGGTCGTTGGAAACGTCGTCGTACTCAAGCAGTTGCTTGCGGATGTCGAAGTTGCGCTGCTCGACCTTACGCTGAGCCGACTCCAGCGAGCGGGTCACCATGCCGGCCTCGATGGCCTCGCCCTCGGGCATCTTCAGGCGGACCATGATGGCGTTCAGGCGCTCGCCGGCGAAGATCTTCATCAGGGGATCTTCCAGCGACAGGTAGAAGCGGCTTTCGCCCGGATCACCCTGTCGGCCGGAACGGCCGCGCAGCTGGTTGTCGATCCGCCGGGACTCGTGACGCTCGGTGCCGATGATCTTCAGCCCCCCCGCCTGCAGGACTTTCTCGTGAACCGTCTTCCACTCCTCACGCATGGCCGCAATGCGGGCGTCCTTCTCGGCATCGGAGAGGGATTCGTCCTCGCGAATCAGGGACACGGGCTTCTCCACGTTGCCGCCCAACACAATGTCGGTACCCCGACCAGCCATGTTGGTCGCAATGGTGATCACCCCGGGACGTCCGGCTTCGGCAACGATCTCGGCCTCGCGGGCGTGCTGCTTGGCGTTGAGCACGTTGTGCGGGAGCTTGGAGCGAGTCAGCAGATCGGACAGCAGCTCCGAGTTCTCGATGGACGTCGTACCCACCAGCACGGGCTGGCCACGCTCCACGCAGTCCTTGATGTCCGCCACGATCGCGTCGTGCTTCTCCTTCATGGTGCGATACACCTTGTCGTTCTGATCCTTGCGGATCATCGGACGGGAGGTGGGCACCACCACGGTCTCAAGTGCGTAGATCTGGTGGAACTCGTAGGCTTCGGTGTCGGCCGTGCCGGTCATGCCGGACAGCTTGCCGTACATCCGGAAGTAGTTCTGGAAGGTGATCGAGGCCAGAGTCTGGTTCTCGGCCTGGATCTTCACGCCTTCCTTGGCTTCGACGGCCTGATGCAGACCCTCGGACCAACGGCGGCCGGACATAAGGCGGCCGGTGAATTCATCGACGATCACCACTTCGCCGTTCTGCACCACGTAATGCTGATCCTTGTGATACAGCGCGTGCGCCCGCAGGGAGGCGTAAAGGTGGTGGATCAGCAGAATGTTGCCCGGATCGTAAAGGCTGGAGCCCTCCGGCAACATCCCCAGCCGGGTCAGGATTTCCTCGGCGTGCTCGTGGCCCTGCTCGGTAAGGAGTACGGAGTGGGCCTTGAGATCCACGGTGTAATCGCCCGGGACGGTGATGTTTTCGCCCTCGCCTTCCTGACGGGTCAGGAGGGCGGGAACGGCGTTCATGCTGAGGTACAGCTCGGTGTGATCCTCGGCCTGACCGGAAATGATCAGCGGCGTACGAGCCTCGTCGATCAGAATGGAGTCAACCTCATCAACGATGGCATAGTTGAGGCCGCGCTGCACCCTCTCACCCGACTCGTACACCATGTTGTCGCGCAAGTAGTCGAAACCGAACTCGTTGTTGGTACCGTAGGTGATATCGGCCTCGTAGGCGGCCTTCTTCGCATCATGGGGCATCTGCGACAGGTTGCAGCCGACGCTCAGCCCAAGGAAACGGTAGATGCGCCCCATCCAGTCCGAGTCACGGCTGGCGAGGTAATCATTGACGGTGATGACATGCACCCCCTTGCCGGTGAGCGCGTTCAGGTAGACCGGCAGGGTGGCGGTCAGGGTCTTGCCTTCACCGGTACGCATTTCGGCGATCTTGCCGGCGTGCAGCACCATGCCCCCCACCATCTGCATGTCAAAATGGCGCATGCCATGCACCCGCTTGCCGGCTTCGCGGACCACCGCAAAGGCCTCGGGCAGCAGGGCATCGAGGCTTTCTCCCTTGGCGATGCGCCCACGGAATTCGTCTGTCTTGCCGCGCAATTCCTCATCGGACAAGGCCTGGATCTTCGGCTCGAGTGCGTTGATGGCACGCACTGTCTGGGAGTACTGGCGAATCAGCCGGTCATTGCGGCTGCCGAAAATTTTCTTGAGTAGGCCTGCGATCATTTGATTTCGAAGGAAAAACGCGGCAAAACGCGGATTCTATCATGGCACCCGGACGCGACCGTGACGGACCACCGGGCACCAGTGATACTTGTCCGCCCCGGACTATCCCCCTACGATGGGGACGGTTTCATGATTTCCAAGCCCTGATGAGCACCAGTTCGATCGACAACTTCCTGGGCAGCGGCGACGCCCTTGCCCGCCTGCAGGCCCATGCCGGCCGCCTGCTGCGCCTGCAGCAACAGCTAGAGACCCTATTGCCTGGCTACATGGCGGACGCCTGCCGGGTGGCAAACCTGAAGGGAGAGGAACTGGTGATCCACGTGGAAAGCGCCGGTCTGGCGGTCAAGCTGCGCCAGGCCGTGCCCAGCCTGCTGGCAGATTTCGCCCGGGCGGGCGTGATCCTCAGGGACATCAAGGTCAAAGTGGCGGTACGGGAATACCGGCCCGCAGCACCGCCTCCACCCCACAGGCATGTAAGCGATTCAACGCGCTCTGGACTCGACCACCTGGCGGCAAGCCTGCCGGCAGACTCTCCGCTGGCCAAGGCCCTCAAGCGCTTCGTAAAACAGGCCGGCTAAACAAAGGGGACGAAGACGCGCTCGACGATGAGTAGCGCAAAGAACACCAGCGCAACGATGATGGCGTAGCGGAACAGTCGCCAGCCCAGCGCCAGATAACGGCGATCACGGGTGAACACGAAAGCCAGCAGCGAACCGGCAATGCCGATCGCCACCAGCACCGCGACCAGTCGCAGGATCAGCATGATTCAGCTCAGGCGCTGGCCAGATCGAACAACCGGGCCACCGCCGGCGGCGTGCTGGCCTCTTCCTCGAAGGTCACGATATCCCACGCACTCCTGTCTTCGAGAAGCACCCTCAGAATCTGGTTGTTGAGGGCATGACCGGACTTGTAGGCGCTGTACGAGGCCAGCAGGGAATGGCCGGCCAGGTACAGGTCACCAATGGCATCAAGCACCTTGTGCTTGACGAATTCATCGGCATAGCGCAGGCCGTCGGCGTTGAGCACCCGGTATTCGTCCATCACGATGGCATTATCCAGGCTGCCGCCCAGGCCGAGCCCGTTGGCACGCATGAACTCCACGTCCTGCATGAAGCCGAAGGTGCGCGCCCGGGACACCTCGCGCACATAGGAGTGCTTGGCAAAATCGACCACCACCGAGGTGCCGGTGCTGTCGATGGCCGGATGATTGAAGAGGATGGAGAAGCTGAGCTTGAAGCCGTCATAGGGTTCCAGGCGCACCCATTTGTCGCCCTCCACGTACTCGACGGGCTTGAGCACCCGCAGGAAGCGCTTGGGGGCCTTTTGCTCTTCGATGCCAGCCGACTGGATCAGGAATACGAAGGGGCCGGCGCTGCCGTCGAGGATGGGGATCTCGGCCGCATCCACGTCGATGTGGGCGTTGTCGATACCCAAACCGGCCAGCGCCGACATCAAATGCTCGACGGTATTGACCTTGGCACCCTCGCGCTGCAGCCCGGAACACATGCGGGTATCACAGACGGCGTAGGGGTCGGCGGGCAGGTCAACAACCGGGGCAAGATCGACCCGATGAAAAATGATGCCGGTATCCGGTGCGGCCGGCCGCAGGGTGAGTGTCACCTTGGCGCCGCTGTGGAGCCCGACACCTGTGGCGGTGACAACGGTTTTGAGGGTGCGCTGCTTCAGCATGATCCGGATCCGCGTTCAAGTCCTTGAATCTTAACACAGACAGCGTGCTGCGCCGCAGCAAGCCGCCTGTCAACGAAAAACGCGCAGCGGGTGGAGGCGACCTCCCGCTGCGCGTTTTTCTGAGCCACCGGAGCGGCCCGGAGCAATCAGTCCGCCTGCTTACGCAGGAAGGCCGGGATGTCCAGGGTAGACATCCCATTAGCGCTCATGGCCTCGACGGTGGTCCGGGAAGTGCGGCGGATGACCGCGGGCAGCTCCAGGTTACCGTAGTCGATTTCCATACCGACGTTGTCGGTACCGGTACGCACCACCTCGATCTTGCGGGGCATGGCCGCAGCACGCACTGCACCAAGCCCCGTCGCCACAACAGTGACGCGGATGCGGTCTTCCATGTTCTCATCGAACACGGTGCCGTACTTGACGAAGGCTTCGGAGGCAGCAAAGGCCTGAACGGTCTTCACGGCATCACGGACCTCCGACATCTTCAGGCCGCGGCTGGCAGTGATATTGATCAGCACACAGCGGGCGCCTGACAGCTCGGTACCTTCCAGCAGCGGGGACACCGCAGCCTGCTCGGCGGCGATGCGAGCACGATCGAGACCGGAAGCCTGGGCAGAGCCCATCATCGCACGGCCCATCTCGGCCATGGCGGTGCGCACGTCCTGGAAGTCCACGTTGACCAGGCCGGGCACATTGATGATCTCGGCGATGCCACCCACCGCGCTTGTCAGCACGTTATCGGCGGAACGGAAGCAGTCCTCGAAGCCGGCGTCGTCGCCATACACCTCAAGCAGCTTGTCGTTGAGCACGACAATCAGGGAGTCCACCTGTTTGGACAGCTCTTCCACACCACTCTCGGCGACGCGGATGCGGTTCTCGAAATCGAAGGGCTTGGTCACCACGGCAACGGTCAGGATGCCCATTTCCTTGGCGATCTCGGCCACCACGGGCGCTGCACCGGTACCCGTTCCACCACCCATGCCGGCGGTGATGAAGCACATGTGGGCACCTTCAAGGGCCGCCGCGATGGCATCGCGGGACTCCTGGGCTGCGGCACGGCCGGCCTCGGGTTTGGAACCAGCGCCAAGGCCGGTCTTGCCGAGCTGGACCTTGGTCTGCGCCAGGCAGCGGGACAGGGCCTGCGCATCGGTGTTGGCGATGATGAAATCCACGCCCTGAACACCCTCACGGATCATGTGATCGACGGCATTGCCACCCGCACCACCGACACCAATCACCTTGATGTTGGTGCCGCCGCTCGCCTTTTCAACTATTTCAAACATTTACCTCGCCTCCAAGAGAAACTGCGCTCATTTGCCCTGCGCGCAAGCAGTCCTATATTTAGTATTAACCCGAAATTCTATAACTAAATAAAGGGCAACTGCACACAAATAATCAATTCAAAACACCCCATTGCCGGAGTGCCTCAACCATCAGAAATTGCGTTCGAACCAGGAACGCATTCTTGAAAACACCTGCCCCACATTCCGCGCCTGACGCGCCTGAATGCCGCGCCGCTTCTGCGCTGCCCCCTCCATCACCAGCCCCATTGCATTGGCATAGCGCGGCTCGCAAACGACATCGGCCAGCGCTCCGTCGTACTTCGGGTAACCGATGCGTACGGGCATGTGAAACACTTCTTCACCAAGCTCGACCATCCCCTGCATCACGGCAGCCCCACCGGCCAGCACGATGCCGGATGACAACAGCTCTTCGTAACCGGAACGGCGCAGCTCGGCCTGGACCAGTTCGTACAGTTCACACACCCGCGGCTCGATCACATCGGCCAGCGCCTGACGGGACAGCTTGCGCGGCGGGCGATCGCCGACGCCCGGCACCTCGATCATCTCCGAGGCATCGGCCAGGGTATGCATGGCCACGCCGTGACGGATCTTGATTTCTTCGGCCTCGGCGGTAGGAGTGCGCAAGGCCATGGCGATATCGTTGGTCACCTGGTCACCGGCGATGGGGATGACCGCTGTGTGACGGATCGCGCCCTGGGTGAACACGGCGAGATCGGTGGTGCCGCCACCGATGTCCACCAGGCACACGCCCAGCTCTTTCTCGTCATCGGAAAGGGTCGCATAGCTGGAGGCCAGTGGCTGAAGTACCAGGTCCAGCACTTCCAGCCCGCAGCGCCGCACGCACTTGACGATATTCTGGGCAGCGGACACGGCGCCGGTGACGATATGCACCTTCACCTCAAGACGCACACCACTCATGCCAATCGGCTCGCGCACGCCATCCTGTCCGTCGATGATGAATTCCTGGGTAAGGATGTGCAGGATCTGCTGGTCCGCCGGCAGGGGCATCGCCCGGGCGGTCTCGATGACCCGCTCCACATCGATCGGCGACACTTCCTTGTCCTTGATCGCCACCATGCCGTTGGAGTTGAAGCTGCGGATGTGGCTGCCGGCGATCCCTGTGTAAACATCGCGAATCTTGCAATCGGCCATCAACTCCACCTCCTGGATGACCCGGGAAATGGCATCGACGGTGGCCTCGATATTGACCACCACCCCCTTCTTCAGGCCCGAGGAGGGCTGGGTGGCCAGACCGATCACGTCCATCCGGCCGTCCGGCTTGAGTTCGGCCACCACACAGGTGATCTTCGAGGTGCCGATGTCGAGGCCGACGATCAGTTCCTTGTACTCTTTGCTCATTACTTACCTTTGCTTTCTTGCTTGCCCGACGGTGCAGCGGACGCGATTGGCCGCAGGGCAAAACCACTGGGGTAGCGGAGGTCCACCACCGCCACATTCATGTTCAGCTGGGCCTTGGCCTTTGGAAAATGACGCACGAAGCGTGACAGGCGCTCGTCGATCGGCGCTTTGGCCTGGTCATGGCCGAGCTCAATGGTCAGGCCGTCTTCCATCTTCAGCTGCCAGGCCTCCCGGGCAGACAGGGAGACACCAACCAGTTGCTTGCCGAGGGGCCCCAGCTTGTTGGTGAAGTCTTCGAACTTGGCCAGCAGCACCCCCGACGAACCCTCGGGGCCGCTGAAAACGGGCATCCGTGCGTTGCTGGCGGCCGAGAAGATCTCTCCGTAGCGGTTTACCAGGCGCATGTCACCGGTTTCACCCACTCGCCAGTAGGCTGAGGCCACATGCTCTTCGAGACGCACCTCGATACCTCCCGGCCAGCGCCGACGCACGTCGGCCCGACGTACCCAGGGCAGCTTCTCGAAGGCACCGCGCACGTCGTCCAGATCCACCGTAAAGAAATTGCCGCGCAGGGACGACCGGGCTGCGTACTCAAGCTGGGCGTGGGTCACCTGGGCCAGCGGGGTGGTGACCACGACTTCCCGCAGGGGGTACACCGGCAGGCGCGACAGCGCGGCAACAGCGGCATAGCCCAGGCCGGCTGCGCCAAAGACCAGCAGCACATCGGAGATCAGGTTGAGGAGCTGGGGACGATCCCACAGCCCGTTGCCACTCACATCCCGTGCCGGACGTGCGGGGCGCGCACGCTTCCCGCCGGCGGACGACTTGCCGCTGGCCTCAGGAGGCACGTTGGAAGTGGGGCGCAGATCAGCCAAGGCGGGCTCCGGCAAGGATCTCAAGGCACAAGGCCTCGAAGGACAGACCCGCCACCCGTGCCGACATCGGCACCAGGGAGTGGTTGGTCATGCCCGGCGCGGTATTGATCTCGAGCAGGGTGAAGCTGCCGTCGTCACGCAGAATCAGATCGGCACGCCCCCAGCCGCGGCAGCCCAGTACCTTGGCGCAGCGCACGATGGCGGCCTGGATCTCTTGCTCAAGGGCTTCCGGTAAGCCACTGGGGCAAAAATACTGGGTGTCGTCGGTGAAATATTTGTTCTGGTAATCGTAGTTGCCACCGGGGGCCACAATACGCACCAACGGCAAGGCCCGATCCCCCAGGAAGGGGGCGGTGAGTTCCTGGCCGGTGACGAACTCTTCGGCCAGCACCAGGGAGTCAAACTTCGCAGCAAGCTCCCAGGCGGCCTTTAGCTGCCCCGCCTCGGTGACCTTGGTAGCCCCCATGCTGGAACCCTCATGGGCCGGCTTGACGAAGATCGGCAGCCCCAGATCGGCCACCACCGCGTCAAAGTCGGTGCTGGCATCGAGGATCGCGAAGCGCGGCGTGGGCAGGCCCGAAGCAAGCCACACCAGCTTGGTACGCCACTTGTCCATGGCAATGGCAGAAGCCATCACGCCGCTCCCGGTGTAGGGGATCCCCATCAACTCAAGGGCGCCCTGCACGGTACCATCCTCGCCCCCCCGCCCGTGCAGGGCGATGAAAGCACGGTCATAGCCCTGCTCCTTGAGGATGTGCAGATCGGTCTCGGCCGGATCGAAGGCGTGCGCGTCCACGCCCTCGGCCAGCAGGGCGGCCAGCACGGCCTTGCCCGACATCAGGGAGATCTCCCGCTCGGCGGAGCTTCCGCCCAGCAGAACCGCAACTTTTCCGAATTGACTGCTCACGTCCTCAAACCTCGCCACTCACCAGTTTTCCCGGCACACCGCCGATGCTGCCAGCACCCATGGTGATCACCACGTCGCCATCCTGGGCCGAGGACAGAATGGCCCCCGGCATGTCCTCGATGTTCTCCACGAACACCGGCTCGATCTTGCCCGCCACCCGCAGGGCCCGTGCCAGCGAACGACCGTCGGCAGCCACGATGGGCGCCTCTCCGGCCGCATACACCTCGCCCAGCAGCAGGGCATCTACGGTGGACAGCACTTTCACGAAATCCTCGAAACAGTCCCGTGTCCGCGTGAAACGGTGAGGTTGGAAAGCCAGTACCAGACGCTTGTCGGGGAAGGCACCGCGCGCAGCAGCAATGGTTGCAGCCATTTCAACCGGGTGATGACCGTAGTCATCAACGATGGTGGCCGTCCCGCCACTCGGCAGCGCCAGTTCGCCGTAGCGCTGGAAGCGCCGGCCAACCCCCTTGAACTCGGCCAAGGCCTTGATGATGGCTTCGTCGGAGACGCCCACCTCGGTAGCCACGGCAATCGCTGCCAGGGCGTTGAGCACGTTGTGGCGGCCAGGGAGATTGAGCACCACCGGAATGCGGCTAGTGGTGCCATTGACCCGGACCACGTCGAAGCTCATGCGACCGTCGTCTGCATGGATGTTCTCGGCGCGCACATTGGCCGATTCGGAGAAGCCGTAGCGGACGATCTGCTTGGACACCAGCGGCATGATGGAGCGCACATGCTTGTCGTCGTCGCACAGCACCGCCACGCCATAAAAGGGCAGGTGCTGGAGGAAGTCCACGAAGGACTGCTTGAGGCGTGCGAAGTCGTGCCCGTAGGTCTCCATGTGGTCGGCGTCGATGTTGGTGACCACGGAAATCACTGGTGTCAGCAGCAGGAAGGACGCATCGGACTCATCCGCCTCGGCGACCAGGAAATCGCCCTTCCCCAGTCGGGCATTGGCGCCCGCAGCGTTGAGCTTGCCGCCGATCACGAAGGTCGGGTCGAGCCCGCCTTCGGCCAGAATGCTGGCCACCAGCGAGGTGGTGGTGGTCTTGCCATGGGTGCCCGCGATGGCGATACCCTGCTTCAGGCGCATCAGCTCTGCCAGCATCTGGGCTCGCGGCACCACCGGAATGCCCTTGGCCCGGGCTGCGATCACCTCCGGGTTGTCACCCTTGACAGCGGTGGACGTCACCACTGCATCGGCATCCAACACATTGCTGGCATCGTGCCCCTGGATCACCCGGGCGCCCAGAGCCTTCAGCCGGCGGGTGGCCGCGTTGTCGCCCAGATCAGAGCCACTGACGCAATAGCCCAGGTTGAGCAGCACTTCGGCAATGCCGCTCATCCCGGCACCGCCGATGCCCACGAAATGGATGCTTCTGACTTTGTGTTTCACGTTCTGTCCTGTTGAATACTTTTCAAGCGGCGAGGCCGGCGCACACGTCGGCCACTCGCGCCGTGGCGTCCGGCCTGGCCCGCCCCCGCGCCTTCTCGGCCATGCCCAAGAGGCGCTCACGGTCCATCTCCTTGAGCAGCGCGGCGAGGCGCTGCGGCGTCAGCTCGGCTTGGGGCAGCAACACCGCAGCACCTGCATCAGCCAGGAAGCGGGCGTTGCCGGTCTGGTGATCGTCCACCGCATGGGGAAAGGGCACCAGCACGCTGGCCACACCCACTGCCGCCAGTTCGGCTACGGTCAGCGCGCCGGAACGACAGATCACCAGGTCAGCCTGGGCATAGCGGTCCGCCATATCATCAATGAAGGGTAGCAACTCGCCACTCACCCCGGCCGCTTGATAGGCCGCCTTCAGGGCCTCGATCTGCTTGCTGCCGGCCTGATGCGTCACCTGCGGACGATCCCCCTGCCCCAGTAGGGCCAGGGCCCGCGGCATCGCCTCATTGAGGGCTGCAGCGCCCAGACTGCCGCCGACGACGAGCACCCGGAGGGGGCCATTGCGCCCCGCAAAACGCGCTGCAGGCGGCGCCACTGCGGTGATCTCCGCACGCACCGGATTGCCGGCCCACTCACCTTTTTTCAACACCCCGGGGAAACCCGTGACCACCTTGTCGGCCACTCCCGCAAGCACCCGATTGGCCAACCCGGCCACCGAGTTCTGTTCGTGCACCACCACCGGCTTGCCGAGCAGGGCCGCCATCATGCCGCCAGGGAAGGTCACATACCCTCCCATGCCAAGCACCACGTCCGGCTTGATCCGGCGGATCTGGCCAAGGGCCTGCGCAAAACCGCGCAGCAGGTTGAGCGGCAGCAGCAGCTTGCGTAGCAGCCCCTTGCCGCGCAGGGCCGTGAAGCGCACCCAGGCCACCTCATAGCCGCTGGCCGGCACGATGCGCGCCTCCATGCCATCAGGGTTGCCCATCCAGACGATCTTCCAGCCCCGGTCTCGCAGGGCGTCCGCCACCGCGAGTCCTGGGTAGATATGGCCACCGGTACCGCCGGCCATGACCATCAAGGTCGGCATCAGGCGTTGCCTCCGCGCATGATCTGCCGGTTCTCCCAGTCGATCCGCAGCAGGATCGCCAGGGCCACGCAGTTGGCGAGGATGCCGGATCCGCCGAAACTCATCAGCGGCAGGGTCAGGCCCTTGGTGGGCAGCAGCCCCATGTTCACACCCATGTTGATGAAGGACTGCACACCGATCCAGATACCGATGCCCTGGGCCACGAGAGCCGCATAGGTGCGCTCAAGGGTCACCGATTGCTTGCCAATGGCAAAGGCCCGCTGAATGAGCACGGCGAAGAGAGCCACAACCAGGAAAACTCCGACAAAACCGAGCTCTTCGGCAATCACGGCAAGCAGGAAGTCGGTATGGGCCTCCGGCAGGTAGAAGAGCTTCTCGATGCTGCCTCCAAGCCCCACACCGAACCACTCTCCCCGCCCGAAAGCGATCAGGGCGTGAGACAGCTGGTAACCCTTGCCGTAGGCATCCTGCCATGGGTCCATGAAACCCAGGATGCGCTGTCGCCGGTACTCGGAGAAGGTAATCAGGAGGACGAAGCCAATGGCCGCGACAATCGCCAACAATACAAACAGACGCACGTTGATCCCGCCCAGAAAGAGCACGCCGAAGGCGATCGCGGTGATTACCACGAAGGCGCCGAAATCGGGCTCTTTCAACAGCAGGAAACCGACGAACAGGATCACACCGGCCATGGGCATGAAACCCTGCTTGAAACTCCCCATCAGGGGCAGCTTGCGGGCGGTGTAATCGGCGGCATAGAGCGCCGCAAACAACTTCATCAGCTCCGAGGGTTGCAGATTCACCACTCCCAGGGGCAGCCAGCGGCGAGCACCGTTCACATCCCGCCCGATGCCGGGAATCAGCACGATCAGCAGCAGCACGACCCCGGCGATGAACAGCCACGGCGCTATCTCCTGCCAGGCACGCATGGGAATCTGGAATACCACCACCCCGGCAATCACCCCGATGGCCAGAAAGACCGCGTGACGGATCAGGAAATACGCCGGCTGATGACCGAACATCCGGCTGCCTTCGGCGGTAGCGATGGACGCCGAAAAGACCATCACCAGGCCCAGCAGCAACAAGGCTGCCGCCGACCAGATCAAGGCGGGGTCGAGCTCCCGCGGCTGTCCGTTGGGGCGCAGCAGGCGCCCAACTGCCTGACTGGTAACAGGGGCGATGCCACCACCACCATGACGGGCAAAGAAGCCGGAGAGGCTGGCAGCAAGTTTCATGCGGGGCTCACTCCGGGCAGACGGCGCACCGCGTCGATGAAGACCTGGGCGCGATGGGCATAGTTGCGGAACATGTCGAGACTGGCACAGGCGGGCGACAGCAGCACCACATCACCGGCCTGAGCCCGGGCGTTGGCCTCCAGCACGGCGGCGTCCATGTCGGCCGCGTGAACCAGGGGCACCTCACAGCCGTCCACCGCCGCGGCGATGGTGTCGGCATCGCGTCCGATCAAGACGACAGCGCGGGCATAGCGGGCAAAAGCATCCTTCAGGGGGGAGAAATCCTGCCCCTTGCCATCTCCGCCGGCAATCAACACCACCTTGCAGCGCAAGCCCTCAAGGGCGGCCACGGTAGCGCCCACATTGGTGCCCTTGGAGTCGTCGTAATAGCTCACGCCGTCGCCGCGCGCAGCCACCTTTTCGACCCGATGGGGCAAACCGCGAAAGGCCTTCAGGGCGGCGATCATCGGCGCCCGGGGCAGACCGGCGGCTTCGCCCAGGGCCAGGGCCGCCAGGGCATTGGCCACATTGTGGCTGCCGGCCAGAGGAAGCTCGGCGCGACGCAGGAGCTTTTCGCCCCCCCGCACCAGCCAGTCACCGCCCTCGGCATCGATCACACCGAAGTCGTCGGGGCCGCTCGGCGCATCAACGCCGAAGGTGAACACCCGGCGCTCCGGCAGGGCCATGGCGGCCACGCGGGCATCCTGCCGGTTGAGCACCTGCACACCCTTCCCCTGGAACACTGCGGCCTTGGTGCTGGCGTAGTCGTCCAGACCGGCATAGCGGTCGAGGTGGTCGTCGGTCACGTTGAGTACGGTCGCCGACACGGCCTGCAAGGCGGGGAAGGTCTCCAACTGGAAACTGGAAAGCTCCAGCACCCAGGCCGCCGGCGGCGGCAGGCCGGCATCCTGGCGTGCCATCAGCACGTCGAGGGCGGCGGGGCTGATGTTGCCCGCCACCACGGCGTCGACACCCGTCGCCTTGACCATTTCGCCGAGCAGGGTGGTGGTGGTGGTCTTGCCATTGGTTCCGGTGATGGCGATCACGATGGGCCGTGACGGCTGCCCCGGCTGTGCCAGGGCTTCAGCCAGCAGATCCATCTCACCGATCACCGGAATGCCCCGCGCCCGGGCGGTGCTCACCAGGGGCTGACGAGGGTCGAGCCCGGGGCTGATGGCGATGCGGCCAACACCTTCCAGCAGGGCATCCGAAAACGCCCCGGTGATCAACTCGGCCTCAGGCGCATCGGCGCGCAGACGCTCGACGCCAGGCGGTGCCTCGCGGGAATCGGCCACCCGCAGGGCCACGCCCTGGCGGGCAAGCCAGCGGGCCATGGCCAGGCCGGACTCGCCAAGGCCAAGCACGAGGGTGAGGGGCGCAGTGTGTGCCATGTCCGATCAGCGCAGCTTGAGGGTGGACAGGCCGAACAACACCAGCATGATGGTGATGATCCAGAAACGGACGACCACCTGGGTCTCCTTCCAGCCACCCAACTCATAGTGGTGATGCAGGGGCGCCATGCGGAAGATGCGCTTGCCCCCGGTGTATTTGAAGTAGAGCACTTGCACCATCACCGACAGGGCTTCGGCCACGAACAGGCCACCCATGATGAAGAGCACGATTTCCTGACGCACGATCACAGCGATGGTGCCCATAGCCGCGCCCAGGGCAAGCGCGCCCACGTCACCCATGAAAACCTCGGCCGGGTAGGCGTTGAACCACAGGAAGCCGAGCCCAGCGCCAGCGATGGCACCGCAGATCACGGCCATCTCGCCGGCCCCCGGGATGTAGGGCACACCCAGATACTTGGAGAAACCCATGTGGCCGGCCACGTAGGCAAAGATCGCCAGCGCGGCGCTAACCATCACGGTGGGCATGATCGCCAGGCCATCGAGCCCGTCGGTGAGGTTCACCGAGTGGCTGGTGCCGTTGATGACGAAGTAGGTCAGGATGATGAAACCCAGCACGCCCAGGGGGTAGCTCACGGCTTTGAAGAAGGGCACGATCAGTTCGAGCTGGGCCGGCAAGGTGGCGGTGAGCCCCAGAAAGGTGGCGGCAGCCAGAGCGATGGCCGAGGTCCAGAAGTACTTCCAGCGGCTCGCCAATCCCTTGGGGTCGCGGTACACCACCTTGCGCCAATCATCCACCCAGCCCACGGCGCCGAAGCCCAAGGTGACGAAGAGCACGACCCAGACGTACTTGTTGCTCAGGTCACCCCACAGCAGAGTGGTGACCGAGATGGAGATGAGGATGAGCGCACCGCCCATGGTCGGCGTACCGGCCTTGGTGAGATGGGACTTGGGACCATCGTCGCGGACCGCCTGCCCGATCTTCTTGGCGGCCAGCCAGCGGATCACAGGCGGTCCGAAGACCAGCGACAGGAGCAGCGCCGTCCCGGCGGCCAGCATGGTGCGCAGGGTGATATAGCCGAACACGTTGAAAAAACGCGCGTCCTTGCCGAGCCACAGGGCCAGTTCAAGCAGCATGGCGCTTCTCCGATAGCGTTACGGAAAAAACTGCACCCACATCTGCGCTACACACAATCATCAAACCTTCTCCGCGATGGCGTCCACGACCCGTTCCATCTTCATGAAACGCGAGCCTTTTACGAGCACCACCGTATCTGCATTCATTTCCGCCTTCACCGCAGCGACGAGATCGTCGAGCCGGGTGAAGTGGTGTCCGCCTTCTCCGAAGTTGCGCGCGGCAACCTCGCTCATCTCACCCAGCCCGAACAGGAAATCGACGCCTTCACTCTTGGCGTAGCCGCCGATCTCGTCGTGGTACTGGAAACTCTGATCGCCGATCTCGCCCATGTCACCGACGACCAGGATCTTGCGACCCGGCGTAGCCGCCAGCACCGCGATCCCGGCGCGCATGGAGTCCGGATTGGCGTTGTAACAGTCGTCGATCACCACCGCTCCGCCAAGCCCCTTGCGCAGGTGCAGGCGCCCGGGCGTTCCGGCATAGCCGCCCAACCCATTCGCGACGGCAGTCAGGGACACGCCGGCAGCCAGACAGGCCGCCGCAGCTGCCAGGGCATTGCGCACATTGTGCTGGCCCGGCACTTGCAACCGAAACTGGGTCACGCCCTTCGGCGAGTTCAGCACCACGTCACTGGCAAAACCATGGGTGGTGCACCGGGCGCTGACATCCGCATCAGCCGACAGACCGAAGGTGAGCGTACGGCGGCCGGCGTTGGCCGATTTCCAGTACGCGGCAAACGGGTCATCCGCATTGATCACCGCCACGCCATCGGAGGACAGGCCTTCGTAGATCGCACCTTTTTCCCGAGCCACCTCGTTGACGCTGCCCATGCCCTGCAGGTGGGCGCGCTGGGCATTGTTGACGATGGCCACGGTGGGCCGGGCCAGGTGGGTCAGATAGCCGATCTCGCCAGGATGGTTCATACCCATCTCGATCACGGCCGAGCGGTGGTTGCCCGACAGGCGCAGCAGCATCAGCGGCAGGCCGATGTCGTTGTTCAGGTTGCCACGGGTAGCCAGCACGGCCAGATCAGGGTCAAAGCCGTCGATACGGGCCTGGGCGCGGAGGATCGCCGCGCACATTTCCTTTACAGTGGTCTTGCCATTGCTGCCGGTCACGCCGATCAGAGGGAGATCGAAACGGCCACGCCAGCCGGCAGCCAGACGACCGAGCCCGAGGCGCGTATCTTCGACCACAAGCAGGGGCAGGGGCACCGGATGGGTTGCCGCCCAGGCACGATCAACCATCGCAGCAACGGCACCCTGGGCCGCCACGGCATCGACGAACTCGTGGCCATCAAAGCGATCGCCGCGCAGGGCCACGAACAATTGCTCGGGCTGAATGGCGCGGGAGTCGGTGCTCACGGAACGGAAGGACACGTTTCCGCCCACGGCAGTGCCGCCGGTGGCCAGCGCGGCCTCCTGGAGATCCATCATGAAAGAGCTCCCTGGGCGTCGTTCCAGGCTTCAAGAGCAGCACGAGTCTGCTCGACATCGGAAAAGGGGTGACGCACGCCGTTGATCTCCTGGTAGGGCTCATGCCCCTTACCGGCAATCACGACAACGTCGTCGGCCGCGGCGGCGAGAATGGCGCGACGAATCGCCTCGGCCCGATCGGGCACAACCTCTGCCTCCGCGCCTGCACCAGCGACGATGTCACTGAGAATCCGGGCGGGGTCCTCGGCGCGCGGATTGTCGCTGGTCAGCACGACCTGATCGGCCAGCCGGCGTGCCAGCTCGCCCATCATGGGGCGCTTGCCCGGATCACGGTCGCCGCCACAGCCGAACACGCAGACGAGCCGGCCGTTGCGCGCCTTGACGGTAGCCCGGACAGCCGTCAACACCTGCTCCAGGGCATCGGGGGAATGGGCGTAGTCCACGACCACCAGGGGCTCACCAATCCCGCCAAGGGTCTGCATGCGCCCCTGGGGCGGGGTAAGGCCCTCGGCGACCATCGCCGCATCCTCAAGGGTGAACCCCGACGCCATCAGCGTGCCGATGACTGCCAGCAGGTTCGATACGTTGAACTGACCGACCAGATGCGGATACATGTCGGCCGCATCGTTGCCACAACGGGCCGTAAAGCGGATGCCCGCGGCCGTGGTGGTGAGACGGTCGGCTACCAGCAGACGATTGACCGGCGCGGCATCGGCATTGCTCGGAAACAGGGTGTAGCCGATGACCTCCAGGCGCCTCCCCGCCAGACGCCGAGCCTGCTCCATGCCGAAGCGATCGTCGAGATTTAGCACCACTGAACGCAGGCCCGGCATGTCGAACAGGCGGGCCTTGGCGATGCCGTAGTTCTCCATGCTGCCGTGGTAGTCCAGATGGTCACGGGTAAGATTGGTGTGCACCGCGACATCGAAGCGCAAACCATTGAGGCGCCCCTGGTCGAGACCGATGGACGAAACTTCCATGGCGACGGCGTCGGCGCCAGATTCGCGAAAATGGGCCAGGGTCTGATGCACGGTCAGGCTGTCGGGCGTGGTGTTGAGGCTCGCCGACAGGGCTCCGGGAAAACCGATCCCCAGAGTGCCGATCACCCCGCACTTGCGACCAAGAGCCGCAAAGGCCCTGGACAGCCATTGAGTCACCGAGGTCTTGCCGTTGGTGCCCGTCACTCCGACGGTCCAAAGGGTTTCGGACGGACGCCCGTATACTTCATTGGCCAGATGGCCGGACAGAGCCGAGAGCCCTTCCACCGGCAGATTCGGCACCGACAGACGTGCATCCCACGTGTATCCGTCCCGCTCCCAGAGCACCGCTGCGGCGCCGGCGTGGACAGCGCTTTCGATGAAGCGCCGGCCATCCACACGCAGCCCCGGAAACGCCAGGAAGACGTCACCCGCCAGCACCTGGCGTGAGTCCCCACACAGCCGTCGGGGCTCCACCCCCATCGCCACCAGCTCGTCAAGGACGCGGCGGACCTGCTTCTCAGTCATCTCAAGGCTCACATGGCCTCCCGCACGACAGGCTGGGATACGCCCTGACGAGCGACCTGCAGCGGCTTTAGGGGCGCGTCAGGCGCCACACCCAGCGAACGCAAGGCCCCCGCCGTGACCTGAGAGAAGATCGGAGCCGCCACATCACCACCATAGTGTTTGCCGTTGCTGGGCTCGTCGATCATCACGGCGACGATCAGACGCGGGTCGGAAATCGGCGCGATCCCCACAAAGGAGGCCACATATTTGTGGGCATAGCGACCACCCACCAGTTTCATGGCGGTGCCTGTCTTGCCACCCACGCGGTAGCCAGGAACACTGGCCTGGGGTGCGGTCCCCCCCTGCTGCACCACCATCTCGAGCATCTGCCGCACTTCCCTCGCTGTCTGTGGCGAGAAGACGCGGGTGCCATGCACCGGCGGCGCATCCAGCCGCGACAGGGACAGGGGCACCATGTCGCCATCGCGGGCAAACACCTGATAGGCGTTGGCCATCTGCATCAGGTTGACCGACATGCCGTGGCCGTAGGACATGGTGGCCTGCTCAATGGGCCGCCAGGCTTTGGCCGGGCGCAAGCGGCCGCCCACTTCACCCGGAAAGCCGAGCTTGAGCGGCGACCCGAAACCGAGGTCGTCGAGCATTTTCCACATGGTCTCCGGCGGAAAGCTCAGCGCCATCTTGGCTGCACCGATGTTGGACGACTTCTGGATGACCTGGGCCACAGACAGGGCGCCGTGGGGGTGAGCATCGGAAATGGTGGCAGTGCCAATGGTCATCCGACCCGGCGCACAATTGATGATGGTGTTGGCGGTAACCTTGCCCTTGTCCAGGGCCATCGCGGCCGTAAACGGCTTCATGGTCGAACCAGGCTCGAAGGTATCGGTCAAGGCCCGGTTGCGCAGCTGATCGCCGGTCAGCTTGACCCGGTTGTTCGGGTTATAGGTCGGCGCATTGGCGAGGGCCAGCACCTCACCGGTCTTGGCATCCAGCACCACCACACCGCCGGCCTTGGCCTTGTGGTCGTTCATGGCCTGCTTGAGGGCCGCATGGGCGAGGTACTGGATCTTGTTGTCGATGGACAGAGCCACCTCACGGCCGTCCTGGGGCAGGCGGATCGACTGCACATCTTCAACCACATTGCCGCGTCGGTCCTTGACCACCCGGCGGGAGCCCGGCTTACCGGCGAGCTGGGACTCGAAAGCCAGCTCAATACCTTCCTGACCCTTGTCGTCCACACCAGTGAAGCCCAGCACATGGGCCATCACGTCACCGCCTGGATAGAAACGGCGATACTCGCGCTGATCATGGATGCCGGGCAACTTGAGCGCGGCGATACGGTCGGCAAGCTCGGGCGAAACCTGACGCTTCAGGTAGATGAAGTCCTTCTCGCTGGACAACTTCTGATTCAGTTCGCTGACCCCAACCTCCAGCAGCCCAGCCAACTGGCGGGTCTGAGAGGGGTCGAGGCGGGCATCCTCGGGGATCGCCCACACCGACTTGACCGGGGACGATACGGCCAGCACGTCGCCCTGACGGTCAGTGATCTTGCCGCGAGTGGCCGGCACCTCAAGCACCCGTGCATAGCGCGACTCACCCTTGGCCTGCAGGAACTGGTCATGCACACCCTGCAGGTAGGCCGCCCGCCCCACCAGGGCCAGGGACCCCCCGAGCAGGCACAGCAACACGAAGCGCGGCCGCCAGGCTGACAGCTCGGAACGCAGGAGGGGGTTGTGATTGAAGGTGACGCCCTTCTTGACCTTTTTCATGGCCGCTCCTCGATAGCGATGATCTGCCCCGACTGAGGGGGCCGCATCGCGAGCTTTTCGCGAGCAAGCTTCTCGATCCGGGCGTGGGCGGCCCAGGTGCTCTGCTCCAGTTGCAGCTGCCCCCACTCGACCTCAAGCTGATGGGAACGCTGCTGCTCCCGCTCGACAGCGGAGTAGAGCTTGCGGGCCTGGTGCTGCGAGGCCACGACGCCGAGGCTGCTCGCCACCACCAACATCACGAGAAATCCGGTCAGACGGGCCATGTCACGCCTCCATCCGTTCGGCAATCCGCATCACTGCGCTGCGGGACCTGGCATTGGCAGCGACTTCGGCATCGGACGGACGCACCGCCTTGCCCACCAGCCCCAGTCGGGGCTTGGGCAGATCAGCCGCACGCACCGGCAGACGGGCGGGCAACTGCGGCGGCCGAGACTCGTCACGCATGAAGCGCTTGACGATGCGATCCTCAAGGGAGTGAAAGCTGATCACCACCAGACGGCCTCCAGCCGCCAGTGCTGCCACCACCTGGGGCAGAACTAGCGACAGCTCCTCAAGCTCTTGATTGACGCAAATCCGTAGAGCCTGGAAGGTGCGCGTCGCAGGGTGCTGACCCGGCTCGCGTGTGCGGACCGCTTTTTCCACGAGCGCGGCAAGCTGTCCAGTGGTTGCAACATGCCCCCCTGCCCGAGCAGCAACAACCGCCTTTGCAATCTCATAAGCAAACCGTTCTTCACCGTATTCCCTCAGCACACGGGTTATATCTGCAACCGGCGCTTCCGCCAGCCACTCCGCCGCGGTCACACCGCGGGTCGTATCCATACGCATATCCAGCGGCGCATCGAACCTGAAGCTCATGCCCCGCTCTGCTTCGTCCAACTGGGGAGAAGACACCCCCAGATCCAGCAGAACACCGTCAACCTTCTCCACACCCCGCTCCGCCAGCGCCTCGGCAAAGTCCGAAAACGGCGCATGCACAAGCTCGAAACGGGGGTCCTGCAATGCCTGCCCGGCGGCCACAGCCACCGGATCACGATCAAACGCGATCAGACGCCCTGACGGCCCGAGCCGGGCCAGAATTGCCCGGCTGTGACCACCACGGCCAAACGTACCGTCCACGTATACGCCGTCCGGCCGAACGGACAGCGCCTCCACTGCCTCATGCAGCAGCACGGTGATGTGTGGAGCGGCACTCACAGCGGCAGGGTTTCCCAGCCCGCGGGCAACAGATCGGCACCAAGGGCGAAGATCTGCTCCTGCTGCTTCTGCCAACCCGCATCCGACCACAGCTCGAAGTGATCACCCTGCCCCACCAGGTGCACCTGCTTTTCCAGCAAACCAAACGTGCGCAACTCCGGTGCGATCAGCACCCGCCCAGCCGAGTCCATTTCCTCTTCCCGGGCAAAACCCACCAGGAGGCGCTTGAGCAGGGCGGAGTGGTTTTCAAGACTGGAGCCAGCGAGAACCTTGTTGCGGATCGGCTCCCACGCGGGGGCGGGGTAGATCAAGAGACAGCGATGGGGATGAGCCGTGAGGACCAGCTGATTCTCGGCGAGCTTGGCGAGCGCGTCCCGATGCCGCGCCGGTATCGCCAGGCGACCCTTCGCATCGAGAGTGAGCGCTGCTGCGCCTTGAAACATGTTTCCCCCACTTCTTCACCCGGACGAGCAGAAAAAACTCACTTTCTCCCACTTTCGTCCACTTCGTCCCACTTTAGAGCAAAAGAAATACACGGTCAAGCTGACCGGAGCGTAAATCTCTTTTGGACACAAGCACTTAGAGGACGGGAGCGGGCTTTTGAGGAAATCCGCTTATAAATCAATGACCCTAGAAAACATTGCAAAAGTGCTTGATTAATCGCCGCAGTTTCCCCCCTTGATGACGGGGAGCATCACCCTTCAAGGGTGCAGCGGTAAAAAAGCGTTTCGCGGCGCAACATTGCGCAACAAAACAGCGGGTCGGTGGGGAAAAGTGGATTGAACCGGGGAAGTTGGGAAGTCCGCCGATAAGCCGGGTTCTGTCGAGAAGGCCCGTCCGGAGACCGGCCCTCCGGGCAATCATTCCTCTGGTCGACGCGTTACCACGCCGCTCTAGCAGCCTACCCGGGGACTCAGCGAGCAGCCTCAACGTCCCCCTATTTGGCCTTGCCCCGGATGGGGTTTACCGTGCCGTCCGTGTCACCACGTCCGCGGTGGGCTCTTACCCCACCGTTTCACCCTTGCCTGATCTCCGCGAGGAGCCATCGGCGGTCTGCTCTCTGTTGCACTTTCCGTCGCTTTCACCCGAAGGCTATGGCGCCCGGCCGTTAGCCGGCATCCTGCTCTGCGGGGCCCGGACTTTCCTCGATGCGCGAACGCACCGCGATTGCCTGGCGAACTTCCCGGCCGGGAGTATAGCCGCTGCCGCCCGGTCGCGTCCCGCAATCAATCGCCACCACGCAGATCGGCGGCCTGTTCCACCACCTCGGCAATCACGCAGTCCAGCCGGGAACGGAACTCGGGGGCCCGGGCATTCCCCCAGGCAGTGATCGCCTCCCCAACGGAAATGCCCACATCCAGCTCACCGCACCCCTCAGCACCCGCCAGCCCAGGCAAGCGCCCGGCGACACGCTGCCCGAGACGCCCTCCACCGGCAAAGACCACCACCACATCATCGGAGCGCCGATCCACACCCAGGCTGCGAACGCCAATGGCCCTCAACGCCGGACCGTGATGCGCCTCAACATGTTCGGCGATAGCCGCATTGTTGGCCGGACGCCCCACCTCCGCAGCCTCCTGCTGAAGAAAAAGCACAACGCCCACGGCCAGCAGGGTCACGATACAGAGGATAACAACCAGCCTGCGTACATCCATCAAACAACCCAGTCAATAAAGGATTCAACATTTTCCCCAGCCGCCACTGCTAACGCCGCCAAATCGGACACATTCATGCTGCAGTCCACAAGTAAGCGGATTTTACAGACAAGCCCCCGCTTGCATCTGCTTACGTCTGTGAAGCCCCGGTACACATATGCAGCCACAGCCGGTGCTGGAATGAGCACGCAAGCCTTTCCGGAGTTCCACATGTACTCACCATTTGTTGTCCGCTCAGCGACCGCGCTTCTTTCTCTGGCCATGGCCGGCATCCTGACAGCAACTCCCGCCGAAGCAGGTGGGCGATATGGCGGCCCGCCGCGGGGCTACCCTTCCGGCCACTGGCACGGCCGCTACAACGACTTCAACAGTCTGTGGTGGATTGCCGGCACCGGCATGCTGCTCTATCCGTTAGTCACTCAGCCACGTACCGTCGTCATCGAACAGCCCGAGCCCGTCGTGGTTCCCGCTACCCCGGCCGCGCAGAACTGGTACTACTGCGACAGCGCAAAAGCCTACTATCCCTATGTGGAGAGCTGCGCCGAAGGCTGGCGGGCGGTGCCCTCGACCCCACCGGCGACACCGGCGCCGGCGGCAAGCAGCACCTGGTATTACTGCGACGCAGCCGGCGCCTATTACCCCTACGTCCAGGAATGTCCATCGGGATGGCGCGCGACACCGGCCACCGCGGGAACACCCGTCCCGCAGGGAGTCCGGCGATGAAGCACACCCTCCCTCTCGCCCTGCTGGCGCTGCTCGCGGGCTGCGCCAGCCTGCCGGACGGCCCCCGGGTCGCGGTGATGCCGGCCCCGGGCAAGCCCTTTGACGTGTTCGTCGCCGATGACCGCCTGTGCCGCAATTTCGCCGCCCAATCGATAGGCGCCGCCCCCAATGAGTTGGCCAACCGCAGTCTCGTCGACAATGCGGTCGCCGGCACCGCCATCGGCGCCGCAGCAGGAGCCCTCGCCGGCGGCCAGCACGGTGCCGCGACAGGTGCGGCCATCGGCATGGTGGCCGGAACTGCCAGCGGTGCCGGCCAGGCCTCGTTCAGCGGCAGTGAAGCTCAGCGCCGCTACGACATCGCCTACCAGCAATGCATGTACGCAAAGGGCAACCAACTGCCCGGCAACAGCGCCTACCACTACCGCGCAACACCACTACCGCCCCAAGCCTACCCCTACCCACCGCCGCCACCGCCGCTGCGCTAAACCCCTGTGGCGGGTGACTTCCCCTGCGCCGTCCGGCACAATCCCGGCGCAGGAGATTGCCCCATGAAATTCGATGTACTCGTCGTAGGTGCCGGGCTCGCCGGCGCAGCCCTCGCCGCTGCTCTCCGCGGCAGCCGCCTCAAAGTCGGTATCGTTGAAGCCCGCCCCCCGGCCCGACCCACTGGCTGGGATCCCCGCATCTACGCCATCAGCGCCGCCAATGTGGACTTCCTGTCCTCCATTGGCATCTGGCAGCACCTGGACTCACAACGCCTGGCTCCGGTTTACGACATGGAGATCCACGGCGATGCCGGTGGACGGCTGGATTTCTCGGCCTACGACTGCGGCCTCCGCGAACTCGCCTGGATTCTCGAATCCAGCCAGATGCAGCTGGAACTCTGGGAAACGGTCAAGCGCCAGCACAACGTCAGCCTGCTCTGCCCGGCCGCCCCCACCGCCCTCGCCTTCGACGAAGACAGCGCCTGCCTGACCCTGGCGGATGGTCGCCGCCTGGAATCCAGGCTCATCGTTGCCGCCGACGGCCGTGACTCATGGGTACGCCAGGCAGCCGGCATCGGTGCCCGCAACACGCCCTACGACGAAAAGGGCGTGGTCGCCAACTTCCGCTGCGAAAAGCCCCACCGCAACACCGCCTTCCAGTGGTTCCGCCCCGATGGCGTGCTGGCCTACCTGCCCCTGCCCGGGGAGTACATGTCCATGGTCTGGTCGGCCCCCGACGCCCTGGCCGACGAACTCGTATCGTTGTCACCGGAGGCGCTCGCCCTCCGGGTTGGCGAAGCCGGCGATTTCCGCCTGGGCAAGCTCGAAACCATCACCCCGGCAGCCGCCTTCCCGCTGCGCCTGATGCGCGTCGAAACCGTCGTCAAACCCCGCCTGGCCCTGATCGGTGATGCGGCCCACGCTATCCACCCCTTATCGGGGCACGGCATCAACCTGGGCTACCAGGACGCCCGCGTGCTCGCCGAGCAACTCGCCGCCCTCGACCCCTGGCGCGACCCGGGCGAGCTGGTAATCCTGCGCGCCTACGCCCGCGCCCGGGCCGAAGAAACCGCCCTGCTCCAGTACACCACCCACGGGCTCAACCGGCTGTTCAAGCCCGCCGATCCGCTTCTGTCTGGGCTGCGCAATTTTGGACTGAACCTCACCAACCGCCTGCCGGTCGTACGCAATGCGCTGGTTCGATACGCCATCGCCGGCCGTTTCTGAGCCCCACCTTAGCCTCACCTGCCCTTTCCCTGGAGATTCCCGGATGAAATTCCCCTTCGTACGTTCGCTGCTCGCCACCCTTCTCCTTGCAGCGGGCGTCGCCCACGCGGCCGATGAAAGCTCGGTCAAGAAAAACGTCGAGAACTTTCTCAACGCTCCCGCCGTGGAAAGCATCAAGAAGACCCCCTATGGTGGCCTCTACGAAGTCGTGCTCAAGTCGGGCGAACTGCTTTACACCGACGCCAACGTCAGCTTTCTGATCGATGGCAGCCTGATCGACGCCAAGACACGCAAGAACATCACCCAGGCACGGATGGCCCAGCTGATGAAGATCGACTTCGCCACCCTGCCCCTCGACCAGGCGATCAAGCAGGTTCGCGGCAACGGCAAGCGGGTAATCGCCAGCTTTGAAGATCCCAACTGCGGCTACTGCAAACGCCTGGCCAAAGATCTGCAGGGTCTCAAGGATGCAACGGTGTACACCTTCCTCTACCCCATCCTGAGCCCTGACTCGACCGAAAAATCGAAAAACATCTGGTGCGCAAAGGACAAGGCTGCCGCCTGGAACGACTGGATGACTGCAGGCAAAACGCCCGCCGCCGCGGCCGCAGGCTGCGACACCAGCGCCATCGACAAGAACGTAGCCCTCGGCCAGAAGATCAAGGTCAGCGGCACCCCGACCATCTTCACCGCCGATGGCAATCGCCTGCCTGGCGCAGTACCCCTGGCCCAGCTTGAGCAAGCCATGACCCAAGCCGCGGGCGGCAAATAAGACTTTGAAAGACAGGGGCAGGCCCGGGCCCCAAGGCCCGCTGCCCCGTACCGCTCAGGCCGCCTCGCGGGGCTGACGCGGTCTCACCACCGGCAGGCAGTGGGCCGCCGGCCGGCCAATGCGGTAACCCTGCAGCCAGTCCACACCTGCATCCTGGGCCACCTGCAACTGCAGGGGGTTCTCGATGCACTGGCACACCACCCGAGCGCCCAGTCGCCGGATTTCTCCGCTAAGCTCCGTCATCACCCGCTTGGCCAGGCTCAGGTGCCCGGCATGACCGATCAGGCTGCGATCAAGTTTGACGATGTCGGGTGCAAGTGTCTCCAGGCGATCCAGGCAGGCCGTGTGACGGCCGAAATTATCGATCGCCACCCGGTAGCCCCGCGCCTGGTAAGCCGCGATGGCGGATCTCAGGCGCGAGATGCCGTCAAAGCCATCATCAGACACCTCCAGCACGATCCGCTCGGAGGTCAGGCCACAACGCGCCAGGATGGACTCAAACACATGTCCGTGATGCTCACGCACCACCCGCAGCAGCTGCGGATGAATGTTGAGGGCCAGAAAGCCCCCGTGCTGCTCCCGCTCCAGCAGGAAATTGAGCGCGTGCAGGGTGCGCACCAGCCGGTCCAGGTAGACCAGTTCGTGATCGTCGGAGGCTTCCAGGAAAACCCCCTGGGTCGGCCCCCCCGCCCACTCCCCCGCCAGCACCTGGAGATGCGCCTCATGACCGATCACCTGACCGCTGAGGCGCTCGACCACCGGCTGGAACAGGGAGCCCAGCACATTACCGCGAAACTGCGCCCGGACCTGCCCATCTACAATCGCCAAGCAGTCTTCGTCCCCGGCACTGCAGGCAAGTCGATTGCGCTTGTTGAAATAGTGAACCAGTTCGGTGAGGGGCACGGTGGTCTCCGTAAACATGCAGATCCGATCGCGTCAATGAACAGAGGCGCGAGCTTCGCACGATAGCCAGGAACACCGTGCCAGCGAACCAAGAATTTACGCAATAGTTATTACAAATCTACGCTTTCACCCATCCGGACTATCGAGGCACCTGGTCCCTGGGCCATAGAACCCACATTTCCCCCTTCTGACGCATCCGCCCGGCAAGGGCGCCAGCCTCGGCGCCAAACCCCCAAAAGAAGTCCCCGCGCACGCCCCCCTTAATCGCACTTCCCGTATCCTGGGCCAGCATAAGGCGGCGCAGGGGCTGCGGGCTGTTGGGCTGGGTGGTAGCCAGAAACACCGGCGCCCCCAGCGGGATGCTGCGTGGATCCACCGCCAGGCTGCGCCCTTCGGTCAGCGGCTGCCCCAGGGCACCCACCGGACCACCGCTGGACTGAGCCACCTCTCGGAAGAAGATATAGCTCGGATTGGCGTTGAGCATCTCCTGCAGGCGTCCCGGGTTGGCCCGTGCCCAGTTCTTGATGCCCTCCATGGATGCCTGCTCCAGCCTCATCTCGCCCTTATCCACCAGCCAGCGCCCGATCGATTGATAGGGATGGCCGTTGGTGTCGCCATAGGCCAGCCGCAGCACGCTGCCGTCCGGCAACTGGACACGCCCGGACCCCTGCACCTGGAGGAAGAACAGCTCGACGGCATCCTCGGCATAGAGCAGGGTCTTGCCGGCAAAGCGCTCGGTCTGGCGGGCCAACTCGGCACGGGTGTAGTAGGGCACCACCCGATTGCCGGCCAGGCGCCCCCGCACCCGCTGGCCCTTCAGATCAGGAAAGACATCACCCAGATCGATGGTCAGCAGATCATCCGGCACGCCATGCACCGGCCACGGATACGCCTTGCTGCGACTGCGGCTACCCTTGATCAGGGGCTCGTAATAGCCGGTAACCAGCCCTTCCCGCGTTCCATCCGGGTTCACCACCCGCCAAGGGCTCAACCGTGCCTCGAAGAAACGGCGCACCGCAACGCCCCCCGGGTTCTCCCCCAGAGCTCTGGCCGCATCGCACACTGGCCGCCAGACCGGCTGCCGGCCCACCGCCCGGCAGGAGGCAACAAAGGCCGGCCATGCATCCTCCACCGGATCGGCTGCCCAGCCCGACAGATCGGACCAGTCGGCAGCCTGCAGCGGCCGCGCCAGAGGCTGGGGCGCCGGAGCCCCGCCTGGCGCGGCCGCCCCAACGGAGGGCACGGAAGCCGTCGAGGATGTCGTTGGAGCGGGCGTGGTGATCGGAGCACGGGCCGGCTCACTCACCGGCCTGGGGGAAGCGGCACAGGCGGCCAGGAGGAATACCGGAAAAAGAACCGGCAGGCGGGAAATGACGGGGAACATGGATGGGGTAAACTCGTGGCTTGCTGTCGATACCCGCCCGAGTATAACCACCGCTTTGCCCGACCGGGCCTGCAAAAGGGAACATCCATGTGGCTGATCGGCCTTGAACTCGGCATTGTTGCCGTGCTGCTCGTCATCGTTGCCGTGGCCCTGCGCAACCCGAAGAACAAGGATACGGACGCCCCTCCATGACTGACCTGAACCACTTTCTGGCCCGCGCCGAACGGCTGCTCGAGCGCCTTGAACATTTTCTCCCAGCCGCCCCGCAAGCCCCCGATTGGCAAGCATCGAGCGCCTTCCGTTGGCGCCGCAAGGGGAATACTGCCGGCCTGCAGGCGGTGCAGCACCCCCACCAGATCCGCCTCGCCGATCTGCAAGACATCGACGACAAGAAGGCCCGCATCGTCGCCAACACCCGCCAGTTCCTCAATGGCAAACGCGCCAACAACGTGCTGCTGACCGGCGCCCGGGGCACAGGCAAGTCATCCCTGGTCAAGGCCCTGCTGACCGAATACGCTGCCGAAGGCCTGCGCCTGATCGAGGTGGACAAAGACGACCTGATCGACCTGCCGGACATCGTCGAACTGGTGGAAGGGCGCCCGGAACGTTTCATTCTGTTCACTGACGACCTTTCCTTCGAAGACGGCGAACCGGCCTACAAGGCGCTAAAGAGTGTCCTCGACGGCTCCCTCGCCGCCGTGCCGGACAACGTGCTGATCTACGCCACCTCCAACCGGCGCCACCTCATGCCGGAGTACTTCTCCGAGAATGCGGCCACCAAGCACAAGGACGGCGAAGTACACCCCGCCGAGGCCGTAGAGGAGAAGATCTCCCTGTCCGAGCGCTTCGGTCTGTGGATCTCCTTCTACCCCTTCAGCCAGGACGAATATCTGGCCGTGGTGCGACACTGGCTGGGCGAGTTCGGCGTGCCGGCCGAGGCCATCCCCGATGCCCGGGGCGAGGCCTTGCAGTGGGCGCTGCTGCGTGGCTCCCGCAGCGGCCGGGTGGCCTGGCAGTTCGCCCGGGACTACGCGGGGCGCTTCGAGCAATGAAGAAGATCGTGCATGTGGCGGCAGCCGTCATCACCCGGCCCGACGGCAGCTTCCTGGTCGGGCAGCGGGCTGCCGACACCTTCTACCCGGGCTACTGGGAGTTTCCCGGCGGCAAGGTCGAAGCCGGCGAAACGCCCCGCGACGCCCTTATCCGCGAACTCCATGAAGAGCTCGACATGGAGGTGCTGGAAGCCTGGCCGTGGTTGACCCGCGAACACGTCTATGAGCACGCCCACGTCAACCTGCACTTTTTCGAAGTACCGGCCTGGCGGGGCGAAATCCACGACCGGGTGCACGCAGCCCTCTCCTGGCAGCAAGCTGGCAGCATGGACGTCGAGCCCATGCTGCCAGCCAACGGCCCCATCCTCAAGGCCCTGCGCCTGCCCCGCCGAATGGCCATCACCCAGGCCGCCGAGATCGGCATCGACACCCAGCTGGCCCGCCTTGACCAAGCCCTGGCCGATGGCCTGCGCCTGATCCAGATCCGCGAACCAGGCCTGCCAGCCCCCGACCGGGAAGCCTTCACCCGCGCCGTGCTGGCTCGCACCCGAGAGGCGGGCGCCATCGCCCTGATCAATGACGACGTGGACCTAGCTACGCGCCTGGGCGCCAACGGTGTGCATCTGCCGGCCCGTCGCCTGATGGAACTCGATACCCGGCCGAATCTGGAATGGGTTGGCGCGTCCTGCCACACCCGTGACGAACTGGAACGGGCCGCTGCCCTGGGGCTCGACTACGCCCTGCTCGGCGCAGTCAAACCCACCGCCAGCCACCCGGAACGCGACGCACTGGGTTGGAACGCCTTTGCCGACCGAGTGCGCACTCTTCCGCTACCGGTGCTGGCCCTCGGCGGGCTCAAGCCCGATGACATGGACACGGCCAAAGCCCATGGCGCCCACGGCATCGCGGGCATCCGGAGCTTCTGGCAGAGCTAAAGCGAAGAAAGCGGCCTGCAGGCCGCTCAGTGACGCAGATCGCGCAGAGGATCGGATTCGTCATCAAGGGGCGCATCGCCCTCGACACGATAGCTGTCGGTGGCCCAAGCACCCAGATCAATCAGGCGGCAGCGCTCGGAGCAGAACGGGCGCTGCGGGCTCTGGGGGCCCCAGACAACGGCTGTGCCGCAGGTGGGGCACTTGACGACGCGGGGCTTGGAGGAATCGCTCACAGATTGCAGAAAGTCAGTTCGAACGGAATGTCGACGTCCGCCTGACGGGGCCGAACCACCGTTTCGGCGTGCATGAAGCGCACATTCAGGGCGTATTTGTTGGCACTGGTTTCCGGCACGCACATGGCGGTCGAGGCGACGCGGATACGGATCATCTGGGCCGTGCGCCCACCCATGGTCTGCTGAAAGGCGCCACGCAGGGCCATCAGTTCTTCCGGCCGACCGCTGGCCCGCAGCAGGCGGAGCACGATGGCCAAGCCGTCACGGATGGGCAGCAAGGGGTGCACCCAGGCGCCCAGATCGCGGCGGCGGGATTCGACTTCGCGGTTGAGCCAGTGGTGATAGGAGGGCAGGTCGAACTCGCAGGCGCCGCCGGGAATCGCGGCGCGGCTGCGGATGTTCATCAGCCACTCGTTCTCCCGCAGGTACTGGCCGGTCTTGCCCGCCATGGCAAGCAGGGAGGCGGATGCCTGTTCGATCTCGTAGAGGGCGCCAGCCAGAGCCTCTTCGGAAATCTGCGGATTGTTGCGAAAGGAAAGCAGGATCTGACGCTGACGCTCAAGTTCCTGGACCAGGTCCACCTTGAGGTCGGCACGGCCGGCCACTTCAAGGATCTCGAACAGAGTCAGCAGGGCAACATGGTGCTCTAGGGAACCTTCGGCACGCACGAAATGCGTGACCTTCTCAAACAGGTGCTCAAGCCGTAGAAGCGTGCGGATCCTCTCGTTGAGTGGATATTCGTAGGTGATCACGCGCGCGCCTGGGCCTGGGCCTGAATGAGGTATCGGTATATGTCTGTATGACCGCAGCGAATCATATCACAGGCCTCCAGGGGGCGCGGCGAGGGCCAGGTAGCCACTATGCAGCCGGGCCACCTGGGTCCGCAGCGCCTCCAGCGAGCCGGCGTTGTCCACCACGTCGTCAGCCGCGGCCAGGCGCTCCGCCCGACTCGCCTGGGCTGCCATGATGGCGCGCACCTGGAGCTCATCAAGGCCGCTGCGCTGCATGACCCTGGCCACCTGGACGGCCTCGGGGCAATCCACCACGCACAGCCGGTGCACCCGCTCCCGGTAGGCGCCCGATTCGATCAGCAGGGGTACAGCCAGGATGACATAGGGTGCGCTGGCAGCCAGGCACTGGCGCTCGCTCTCCTGCCGGATCATGGGGTGCAGGATGCCTTCGAGGCGCTTTCGCGCTTCCGGACTCTCAAAGGCCAGCGCCCGCATGGCCGGACGATTCAGGGCGCCGTCGCCGTTCAACACGCCGTCGCCGAAGGACTCGCGAATGGCAGCCATGGCCGCGCCTCCAGGCGCGGTGAGAGCGTGAGCGATCTGGTCGGTATCGACAATCACCGCCCCCAATTCAGCGAAGAGGTCTGCGGCCGCGCTCTTGCCGCTGCCTATGCCTCCTGTCAGACCAACAATGAAAGGCTGAGCACTCACGGGCTGCACTCCAGACGACTGGCACCTCTCAGGCGCTCTGAAAGATCGCTGGCCAGGGTGGCCAGGCTGTCACCGGGGCCACGCACCTCGATGCGCCTGACCCCCGCCCCCCGGGCGGTGATCTGCGCGCTACGCACACCCTTCTCCTTGAGCGCATCAAGCAGCCGGGTGGCCGCCAACTCGCTTTTGTAGAGGCCAAGGGACACGGCAAACTGGTTGGGGCCTGGGTCCTGCATGATGAACAGGTCATCCACGCCGAGGCGACGCAGTTCGGCGACCTTCTTGTCGGCACCTTCGCGGCTGCCCTGGGGCGGGATATTCACCCACCAGGACGACGGCGCATCGCTGCGTGTCTCGCTGAGCTTGAAGCCCGTTCCGGCCCTGGCGATACGTGCAGTCAGCTCCCGCGCCTGATCTACGCTGAGACCGGCGAACACCACGCAGGCCTGGGGCGCCACTGCCTCTGCAGCGACTTTTTCCGGGGCTTTCTCTGCAACCTTTTCTTCAGCCTTCTCGTCGCCCTTCTCGTCGCCCTTCTTCTCGGCCTTCTCATCGGCTTTATCGGAAGCAGCCTCTGGCTCGGTGGCGGGCGCGGGCCTCACCACCGGCGGCGGCGCTGGTGGACGGGCTTCCGTCATCAGGCGCAGGCGGTCAGGGTTCAACTGGTTACTGAGCCGCTCGGGCTCGCCATAGGACGCCGCACCGCCAAGCCAGCCTTTCCACAAGGCGAGCGCCAGCAAGTTGGCAAAGATCAGGATGATGACAGCAACACGAAGTGGGGCCATGGCAGCAAGACTAACCGATACGAAGGCACGGGAAAAGGCGCCGGCTCCCCGACGCAGGAAAGGCCGGCTGCACCCTAGTGTGCCCAGAGCATGCGAGCCAAGCCTTCGAGCACCAGGTTGTCCACCTCCCGCAGCGGACACTCCAGCAAGGGCGCCAATGCGGCCGCAGCACCGCCATTGAGCAGGCAGAGGCTGCCCGGCTCGCCGGCAACCAGGCGGAACATGCGCTCGATGGCACCCAGCTGAGCGTGCAGGCAGCCGGTCTGGATAGCATCGGCGGTACGTCGGGGTGTCCGCTCGAAACGGCCGTCGGAGAAGGGCAACTGGGCAGTGTCGCGGGCGAGGGAAAGGCGCATCAGATCGAGGCCGGGCAATATCACGCCGCCTTGGAAGACGCCCTGACCGTCCAGCACGTCAGCCGTGGTGGCGGTACCGGAAGTCACCACCAGCGCAGCCCCCCCGTGCAACGCCCGGGCACCGACCAGCGCCGCCCAACGATCAGCGCCCAGGCGCGAGGGGTCGAGATAGGCGTTACGCACGCCATAGCCTTCGCTCAGGGGGCATATCCACTCGGCCATAAGCCCGGCCCGTTCGAGACAGACCCCCAGACGCCCACCAACCGTGGCACCGGCTACATTGGCTCCGAGCATCCGATCCACCGGCCCGAGGCCGGCGAGGACATCGGCAAAACCATCGAGGGCACTGAGCAGCACGGCCCCCTGACCGCGCCACTCCTTGCCGTCATGCAGCCCCCACTTGAGACGGGTGTTGCCCACGTCAAGAAGTAGATCCATCAGGCGAGCCTCAGGGACACTTCACCTGACAGCACCCGGCGCAGCCCGTCGGCCGTGCGCAGCAGCAGGGCGCCGTCCTCATCGACGCCGGCACAGATACCGCTCAAGGCTTCGGTCTCACCGGAAATGCTCACCGGCAAATCGGCAAAGGCATTGCGCTGCTGCCAGGCCCCGCGCAAAGCAGCGAAACCCGCGGCGGAGTACACCTCAAAGAGACGGTGAAGCTGTACCAGCACCCGCCCCAGCAGTTCGCTCGGGCCGGGCACGCGCCCCAGGCTGTCGGCCAGATCAGTCACGCCAGTAGCGTATTCCACCTCTGCGTCCGGAGGCAGGTGCACATTGATGCCGATACCGACTACCGCCGCAGGCGTGCGGCCGCGACCGGGTGTGAGCTCGACAAGGATGCCTGCCAGCTTGCGCCCATGCACCAGCACGTCGTTCGGCCATTTAAGCTGTACCCCCTCAACACCAAGATCTTCGAGCGCCCGCGCCACGGCCAGCCCCGCCACCAAGGACAGCCCTGCCGGCACCGGCGAACCCGGAGCAAAGCGCCACAGGGCCGAGAAGGTCAGGCTGGCCCCGGGCCACGACTGCCACACCCGCCCGCGCCGCCCGCGCCCCGATGTCTGCACGTCGGCCGCCAGCACATGCACGCGGCCGTCATCGGGCGGCAGCTCGGTCAGCAGCCGGGTATTGGTGGAATCGCACTCCGCCAGGAGTACCACTGAAAAGGCGCTGGCCAGGTCACCCAGCGCAGCCGCCACCGCCCCCGCATCGAGGGCTTCGTAATCGGAACGGTCCAAGAATCAATTCCCGGCTAATGAATACAAGCCAGTCATTATGGAGTATGGCGGGCGCCCTGCGCAGCGGACGCAGCCCTTTGATGGCGAGGAACGGGGTTCAGACACCCGCTCTGCAGCTCAGGAGGGGCGTTTCAAACCGGATCCGGATCTTCCAGCCCCAGCTCCTGGATCTTGCGGGTGATGGTATTGCGACCAATCCCGAGCAGCTGAGCCGCCTCGATGCGCCGCCCGCCAGTGGCAGCCAGGGCTCGCCGGATGAGGATGCGTTCGAAGTCCTTGCTCAGGCGGTCGAAGACCTCACCCGGATTCTGGGCCAGGGAGCGATCAGCCTCGGCCATCAGGGCATCGCCCCAGTTGGCCGGCTGCTCCCGGGTCGGTTGGTCCTTCAGCTCGGGGGGCAGATCGGCCACTTCCACGGTCTGGCCGGGTGCCATCACGGTAAGCCAGTGGCAGAGGTTCTCGAGCTGACGCACATTGCCGGGAAAGTCCAGGCTCTGGAGGTATTTGAGGGTGCTCTCCGACAGGCGCTTGGCTTCGACGCCCAGTTCCTGGGCCGACAGGGCGATGAAGTGCTTGGCCAGGGGCGGAATGTCCTCGCGGCGCTCGCGCAGAGGCGGCAGACGCAGGCGGATCACGTTGAGGCGGTGGAACAGATCCTCCCGGAACAAGCCCTGACGGACTCGCTCTTCCATGTTCTGATGGGTAGCAGCGATGACCCGCACATTGGCTTTGATGGGTTGATGCCCGCCGACTCGGTAGAAGTTGTTGTCCGACAGCACGCGAAGCAGGCGGGTCTGCAGCTCGGCGGGCATGTCACCGATTTCATCAAGAAACAGGGTGCCGCCTTCAGCCTGCTCGAAACGCCCCCGGCGCATGGTCTGGGCGCCGGTGAAGGCACCGCGCTCATGGCCGAACAGCTCCGACTCCAGCAGGTCACGGGGAATGGCGGCGGTGTTGATGGCGATGAAGGGGGCATCCTTGCGCGGGCTGTGGCGATGCAGGGCTCGGGCGACGAGCTCCTTGCCCGAACCGGACTCACCGTTGATCAACACCGTGGCGTGGGACTGGGACAGACGGCCGATGGCCCGGAAGACCTCCTGCATGGCCGGGGCCTGGCCGAGGATCTCGGGCACGGCGCTGAGCACCTCTTCCGAACCCGCCTGGTGGGCGCTCTCGTCGATGGCGCGGCGCACCAGTTCGACGGCCTGGTCCACGTCGAAGGGCTTGGGAAGATATTCGAAGGCGCCCCCCTGGAAGGCCGCCACCGCGCTGTCCAGATCGGAGTAGGCGGTCATGATGATCACCGGCATGTGCGGGAAGCGTGCCTTGACCTTGGACAGCAGGGTCAGGCCCGATTCGCCGGGCATGCGGATGTCGGAGAGCAGCACCCGTGGCGCCTGGGAAGAACTCTCCAGCGCCGCCAGCACCTCGCCGGCAGAGCCGAAGCTCTTGTACGGGATCTCCTCCCGGGCCAGGGCCTTTTCCAGCACCCACCGGATCGAGCGGTCATCATCAACTATCCATACTGCATTCATGTCATTCACGCGCACAAGTTTGATACAGGCAAACAAAGGGGTTCAACGAATGGGCACCATAGTGGTGCATAACCATCCACTCATGATTCCAGGTCCCTGGCGATCGGCAGGAAGATCGTGAAACAGGTGCGCCCCGGGCGGGACTCCACCTCAATCGCACCCTGATGCTGTTCGATGAAGCTCTGGGCCAGCGACAAGCCCAGGCCACTGCCATTCTCTCGACCGGACACCAGGGGATAGAAAATCTTGTCGCGAATGCTGTCCGGGATGCCGGGGCCGTTATCGATCACCTGCAGTTGCAAGGCCAGCTTGAAGCGGCGCTTGGCCAGCGTGACCTGGCGGGCCGCCCGGGTGCGCAGCACGATCTCGCCATCACCGTGCAAGGCCTGGGCCGCATTACGGGCGATGTTCAGGATCGCCTGGATCAGTTGCTCCCTGTCACCGGTGATGTAGGGCAGGCTGGTGTCGTAATCCCGCCGCACACCGACGGACGGAAACTCTGCCAGGATCAGGCGCCGGACCCGCTCCAGCACGTCATGGGGATTGAGCTGGGAGGGCTGCATCATCCGGTGGGACGTGAGCAGCCGGTTCATCAGATCCTGCAGGCGATCCACCTCGGCGATGATCACCTGGGTGTATTCACGGAGTTGCGGGTCGTCCAGTTCGCGCTCCAGCAACTGGGCCGATCCGCGAATGCCCCCAAGCGGGTTCTTGATTTCGTGAGCCAGATTGCGGATCAACTCGCGGCTTGCCTGTTGTTGGTGCGCCAGTTGCTCCTCGCGCGCCACTTTCAGGTGCGCGTCCATCGGACGAAACTCCAGAAGCAGGCGTGCATTGACGGAATCGACCGGTGTAACGGTGCAGTCGAGCTGCAAGGTCTCCATTCCGGGGCGTGCCACAGTCAGATTGTGTCCGGTGTAGCTCCAGTTATCCCGCAGGACATTGTTGAGCGCATTGGCCAGCCCGGCTGGTTCGCCCAGCAGGCGGCGCAAGGAATAGCCGACTATCTTGCGGCTGCTCGCCGCAAACAGGTTCTCCGCCCCGGGGTTCAGGTAGCGAACGATGAGTTCATCGTCTACCAACACCACGGCAGAGGACAGCAGCTCAAGGCCGGCGAAAGGAGAGACGGGGCTGGGGGGCTGGTCGGTTTGCATATGGGCAGATCAATGCAAGAAGCAGACCACTTGCCCGGGCAATCATCAACATGCCCACCCCGTGCGGCGATCCCGGCCGTCAGCGGAGATTCGCGATTTCCTTGCGCAGGGCTTCGATGTTGCGCTCGTGGATCTGCAGCTTGTCCTTGTAAGGCTGCAAGCGCTCAAGGGCCTTCTGGTAATTGCGCTCATCGGAGCGGACGCTTTCCTGGCTTGCAAGCTCCCTGCGGGCTGCATCCAACGCCCGTTGCTCGCTGGCGAGCTCCTCGTCGAGGATGCGACGCCGATCACTGTCACGCGCCTTTTGGGTGCCGGTATCAACCTTCGGAAAGCCCACCCCTGCGGATGATGCACTACTTTGGGGCGCTGCGGCAGGGCGTGAGGGCCCCGGCCCGGGAACCGACGAAACAGCCTGATCACGCGCCAGCAGACTGCACCCCCGGCCGGACGCCTTGGCATTGGTATAGGTGATGTGGCCTGCCTCATCGACACACTTGTAGATATCCGCCCAAGCCGGCGAAAAGCACAGCAGGGCAGCTAGCGAAAGGGAGATTCTCGAGATCATCATCAGCACAGTTATTCCGGAAGCGCAGCTAGTGTAGGGGCCGGTCCGGCCAAATACAAACATAGGCCAAAAACAAAAGGACGGGCCTGAGCCCGTCCTTTTGTAACGCAGCAACCGGTCAGCACGCTGACCGGCTCCGATCTGGAGATCAGATGGCGTAGTACATCTCGAACTCAACCGGATGCACTTCAACGCGCAGACGGTTTACTTCTTCTTGCTTGAGGGCAATGAAGGAGTCGATGAAGTCGTTGCTGAACACACCACCACGGGTCAGGAACTCACGATCCTTGTCGAGGGCGGCCAGGGCCTCGTCGAGGCTGGCGCAGACGGTCGGGATGAGCGCGTCTTCTTCCGGCGGCAGGTCGTAGAGGTTCTTGTCGGCGGGGTCGCCCGGGTGGATTTTGTTCTGGATGCCGTCGAGGCCGGCCATCATCAGCGCAGCGAAGCACAGGTAGGGGTTTGCGCCCGGATCCGGGAACCGGGTCTCGATACGACGGGCCTTTTCGCTATTCACGAAAGGAATGCGGATGGAAGCGGAACGGTTCTTGGCAGAGTAGGCCAGCTTCACCGGGGCTTCATAGTGCGGAACCAGACGCTTGTAGGAGTTGGTCAGCGGGTTGGTGATGGCATTCAGGGCCTTGGCGTGCTTGATGATGCCACCGATGTAGAACAGGGCGGTCTCGGACAGGCCGGCGTAGCCGTTGCCGGCGAACAGGTTCTTGCCGTCCTTCCAGATGGACTGGTGCACGTGCATGCCTGAACCGTTGTCACCAACGATGGGCTTGGGCATGAAGGTGGCCGTCTTGCCGTACTGGTGGGCAACGTTCTGGACGATGTACTTCAGGATCTGGGTCTGGTCGGCGCGACGCACCAGGGTGTCGAACTTGGTGCCGATTTCGTTCTGGCCGGCGTTTGCCACTTCATGGTGGTGCACTTCAACTGGCACGCCGCAGGCTTCGAGAGCCAGACACATGGCGGCACGCATGTCGTTGAAGGAGTCGACCGGGGGAACGGGGAAGTAACCACCCTTCACGGCGGGACGGTAGCCGGTGTTGCCACCTTCGTACTTGATGTCGGACGACCAGGCACCTTCTTCGGAGAAGATCTTGTGGTACGCGCCGGACATATCCACCTTCCACTCGACGGAGTCGAAGATGAAGAATTCGGGTTCCGGGCCAAAGAAGGCGGTATCGCCAATACCGGAGGACTTGAGGTAAGCCTCGGCACGGTTGGCGATGGAACGCGGGTCACGGTCGTAGCCCTTGCCGTCGGCCGGGTCGATAACGTCACAGGACAGGACCAGGGTGGTCTCGTCGAAGAACGGGTCGATGTAGGCGGTGTTGGGGTCCGGCATCAGCAGCATGTCGGAGGCCTGAATACCCTTCCAGCCCGCGATGGAGGAACCGTCAAAGGCATGACCGCTTTCGAACTTGTCTTCATCGAAGGCGCTGACGGGCACACCGACGTGGTGCTCCTTACCCTTGGTGTCGGTGAAGCGGAAGTCGACGAACTTAACTTCGTTCTCCTGGACGATCTTCATGACGTCTTGCGGGGTCATATAACTCACTCCTAACGGGTTGAATCTGCTGCGCAGTGGAAAAGATGTAGTGGTTACAACAATAAGCCAGGCAACACGACAAGCAGAAATCATGCCACCCTAAAAACTTGAACACCTCATTGTGCCACAAGGCTTCGACCCGGCGCCCCAGAAAAAACAAGCACCAAAATGGTGCAACAATCCAAAAAGACGCCCGATTATGGTGCAGACAGACAGCCCCAAGCCTTCGTCCACGCCACACAACAAGGCGTAACACACCCGGCGCCAGGCACAGCCACGCGCCATGCACACATCCCTTGCGGGTCCGGGGTGCGGCGGTATACTCGCAGACCCCTCATCTCATCGGATGCGTGCCATGGGAAAACTCAGTGATACTCTCGCCCTCGCTCAGGAGCGGGCCCGCAGTCTGGGCCTTCCCTATGCAGGCGCCCTCACCCCCCGGGAAGCCTGGGACGTACTCCAGCTTGCCCCCGGCTCGAAGCTGGTGGACGTGCGCACCCGCGCCGAATGGGACTGGGTCGGTCGCGTTCCCAACGCCGTCGAGATCGAGTGGATGATCTATCCGGGCAATGAACCCAACACCCACTTCCTGGCCCAGTTCAAGCGCCAGGTCGACCCAGAGGCACTGGTGATGTTCCTGTGCCGCAGCGGCGCGCGCTCCAATGCCGCGGCCACGCTGGCGGCCAATTCAGGCTACACCAATGCCTACAACATTCTGGAAGGCTTCGAGGGCGACAAAGACGCCAACGGGCACCGCAACCGGGTCGGGGGCTGGCGCCACGCCAGCCTGCCATGGACCCAGGGCTGAACACCACAGGACAAGCAGATGCTAGCCGTTCCCATCAGTTTCGACCGCTTCAATACCCTCTCCGATAATGACGCCCACTCGCGCATCCGTGCTGCCCGTGAGCGCCTCGGCGACCGGGCTGTGCTGCTGTGTCACCACTACCAGCGCGCCGATGTCTACCAGTACGCCGACCTCACCGGCGACTCCCTCAAGCTTTCGCGCCTGGCCTCGGAGACGGACGCCGAGTTCATCGTCTTCTGCGGCGTGCACTTCATGGCAGAAGTCGCCGACATCATGTCCAAGCCGCATCAGCAGGCCATCCTGCCCGACTTGGCCGCCGGCTGTTCAATGGCCGACATGGCCAACCTGGCCAAGGTCGAGCGCTGCTGGCGCGAGCTGGCCGAGGTCCTTGACACCCCGGACGCACTCATCACCCCCGTCACCTACATCAATTCCGCCGCAGACCTGAAGGCGTTCTGCGGCGAGCATGGCGGCATCGTGTGCACCTCCACCAATGCCCCTACCATCCTCGACTGGGCCTTCGCCCAGCGCGAGAAGGTGCTGTTCTTCCCCGACCAGCACCTGGGACGCTGGACCGGCTTCAAGAAGGGCATCCCCCTGGACGAGATGGTGGTGTGGGACCCGGACCTCGAATACGGCGGCCTCAGCGTCGAGCAGATCCGCAAAGCCAAGATCCTGCTTTGGAAGGGGCATTGCTCGGTGCACCAGATGTTCCAGCCGGCGCACATCATCAAGTTCCGCAACCAGTATCCGGATGGCAAGGTGATCTCCCACCCGGAGAGCGCTCTGGAGGTGTGCCGTCAGTCCGACTACGTGGGCTCCACCGAGTACATCATCAACGTCATCAAGGGCTCCGACCCCGGCACCCGCTGGCTGGTGGGCACCGAGCTCAACCTGGTCAACCGCCTGGCCGAAGAGGTCAAGCCGGAAGGCAAGATTGTCCAGTTCATGGCCCCAACCGTGTGCATGTGCTCGACCATGCAGCGCATCGACCCCCAGCACCTGGCCTGGACGCTGGAGAACCTGGCCGACGGCAAGGTGGTCAACCGCATCACCGTGCCCGAGCACGAAGCGGCCCTGGCCAAGCTGGCCCTGGATCGGATGCTGGCAGTATCCTGACCCCTTGCCACCGCTCCCGCTCAAGACGGCGCCCACAGGCGCCGTTTTTCATGGAACGCAACATGCAGCACCATGCTGTTGAAGGCAGAATGGATAGAAAGGAGATCCGATGAGCACCCTGCGCATCTGTACCTACAACATCCACAAAGGCTTTTCCCAGTTCAACCGGCGCCTGTCCATCCACGACCTGCGAGACCGCCTGCGCCTGCTCGGTGCCGACGTGGTCTTTCTGCAGGAGGTGCAGGGCATGCATCTACGCCATGCCCGGCGCCACGCAGACTGGCCCGAGCAGCCCCAGCACGAGTTCCTGGCAGGTGACATGTGGCAGCAGACAGCCTATGGCGGCAACGCCGTCTACGGCCACGGCCACCATGGCAATGCCATCCTCAGTCGCCACCCCATCCTGTCCCAGGCGAACGAAGACGTCTCCGACCACCGCTTCGAGAGCCGTGGCCTGCTTCACTGCGAGATACACGTGGCCAACGTAAGCCAGCCGGTGCATTGCGTATGCGTGCACCTCGGCCTCACCGCCGGCAGCCGGCGGCGTCAGATGGCGGCCCTGGTCCGGCGTCTGGACGCCCTCGCCCCCGATGGCGCACCGCTCATCATCGCAGGCGACTTCAATGACTGGCGCAACCACGCCGACGACTGCCTGACCGGCCAGCTCGGGGTGACCGAGGCCTTCGTCTCCATCCGCGGCCGCCCGGCGCGGAGCTTTCCCAGCACCCTGCCGGTCCTGCGCCTCGACCGCATCTACGTGCGCGGCTTTCAGGTGGATAAGGCCGAGGTGCACTACGGCCAGCCCTGGAGCCAGATTTCCGACCACGCGGCCCTCACCGCGCAGCTGCGCTCCCGCTGAGCCCATGAGCATCGCCTGGCACCCCGGCAACGCCCTGACCCTGCTCGAGAACGGCGCCGAGTTCTTCCCGGCATTGATCGGCGCCATTGACGGAGCCTGCACCGAAATCTTCCTCGAGACCTACATCTTCGCCAACGACGAGACTGGCCAGGAAGTCTCCCGGGCCCTCCAGCAAGCCGCCCGCCGCGGCGTCACCGTGCGGGTGTTGGTGGATGGCTTCGGTGGCCGTGAGTTTGTCGACGAGATGATGGAGGCACTGACCACTGCCGGCGTGCATGTGCTCATCTACCGCCGCGAGGTCAGCACCCTGTCCCTGCGCCGACGCCGCCTGCGCCGCCTGCACCGCAAGCTTGCCGTGGTAGATGGCCGCATCGCCTTCGTGGGTGGCATCAACATTGTCAGCGACTTCGAAGACCCCAAGGTCACAGCCCCCCGTCAAGATTACGCCGTGCACCTCGAAGGGCCGCTCCTTGCCCCAATCCACGCCACCGTGCGGCGGGTGTGGGAGCTGGTCGCCTGGGCATCCTTCCGGCAACGCCTGCGCCTTGTCGGCAAACCTCCAGCCTGCCCCCTGCCCTGCGGCGACATGGACGCCGCACTGGTCATCCGCGACAACATCCGCCATCGCCACGATATCGAAAACGCCTACCTGCTGGGCATCGCCAGCGCCCGCCGCGACATCCTGCTGGCCAACGCCTACTTTCTGCCCGGCCGGCGCTTCCGCCAGGCGCTCCTCGACGCTGCCCGGCGCGGCGTGCGCATCACCCTGCTGATCCAGGGCCTGGCCGACCACCCCATCCAGCAGCGCGCCACCCGCGCCTTCTACGGTCAGCTTCTCGATGCCGGCATCCGCATCGTCGAATATCACCGCAGCTACCTCCACGCCAAGGTCGCCGTCATGGACGATCACTGGGCCACCGTCGGCTCCAGCAACATCGACCCTTTCAGCCTGCTGCTGGCCCGGGAGGCCAACGTGCTGGTGCGCCACCAGGGCTTCGCCACCATGCTGCGCAGCCGCCTGGAACAGGCCATCGCCGCCGGTGGCGAAGAGATCCACCCGGCCCGGTGGCAGCGAGGCTCGCCCCTCCAGCGCCTGATCAACTGGACCGCCTACGGCCTGGTGCGGCTGATGATCGGCATCGCCGGCTACGGCAACCGCCACTGAGCGCCCGCCCTCCCTCTTCGCCCCTGCCACCCGGTAGCTCATAATTCCTGCCCTGCCCCAAACCGGATCTACCCATGTACCCCGCCCCCGCCTTCGAAGCCCGCATCTGCCCACCGGACCAACTCAAGGCCCGCATCGCCAGCCTGCCCCGCCCCCTGGTGTTCACCAACGGCTGCTTCGACATCCTGCACCGGGGCCATGTCACCTACCTGGCCCAAGCCCGTGCCCTCGGCGCAGCCATGATCGTCGCCCTCAATAGCGACGCCTCGGTGCGCCGTCAGGGCAAAGGCGACGACCGCCCGATCAACACCCTGCAGGATCGCCTCGCCGTGATGGCATCTCTGGGCTGCGTTGACCTGGTCACCTGGTTCGATGAGGACACCCCCATCGCCCGCATCCTCGAATGCCAGCCCGAGGTGCTGGTGAAGGGCGGAGACTGGGCGCCTGAGCGCATCGTCGGCGCCGCGGAGACCCTGGCCCGGGGCGGCAGCGTCCATTCCATCCCCTTCGAACACCAGCGCTCCACTACGGCACTCCTCGACAAGATCCGGCAACTCTAAGGCACAACCTTTCATCAGAAAGAAAATGAAATTATAATTTCTCAAGAAAGGATGCCCATGACTGCCCTCGCCCGTGCCGCCCCTCCTCAGCCCAACGCCGCCGCGGTGCTCGGCAAGGCGGTAGCCCGCGCTGCCGAACGGCTAGGCTTGTCCCGCGCCCTGCTGGCCCAGGTTCTGGGCCTCAGCCCTGCCAGCATCAGCCGCTTGTGCGCCGGCAACTACCATCTTGATCCGAAGCGCAAGGAGTGGGACTTTGCCCTCCTGCTGGTACGCTTGTTCCGGGCCCTCGACTCCATCGTCGGTGACGAGGCCACCGCCCGCAAATGGCTCACCAGTGACAACCTTGCCCTCAACGGCCGCCCGGTCGACCTGATCCGCAATACCGAAGGCCTTGTGCGTGTCGTTCACTACCTGGATGCCTCCCGAGCTGTCGTCTGAGGCCCGCCCCTGGCACGCCGACGTATGGCGCATGGTCGAAGCCCAGCACATCGCCTCCACCATGAAACTGGTGGACGACAGGGCCGAGCAGGACCTCCTCGAAGCCCTGCTCGAAGGCAGCAAACCCCCCGCAGCAGACAGCACCGCGGGCCTCAACTACCTGCTGGCAGCCCCCTTTCGCTACAGCCCCCGGCAGGGTGGCTCACGCTTTCGCAGCGGCGCCGACCCCGGCGTCTTCTACGGCGCCGACTACGTTGCCACGGCCTGTGCCGAACTGGGCTACTGGCGCTGGTGCTTCCTGCGTGACGCACCAGCCCTGGAGCGTCTCGACCCGGTGGCCCACACCGCCTTCCGCACCCGCATCGCCACCACCGCCATTGACCTGCGCCAGCCGCCCCTGGACCGGGACCACGCAGCCTGGTGCCACCCTTCCGACTACCACGCCACCCAGGCCCTAGCCCGCCAAGCCCGCGAGGCTGCCATCGGCGCCATCGTGTACGCCTCAGTACGCGCCCCAGGCCCCGCCTGGTGTGTAGCCGTCCTGACCCCGGCGGCCTTCGCCCGTAGCGCTCCCGAACAACCCACCCAAACCTGGTGGCTGGCGGTACGCCACGACCAGGTGCAGTGGCGACGGGACGGTGAGGCGATCGTCTTCGATACCGCCCGATGGGCAGACACCTCGGCCTCGTCACCCCCGGGAATTATTTGAATATTCTCTCTTGATCTAAAACAATGACAGGTACGACCCTAGAATGAATTAAGCCTTCATTCAATTTTCCTGACACGGAGATTCACCATGCGCATCGCCAACAACGTGGCCGAGCTGATCGGCAACACTCCCCTGGTCAAGCTCAATCGCCTGGCCCCGGCCAGCGGCGCCACCGTGGCCCTCAAGCTGGAGTTCTTCAATCCGGCCCACAGCGTCAAGGACCGTATCGCCGCAGCCATGCTCGACGCTGCCGAGGCCGCCGGCAAGATCGGCCCCGGCACCATCATCCTTGAGCCCACCTCCGGCAACACCGGCATCGGCCTGGCCATGGTCTGTGCCGCCCGCGGCTACAAGTGTGCCTTCGTGATGCCCGAAACCATGAGTCGCGAACGCAAGCTGCTGCTAAAAGCCTATGGCGCCGACCTGATCCTCACCCCCGGCCCAGAAGGCATGCCCGGCGCCGTGAAGAAGGCCGAGGAGCTGGCTGCCGCCGATCCCCGCTACTTCATCCCCCAGCAGTTCGAGAACCCCGCCAACCCGGCCATCCACCGCCAGACCACGGCCGAGGAGATCTGGGCCGACACTGACGGCCAGGTGGACATCTTCGTCTCCGGCGTGGGCACCGGCGGCACCGTCACCGGCGTGGGTGAAGTGCTCAAGGAACGCAAGCCCGGGGTCAAGGTGGTGGCCGTGGAGCCCGCCGCCAGCCCCATCCTCTCCGGCGGCCAGCGTGGCCCCCACCCCATCCAGGGCATCGGCGCGGGCTTCGTGCCGGGCATCCTCAACACCCAGGTGTACGACGAGGTCGTGCAGGTTCCCAATGATGCAGCCCTCGACACGGCCCGCCGCCTGGCCACCGAAGAAGGCCTGCTGGTGGGCATCTCCTCCGGCGCCGCCGTGTGGGCCGCCCTGCAGGTAGCCGAACGCCCCGAGAACGCCGGCAAGCTGGTGGTGGTGATCATCCCGTCCTTCGGCGAGCGCTACCTGTCCACCGTGCTCTTCCAGCACCTGGAAGTCTGACACCTTGGCTGCCTTCGACTTTAGCACCGCTCCGGATCGCACCGGCTCCGACAGCATCAAATGGCGTCGCTACGCCGGCCACGACGTGATTCCCATGTGGGTGGCCGACATGGATTTTGCCGCTCCCCCTGCGGTGCTGGACGCCCTCCACGCGCGCATCGACCACGGGGTGTTCGGCTACGCCGACCCGTGGCCTTCGGTGCTTGAGGCGGTGGTCGAAGGCATCGCCCGCGACCACGCCTGGCGCATCCAGCCTGAGTGGCTGGTGTGGCTCCCGGGAGTGGTCACGGGCTTCAATGTGGCGGTGCGCGCCGTCGGCCAGCCCGGAGACGGGGTGTTCACCGCAACTCCGGTGTACCCGCCCTTCCTGCACGCCCCAGCCAATTTCGGACAACGCCTGGTCACCACGCCGCTGCTCAACAACGGCCAGCGCTGGGAATGGGACTGGCCTGCCACCGAGGCCGCTGTAGCCGATGGGGTGCGCCTGTTCATGCTGTGCAACCCCCACAACCCGGTGGGCCGTGTCTTCGACCGGGACGAGCTGGGCCGCATCGCCGCCCTGGCCGAGCGCCACGACCTGATGATCTGCTCCGACGAGATCCACTGCGGCCTGGTCCTCGACCCGGCCACGCCGCACATCCCCATTGCCGCCCTGGACGCAAGTGTCGCCCGCCGCAGCATCACCCTGATGGCTCCGTCCAAGACCTGGAACATCCCGGCCCTGTACTGCGCCTTCGCCATCATCCCCGACGCCACCCTGCGCGCCCGCTACAAGCGCGCCATGGCCGGCATCGTGCCCCACGTGAATGTGCTGGGCCTCACCGCCACCGAAGTCGCCTATCGAGACTGCGGCCCTTGGCGCGAGGCCCTCATCGCCACCCTGCGCAGCAACGCAGCCCGGACCATCGAAGCCATCAACGCCCTTCCCGGCCTGTCCACCACACCGGTGGAGGCCACCTACCTGGCCTGGATAGACTGCCGCGACTGGCTGGCCGCCAAGGGCATCGACAACGCTGCCCAATACTTCGAGAAGGCCGGCGTAGGCCTCTCCGACGGCAAGGACTTCGGCCTGCCAGGCTTCGTGCGCCTCAACTTCGGCTGCCCGCCGGCCCGCCTGGAAGAAGGCCTGGCCCGCATCCGCCGGGCGGTCACGGGCTGACCCCAGCGGGTGAAGGCCGCACTGCCCCGGGACTTCCGGCTCTACCTGCTGATCAGCATCATGGGCGCCCTGGTCCACTTCGGCCAGGGCGTGGCCGTGGGGTGGTCGGTGTATGAGCAGACCGGCTCCTCCCTGGCCCTGGGCCTGGTCGGCCTGGCCCAGTTCCTGCCCATCCTGCTGTTCTTCCTGCCCGCCGGCCAAGTTGCAGACCGCTTCGAACGACGCAGCGTGATCGTCACCAGCCTGGCACTCAGTGCCTCAGCCGCCCTGCTGCTGGGCGCCGCCGCCTGGCTGAACCTGGGTGTGGCCTGGACCTACGGCGCCCTGCTGCTCTCGGGCTGCGCCCAGATCCTCAACCGGCCCGCCCGGGATGCCCTGATGCCCACCCTGGTCCCGCCGGCACAGCTGGCCCGGGCCATTGCCCTGGCCAGCTCGCTGCATCAGGTGGCCTCGATGGCCGCGCCCGCACTGGCCGGCCTGGGGCTGGCCGTGTTCCACTCAGCCCTGCCCATCCACGCGGCCAACACAGTGTTCATCCTCGTCGCCCTGGCGGCGACCCTGGCCATCCGCCAGCGCTCCCGCGGCCAGGCGCCGGCGCCCGGTGGCCGCGGCCGCCTGCGCGAGATGCTGGCCGGCTTCACCCACATCCGCAGCACCCGGCTACTCCTCGCGGTGATGTCCATCGACCTGCTGGCGGTACTCTTTGGCGGCGCAGTGGCGCTGCTGCCGGTATACGCCAAGGACATCCTGCAGGTCGGGCCTGCCGGGCTGGGCATGCTCAGCACCGCCCCGGCCGTGGGCGCCGCCGTGGCCGGGCTGGCCATGGCCCGCTTCGGCGTGGCTCTGGACGGGCGACTGTTCCTGGGGGCAGTGGGGGGCTTCGGGCTGATGACCATGGTGTTCGGCCTGTCCACCCACTTTCCGCTGTCCCTCATCACCCTGGCCCTGCTGGGCGGGCTGGACAGCATCAGTGTGGTGATCCGCCAGACGGTCATCCAGCAGGCCACACCCGATGCCCTGCGCGGCCGCGTCGCCGCCGTAAACCGGGTTTTCATCAGTTCGTCGAACGAACTGGGTGCGCTGGAATCGGGCCTTCTCGCCGCCGCCGTGGGGCCGGTACTGGCGGTGACCGGCGGCGGTGCGCTGACCCTGCTGGTGGTGGCTGCCAGCCAGCGCCTGTTCCCCGAGCTGAAGCACTGGCGGCGCCCGCAGCACCCCTGATCGCCCAAGCGTCTTTTCTGATCCAGCGCAAACCGGCCCGACTTGCCCGGCGCATACTTGCTGCGTCGTCCCTGCTGGAGAAGTCCGTGCATACGCAGCCGCCCATCCCCGGAGCAGCCCTCGACGGCATCCTCCAGCAGCACGGCCATCAGCCGACCGAACTGCTGCAGATTCTGATCGATACCCAGGCCCTCGAAGGCTGGCTTTCTCCCCCTACCCTCAGCCACATCGCCCGGGCCCTGAATCTGCCCCGCGCCCGGGTGGAGGGTGTGGCCGGGTTCTACAGCTTTCTCCACACCCGCCCCGCTGGCCACTACCGGGTGCTGTTCTCCGACAACATCACCGACCGCATGCTGGGCAATGCCGAGCTGATGGATGCCCTGTGCGGCAAGCTGTGGATCGAACCCGGCAAGCTCTCCGAGGACGGCCTGGTCAGCATCGCCGCGACATCCTGCACCGGCCTGTGCGACCAGGGCCCGGCCATGCTGGTCAATGGCCACGCCATCAGCCAGCTCAGCCACCGGCGCATCAACGAGATCGCCGAACTGATCCGCCAGCAGCGCCCCCTCGAACTGTGGCCCGCCGAGTATTTCCAGATTGAGGACAACATCCGGCGCCGGGATGCCCTCCTCGACCTCACCATGCAGCCCGGCGAGGCCCTGGCCGCCGCCGTCGCCCGTAACCGGGCCGGCTGGCTGGCCGAGATGCAGCTCTCCAACCTGCGCGGCCGCGGCGGTGCCGGCTTCGCCACTGCCGTCAAATGGGCCAGCGCCCGCAACGCCCCCGGCGAGGCCAAGGTGATCGTCTGCAATGCCGACGAGGGCGAACCCGGCACCTTCAAGGACCGGGTGCTGCTCAACCGCTTTGCCGATCTGGTCTTTGAAGGCATGACCCTGGCCGCCTGGGCGGTGGGTGCGACGGAAGGCTTTCTCTACCTGCGCGGCGAATACCAGTATCTCCGCCCGCAACTCAAGGCAGTGCTGGCCCGGCGCCGGGCCGCGCAGCTGCTGGGCAACGGTATCCTCGGACAGGCCGGCTTTCACTTCGACATCCGCATCCACCTGGGCGCCGGCGCCTATGTGTGCGGGGAGGAATCGGCGCTCATCGAATCCCTGGAAGGCAAACGCGGCACGCCCCGCATCCGCCCGCCCTTCCCTGTCACCCACGGCTACCTGGGCCGGCCGACGGTGGTGAACAACGTGGAGACCCTGGCCAAGACCTGCCTCATCGCCCTCCACGGCGGCGAAGCCTTTGCGGCCACCGGCACGGCCCAATCGGCCGGCACCAAGCTGCTGTCCATCTCCGGCGACTGCGCCGCGCCCGGCATCTACGAATACCCCTTCGGCGTCTCCATCGCCCGGGTGCTGGAAGACTGCGGTGCCAGCGACACCCAGGCGGTGCAGGTGGGCGGCGCCTCCGGCATGTGCCTGGCGGCCTACGAATTCCAGCGCCGCATCGCCTACGAGGATGTGCCCACCGCCGGCGCCTTCATGATCTTCGACGGCACCCGCGACCTCTTCGAGGTGGCGCGCAGCTTCGTGCACTTCTTCGCCCACGAGAGCTGCGGCTTCTGCACCCCGTGCCGGGTCGGCACCGCACTGCTGAAGGGCTTCATGGACAAGCTGGCCGCTGGCCACGGCGCCCAGGCCGATCTGGCCGACATCGACTGGCTCGACCGCCTGCTCAAGAACGCCAGCCACTGCGGCCTGGGCAGCGCCGCCCCCAACCCGGTGATCGACACCCTGCAGAAGTTCCGCCCGGCCTATGAGCGGCGCCTGGTGTCCCTGGACTTCGAGCCCGCCTTCGACCTGGACGCCGCCCTGGCCGAAGCCCGCCAGCTCACCGCCCGGGATGACCCCGGCGCCCATCTCAAGACCCACGAGGAGGATGCCCGATGAAACAGTTCCTCCTCGACGGACAGCCCGTCCCCTTCGCAGACGGTCAGAGCATCCTTGAAGCCGCCCGCCAGGCCGGGCACTACATCCCCAGCCTGTGCTGGCACAAGGACTTTCCCGCCCATGGCAGCTGCAAGCTGTGCATCGTCAAGGCCGCCGGCCGGCATGTGTCGGCCTGCGCCACGCCGGCCAGGGAAGGCTGGGAGGTGGAGAGCAACACCCCCGAGATGAACGGTGAGCGCCGCGGCCTGCTGCAGATGCTCTTCGTGGAGGGCAACCACTTCTGCCCGTCCTGCGAGAAGAGCGGCAGCTGCGAGCTGCAGGCCCTGGGCTACGAATACGAGATGCTCACCTCGCGCTTCCGCCACTTCTACCCCGACCGCCCGGTGGACGCTTCCCACCCGGACGTCCTGCTCGACTTCAACCGCTGCATCTTCTGCGAGCTGTGCGTGCGCGCCAGCCGGGACGTGGATGGAAAATCGGTCTTTGCCCTTACCGGGCGCGGTATTCACAAGCACCTTGTCGTCAATGCAGAATCGGGACGGCTGGCCGATACCGACTTCAGCAAGGATGACATGGCAGCCCACATCTGCCCGGTGGGCGTCATCCTGCACAAGGGGCCGGGGTTCGCCGTGCCCATTGGCGAGCGCACCTACGACACGTCCAGCATCCGCAGCCTGAAGCTCCAGGAGGAGGACTCATGAGCGCCCCTGCCCGCAAGCTGCGCGTCGCCACTACCTCCCTGGCGGGCTGCTTCGGCTGCCATATGTCCTTCCTGGATATCGACGAGCACCTGTTCGAGCTCGTCGAACTGATCGAGTTCGACCGGTCCCCCCTCACCGACATCAAGGAGGTGGGGCCCTGCGACATCGGCCTGATCGAAGGCGGCGTGTGCAATGCCGAAAACGTGCACGTGCTGCGCGCCTTCCGCCGGAACTGCAAGACCCTGATCGCCCTCGGCGCCTGTGCCGTCAATGGCGGCCTGCCGGCCCAGCGCAACCACCTGCCCCTGTCCGAATGCCTGCGCGAGGTCTATCAGTTCCGCCCTGGCATCGCCAACGGCCAGATCCCCAACGATCCGGAGCTGCCCCTGCCCCTGGACAAGGTGCGGCCCATCCACGAGGTGGTGCGCATCGACTACTTCCTGCCCGGCTGCCCGCCTTCGGGGCCGGCCATCTGGAAGTTCCTCACCGACCTGATCGCCGGCCGCAGCCCGCGCCTCACCGGCGGCCTGCTGCACTACGACTGAGGTTCACGCCATGAGCTTCGAACTGGAAACCGCCGCCAACCGGGAGAACCTGCGCCGGGTGGCCATCGACCCCGTGTCGCGAGTGGAAGGCCACGGCAAGGTCACCCTGCTGCTGGACGAGGCCGGGCACGTGAAAGAAGCGCGGCTGCACATCGTCGAGTTCCGCGGCTTCGAGAAATTCATCCAGGGCCGGCCCTACTGGGAAGTCCCGGTGATGGTGCAGCGCCTGTGCGGCATCTGCCCGGTGAGCCACCACCTGGCCGCCGCCAAGGCCCTCGACCCGGTGGTCGGCGCCCTCACCCTTACCCCCGCCGCAGTGAAGATCCGCCGCCTGATGCACTACGGGCAGATCCTCCAGTCCCACGCCCTGCATTTCTTCCACCTGTCGTCCCCCGACCTGCTCTTCGGCTTCGAGTCGCCCGTCCAGCAGCGCAACATCGTCGGCGTGGCCGCGGCCCATCCGGAGGTGGCGCGGCAGGGCGTGCTGCTGCGCAAGTTCGGTCAGGAGGTGATCCGCATCACCGCCGGCAAGCGGGTGCACGGCACGGGCGCGGTGCCGGGCGGCGTGAACAAGTCACTCACCGCCGCCGAGCGCGACACACTGCTCGCCGACGCCGATCAGATGATCGCCTGGAGCCACGAAGCGGTGCACCTGGCCCGCCGCCTGCACGAAAGCGATCGCGCCCTGTATGACGAATTCGGCCTGTTCCGCAGCCACCTGTTCAGCCTGGTGCGGGCCGACGGGGCCATGGACCTGTACGACGGCCACCTGCGCCTGCGTGACGCCCGCGGCCACATCGTCAAGGACGCCATCTCCTGCGCCGACTACGAACAGCACATCGTCGAAGAGGTGAAACCCTGGAGCTACATGAAATTTCCCTTCATGCAGGATCTCGGGCCCCTCAAGGGCTGGTACAAGGTCGGCCCCCTGGCCCGGGTGCAGAACTGTGATTTCATCCCCAGTGCGCGGGCCGAAGCCGAACGCCAGGCCTTCGTGGCCCACGGTGAAGGCGAGCCGGTGCACGCCCCGCTGGCCTACCACTGGGCGCGCATGATCGAGATGCTCCACGCTGCCGAGGTGATCCGTGATCTGCTCAACGACCCGGACCTGCTCTCCGACCAGCGCATGAAGGAGGGCACCAAGGGGCGCGAAGGCGTCGGCATCATTGAAGCGCCCCGAGGCACTCTGATCCACCATTACCGGGTGGATGAGGATGACCTGGTGAGCTACTGCAACCTGATCGTCTCCACCACCCACAACAACCAGGCCATGAACGAAGCCGTACGCCAGGTGGCACGCCGCTACCTGGACGGGCGACAGCTCACCGAGGGCCTGCTCAACCACATCGAAGTGGCCATCCGCGCCTTCGACCCCTGCCTGTCCTGCGCCACCCATGCCCTGGGCAAGATGCCCCTGGCCGTGGAATTGCTGGCCGCCGACGGCAGCCTGGCCGACCGGGCCGTGACGGGCAGCTGAAACCGTGTCCCTGGTGATCTTCGCCGTGGGCAACCCGTCCCGGGGCGACGACGCCCTGGGCCCGCTGCTGATGGCCGAGCTGGAAACACAAGGCTGGCCCGACGTCACGCTGGTGGCGGATTTTCAGCTACAAATCGAGCACGCCCTGGATCTGGACGGCCATGACCTGGCCTTGTTCATCGACGCCGGCACCGAAACGCCCGCGCCGTTTGCCTTCTACGAAACAGCACCTGCCACCGCCCCGTCGATCTCCAGCCACGCCCTGAGCCCTGCGGCGGTGCTACAGGTACACACACGGCTCCGGCAGGCCACGCCGCCAGCCTTCGTACTGTGCGTCCGGGGTGAGAAATTCGAACTCGGCGAGGCGCTCAGCAAAGCCGCTCAAGGGCATCTCGCCGCCGCCCGCCAACATCTGGCCACCTGCCTCGCAGCCCCTGAAGCAAGCTGCTGGCGACAGCTGCAAACCCACGCCGGCACGCCGCGGACACAGCCCTGAGCACGGGCGCACGAGCTACTTTCCCGGTGCAGAAGCCCGCCGGGTGGTGTACTCCTCAAGCAGAATGGAGATGGCGTGGCTCGCCGACTCCTGCAGGCGAACCCCACCACGCAACTGAGCCATCAGAACCGGAGAAGGCTGACTCCGTTCCGCAACACGGCTACGCACCAGCAGTAACTGGTCACAGGGCAAGTCATGCCAGGCCGGGGAGCGAGCGTCAATACCAATGCTCACCGCATCCTCCCGGGAAGCCAACCAGAGAAGCAGCTCGTCACTGAACGAAGAGCAGGACACAACCCGCTCCGACTCCCCGCAACGGCCAAACCCGCTGACCCAGACCAGTTCCTCGTGGATGCACTCCCCGTTGGGGCTGAGCAGGCCGATGGCGATCCGCTCCGCGTCCAGGGCACGCAGCAATTGACGCAGGGCCCTCAGGGTGGCGAAACGGACATCATCAAGATGCCGGACCAGGGCCGCCCCCGTGATGGCCGCTTCAGAAACGGGATCTGCCACGTAACCATCTCCAAGGGGCTGACCGAACTGCCGTCCCACCCGCGAAAGGGATTCCTGTTCGAGCTTACACAACATGACTTGACCCTCGGGCACATTAGGACGCAGACGCAGTGTCTGACGCACTTTGCCGGCAACGCACAGAAGCGCCCGCTGCAAAATACACAAATTAATCGTTATTGATAAATTCTATAGGGCGCCTCGAAAAACCTCAGCTTGCCCACCCTTGGTAAAATTACATCGTCCTGACCCCTGCTGCAGCTTATCCCGATGAAACAGCGTAGTGCCATCAAGACTGACCTGTTTGCCGACGAAC
>NZ_JAQVCN010000019.1 GCF_028689785.1 Zoogloea sp. | reverse complement strand
CTTGGCGGTGACGCCGTTGCCCACCGTGAGCTTGCCCGTGGTCACCACGCCATGATGGCCAAAAACGGTCGCCTGGATCTTCTGGGTGTCCTCGACGGCAAAGATGCCATGCACCGAGCGGAGCTCACCCCGGTCGCCCACCTGGCCGCCGGATTCGGCATAGAACGGGGTATCGTCCAGCACGACGACGCCCATGTCGCCCTCGCTAAGTTCATTTACCGCTACACCGTCCTTGTAGAGGGCCAGGATGTTGCCCTTGTGCTCAAGGGTGTCGTAGCCGTGAAAAGTGGTGGCCGGGCCGTCGTATTCGAGGTTGGCTGCCATCTTGAACTTGCCGGCGGCGCGGGCCTGTTCCTTCTGGCGGGCCATGGCCGCGTCGAAGGCGGCGCTGTCGACGGTCACGCTGCGTTCGCGGCAGACGTCTGCAGTGAGGTCGAGCGGGAAGCCGAAGGTGTCGTGCAGCTTGAAGGCAGTTTCGCCGTTGAACACGGTGTTACCGGCGGCGGCCATCGCGGCCAGTTCGCCTTCGAGGATGGCCATGCCGTTCTCGATGGTGGCGAAGAATCGGTCTTCTTCCTGCTTGAGGATGTCGGTGACACGCTGCTGACCGGCTTTCAGCTCGGGATAGGCCTCGCCCATCTCCGCCACCAGGTCGGGGACCATCTTGTGGAAGAACGCAGCGCGAGCACCCAGCTTGTAGCCGTGGCGGATGGCACGGCGGATGATCCGGCGCAACACGTAGCCGCGGCCTTCGTTACCGGGAATCACACCGTCGGCGATCAGGAAGGAGCAGGCGCGAATGTGATCGGCCAGGACTTTGAGAGACGGGCTGTCCATGTCGGCACCGGAGGTCTCACGGGCAGCAGCAGCGATCAGCGCTTGGAACAGGTCGATCTCGTAGTTGGCATGCACGTGCTGGAGCACGGCGGAAATCCGCTCAAGACCCATGCCGGTATCCACCGACGGCTTGGGCAGCGGATGCATCACGCCGGCCTCGTCGCGGTTGAACTGCATGAACACGTTATTCCAGATCTCGATGAAGCGGTCGCCGTCTTCTTCGGGCGATCCCGGGGGGCCGCCCCAGATGTGCTCGCCGTGGTCGTAGAAGATCTCGGTGCACGGGCCGCAGGGGCCGGTATCACCCATCATCCAGAAATTGTCGGAGGCGTAGCGGGCGCCCTTGTTGTCACCGATGCGGATCACCCGCTCGGCCGGCACGCCGATTTCCTTGGTCCAAATGTCGTAGGCTTCGTCGTCCTCGGCATACACGGTGACGGTGAGCTTGTCCTTGGGCAGCTTGAAGACAACCGTCAGCAGCTCCCAGGCGTAGTTGATCGCGTCACGCTTGAAGTAGTCACCGAAGCTGAAATTGCCCAGCATCTCGAAGAAGGTGTGGTGGCGTGCGGTGTAGCCGACGTTTTCCAAGTCGTTGTGCTTGCCGCCAGCCCGCACACATTTCTGCGAGGTGGTGGCGCGAGTGTAGGGGCGCTTGTCGAAGCCGAGGAACACATCCTTGAACTGGTTCATACCTGCATTGGTGAACAGCAGGGTCGGATCCTCATGGGGCACCAGAGAGCTGGAAGCTACGATCTGGTGGCCCTTGGAGGCGAAGAATTCGAGGAACTTCTGGCGGATTTCGGCGCTTTTCATCGGCGTGGTGTCTCCGGGTGTCTCAAACAGCGACGGTCGGGGATGGGTCAGGTTTCAGAGCCCGAAATTGTAGCATCCCTCCCCGCCCCGCCCGGCTGGCTATAATCGCCACTCCAATAACATCAACTCCATCAGGAGACAGCAAACATGGGCCACCGCCTTTCCAAGATCTACACCCGCACCGGCGACGCCGGCACCACCGGCCTCGGCAATGGCAACCGGGTATCCAAGAACAGCCTGCGCATCCACACCCTGGGCGAGGTGGACGAAGCCAACGCGGCCATCGGTGTGCTGCTGTGTGAAACCCTGCCTGAGGACGTGCAGACGCTGCTGACCAATGTGCAGCACGATCTGTTCGATCTTGGCGGCGAGGTTTGCATCCCGGGCATGGAGATGATCACCGCCAAACAGGTCCAGTATCTGGAGGATGAGCTCGACCGTTTCAATGACGATCTGGAGCCCTTGAAGGACTTCATCCTCCCGGGCGGCACCCGGGCGGCAGCCCTGTGCCACCAAGCGCGCACTGTGTGCCGGCGGGCCGAGCGGATGATCGTAGCCCTGGGCCAGGAAGAAGCAGTGAATGACGCACCACGTCAGTACCTCAACCGCCTGTCGGATCTGCTCTTCGTGCTGGGCCGGGTGCTCAACCGAGCTGGCGGCCGCGGCGACGTGCTGTGGCAGAAACGCAAGAACGCCTGACCGACCCAAGGCTGCCCTCCGGCAGCCTTGCCTCTTTGTTACCAGTCCACTTTCTCCACCAGCCCCAGGGAACGCCCCAGAAAGCGCTCGCCAATGGTCTGGAAGCGCAGAGGGATATCAGTGACGGTATAGCGGTATTCGGGCAGGCAGTCGCCCGGGTTGGCGATTCCCAGTTCAGCGAGCTTCTGTGCAGCCTGCTCCGCCACCGTGATGGCCGAATCCACCAGACGCACATCCGGCCCGACCACATCCTGCACCAGGGGCTTGATGAGCGGGTAATGGGTACAGCCCAGCACCAGCGTATCCACGTTCTCGGCCAATACTGGCTTGAGATACTCCTGAGCGGTAAGCCGCGTCACCTCATGCTCCAGCCAGCCCTCCTCGACGAGGGGAACAAACAGGGGGCAGGCCTGGGAATACACTCTCACCCCGCTATCCAGCCCGTGCATCCGACGGGCATAGGCGTTGCTATTTACGGTCGTCGGAGTACCGATCACGCCGATAGCCCGCGAACGGGACTCCACCACCGCCGCCCTGGCGCCTGCATCGATCACATCGAGCACCGGGATCGCCCCCGCCTTTTCCTTCACCACCTGGGACGCCACCGCCGCCATGGTATTGCAGGCGATGATGAGCATCTTGACCCCTTGATTAAGGAGGTGATCCGTGATCTGCCCGGTGAAGTGCTCAATGGTCGCCACAGATTTGACGCCATAAGGCACCCGTGCCGTGTCGCCAAAATAAGTGATGCTCTCGAGGGGAAGGCGCTCCATCAGCGCCCGGACGACGGTGAGGCCGCCCACGCCGGAATCGAAGACGCCAATGGGCAACGTGCCGTTATCGGACATGGTATCGGACGAAAATGGGGAGTGCGGATTCTACGCCAGTCCAGCCCTGATGGGCCCAGCGCAGGAATCAGTAGCCGAGGCGGGCAACCAACTCAGCCTCTTCCTCAGGGGTGAAGGCAAACTTGTAAATCGACTTCTCGTCCGGGAGTTCACGCCATTTCCCGCCAATCTCCTTGAGACGATTTTCAATGGTTGCGCAGGACAGGTGCATCAACAATGCGGGAGCCTTGACCCGCTCGCACATCCGCTCACCACCCATCTGCTTGAACTCAAGCAACTTCTCGTAGAAATCCCGGTGCCGGGGATTGATCTCGATGAGTATGTCGGTACATCCCTTGACCTTGTAGGAATAGATGTAGAGCAGATTGAACAGGGAAGCGATGAGGCGCTTCGAGCGCGCCGACGGATCAATGGCAAAGCGTCCGAACTCGCACAACTTGCGCCCCTGGGAACGCAGGCGTGCGGCCTCCATGCCGTACGTTTTGTCCAGGGCCAGCCCCGCAGGAGAATCAACGTTGACCGTCAACGTCGCATAAACCCGACCGAACAATTCGGCGTTCATGGTGAGCTGGTTGGGTTCGTCCAGTGAACCCAATTGCCCATAGCCACGCCAGGCGTATCGCTTCTGGATGAGCAGTTCGGTCTCACGGCGGCGCTCGCCATCGCGCATCAACATCTTGATGCGGAACTTGTCCTGACGCTCACTGGGTGCGTCGACCTTGGGGTCATCCTCGGCGATGCAAAGGGGATCAAACCGCCATGACTCCATGGCCGTGACTTCCGCGAGGGTTTGCGGCGCACGGTCATCCTGAACGGGGAGCTTTGGCGGCTTTCGAGACATCATTGCTTACTATACCGCGGCGGCGGGACGCGGAATATGGTGTTGTCGCAGAGCCCACAAAACATGCTCCCTGACCATCGGAGACGGATCGTTCCGTCGGGCCTCCAAAGCGGAGACAGCCATTGGCACGCCAATGGCATTCCCCAGCGCCACCGCAATATTCCTCGACCAGCGCTCGTAACCGATTCTATATATGGGACTACCTGTCATTCGCTCTTCGAAGATAACTTTCGACCACAGGAACAACTCTACCAGTCCAGCGCCATCAAGCCCATGCCGAGGTGTGAAATCGGACACGGTGGAGTGTCGAGCAAAACGGTTCCAGGGACAAACGAGCTGGCAATCGTCACATCCGTAGATGCGATTGCCGATAAGTGGCCTGAATTCCTCAGGAATGGCCTCCTTGAGCTCAATCGTCAGATACGAGATACACCGGCGGGCATCGACCTTGTAAGGTGCAACGATTGCACCAGTCGGACAGGCGGGGATGCAGGCAGAGCAATCTCCACAATGGGCGCTTACGGCCGCATCGACCGGCAAGGGCAGATCCGTATAGATCTCGCCCAAAAAGAAAAAAGACCCAGCCTGCCGGGAAAGCAGCAATGTGTGCTTGCCACGCCAACCCAGGCCAGCTTTCTCCGCCAAAGCCACCTCCATCACGGGGGCCGAGTCCACGAAGACCCTGTATCCATGGGGAGCCTCGGCACTGATCCGGTCAGCCAGTCGCTGCAGGCGGCTGCGCAACACCTTATGGTAGTCGCGCCCCAAGGCATAGCGGGACACATAGGCCTTTCCCGCATCGCCCAAGACCGCTGCAGGGCTCTCCCCGCCCCCCAGATAAGACATGCGCACCGAAACGACCCGGCGGGTCCCGGGGACAAGCGCCTCCGGCCGGGTCCGCTTGAGCCCGTGTTTATACATATAATCCATCTGCCCGTGGCAGCCGGCATCCAGCCAGGCCTGAAACCCGGGCTCGACATCTCGAAGATTCGTATCGGCAATGCCGACCTCGTCGAAGCCCAACTCCAGCCCCCACGTCTTGATATTGGCGGCCAAGGACGCAAGCTCGTCCTGCCTACCGGAAAGAAAATCGTGCCCCAAGCTCATTCTATTGATGATAACGGTCCGACTGCCCCCATGCACCTGCTCGATGAAAATGCCACCCTGGCCATGGGAGAGCGGCTGGCCCGTGCCCTGTCTGCGAGCCTGACGATCTATCTGGTCGGAGACCTCGGCGCCGGAAAGACGACCCTCAGCCGCGGCCTTCTGAGGGGCCTTGGCCACACCGGAAAAGTGAAGAGTCCGACATATACCTTGGTCGAACCGTACAAAGATTCTAGAATAGTCGTATATCACTTTGATTTTTATCGATTCACCCATGCAAGCGAGTTTCTTGAAGCAGGTCTGGAGGAATACTTCCAGGGTGACAGCATCCGCCTCGTGGAATGGCCGGAACGCGCCCACCCCTTTCTTCCCGCTGCCGATCTGGAAATCCGTCTGCAAGTTGATCCCAGCGGTGGGCGTGCTCTCACCCTGCGGCCGCTAAGCCGGGAGGGAGAAAAGTGTCTTCAGAATCTGGATACAAGCACACCACGAGCCTGACAGCGGCAGGCGGCAGCACACTGACACGCCGGCGCCTCATCGGGTCGGCTGCAGCCGGGCTGGTGCTGCTGGTCAGCCGCAAGAGCGTGGCCGCAGCAGCTGCTGCGTCGGTATTGGCCGTCCGGGTGTGGCCAGCCAAGGACTACACCCGCATCACCATCGAAAGCCGCGAACCCCTGGTTTTCAACCATCACACGGTGCGCAATCCGGAGCGACTGGTGGTCGACCTGGAAGGCCTTGAGCTGAACAGCGTCCTGCAGTCACTACCGACCAAGATCACCGGCCAGGACCCCTACATCCAGCTCATCCGGGCCGGTCGCAACCGTCCTGGCGTCGTACGCCTGGTGATCGAGCTCAAGTCGGAAGTCATTCCCCAGATCTTCACCCTGAAGCCCATTGGTGAATACGGCCACCGCTTGGTGCTGGATCTTTACCCTGCCGAACCGGTTGATCCGCTGCTGGCTCTGCTGGAAAAGCTGTCTCCGGAAGAAGCTGCCGCAGGCGGCGCAGCACCACCGGCGGCTCCCGAGAAGACTGAGGACAAACCCCCAAGACGGGTCGCGGATGCAGAACACAAACCCGCCCCTCCTCGCCCGGAAGCCCCTGCGGAGCGCCCACTCCCCCGCAAGCCAGGCGCCGATGACGAACCGGCGGTCACCCGCCTGATCACCATTGCCATCGATCCCGGACACGGGGGGGAAGACCCAGGCGCCGTAGGCGCCGCCGGCAGCTACGAGAAGAACGTCACCCTATCGGTGGGGCGACGCCTCAAGGCACGCATCGACGCCGAGCCCAACATGCGCGCAATGCTCACCCGCGATGCCGACTATTTCGTGCCGCTCCAGCAGCGGGTGGCCAAAGCCCGCCGTGTTCAGGCCGACCTGTTCGTGTCCATCCACGCCGATGCCTTCATCAGCCCGACGGCCCGGGGAAGTTCGGTCTTCGTGCTATCCGACAAGGGGGCTTCCAGCACTGCAGCGCGCTGGCTGGCACAGAAGGAAAACGCGGCAGATCTGATCGGCGGTGTAAACCTGAGCGTCAAGGACAGCCATCTGGCGCGAACCCTGCTGGATCTGTCCCAAACCGCCGCCATCAACGACAGCCTGAAGGTAGGCAAGGCCGTGCTGGGTGAGCTTGGGGGCATTAACCGACTCCACAAGGGCGAGGTGGAGCAGGCCAGCTTTGCGGTTCTCAAGGCGCCGGACATTCCGTCCATCCTCATCGAAACAGCATTCATCTCGAACCCCGAAGAGGAAGCACGCCTGAACGACGAGGCCTACCAGGACCGGATGGCAGAAGCCATCCTGCGCGGGCTACGGCGTTACTTCGCCAAGAATCCGCCCATGTCCAAATCCAAGCTCGCAAGCCTCAACTGACCCCACCCCGCTAACGGGGCCGTGATTCAGCGTATGCACACCTTGCGGATCTGCTTCAGGTCGGTGACCCCGCCCAGCACTTTTTCGATACCGTCCTGACGGAGGGTACGCATGCCTTCAGCGAGGGCCGCCGACAGCAGCGTGGCCACCCTCGCCCGTTCCTGAATCAGCGCCTTGATGCGATCGGACCCGACCATGAGCTCATGGAGACCGAGCCGCCCCTTGTAACCCGCATTGCACTGATCACACCCCACCGACTCATAGAGGGTGAAGCGCCCTTTGCTGTCGGCATAACGCTGACGCCACGCCACCATGATCTGCTCCCGCGCAGCCACGGCGTCCTCCACGAAAGCAGGGGTTTGACGAAGATCCTCACAGTACTCGTCTAGCATATGCCGGATCTCATCCTCACCAGGATGGTAAGCCTTCTTGCATTTTCCGCACAGACGCTTGGCGAGCCGCTGGGCAAGGATGCCGAGCAGGGCGTCAGCAAAATTGAAGGGGTCCATACCCATGTCGAGCAGGCGCACGATGGATTCCGGCGCGCTATTGGTGTGCAGGGTGCTGAACACAAGGTGCCCGGTGAGGGAAGCCTCAAGACCGATCGACACGGTTTCCTTGTCCCGCATTTCACCCACCATGATGACGTCGGGGTCGGCGCGCAGAAAGGAACGCATCACCGTCGGAAAATCCAGGCCGGCCTTGCGATTGACCTGCACCTGGCGCAGCCCCTTCTGGGTGATTTCCACCGGATCCTCCGCGGTCCAGATCTTGGTCTCCGGGGTGTTGATGTGGCCGAGGATGGAATGCAGCGTGGTCGTCTTGCCCGAACCGGTAGGGCCGCAGACGAAGAAGATCCCGTAGGGCTTGGCGATGGTCTGCTGGAGCCGCTCGTAGTTGCTCTCCAGCAGACCAAGCTTGTCGAGGGGTAGTGGCTCACTGTTGGCCAGCAGACGCATGACCACATCTTCCATCCCACCCGTGGTCGGCACCGTGGCTACACGCAGTTCGATGTCGAGGGGCCCGAAACGACGGAACTTGATCTTGCCGTCCTGGGGCTTGCGCCGCTCGGAGATGTCCAGATCGCACATGATCTTGATGCGCGTGACAATAGGGCTGCGATAGCTGGACGGAACTTCGATGTAGGGAACCAGCGAGCCATCACGACGAAAGCGGATCTGCGTCTTCTCCTTACCCGGGCGCGGCTCGATGTGGATGTCGGAGGCCCCCTGCCGATGGGCATCGATGATGATGCGATTCACCAATTTGACAAGCTCGTTGTCGGCCGCAGCGGAGACATCCTCGGCGATCGGATTGCCATCTCCATCATCGTCATGCATGTCCGAGAGGAGATCAGATACCGATGCATCATCACTAGTGCCGCCCCCGAAAAACTGGGCGACGGTCTGCATGAACTCCACCTGAGTGGTGACACAGAACACCGGCGTGGCTTTCGGGAACACGTTCTGGACAACGCGGGACGCGATCGCCTGCTCGGGATCGGTCACCAGGGTCAGCAGCCCATCTGGATTCTCCTCAAGGGGGAGCCACTGGGCCTGCTGCACATAGTCTTTCTTCAGGTTTCTGAGCAGATCCAGCGGCTTGACCCGATCTGGCCGGAAAGGCTCGTAGGGAACGCCAAAAAAACGTGAGATGGCGCTACCGATATCCACTGGTTTGAGCTTGTAATCGTCGAGCAGCAACTGCTCGACGGAGACGCCCAGCTCCCGAGCCTGGCTGGTGGCGGCCTCAAGCTCGGCACTGGTAAGTTTGGCATCATTGACCAGGCCTTCATACTTGGACTTCGGCTGCACCAATGCATGGCGGCGGTGCGCAAAAGCCACCGCAAGCGTCTGCCCGAGGCCCTGAATGCCCTCCTCGGCGATGGCCGAGAAGATCTCTCCGCTGCGGGTATTGATGAGCTGGATGACCCCCAGCACATCGCCCGTCTCCGCACTGGCAATGGGCGCAACGAGCATTTGATGGCAGCGATAACCTGTACGCTCGTCAACCTCCCGGCGAAACTCCATGCGCATCGAGATGGCCTTGAGCTCATGCTCATCGTAGGCGTCATGGATGTTGAGCATCTGTCCGGTCAGCGCAACATAACCCGCCACACTGTTCTCGGCGATCGGCAGGCGAATGGTACGAATGCTGTGCAACCCGGTTTTCACTCTGGACGAGATGGTGGTCTTGCTCTCGTCAACCACATAGATCGTCAGACGATCTGCTGCGAACAGCGAGCAGATGTCAGCTGACAGTTCGAAAATGATCTCGTCGATATTCTCGGTGGCATGGATGCGGTTGGTAACCGTCTGCAGCCCCTTGAAAAAGGCCAGACGGCTGGCGACATCACTCACACCACCCTTATGAATGCTGCTCATGCTTGGGTCAGTTCCGGAAAAATGGGCCCCGACCATTGCGGGGCAGGAGACCTGAAAAAGACTCCCGGGCGGGCTTCCCGTTCCCTACGCCAGGTTCTGGGCTCAGAGGGCCAGTTCAAGCCCGTTGTACAGCGCCCGAGGTGAGAAACGGCCACAGTAACTGAGGATCTCATCCAGGGTTGTTTGCGCCCGACTGGGCTTGAGGTGGGTGATCCACACCTCCGGATTCGATTTGATCCGCTCGAGAAAAACCGCCAGCAGGCTTGGGCAGAGGTGCCGCGAGGCCAGCGCCAGATCATGGAGCGCATCGGGAAATGCAGTTTCGACCAGCAGATAACGCAGATCGGGAATGTCGTTGATGGCAGCAATCAGCGGCTCCGAGTAGGTCGTATCACCCGAGAACACCAAGCTGCCTCCTTCACCGGACACTTGATAGGCCACCGCCGGAACGGTGTGCAGCGCAGGCAGAGCCTTGATCTGTCGCCCGCCACCGAGCTTTGCCGTTTCATCCACCCGCATTTCCTGGAAACGCAGGAAGGGGTTGTGACGATCAGGGATGGATGAAAAATCCGGCCACACCAACCAGTTGAAAATGTGGGAACGCAGGATACGCAGGGTCTCCGGGGAGCCATGCACGACAATGGGCATGGATCGCGCCTCCCCTACGGTGTCCACCAGCAAGGGGATCATCGCGATGTGATCCAGGTGCGCATGGGTGACGAAGACATGATCAATCCTGAGGAGTTCGTCGTACTCCAGGTCACCCACCCCGGTGCCTGCATCGATCAGGATGTCATGATCGACCAGCAGCGCCGTGGTGCGCTGGTCGCGCCCTCCGATACCGCCGCTGCACCCCAGAACCCGCACCTTCATCTTGTACCCATGAAATTCCGCAAGAGGGGCAACCGGACGGCATGCCCAGACACCGAAATGAAATCCAACGCAAGTGCAACAGAATACGATCCGACGGAGACATTTGGCGTCAGAAATATCACGTTCCGGTAACGCGGCCCCGCAATCTCCACTATTGCTGGGCTGTCTGGGAGAAAAACTCCATCTTGACGCCGGCGATCTCGATTATGTCATGATCATTGAGGCGATGGGCCTGGGCATCGAGGGAATGGCCATTGACGACGGGAAAGACAGTGCCTTCCACATGGGTAATGAAATAGCCGTGGGGACGGCGGGTGATCACCGCTACCTGGGTACCCGGCTTGCCCAGCGTGGTCAAGGATTTGGACAACTCCAGCGTCCGGCCCGCGTGGGTTCCACTGAGGATCTGGATCATGCCAACGACGTTGCTGACCGGCGCCACCACAGGATCGGCAGACTGAGCTGCGGCGCTGGCGGTGGACGACTCGACAGCCACGGCAGAACCGAAGGCCATAGCCTCATCCTGTTCAGACGCCCCCGCACTGTGCTCAGTGAGAAACTTAAGGCGATATTTGCCCAGTTCAACCACGTCGTTATTCTGGAGAACGTGCTTCTTGACTGGCTGGCCGTTCACGTATGTACCGTTGGTGCTGTTCAGATCCTCCAGAAAGGCGTCGTTCTGGATGGTCACGATCGCCGCATGCTCACCGCTGATGGCCAGATTATCGATCTGAATATCGTTGTGAGGCTTGCGGCCGATGGTCGTGCGCTCCTTCTCGAGAGGCATTTCCTTCAACACCAGACCATCCATGCTCAAAATCAACCTGGGCATTGCTTTTCCTATCCGAAACCAGCCTTAACCGAGCTCCGTGCCAAGCCGCACGGAGGCACAAGATGACACCACGATCACCGACACATTATCCATCCCACCCCGATCATTCGCCAGATCGACCAAGTGCTCTGCTGCCACCTGAGGACTGGCGCCAAGCGTTGCCAGGATTTCGGCGATATCCAGATCGGGCACCATGTCGGTCAGGCCATCAGAGCACAGGAGGTAATGATCATGGGGTTCGACGTCAAACGCACCTACGTCCGGAACAACGTCCGCCTCCACGCCGATCGCCCGGGTCAGCAGGCCACGCAGCGCCGGAGGCCCCTCGGATGCGGACCCAATCATGCCCGCGTCGCACTGCGCCCGCAATACACTGTGATCCCGGGTGAGACATTCAAGCGTGTCTCCACGCAGGCGATAGAGACGCGAATCACCGACATTGGCTATCAGCAACACCCCGTCGGCCCGAAAACAGGCCGCCACGAGCGTGCTGCCCATGCCCCGTAAACCAGGGTCACGACGGGCTGCCATGAAAACGGCGCGATTGGCGAGATGGGCGGCATGGCGCAGATCATCCTCGACCAGCGTCCCCATTTCCACAGCGAGCAAGCGATCCATCCAGGTCAGCACAGTCATCCTGGCGGCCTCCGCGCCACCCGCATGACCACCCATACCATCGGCCAGAACGGCTAAGCCCCGTGACTCGTCACAGGCGACGCAGTCCTCATTGCGCAAGCGCACCTGCCCAACATGGGACGCCATCGCCATCCGCCAGCTAGCCCTGCCTTTGCTCACACTCAACCTTCAGCCATAAACGGAGTGACTTTACCTGAAGCAGCCAGGCGGCAATCCCCGCAAAAGCTGCCCCACAAATAAAAACCGCGCCCGGGCATCAGCGCGGGCGCGGTGCGAATCAGGCTCGAAAGCCGAGATTACAGCATGGCCTTCAGCAGCTTGGCCATTTCAGACGGGTTGCGCGTCACGGTGAAACCGCACTCTTCCATGATGGCGAGCTTGGCATCGGCCGTATCGGCACCGCCGGAGATCAGCGCACCAGCATGGCCCATGCGCTTGCCCGCGGGAGCAGTCACACCGGCGATGAAACCGACGATCGGCTTCTTCATGTTGGCCTTGCACCACTGGGCGGCTTCGGCTTCGTCCGGACCACCGATCTCACCGATCATGATCACAGCATCGGTATCGGGATCTTCGTTGAACATGCGCATCACGTCGATGTGCTTCAGACCGTTGATCGGGTCACCACCGATACCGACGGCGGAAGACTGGCCCAGACCGATTTCGGTCAGCTGGGCAACAGCTTCGTAAGTCAGGGTGCCGGAGCGGGAAACCACGCCGATGCGACCCTTGCGGTGGATGTGACCCGGCATGATGCCGATCTTGATCTCTTCGGGGGTGATGAGGCCCGGGCAGTTGGGGCCCAGCAGCAGGGTTTCCTTGCCGCCGGCAGCAACCTTTTTCTTCATCTTGTTGCGCACTTCCAGCATGTCCCGGACGGGGATGCCTTCGGTGATGCAGATGGCCAGGTCGAGGTCGGCTTCAACGGCTTCCCAGATCGCAGCAGCAGCGCCAGCGGGCGGCACGTAGATCACGGAGACGGTGGCGCCGGTTTCGGCGGCCGCTTCCTTGACGGAGGCGTAGATGGGGATGTCGAAGATCTTCTCGCCAGCCTTCTTGGGGTTCACGCCGGCAACGAAGCATTCCTTGCCGTTGGCGTATTCCTGGCACTTTTCCGTGTGGAACTGACCGGTCTTGCCGGTGATCCCCTGGGTGATGACCTTGGTGTCTTTGTTGATCAGGATGGACATTCGCTAACTCCTTACTTGACCGCGTCGACGATCTTCTGGGCCGCTTCGGCCATGGTGTCGGCAGCGATGATCGGGAGGCCCGAATCGCGCAGGATCTGCTTGCCGATCTCTTCGTTGGTGCCCTTCATGCGGACAACCAGCGGAACCGACAGATGCACTTCCTTGGCCGCGGTCACAACGCCGGTAGCGATGGTGTCGCAACGCATGATGCCGCCGAAGATGTTGACGAGAATGCCCTTGACCTTGGGGTTCTTGAGCATGATCTTGAAGGCTTCGGTCACCTTCTCGGTGGTGGCACCGCCGCCCACGTCGAGGAAGTTGGCCGGCTCGGCGCCGAACAGCTTGATGGTGTCCATGGTAGCCATGGCCAGACCTGCACCGTTCACCAGACAGCCGATGTTGCCATCCAGGGAAATGTAGGCCAGATCAAACTTGGAGGCTTCGATTTCATCGGCATCCTCTTCATCCAGATCGCGGAACTCGACGATTTCGGGATGACGATAGAGGGCGTTGGAGTCGAAGTTGAACTTGGCGTCCAGAGCCTTGATGGTGCCGTTGCCTTCCAGGATCAGCGGGTTGATTTCCGCCAGGGAAGCATCGGTTTCCATGTAGGTGGTGTACAGCTTCTTGAGGGTGTCCACAGCCTGAGCGGTGGAGCCTTCGGGAACGCCGATACCGTTGGAGAGATACAGGGCCTGTTCGTCGGTCAGGCCGGTGGCCGGATCAACGAAGACCTTCAGGATCTTCTCGGGGGTGGAGTGGGCGACTTCCTCAATGTCCATACCACCTTCGCTGGAGGCCATCATGGCGACCTTCTGCGTGGCACGGTCAGTCAGCGCGGCAACGTAGTATTCTTTCTTGATGTCGGCGCCTTCCTCGATGAGCAGGCGACGCACCTTTTGGCCTTCGGGCCCGGTCTGATGGGTGACCAGTTGCATGCCGAGAATCTGCCCGGCGTACTGGCGCACTTCGTCCAGGGACTTGGCGACCTTTACGCCGCCGCCCTTGCCTCGGCCGCCGGCGTGAATCTGAGCCTTGACGACCCAGACCTTGCCGCCCAGCGTTTCCGCTGCCTTGACTGCCTCATCGACTGAGAAGCACGGCACGCCGCGCGGCGTCGTGACGCCAAATTTTCTCAGGATTTCCTTGCCCTGATATTCGTGAATTTTCATGGTTGCCCTTCGATCGAAGTCTTGGCCTTATAAAGGCCGCTCACGCTTGGTTGATGGGACTCTTCGGAGCACACCCGTGCTCCGCGATGCGGTACGCCGTTCTCCCTCGTCCAGCGTACGCACCGCTCCGCCCCCTCATACAATCTGATCACCATTGAGCAGATGCATAAAAGGACGGTCTTGACTCCGCAACATCCCGGACTACTCCGGATTACGGATCAAAGGATTATATACGAAAGAGAACGTGCGGCCGGTTTCACGCCGCAGTGCACACCTTCAGGCCACCACTCACTTCGCCGCAGGGCCCCGATACCAACGCGGGTAGTAACGCATGACGGTCTCCGAGGTTGTTTCAAGGGCATGGCAGCGATCCAGCTGGAATGGCTTTTCACCGTCATCCTCGTTATCTCGCCGGAAGGTGGCGAATGTCTGGATCGCCGCAGTGGGAAGAGACAGCAGCAACTCGGTCAGGTGCGAGCAGCCTCGCACGTCTGCAAACATCTCGCCGACGGTACGCCGGAACCCCCGCACGAGATTCAGGCCGATGAGCTGACGATAGGCCGGACCGATGGTGTCGCAACCACCGGGATAGGGAACCCAGTCAGACACGGCCTCAACATCAACAATGAAGAACCCCGGATCAATGGTCACCCGTACCAGCAGGTCGTGCACAGGGTCACCAACCCGGCGTACGCCGGACGCGATGGGATAGTCCACGTCCTTTAGGTCGGTGATGCGGGCATCCAGATCAAGGAGACCATCATCACGCATGAACCCCTGGATTTCGACCCGGCGGGTATGAGCGCGGGTACGCGGGGAGGCAGGCTCGGAAAGAGGCATGTCAGTAGGGCGAAGAAAATCGATCAGGCAAAATAAGGTAAAAAAAGGCGTGTACGGCACCAACTGCAACACTCCGCGCCTCCAGCAGCCGACAAGTCGGCGCGGCACGCTGCAAACTTCTTTAGAATACTGTAGCTTCGGCTATGGCGCGAAGGTTCCGCCGTAGCCCAACATACCCACAAGGCCACCTTAGCCGGATGTCCAACGTCCCCTTGATGAACCTCGCGCGCAAAACAATCCCCCTCCTGATCGCGACGCTTGCCCCTTTCTGCGGAGCCGCCGCCCACGCTGCCGGCCTGGGTGAGCTCACCACTCACTCATCCCTGGGAGAACCCTTGCGCGCCGAAGTGAGGCTGATGCGGGCACCGGGAGAGGACATCGACGCGAACTGCGTCAAGGCAGTGCCCGGTGGCAGTGACGACATGCCGTGGATTAGCAATGCCCGGATCAGGCTCGTCGGCGACAGGCTGCTGGTCACCACGCGGGAGCCCGTCAATCACCCTGTCGCCATGCTTGGCCTGCGGGTTGCCTGCGGCTTCGAGCTACGCCGGGAATTCACGCTCCTGCTGTCTCCCCCCGCCGTCGGCCGCACGGCCCAGCTGATTGACACTCCTGTTGCGGCCCCGGACAAGGCCCTGGACAACACACCATCCTCAGCGGCAACGAACCGCCGCACCACCCCCAGCCCTGCAGCTGCGCGTCAAACCCCCCGCCCGGCCACCACCGCACAACGCACTGCACCAGCACCTGCCAAGGCCGCTACCCCGGCACGCCAGACCGGGCCCGCTCCGGCGACAGCGACGGCCACAACCCCGCTTCGCACCGCAGCACCCCGCACCTCCGAACCCGCGCACCAAGACCGTCTCGTCATTGGGGCCGGTGACGAGGCCAGCCTGGTACCGTTGCGCATGTCGGCCCAGCTCGCCAACCCGCCAAAGAGTGACGACAGCAGTGCCTCGCCGATCCCACGCAGCCAGGAACAGCGCACTCTGGCAGAGATCGACGACCGCATAGCGGCGCAGCTTGAGCTGGATGAGAAGATAAAGCGCCTGGAGGAATACCAGGCCCTGCTCAAAGAAAGGGTGGCCCAACTCGATCAGAACCGCAAACCCGCCGCCGCACCGGTGCAAGCCACATCGCCAGCAGGCCAGCAGGCCGAGACGGATGGCATGCAGGCACTGCTAGAACAATGGGCGGCCCCGGTCGCCGGCCTTCTCGCCGTTCTGCTGGGGGGTGGCGCGCTGATCTACCTGAGGCGCCGACGCAGCAACACCGATGCTCCGACCCTGAGCGAACCCGAGTTCCACACCACGCTGCAGCACCCGGCCCCCCCGGTCGGTGCCATCAGGCCAGAGCATGTCATTGCCCCCTCCGCCGCCAGCATCGAAGCCGTTTCGTCCCTGCCCGAGATGCGGGCGTCCGCCCCCCGCAGCCAGCCGTCGGCACAGGCCGATAGCAGCGCAGAGTGGTCGGAACCCACCTTTGCCCCGGCACACCCGATCCCCTTCGACGAGAATGTCGACGAGCACGACTCAGCCCTCGAACTGGCCGAGATCATGATGTCCTTCGGGCGCACCCAGGGTGCCGCCGAGACCCTCGCCGACTACATCCGCAATAACCCCCGGCAGGCCGTGAAGCCCTGGCTCAAGCTGCTTGAGGTCTATCATGTGGCCGGCATGCGTGCCGAATTCGAAGCCCTGACCCGCCAGCTCAACAAGACTTTCAACGTCAAGATGATCAGCTGGAGCGACTTCAAGACCATTCACGGCGGTGCCGATACGGTCGAGCAGATGCCCCACGTCATCCAGCGCCTGCAAGACGTGTGGGGCACCCAGGAGGCCCAGGCCTATATCCACCAACTCCTGCGCGACAACCGCAACGGCACCCGCCAGGGCTTCCCGCTGACCGTGGTCGAAGAGTTGCTGCTGCTGCTGGCCGTCCTCGACGACGAGCTGGGCACCTACAAGCCGCCCAACGAACTGAGCCTCGTGGAGATGGAGCCGCCCCGCGGCGCCGAAGACCGGAACAGCGCCGCAGCCTGAACCCTCAGACCGGGTTATCCACCTCCACAAAACTCACTTCGAGCCCGAAGCGCTCGGCCAGGTGTGCCCCCAGCGCCTGCACCCCGTAACGCTCGCTGGCGTGATGGCCAACAGCGAGATAACTCACCCCCGACTCCCGCGCCAGGTGCGTGGTCTGCTCCGACGCCTCTCCGGAAACAAAGCAATCCACACCACAGGCAATCGCCTGCTCGAAGTAGCCCTGGGCTCCGCCCGTGCACCACGCGATCCGCGCTACCGTCTTTGCCGGATCGCCCAGCAGCAAGGGTTCCCGCCCAAGCCGGGCTGCCACCTGCCGGGCCAATAAATCGCCCCTCGTGGCCTGGGGCAACCGACCTGTCCAGCCAATATCCTGCTCGCCGAAGCGCCCCTCCGGCGTCCAGCCCATCAGACGCGCCAACTGGGCGTTGTTGCCCAGATCCGGATGGGCATCCAGGGGCAGGTGATACGCAAACAGGCTGATGTCGTGGTTCAGCAGGCTACCCAGGCGCTTGCGACGCAAACCGGTGATCACGCCGTCCTCGCCGCGCCAGAAATACCCGTGGTGCACCAGCACCGCATCGGCCTCGCGGGTCACCGCCGCATCGAGCAGGGCCTGGCTGGCGGTCACGCCGCACACCACGCGCTGGATCTCAGCGCGTCCTTCCACCTGCAACCCGTTTGGGCAATAATCCCTGAAGCGCCCAACTTCGAGCAGATTGTCGAGATAACGCTGCAATTCGGCTCTTTCCATGGCCGCCACTCCTTAAAACCCAAGCACTCCGGCTGCGCACCCGCGCGCCACCTGCACGCCATTTTACGATGCATCGCCTGTGGATTATCTTTGCGCAAGCCGTCACGGTCTCGGTCGCCGTACTGTTTGTGGTCAGCACGCTCAAACCCGAGTGGACCGGAGAGCGCCCCGCCCTCCCCTCCGTCACCATTCAGGAAAGCAGCCTCCCGGCCAACGTCACAGGAGCGCTTCCAGCAGCATCCTATGCAGACGCAGCCCGTGCTGCCCTGCCGGCTGTGGTGCATATTTTCACCAGCAAGGAGGTCAAGACCCAGCGCAACCCCTTTGCCGACGACCCCCTGTTCCGGCACTTCTTCGGTGATCGCCTCGACAACCGCCCGCAGCAGCGCGCCTCCGGCCTTGGCTCAGGGGTGATCGTATCCCCCGAAGGCTATGTCTTGACCAATAACCACGTCATCGAAGCCGCCGACGAAATAGAGGTGGCGCTCAATGACGGCCGCAAGCTCCCGGCCCGCATCGTTGGCCGCGATCCGGAATCCGACCTGGCCGTGCTGCAGATCAAGTCTGATGGCAAGCTCAAGGCCATCACCTTCGGTCGTACCGAACAGCTCCACGTGGGCGACGTGGTACTCGCCATCGGCAACCCCTTCGGTGTCGGCCAGACCGTCACCATGGGCATAGTCTCCGCCCTCGGCCGCTCCCACCTGGGCATCAACACCTTCGAGGACTTCATCCAGACCGACGCGGCCATCAACCCAGGCAACTCCGGTGGCGCCCTCGTCGACACCGCCGGCACCCTGGTGGGCATCAACGCCGCAATCTACTCCCGCTCGGGCGGCTCCCTGGGCATCGGCTTCGCCATCCCGGTCTCCCTGGCCCGCAGCGTGATGGAGCAAATCATCCAGAACGGCTCGGTGACACGGGGCTGGATCGGTGTCGAGGTTCAGGCCATTACCGCCGAGCTGGCTGACTCTTTCGGCATGGTTTCCAGTGAAGGCACCCTGATTTCCGGTGTCATGCGTGGCAGCCCTGCCGAGCGCGCTGGCGTAAAGCCGGGTGATGTTCTGCTCGCCGTGGAAGGCCGCAAGGTGAACGACCCTCAAGCCATGCTGGAAGCCATCGCCGCCCTGGCCCCGGGGCGCAAGGCGGGCTTCGAACTTCGCCGCGGCAAGGAAAAGCTCGATCTCAAGGTGGAAATCGGCCGTCGCCCGGCTCTCTCCAGGGCGGACTGACCCCCTTAACCGCCTGCCGCCACCCACTCTGCAACACTGTCCGCCAGCAGACCGGCCACGAAGCCGGTCAGCGGATCACTACGCTCCCGGCGGTGGCGCACCAGACTGATCGGCAGGCTCAGGCCATCTACGTCCAGGGGCTCGAAACGCAGGTCCATATGGGCCAGGAACATCCGGGCCAGCATGTCGGGCAGGATCGCCACCAGCGGGCTGCGCTTCAACACAAAGGGAATCGACAGGGGCATGGCACTGCGGGCCACCACCTGGCGGCTCAACCCCTGGGCCTTGAAAATCCGGTCCACCAGGCCCGGCGGCTCCCCCACGTAGTTAGTGTGGATGTGCGGCAACCCCGCCAGATCCGCCAGCCTCGGACCGTGCGGCACCTGGATCAGGGCGGGGTTGAAAACACACGAAAAGCCCGATTCATGCAGAGCCAGCCCCTCATGCACCTCCCGCAGCTGAGGGAAATGCCCCACCACGAGGGTCACCGCCCCCGCGTCCAGCTGCTCCAGCTGACGTGATGCGGGGATGGGCAGCACCGACAGGATGAGGCCCGGCGCCCTCTCCCGCAGGCGTGCCACCAGGCCGGGCAGCAACAAGGCCTCCAGAGGGTCGGTAAGCGCGATGCGCACACGCCCTTCCGCTGCCGCCGGGTCGAAGTCCCGGGCGCCACGGGCCAGTTGCTGAATGTCGTCGAGCACCTGCCTGACTGCCCCCGCCAGCGCCAGGGCCCTGGGCGTCGGTCGCATCACCGCCCCCTCGCGAAACAGGATGTCGTCGCCGAAGGTCTCGCGCAGGCGCGCCAGCGCATGGCTCATGGCCGGCTGGCCCACGTAAAGACGGGCGGCGGCACGGCTGACACTGGCCTCACTGACCAACGCATCGAAGGCCACAAGAAGATTGAGATCCAGGCGACGAAAGGCGGCGTAGTCAATATCGATCATTTTCATATTATGAATCGACAAGATCGATTTGAGACATTCACCATCCCCACCTAGACTCAACTCAACCTTCCCCCGCTCCCTTCCCATGAACGCCGACCCTGCACTCGCCCTGCCCCGCGCCAATCATTCGTCACTCAGCGTCCGGGATCTGCTGTGGGTGGTCGCCGCCGTTACCGGTATCGAGTTCATCGAGACGGGCATGGTCACCTTTGCCGCCGCTCCCATCATGGGCGGGCTGGGCATCGACGCCCGCGGTTTTGCGATGGCCTGGACCGTCTACGGGGTGGGCGCCATCTTCATGCTCTACAAGCACCAGTGGATGGTGGAGCGCATCGGCTACCGAAACTTCATCCTCGCCTCCCTAGGAGTCTTCGCCCTGGGTGCGCTGCTCTGCGCCACGGCCGGCGGGCCGGGTCAGTTCACCGTCGGCCGAGCCCTGCAGGGAGCCGCGGGAGCCACCTTCTTCACCGCCGGCCGCATGCAGATCAACCGTCTGCCCGAGACGGCACGCTTCTCCGGGCTGCTCACCTTCATAGGCACCCTGCTGGGCGGTGCGGCCATCGCGCCGGCGCTGGCCGCAGGGCTGATGGCTGCCGGTGGGTGGCAGGCTGTCTTCTGGGTGATGCTGCCCCTGGCGGCCGGCCTTGCCGCCTTTCTGGCCCCCCGCCTGCCCCGGGACACGGTGGCTCCGGAGGCCCGCAGCCGCGAACACTGGGGCTGGCTGATCGGGCTGGTGGTGGCAGTGTTCGCGCTCCAGTACTCCATCCAGGCCCTGCAGTTCAGTCTGTTCTCGGCCCCGCGGCCGGTACTGGCCACCGCCGCCGTCGCCATCGCCGCCCTAACCCTTTTTGCGGCCCGTCAGTGGCGGCGGGAGCACCCGTTGATCGACTACCGTCGTCTCTTCCAGCAGCGCTATCTGCTGGGCATTCTGTTCTATTTCTGCGGCTATTTTCTGATCGGCCTGGGCGGCTTCCTGATGCCCATCCTGTTTCAGCACGGGCTCGGGCTGGACATGGGCAGCACTGCCTGGCTCCTGACCGGCGCCATGAGCTGCAGCGTGCTCGCAGCCCTGGCCCACGCCAGCCTGGCGCGTCACTGGCCGCGCCTGCGCCCCTTCATGCTCATCGGTCTGGCTCTGATCTGCGTCGGCAACCTGTGGCTGGGTCTGTCGGCGGGCACGGGAGACTGGCGGTCACTGATCCTGCCGGCCCTGCTCACCGGGCTGGCCCTTCCGCTCTACATGGGGCCGGTGGCCTTCGGCACCTTCGTGCGCATCGATCCGGCGGTGTTCTCCCACGCCTACCAAGTAAAGAACATCGTCCGCCAGCTGGGCCTGTCATCGGCCATCACCAGCGGCTCCGTGCTGCTGGAATGGCGCTACGCGGCCCACCGAGCCCCGGGCAGTGCCCCCGGTGAATGGACAACCCTTCTCCACGACAGCCTGGCCACGGCCTCCACCTCGCCCACCGCCGCCGCTCTGGCCCAGGCCTGTGCCGACGCTTTCACGGCCGGGGGTGCGCTGGCCGGCGCCATTTTCCTGGTGGTGGCCTTCCAGCGGGCCTTCCGCTAGGGAAGCAACGCGGGGGATATGCTGGGCGGCGTGGAATATCTGGGCATCGACGATACCCGCCTGCACATCCGGGGAGACGGGCAGAACCGCCTGTCGGAGGTCGATACCGTGGTGCTGTGCGCCAGGCAAGAGCCCCGGCGAGACCTGGCCGAGGGCCTGATCGCCGCAGGAGAACCCCCTGCACCTTGGTGGGTGGCGCCGAGGTGGCCGCCGAACTGAATGCCAAGTGAGCCATCTGGCAGGCCACTGAGCTCGCCAGGCAGTTCAGAGGCCGGTCCCCGGCCATATCACGCCATGCGCTGTCCCCAGAACGCCACCACATCGATCATCCGGTTGGCAAAGCCCCACTCGTTGTCGAACCACACCAGCAGGTTGAGCAGGCGATCGCCGCTCAGGCGGGTCTGGCCGCCATCGATGATGGCCGAGTGGGGGCTGTGGTTGAAATCGATGGAGGCATGGGGTCGGTCGGTATACATCATGCGCCCGGCTCCACCGCCCTCCGCCGCCCCCCGCAGCAGGGCCTTCACCTCCGCTGCGTCCGTGCCGCGACGCAGGGTAGCCACCAGATCGATGGCCGACACATTCACCACCGGCACCCGGATGGCCTTTGACTCGATCCGCCCGGCCAGCCCCGGCAACATGCGCTGCACCCCCCTGGCCAAGCCCGTGGACACCGGGATCATCGATTGCATGGCGGAGCGGGTGCGGTGCAGATCAGTATGGTGATAGCCGTCGATCAAGGGCTGGTCGTTCATCACCGAATGCAGGGTGGTGAGCATGGCGTGCTCCAGCCCGAAGGCCTCATCCAGCATGGATAGCACCGGCACGATCGCGTTGGTGGTACAGGACGCCGCCGACACGATGCGCTCCGTGCCGCGGAGGCGTTCGTGATTCATGCCGAACACGATGGTCTGATCCACGTCCTCCGCCGTCTGCCCCGGGTGCGACAGCAGCAGACGCCGGCAACCGGCCACCAGAAAGCGCTCCAGATCCTGGCGCTGGCTGTAGCGGCCGGAGGCCTCGACCAGCACATCCACGCCCAGCTCACCCCAGGCCACCCCCTCCGGCGTGTCGGCATGAAAGACCGGAATCGTCCACCCATCGATACACAGGCTGCCCGTCCCCACCTCCACTGTGCCCGGAAAGCAGCCATGGGTTGAGTCGAAGCGCGTCAGGTAGGCCATGCTCTCCAGGTCTGCCGGCTCATTGATGGCCACTATCTCGAAATGCTCACGTACCGGAGAGGCAAGCAGGGCCCTCAGGAAACACCGCCCGATCCGTCCGTAACCGTTGATTGCAATCCGCAACGCCATGCCCGTCATCCCGTCCTGTTTTCCGGCCACCACCTGGCCGCCGGCCCTTAAGTCTGCCGCAACTCCCGCGCTCCGAAACGGTTGCCTGCGATCATGCCAAGGCCCATCGCCATCACATAGGCAAGGGCCTCACCGCTGCCACCGCTGGCAGCCACCAGGGCCGGCCCCGGGCAGTAGCCCGACAGCCCCCAGCCAAGCCCGAAAAGCACGCTGCCGATGATCAGGCGCCCATCCACCGGGCCGTGGGGGGCCGACGGATGACGCCGTCTGGCCAACTGGAACACCGGCAGCGCCACGGCAATCGCACCGCCCATCACCAGCGCCAGCGAGGGATCCCAGCGCCCGCCCACGTCCAGGAAGGCCTGCACCTTGCCCGGTTCGACCATACCCGACAGCATCAACCCAATACCGAACAAGAGCCCGGCCACCAGTGGCACCAGCCACACCACCAAGCCACTCATGGCGCCGCTCCGGTCAAGAGTCGCAGCACGGTCACGGTGACCATGCCCGAGGCCATGAAACACAATACCGCCACCAGCGAGCGGGGCGACAGGCGCGACAGACCGCACACCCCGTGACCACTGGTGCAGCCGCGGGCAATGCGCGTGCCGTAGCCGGTGAGCAGGCCCGCGACAAACAACACCGGCAAGGACACCCCGAAACGCGCCGTCCCGGTACCCTCCACCAGCCCCGGCACCACCCAGGGCGCCGCCAGCAACCCGGCCAGAAAGGCCAGCCGCCAGCCCATCCCGTCACGAGCGCCGTTCAGAACCTCGCCAAAAATCCCGCTGATGCCGGCGATCCGGCGACTGCCGATGAACAGGATCGCCGCAGCAAGCCCGATCAGCCCCCCGCCGCCAAGGGACGCCGCTGGCGTGAAATGCGCCCAGTCGATGGTCATCGAGGAAAACCCTCCACAATCTGCAGGCCGGCCTCCTGGCCCGGCACTGCATCCGAAAGGGCGCGAGTGTACCCCGGACTCCCCCCCGAAACCCACCCGCTGGAGCGCGCAAATAGCGCTCCGGGGATTGGTTCAAGCAAACCAGGAGGAGCCGCAAGCCTGCACAATAGTTTGCAAATCACCTCAGCAATCGCAATGATTGTGGCGAATTTAACGTATTTAACGTTTAGACATGAACTACATTGCACGGGAGATCCCAGCCATCCCAGATGCCAAGCCCTAGAAAGGCCTGATCTGACAACCATGACGCCCCAAACCAAGACTCCTCTCGACCTCCCCCCCGTGCCCCCGTTCGAGCGCCTCACCAAACTGCTTGAAGAAGCAGAGCACGAGGCCTCCACAGCCCGCGCCCAACTTGAACAGGCCCATGGCCAGATGGCAGTGATCCAGCGGGAAAGAGACCGGGCCGTCAGCACCATCCGCAAGCTCAACCGAGAAGCCTTCTTCGATCTGGCCCGCCGCGCCGAGCAGCGGGACGGCGAGTCACCACTGCATACCGCCCGGATCGGCGCCTATTCCGGCCTGATCGCCACCGGCCTCGGCTGTACGCCCGCCTGGTGCGAACTGCTCGAAAGCGCGGCCCAGATGCACGACATTGGCAAGATCGGCATCCACGACAGCATCCTCAGCAAGACCGGCCCGCTCACCACCGAAGAGTGGCGACTAATGCGCGAACACCCGCGGATCGGTGCGGCCATCATCGGCCAGTCAGATGAGCCCCTGCTCCAGCTCGCCAGCGAGATCGCCATGACCCACCATGAGCATTACAACGGTGCCGGCTACCCCCTCGGCCTGTGCGGTCGGGACATCCCCCTAGCGGGGCGGATCGTCGCCGTCGCTGACTTCTTCGACGCTCTGACCCACGACCGCAGCTATCGCAAAGCCCTGCCCGTGGATACAGTGTTCTCCATGATCCGCGAACGACGCGGCGAGCAGTTCGACTCCCAGGTCGTCGACGCCTTCTTGAGCATCGCCGAACAGATCAAGCAGACACGCCAGCGCATGGTCGAGCAGGAACGCGTCTACCACGCCACAGAGGGCTGGGACGGCGACTGGTGGATGCTGGCCTGAAAGCCCCCCAGCCGCAACGCTTCCCTGCCGCAGTGTTCTGGCGGACACTGGCGGGCATGAACGCCACCTCCACGCCGCCCGTCCCCCTCTCCTTTCTCGACCTGGTTGCCGTCCGTGAAGGGAGCACCGTGGCCGACGCTCTGGCCATCTCCCTGCACACGGCACGCCATGCCGAAGCACTCGGCTTCACCCGCTACTGGCTGGCCGAACACCACAACATGGCCGGGATCGCCAGTTCGGCCACCGCTGTGCTGGTGGGCCACATCGCTGGCGGCACCCGGACCATCCGGGTCGGCTCGGGCGGCGTCATGCTGCCCAATCACGCCCCACTAGTGGTTGCCGAAGCCTTCGGCACCCTCGCCGAGCTCTACCCCGGGCGGATCGACCTGGGCCTCGGACGCGCCCCCGGCACCGACGGGCTGACCATGCGCGCCCTGCGCCGGGACCGCATCGAACGGGAGGAAGACTTTCCCCGCGACGTAGCCGAACTGCAACACCTGCTGGCCCCGGCCGAACCCGGCCAACAGCTCATCGCCATGCCCGGCGCCGGCACCCAGGTACCCATCTGGCTCCTCGGCTCCAGCCTCTTCTCGGCCCGTCTGGCCGCAGCCCGAGGTTTGCCCTACGCCTTCGCCTCCCACTTTGCGCCGCGACTTCTGTTGCAGGCCATCGAACTCTATCGTCGCGAGTTCCGCCCGTCGGCCCAACTCGCCGCCCCGTACGTGATCATTGGCGTCCCGCTGATCGCCGCACCCAGCGACGAAGAAGCCGAATTTCTCGCCAGCAGTACCTTCCGGCGCGTTCTCGGCATCCTGCGAGGCGACCGGCGACGTCTGCAGCCTCCGGAAGAGAACTTCATGGCCGGGCTGCACCCGGAGGAACGCGCCGCCATTGGCGACTTTCTCGGGGCTGCCGTCATTGGCGGCCCCAACACGATACGCCACGGCCTGGCCCACCTGCTGGCCGCCACCAACGCAGACGAGCTGATGCTCGTCTGCGACATCTTCGATCCAGGCCTGCGCCTGCGCGCCCTGGACCTGGCCGTGGCAGCCCGTGACGCCCTGACAACGAAGTGACGGGCAGCGAAGCTCCATCCCCTGACGGGGGCTGAAACAGTGCGAAAATCCAAAGCAAAAGGCCCGATCACCTGAGTGATCGGGCCTTTTGCATGAATCTGGTTGCGGGGGCAGGATTTGAACCTGCGACCTTCGGGTTATGAGCCCGACGAGCTGCCAGACTGCTCCACCCCGCGTCTGAGAGGAGAGATATTAGACCATCACCTTAACTGCGTCAAATTTATTTTGCGGCGCATCATCCAAGCTTGCGACATTCGCATCAAATCAGGGCGAAAAGGGCCGTGCTTGCGTGTTCTTAAGCCATCGCCCCGGCCACTCGGGTATCCTCGTGCGGCGCGGAATGGCAGTAGAACTTGTACGCACCGCGCAAGAAAACAGCATCTCAAAAAATCAATGCAACAAGGAGCTACAGCATGGCAATTCAGAATATCGGCGTTATCGGTGCGGGCACCATGGGCAATGGCATCGCCCAGGTCTGCGCCCTCTCAGGTGTCAATGTAGTGATGGTGGACATCACCGCCGAGGCGGTCGATCGCGGTATCAAAACCGTTTCCGGCAGCCTTGACCGCATGGTCAAGAAAGAAAAAATCTCAGAGGCCGACAAAGCCGCCGCCCTGGCCCGCATCAAGGGCACCACCGCCTACGCCGACCTGGCCGGCACCGACCTGGTGATCGAGGCGGCAACCGAGAACGAAGGCCTCAAGCTGCGCATCCTCAAGGAAATCGACAGCATCGTTCCGGCCACCACCGTGATCGCCACCAACACCTCGTCAATCTCCATCACCAAGCTCGCGGCAGCAGTATCCACCCCGTCGCGCTTCATCGGCATGCACTTCTTCAACCCGGTGCCGCTGATGGCCCTGGTTGAACTGATCCGCGGCCTGCAGACCTCCGACGAGACCGTAGCCGCTGTCCAGGCCTTCGCCAGCGCCATCGGCAAGACCCCGATCGCCGTAAAGAACAGCCCGGGCTTCGTGGTCAATCGCTTGCTCTGTCCGATGATCAACGAGGCAATCTTCGCCCTGCAGGAAGGCTTGGCCTCCGCGGCAGACATCGATGAGGGCATGAAGCTCGGCTGCAACCACCCCATCGGCCCTCTGGCCCTGGCCGATCTCATCGGTCTGGACACCATGCTGGCTGTGATGGAAGTGTTCTATAACGGCTTCAATGATCCCAAGTACCGTCCGGCTCCCCTGCTGCGGGAGATGGTGGATGCAGGTTACCTGGGCCGCAAGACCGGCCAGGGCTTCTACACCTACTGATCTGCTCGAAACAGCCTGTCCGGCGCCGTTCGGGCGGGCTGCAGGGAGGCGTGGCCGCCCGTGGTGCTTTACACCCATGATTGTGTTCAGGTTTGCCTGCACGAATGACGATAAGCACTCATGAAGGCCATTTTCCTACCTCTCTTTGCGGCGCTCGTCCTTGCCCTTCCGGCTCGGGCCCATGCCGACACGGTACTCACCCTTGGGCACGCGCAAAGCGCTGACCACCCGCGCGCCCGTGCTTCGCGTCACTTTGCCGAAGCGGTCAGGACGCGCAGCGGCGGACATCTCACCGTAGAAGTGCTCGGCGGCGCCAGCTTCGGTGACGACGTGGCCATGCTTACCGCCCTGAAGGATGGCAGCCTCGACATCTCCGCCAACAGCCAGGGGCCTATCTCGGCCTATGTACCCGAGATCAACGCCTTCGGCCTACCCTTCCTCTTCGACCGGCCCGAGCGAGCCCTCCGGCTGCTGGATGGCCCTCTGGGTGATCAGTTAGCCCAACGCATGGCCGACGCCGGCTTCATCCTGCTCGGTTTCTGGGACAACGGCATCCGGCATTTCTCCAATTCAGTACGCCCCTTGCTCAAACCCGCCGACTTCACAGGGCTGAAGATCCGCACCCCGGCCGACCCCGTCACCACTGACATTGTCCGCGCCCTGGGCGCCCGGCCCGTCGAGATCCGCTTCGCCGCGCTCTACCAAACCCTGCAGAGGCGTGCCGCCGACGGCCAGGAGAACCCCCTAACCAACTTCCGCTCCGCAAAGCTGCAGGAGGTTCAACCCTACCTATCCCTGACGGCCCACAAGTACGAGATCACGCCCTTTGTGATGAGTCTCCGCACATGGAACACGCTCTCCGTTGCGGACCGGAACATCATCCGTGCCGCTGCCGACGAGGCCACCGCCCAGCAGCGGGCCATGGCCCGGCGGGGCGAGGAGGAGGCACAGCAGGCGCTCGTGGCCAGCGGCATACAGATCAGTCGAGTCAATCGCACCCCCTTCGTCGAAGCCACCTCTTCCGTGTATAAAAAGTGGTACGCCAGCCCCGTCGGTGCCTATGTCAGGCGGGTGGTGGAGGCCGCGGCAGAATGAGAGTTCGGCACGCACTCATCATCGGTTTCGGCACTACCCTGCTGGCCGTGCTGGGTGTGGTGCTGATGGCATTTTTCGTCCTGTCGCAACTCTCCAGCAGCTGGACGGAGATGTCGACGGTGATCGCTGGCCGGCATCAGGTGATGCTGCGTAGCGCCCTGCGCCTGGGGTTGGCCACCGAGCACTTCAACAATTTCGTGCGCGAAGGGGGTGACGAAGCGGAGCGCTTCCAGGCCGAGATCGAACGCCTGGAGGGCTATCTGACCAGCTACCGCGCTCTGGGGCAGCTCGACGAAAGCGAAAGAGCCGTGCTCGACAGCGTCGACCGCTACATGAAGCTTTACCAGGCAGACATGGCACGAGTCATCGCCCTGCGTGCCGGCAAAGCGGACACAGCCAGCATCGAAGCTGCGCTGCAAGAAGAACACGGCAAACTACTGGCCCTGAGCCTGCGCAAGCTCACCGACATCAACACCCGCCGCACTGACGCCGCCGCCGCAGAGCTGACCCGGCAACTCGACATGAGCCGCATCGGCCTGCTGATTGCCGCTGCTCTAGCCGGCTCAGGCGTGATCATCGCGGGCGTGCTGGCCTCGCGCAGCATCGTTGGTCACAACAGAGCCCGGGATGCGGCATTCACCGCCCTCCAGTTCGAGATCGAAGAGCGCTGCAAAGCGGAAGCCGAGCTGGAGGGCTACCGGGACCACCTCGAACAACTGGTCGAGGCCCGCACAGTGGAATTGCTGGCGGCCAACAAAGCCGCAGCCGCAGCCAGCCGGGCGAAATCCGAGTTTCTCGCCAACATGAGCCATGAGATACGGACCCCACTCAACGCCATCGTCGGCCTCACCCACCTGCTGCGTCGGCGGAGCAACGATCAGGAACTGCTCGACAAGCTCGGCAGGATCGGCGACGCCGCCCGCCATCTGCTGTCGGTGATCAGCAACATCCTCGACTTTTCCAAGATCGAAGCGGACAAGCTGGTCCTGGAAGCCCAGCCGGTAGATCTGCGCGTGCTCGGCGCCAGCATCATCTCCCTGCTCGGCGAGCAGGCCCGGGACAAGGGCATCGACCTACAAATCGACACCCCGCCCTTGCCGCTGCTGTCCGGCGACCGCACCCGCCTCACCCAGGCCTTTCTCAACCTCGCCGGCAATGCCATCAAGTTCACCGAACAGGGCAGCGTCCGCCTGTCGATCACCCAGGAAGACGAGAACGCCAAAGGGCTGCGCTTACGCTTCGAGGTACGCGACACAGGGGCCGGAATCCCGGCGGACACCATGGCCGAGCTGTTCGAGCCTTTTCGGCAGGCAGACAGCTCCACCACCCGGATCCATGGCGGAACCGGCCTGGGTCTCGCCATCACCCGGCGCCTGGCTCGCCTCATGGGCGGCGATGCCGGCGGCGAGAGCACCCCCGGCCAGGGCAGCCGCTTCTGGTTCACCGCCCGCCTGCCACGCCTCGCCGAAACCGACATCAGCCCCGCCGCCACTGCCGCCACCACCGACGACGAGACAGCCGAGGCCACCCTGCGCCAGCACCATGCCCATGCCCGACTGCTGCTGGTGGAGGACGACATGGTCAACCAGGAGGTCGCCCGGGATCTGATTGCGGAAATCGGGCTGGAGCTGGATGTGCTGGACAACGGCCAGCAAGCCGTCGAGCGGCTGCAGGGAGACAATCCGGGCTACGCCCTGGTGTTGATGGACATGCAGATGCCGGTGATGGATGGCCTTGAGGCCACCCGGCGCATCCGCGAGACCCACTCGGCCAATAGCCTGCCCATCATCGCCATGACGGCCAACGCCTTCGGCGAAGACCAGGCTCGCTGCCTCGCAGCGGGCATGAACGACTTCGTCAGCAAGCCGGTGGACCCAGAGCGCCTCTACGCCACCCTGCTCAAGTGGCTGGAGCAGGCCGGAGGCACCGGCCCGGCCTGACCCGCTCAAGCCCGGCGCAAGGCTATGTGGGTGCGAATCAGGGCGACCGCATCGGTACGGAAACGCTCATCCGGCCTACCCGCCAGCCAGTGCTTGATCAGCCCCCCAACAAACAGGAAAGTGTCGTGGGCAAGGTCCTCGGGAGTCGGACCAGGGCGTAGAACGCCCTTCCGAGCCGCCCGCCGGTAGGCATCGGTGAGCTGCGTCAGAAAGGTCAGCTGCCCATCCGTGCAGTACATCATCGGCGTCAGCTCCCGCACGTACTCGCACTTGAAACTGATGATCTCGAAAGTTTCGCGGGTAGCCACCTGGTCTTCCAGGATATGAATGATCTCCTGCAGTGCCGTACCTATCCCCTGCAGCGGATCTTCATCTGCTTCGTCGAAGACCACCCGATCGATGAAGGGCAGGATGGCCTGCTCGCGCATGGCGAAAAACAGCTCGGTCTTGTTGCGGAAGTGCCAATACACCGCCCCCCGAGTCACCCCTGCAGCGGCAGCAACCTTTTCCAGGGTTGTGTGGCTCACACCGCACTCTAGAAACACACGCCGTGCAGCATCGATGATCTGGCGGCGGGTAAGATCGGCTTCCTCCTTGGTTTTACGAACCATTTGACATGCCTGCAATCACATCCAGGTTGTGGCAAAAGCCTTTACATACATTCTTGAATGTATAAACTATGCCCCAATACCAACCAAAAATCCAGCCCCTGGAGGCCTCCGTGACTGTCCGCTCAACGCCCCTTCCCCGCGCCCTGCGTTCCTCACTGCCCGTCATTGCCCTGTCTGCGCTTGTCCTGTCGGCCTGTTCCGGCAAGGATCAGCCACCCGCCGGCCCGCCGGGCGGCGCCATGCCGGCCCTGCCCGTCACCGTCCTCGAGATGAAGCCGACCAAAGTGGAAAGCAATGTCGAGGCCGTTGCCCAGACCGAGGGCGCCCGTGAAGTGGAAGTCCGTGCCCGCGTCGGCGGCATCGTCATGAAGCGCCTGTTCGAGGAAGGCAGCCCGGTCAAGGCCGGCCAGCCCCTGTTCCAGCTCGACAAGGCACCCTTCGAAGTGGCCGTCGCCCAGGCCCGGGCCAACCTGGCCCAGGCCAAGGCCCGCGCCGAACAGGCCGACCGGGAAGCCGCCCGCCTGAAGGGTCTGCTCGCCGAGCAGGCCATCAGCCAGCGCGAGTATGACACGGCCGGTTCCGACAAGGCCGCCGCCCTGGCTGCCGTGCAGTCGGCCGACGCCGCCCTGCGCCAGGCCGAGCTCAACCTGGGCTGGTCCACCGTGACCGCCCCGGTAGCCGGCACCAGCGGCCGCGCCGTCATCTCCGAGGGCAACCTGGTGGCCACCAACAGCCTGGTGACCAGCGTCGTCCAGCTCAACCCCATGTGGGTACGCTTCTCGGTGTCCGAGGCCGAACTCGATGCCGCCACCCCCAGCGGTCGCTTCAAACCCCAGGTGGTGCGTGGCGTCGAACTGATCCTGCCCGACGGCAGCACCTACCCGGTACGCGGCAAGCTGAACTTTGCAGCAAGCCAGGTCAGCCCGACCCTCGGCACCCTGCAACTGCGCGGCGAGTTCCCCAACCCCGACGGCGCCCTGCTCCCCGGCCAGTTCGTGCGGGCACGGCTCCTCACCGGTGACCGTGACGGCGTCTTCCTCGTCCCCCAGAACGCCGTGATACAAAGCGACAAGGGCGCGGTGGTGATGCTCGCCAACGCCGACAACAAGGTCGAACCGCGGCCCGTCAAGACCGGCCAATGGAGCGGCAAGGACTGGGTAATCCTCGGCGGCCTCAAGGCCGGCGACAAGGTCATCATCGACAACCTGATCAAGACCCGTCCGGGTGCGCCGGTGGCGCCCCACGCGCCGGGTGAAGGCCCCGGTGCCAAGCCGGCTGCCGCCCCGGCTGCGCCGGCCAAGGGTTGAGGGGGTCGCCATCCATGTCACGCTTCTTCATCAGCCGGCCGATCTTTGCCTCGGTCATCTCCATCGTCATCGTGATCGCAGGCCTCATGGCCTCCCTCACCCTGCCGGTGGCTCAGTACCCCGAGATCACGCCGCCCACGGTGATCATCTCCGCCACCTTCCCCGGCGCCAACGCCGAGACCCTCTCCAAAACCGTCGCTGCACCCATCGAGGAGCAGCTGTCGGGCGTTGAAGGCCTGCTTTACTACAACTCCCAGAGCACCTCCAACGGTACGGTCAGCATCACCGCCACCTTCGAGGTGGGCACCAACCCCGACACGGCCCTGATCGCCGTGAACAACCGGGTCAAGGTGGCCGAACCGCGCCTGCCCGATGACGTGCGGCGGACCGGCGTGCTGGTCCAGAAGCGCTCCAACAACATCCTGATGTTTGCGGCCCTGCGCTCGCCCGACAACACCTACGACGCCCTCTACCTGTCCAACTACGTCTCCATCAACATCGTCGAGGAAATCCGCCGCATCCCCGGCGTGGGCGATGCCCAGCAGTTTGACCCTGTCTACGCCATGCGCGTGTGGCTGAAACCCGATGTGATGGCCAAGATGGGCATCACCACCTCCGACGTGGCCGCCGCCATCCGGGTTCAGAACACCCAGAATGCCGCCGGCAAGATCGGCGCCGAGCCGGTGATCAATGGCCAGCAGCTCACCTATACCGTCACGGCCAAAGGCCGCCTGCTGACCCCGGACGACTTCGGCAACATCGTGCTGCGCGCCGAGGGCCCCAACGGTGTGGTACGCCTGAAGGACGTGGCACGCCTGGAGCTGGGGGCCGACGGCTACGATCGCAGCGCCCGCGTGAACGGCGCCCCGGTGTCGGGCATGGGCATCTATCTGCAGTCTGGCGCCAATGCTCTGGAAACCGCCAAGAACGTGCGGGCCCGCCTGGATGAGATGTCCAAGCAGTTCCCCAAGGGCATCGAGTACTTCGTCCCCTACGACACCACCCGCTTCATCCAGGAATCGGCCAAGGAGGTAACCCACACCCTGATCGAAGCAGCGATCCTGGTGATCGCCGTGGTCTATCTGTTCCTGCAGAACTGGCGCGCCACCCTGATCCCGGTCGTGGCGGTGCCCGTGTCCCTGATCGGCACCTTCGCCGGCATGTGGCTGTTCGGTTTCTCCATCAACACCCTGACCCTGTTCGCCATGGTGCTGGCCATCGGCATCGTGGTGGATGACGCCATCGTCGTGCTCGAGAACGTCGAGCGTCTGATGAGCGAGCAGAAGATGTCTCCCAAGGACGCCGCCATCGAAGCCATGCGCGAGGTGTCGGGTGCGGTGATCGCCATCGTGCTGGTGCTGTGCGCGGTGTTCGTCCCGGTAGCCTTCCTGGGCGGCATTGCCGGGGTGCTGTACAAGCAGTTCGCGGTAACAGTGGCCGTGGCCGTGGTGATCTCGGGCATCGTTGCCCTGACCCTCACCCCGGCCCTGTGTGCCCTGCTGCTCAAGCCCACCCATGAAGAAAAGCCCCTTTTCCGGCCCTTCAACCGCCTCTTCGAGCGCTTCACCCGCAGCTACACCAACACCGTTGGCCTGACCCTGCGCCATGGCATCATCGGCACCCTGGTGTTCCTGCTCACCATCGCCGCTGCCGTAGGCCTGCTGCGCGTCGTGCCGGGCAGCTTCGTACCGGCCGAGGACCAGGGCTACCTGTTCGGCTTCGTCACCCTGCCGGACGGCGCATCCACCCAGCGCACCGGTGTAGCGGCCGAGCAGATGCGCGAGCGCGTCATGTCCGACGACATCGAGAACATCTTCTTCATCAATGGCGTCGACTTCATCACCGGCAACAACCGCCCCAGCGTCGCCACCACTTTCATCATCTTCAAGCCCTGGGACCAGCGGACGGTAACCACACCCGAAATGGCGGGCAAGTTCATGGGTATCGGCATGAGCCTGCCGGACGGCATGGGGCTGGTCTTCAATCCGCCCCCCATCCAGGGCCTCGGCACCGCCGGCGGCTTCGAGGTATATGTGCAGAACCGTGCCGACGGTGACCCGCGCACCCTGGCCACCGTCAATGCCCAGTTCGTCGAAGCCCTCAAGCAGCGCCCCGAGCTGACAGGCATCAACACCTTCTTCCGGGTCACCGCACCTCAGCTGTACGTGGAAGTGGATGAACCCAAGGCCCTGTCCATGGGCATCCCCCTGGAGAGCATCTACGCCACCCTGCAGGCCAGCACCGGCACCCTTTACGTGAACGACTTCAACCGTAGCGGCAAGACCTACAAGGTCCAGCTGTCGGCTGACTCCGCCTACCGCATGAAGCCGGAAGACCTGCTGAAGCCTTACGTGCGTACTGCCGCCGGCACCATGGTTCCCCTGTCGGCCGTGGCCTCCGTGAAGACCATCACCGGCGCCGAGATGGTGGAGCGTTTCAACGGCTTCGTGGCTGCCAAGGTAATGGGCAACGCAGCTCCGGGCTACAGCTCCGGCGATGCCATCAAGGCCGTCGAGGAAGTCGCCCGCGCCAGCCTGCCCGAGGGCTACCGCACCGAATGGGTCGGCCAAGCCTTCCAGGAAAAGCGCACCGGCAGCGCCTCCATCATCGCCTTCGTGTTCGGCATCATCATGGTTTTCCTGATCCTGGCGGCCCAGTACGAAAAGTGGTCCCTGCCCCTGGCAGTGATCATGGCAGTGCCCTTCGCCATGCTCGGTGCACTGGTGGCCGTGCTGATGCGCAACATGCCCAACGACATCTACTTCCAGATCGGCCTGGTGGTGCTCATCGGCCTGGCGGCAAAAAATGCCATCCTGATCGTCGAGTTCGCGGCCCAAAAGCAGGCTGAGGGCATGAGCGTGGTAGACGCGGCCATCGAGGCAGCCCGCCTGCGCTTCCGGCCCATCGTGATGACCTCCCTGGCCTTCATCCTTGGCGTGCTGCCCCTGGCCATCTCGTCCGGGGCCGGCGCAGCGGCACGACGCTCGATGGGTACCGGCGTGGTGGGGGGCATGATCGCCGCCACCTTCATCGCGACCATCTTCATTCCGCTGTTCTTCAAGTGGCTAAGCCGCGGCAAGGCGCGTCATCCGGCGGGTCACCTGCCCCACAACCACACCAGCACCAAGGAGGTGAAGCCGTGATCCGCCCCCGTCTGACCCTGCTCGCCCTCGCCATTCCACTGGCCCTGGCCGGCTGTGCCATCGGCCCTGACTACCAGCGCCCCGACGCCCGACTGACCCTGCCCGACAGCTACGCCAATGAGGCCGTCGCAAGCACACCAGCCAGCACCCCAGCGCTGGCCGGCCGCTGGTGGGCCCTGTTCGGTGATGCTCAGCTCGACACCCTGGTGGATCAGGCGCTGGCCAGCAGCCCCGATGCCCTGAGTGCCGCCGCCCGCATCGAAGAGGCCGACGCCGTGCTGCGCCAGGTAAATGCCGCCCTGCTGCCCCAGGTCGATGCCAACGCCGGCGTATCTCGCAGCCGGACCATCCTGCCCAACACCAACCCGCCCAGCGGGCTGGTGCGCAACACCAACAAGATCGGCCTGTCCACGTCCTTCGAGCTGGATGTGTGGGGCAAGCTGAGGCGCGCCTCCGAGGGCGCCCGAGCCCAGGCCCTGGGCACTCGCTACGCCAGCGAAACCGTGTCTCTGAGTCTCGCAGCCAGCGTCACCCAGGCCTACCTCAACCTGCGCAGCATCGACGCCCAGCTACTCGCCAACCGCGATTCGGTGAGCAGCCAGGCAAAGAGCACCCAGCTGACCCGCATCCGCTTCGATCGGGGCTACGTCTCGCAACTGGACGTACAGCAGGCCGAAGGCGCCCTGGCCACCTACACCGCAGCCCAGGTTCAACTGGAAAAGAGCCGTGCGCTCGCCGAAAGCCTGCTCGGCCTGCTGGTCGGCCAACCTGGCCTGAAGGTGGCCCCGGGGGATCTGCGCAGCCTGCCAGTGCCGCCGGTGCCGCCCGCCGGCCTGCCCTCAAGCCTGCTCGAAACCCGCCCCGACGTGCGCAAGGCCGAAACCGACCTGATCGCCGCCAATGCCAGGATCGGCGTGGCCAAGGCCGCCCTGTTCCCAAGCATCACCCTGACCGGCACCTTCGGCCGGGAAAGCCGCGACCTGTCCGACCTGTTCAGCCCGGCCTCAGCGGTGTGGTCCATCGGAGCAGGCCTGACCCAGCCGATCTTCGAAGGTGGCCGTCTGCGTGCCCAGGTGGAACAGGTCAGCGCCCAGCAGAAGCAGAGCCTGGAGGCCTACCGCAAGTCGGTGCAAACCGCCTTCCGGGAGGTGAACGATGCCCTGATCACGGTGCGCCAGAACGGCGAAAGCGAAGTAGCCCTAGACCAGGCCATGCAGGCCGCCAAACGCAGCCTGCATCTCGCCCAGACCCGCTACGACAGTGGCTATTCGCCCTACCTGGAAGTGCTGACCGCCCAGCGCACCAGCAACGACGCCACCGTGGCCTGGGTGCAGAACCGCCAAGCCCGGCTGTCCTCGTCGGTGGATCTCTTCAAGGCCCTGGGCGGCGGCTGGAAAGACAGCAACGCCCCTCAGGCCGCAGCCCGCTGAAGGCTACCGAGGTGGACGGGAGGGCCCGTGGGGTCGAGTCTATTGACCTCGGCACGTCAAATCATCGACATGCCGGTGATCACAAGTCCATGGTCGAATGAACCCGACCCCACAGGCCCCGCAGCGCGGGCTGTGGGGCCACGTCAAACAGCAGAAAACGGCTTGTCCCCCATCCTCAGTACGAAGACCCCGGGGCGTCGCAAGACGCCCCGCCTTTGTATGACGCACACAGGCTGGATGTCGCCGCCGCCAGCAACATCGAATCCACCCCCACGGCGATGAAGCGCGCACCGGCCTCCCGGTAGCGCCCCACCAACTCCCGGTCGCCACACAACACCCCGCCAGCCTTGCCGCACGCAGCCACCCGGCTCAGGCCCTGTTCTATCATGGCCACGATCTGCGGGTGATTCGACTCCCCGAGCAGGCCGCAGGAGGCGGCCAGATCGGCTGCGCCAAAGAACACCCCATCCACCCCGTCCACCGCCAGGATCGCGTCCAGCTCGGCCATACCGGCGCGGGTTTCCACCTGCACGAGCAGGCACATGGCGTCATTGGCCCGCTGGGCATAGTCGCCAATGCGGCCCCAGCGGGAGGCCCGGGCAATCGAGCTGCCCACCCCTCGGATACCGGCCGGCGGGTAACGCATGGCCTCCACCAGATGGGCGGCCTGCTCGGCTGACTCCACCATGGGAATCAGCAGGGTCTGCACGCCGGTCTCCAGCAATTGCTTGATGAGCACATGGTCGCCCTGGGGGGGACGCACCACCGGCTGGGACGTGTAGGGCGCGATGGCCTGGAGTTGGGCAAAGATGGTGCGCAGATCGTTGGGGCCATGCTCGGCATCGATCAACAGCCAGTCAAAGCCGGCGCCAGCACAGATCTCGGCACTGAAGATCTCGGACAGGCCCAGCCACAGGCCGTATTGCAGATCCCCCGCCAGCAGGCGCTGCTTGAAGCGGTTCTCGGAAAATTCCATCGTGTGTCCCTCCGTATCGTCTGAAGCCTCAATCTACCGCAGGCCGGGGGCGCAGGTCCTGATCGAAATCGTCAACCGACGGGAAGCGTAGCGGCGCGCGCTCATCCAGGGTCAGCAGGTGCCGGCGGTAGCCCTGGAGAATCTCTGCACGGGCCTCGGGGCTGACGTAGGGTACATGCCAGGCCACATAAGGCGGCAGCACCGTCAGGCCGACGTAGCCGAGCATGCCGCGCAGGATGGGCTGGAGCATCACCTCCAGCTCGCCGTGGATGGCATCCGGCCCGAACATGTGGGCCTGGCCACCCAGGGAGATGGCCAGCATGGCCGACTTGCCCTTCAGCCCGCCCTTGTCGTAAATGCGCCGGCCGCCGTAGCAGAAGCCGGAAACGAAGACCCGGTCCACCCAGCCCTTCATGATTGCCGGCATGCCGTACCAGTAGATCGGGAAGTTGAAGATGATCAGGTCGGCCCACTTGAGCTTGTCGATCTCGGCCGCGATATCCGGCGCCAGGCGGCCCTTGTTGAAGGCGTTGCGCTGCTCCAGTGCATAGACGAGGTAGTCCGGGTTGGCCCGCTCGCCAAAGTCGGCAGCGCTGGCCACCGGGTTGAAGTGCATGGCGTAGAGGTCGGACACCTGCACCGCGTGGCCCTCCCCCTGCAGCAGGCGCACCGCCTCGTCCTTCATGGCGGCGTTGAAGGAGCGGGGTTCGTGGTGGGCAAAGACGATCAATACATTCATGCGTTTTTCCTTCAGCATCCAGCGAAAGCCGTTGGATCGAATTCAGCGCCCATCGCCAAAAAAAGCCCCTTCGCGAGCCGCCCTCACGAAGGGGTAAACACGACCGAATTCCAGAGAGGAGAGGATCGGCTTCGGTCGAGGGAGACATGGGCCCCCACGCTCACCCCACTCCGTGGGGATCGCTGCCCCCCGAGGGGGCGGGCGCCTGCCTTGGGACGGCCCGGCGGCAGGCTTGCCTGGGCCCTTTTACGCGGGTGGGCTGTCCTGGGCGGCACGGGCGGCGACTTCGTCTTTGCGGATGACGCTGGCGGGTTCTCCGGCGATGGCCCAGTCCTGGGGTTCGACGCGGCGACAGCTGCCACGGATCAGGTCGCGGCGTACGTCCAGGGTGTCCACCAGCAGGTCGGTGAAACGGCGCATCAGGCGATGCCGATCTTCCAGGGATCGTCCTTCGAGCACGATGAACTCGAAATACGGTGCGTGCAGCCCGTGGTGGGCGCACAGGCCGCCGGCCACGGCAAACTGCCCGGGGCGATGGGGTGTGATGAAGGCGCGGATGCGTTCCATGGGTGCCTTCAGCACTTCGGCGTAGAGCTGGCAGGCACCTACCAGCAGGCGTTCGTCCTGCTCAGGGGTGCTCATGCCTTCGACCAGATGAAAGTTCACAATGGGCACGGTGTAGCTCCTGGGCGATGTCTATTTGCTTTGTGGGGTCGAGTTCATTCGACCACGGACTTCCGGCCGGCGGCTGACCTGTGGATCAGGGTCGGGAGGTCGATTGAATGCGACCTCGCGGCACATCGCGGCCCCAGTCATGGCAGGCCGCGGCGACGGCCGGAATCCAGCATCAGGCTGGAGCCGGTCATGGCGTCGGCCTCGGGCGCCAGCAGCATGGACACCGCCCAGGCCACCTGCGCCGGGGTGGTGAAGCGGCCGATGGATGATTCAGCCAGCATCTCGGCCAGCACGGCGTCCACCGTGATGCCACGCTGTGCGGCCCGGTCGGCGGCAACCCGGCGCAGGCGCTCGGTATCGGCCGGGCCCGGGGCGATCAGGTGGGCTGTCACGCCGCGCGGGCCGTAGGCCAGGCTGAGCTGGCGCACCACATTCACCAGCGCGGCATTGGCCACCCCGGCCGAAGCGGCGTAGGCAGTGGGCTCAAAGCCGTAGTGGCCGCCTATGGCAACAATCCGTGACCCCGCTGCCAGCCAACCATCCACAGCACGGCTGAGGCGCAGCAGGCCCCCAACCTTGATGTTCACTGCATCCACCATGGTCGCGGTGGGCGCGGTGAGGATGCCCCCGGCCACAGTCACGCCCGGCCCATGCACCACCATGCGCACCGGCCGGTCCACCACGGCGGCAATCGCCGCGATGGCCGAGTCACTGGCGATGTCGGCAGCGCAGGCCACCAGCCCGGGCACCCGGTCTTGCAGGGCCGCCAGGGAATCGGCGCTGCGCGCCACCGCTACGACGCCCAGGCCGGCAGCGGCGAGGCGCTCGACCATGGCGTTGCCGAAGGCGCCGGTGGCGCCCACCACCACGGCCAGCTCGGCGGGAGAGGAGATCGTCGTCATGATGTCAGCCCGTCAGCACGGTCAGGAAGCTCTCGCGCACCACATTGTCCTGGGCGAATGTGGCATGCCCCAGCTCGGTGGTGTCCCAGGTGAGGGTCGGGGTGTCCGGGTAATGCACGTAGCCGCCGGAGAAGACCTCGTTGCGGTTGCCCGACGGATCGAAGAAATAGATGGTCGCGCCGCGGGTGACACCATGGCGGTTGGGGCCCACGTCCACCGGGATGCGGTACTTGCCGATGAGGTCGGCGGCGTGGATCACGTCGTTCACCGACTCCAGCAGGAAGGACACGTGGTGGAAGCGCCCCGGTGTGGGCTGCAGCACGAAAGCGATGTCGTGGGGCTTGGTGGAGCAGCTCAGGAACAGGGCCAGGGACTGGCCACTCTCGGCGTCGATGAGGCGCTCGCTCAGATCAAAACCGAACACCTCGGTGAACAGCCGCGCCGATTCGTCGATGTTCACACCGCCCACCAGGGCGTGATCGAGGCGGTTGATGCGGAAGCCACGGATCACCCCTTCGTCGGGCAACACCCCCGGGTTGAGCAAGGGCAGGCTGTTGCCGGTCTGCTCCTTGTGGGCGTACAGCTGCATCACATGGCCGCTGGGCAGGGTGAATTGCAGGCGCCGCCCACTCTTCGGGTACACCCCGGCCTCGATGTGCTCCACCTGCAGGCCGAAGGCGCGGATCCTGGGCTCCAGTTCAACCAGGGCAGCGTCATCGAAGACCTTGAAGGCAAAGTAGTCCATGCCCGACGACTCGGCCTCGCGCAGCACCAGGCAGTGGTGGTCGTGCTCGTCCCAGGCCTTGAAATACACCTGTCCGGCGGCGTCGGTCATGACCTCGTGCAGGCCCATGCGCTTGCCGTAGTGCTCGCGGGCTTCGCCCATGTCGAGTACGCGTATCGCCACTTCGCCCATGCGAAGCAATCCTCTGAGTGCCATCTTTGTCTCCATTGGTGGATGGGGGGTGCTACTGCGGGGCGCCTGCGTGGGCACCCCGTCCGTGTGTTCAGGCTGCCACGGCCTTGAGCAGGCCACGTTCCCTGGCCATGGTCATGGCGGTGTCCATGATCATGTCTTCCTGACCGCCGATCATCTTCTTGCGTCCCAGCTCTACCAGAATGTCCCGGGCGGGTACGCCGAAGCGGTCGGCGGCACGCTTTGAGTGGAGCAGGAAGGTGGAATACACGCCGGCAAAACCTAGAGTCAGGGATTCCCGATCGACGCGCACCACGTGCTCCATCATCGGCACGATGATTTCTTCCGCCACGTCCATGAGCTTGAAGAGATCCACACCGGTCTCGATGCCCATGCGCTCGCACACGGCGGCAAAGACCTCCAGCGGCGTGTTGCCGGCGCCGGCGCCCAGCCCGGCGGCAGAGCCGTCGATGCGGGTGGCGCCGGCCTCGATAGCGGCGATGGAGTTGGCGATGCCCATGCCCAGGTTGTGGTGACCATGGAAGCCGATCTCGGTTTCCGGCTTGAGCACGGCGCGCAGAGCGCCGATACGGGCCTTCACGTCGTCCGGCAGCATGTAGCCGGCGCTGTCGGTGACATACACCGTATGGGCACCATAGCTCTCCATCAGCTTGCCCTGCCGGGCGATGCCATCGGGGTCGTTGAGGTGGGCCATCATCAGGAAACCAGTGGTGTCCATGCCCAGCTTGCGGGCAAAGGCGATGTGCTGGGGTGCGGTGTCGGCCTCCGTGCAGTGGGTAGCCACGTGCACGCTGCGGGCACCGCAATCGTAGGCAGACTGCAGCTCCTTCATGGTGCCCAGGCCGGGGATCAGCAGCACCGACACCTTGGCCTGGGTCATCTTGCTGGCCACGGCGGAAATGTATTCCTCGTTGCTATGGGGGGCGAAGCCGTGCTGCAGCGAGTTGCCGCCCAGGCCCGCACCGTGGGTTACCTGGATATAGGGCACACCGGCCGCATCCAGGGCGGTGGCGACCTTGACCATCTGATCGACGCTGATCTGCTCGCGCTTGGCGTGCATACCGTCACGCAGGCACATGTCGTGCAGAGTGATTTTCCTGCCTTTGAGATCCATGGGTCTCTCCAATGTAAAGGGTGTGGCGATGCGGCCGTACCCGATAGGGGCGACTTCAGCCGCCCGCGGACTTCGATCGGCGAATGGCGCCGGGTATTCCGTGCGGATGGGCGACTGAAGTCGCCCCTACAAGTTGCCCCTGCGGTCGCTACACGACAGGCTCCAGCCTGATGCTGCCCTTGAGGATCTCCTCGGCGAACATCTCGGCGGTGCAGGTGGCTGCGGCGGTCATGATGTCCAGGTTGCCGGCGTAGCGCGGCAGGTAATCCCCCAGCCCGGCCACCTCCATGAACACCTGCACCTTGTTGCCGTCGTAGATCGGGCCATTCACCAGGCGGTAGCCCGGTACGTACTTCTGCACTTCACCGATCATCTGCAGGATGGATTCGGTGATCCTGCCGTGGTCGGGCTCATCATCGGTGAGGCAGGAGATGGTGTTGCGCATGATCATCGGCGGCTCGGCCGGGTTGATGATGGCCAGGGCCTTGCCCTTGCGCGCCCCGCCCACCTGCTCGATGGCGCTGGAGGTGGTGTAGGTGAACTCGTCCAGGTTGGCCCGGGTGCCGGGGCCCACCGACTTCGACGACAGGCTGGCCACGATCTCGGCATAGCCCACGCCCTGGATGCGCGACACGGCATTGACGATGGGGATCGTCGCCTGGCCGGCACAGGAGATCATGTTGACGTTCATCTCCACTTTCTCGGCGTGCTGGCGCAGATTGACCGGCGGCACGCACAGGGGGCCGATGGCGGCGGGCGTCAGGTCGATCATCATCACCCCCAGGGCGTTGAGCTTGCGGCTGTTCTCCGCATGCACATAGGCGCTGGTGGCGTCGAAGGCGATCTGGATATTGTCCTCCAGCACATGGGGCAGCAGCCCATCCACACCCTCGGCGGTGGTCTTGAGGCCCATCTCGCGGGCGCGGGCCAGCCCTTCGGAGCTGGGGTCAATGCCCACCATCCACACGGGCTCCAGCACCGGGCTGCGCTGGATCTTGTAGATCAGGTCGGTGCCGATGTTGCCCGAGCCGATCAGGGCGCAGCGGATCTTCTTCATGCGCTTTTCTCCTGGGCCCGGGCGGCGGCGCGCTGGGCCATGGTCTGGCCGGCCACGTAGAAACCGTCGCTGGCGTGTTCGGTAATCAGGATGCGCACCGTGTCGGCGCTGCAGTCGAGGCTCTTCGCCACGGCCTCGGTTACCGCAACGGCAACCCTGTTCTTCTGTTCGGTGGTGCGACCCACCATCATGTGCATCTCGATAATTGGCATGGGCTCTCTCTCCACGGGGTGGGTTGGGGCGAATGGGTTTCCTGCGGGGCCGTATCGCTACTCGACGAAGCGCATGGACACGCTGCCCAGCTCCTGGAAGCGGGCAATCACGTTGTCGCCGGGCTTGACCGCGATGGCTTCGGTGATCCCGCCGCTCATCACGAAGCTGCCGGCGGGCAGCCCTTCACCCAGCTCGGCCAGGATGTTCACCAGCATGGCGATAGCGTCGGCCGGGTGGCCGAGCACGGCGGCAGAGGCGGCCATGGCCACCAGCTCGCCGTTCTTCTCCATCACCACGCCCAGGGTTTCCAGGTTGATGTCGGTCACGTAGCGCGCCCGGCCGCCGCCCACAAAGCGGGCCGACGAGCCGTTGTCGGCCACCACGCTGGGCAGGTCGAACTTGAAGCCGGAGAAGCGCGAATCGATGATCTCCACCGCCGGCAGCACGTAGTCGGTGGCATCCAGCACGTCCTGGCGGGTGCAGCCAGGGCCTTGCAGGGCCTTCTTCATCACGAAGGCCACCTCGCACTCGACGCGGGGGTGCACCAGGTCGGCCGTGGAAATGGCCGAGTTCTCCGGGCGGGCCATGCGGTCGGTGAGAAAGCCGATGGAGGGCACGTTGACGCCCATCTGGACCATCTTGGCCTTCGAGGTCAGGCCGGCCTTCCAGCCCACCTGGGTGTGGCCTGCCGCCAGGAAGCGCTGACGCAGGGCCATCTGCACAGCGTAGCCGTCACCGATGGTCATGCCCGGATATTCGTCGGTCAGCTTGGGGATGGCACGTGCGCGGGTCTGAGCACCTTCGATGCGCTCGCACAGGCGCACGATGTCCTCGCGGCCCAGGGTCAGGTTCATGCCGGCGGTGCTGCTGCCGGGGCGGGCCTCGCTGGCAGGAGCGGCCGCGCCAGGGGTGGCGCTCTGCCCCGCAAACCTCACCCGACAACTCCCCAGGCCGCCCACCGTACACACCAGCTCGTCCCCATCCACCACGGGCACCAGGGCCGACTGGGAACCGGACAGGATCACCTCGCCGGCCTTGAAGGGGATGCCCAGCTCGCCCAGGGTGTTGGCCAGCCAGGCCACCGCGTTGGCGGGCGAGCCCTGCACGGCAGCGCCGACGCCGGTGGAGAAGAGCTCACCGTTCTTCTCCAGCACCATGCCGGCCAGGGTGATGTCCAGCTTGCGCGGGTCGCCCTTGGTTTTGCCCAGCACATACACGCCGCACGAGGCATTGTCCGCAACGGTGTCCTGGATCTTGATCTTCCAGTCGGTGATGCGCGAATCGACGATCTCGAAGCAGGGCAGCACGTAGTCGGTGGCGCGGATCACGTCCATGGCGGTGATGCCCGGGCCCTTGAGGTCTTCCTTGAGCACGAAGGCCAACTCGGCCTCGGCCTTGGGCTGGATCAGCTGGCCCAGGTCGATGGTGTCGCCTTCGCTGTACACCATGCCCGACAGCAGGATGCCGAAATCGGGCTGATACACGCCCAGAAAGTCCTGCACCGGCTTGCTGGTGGCGCCGATCTTCTTGCCGATCACTTTCTCGCCAGCCGCCACGCGGCGGGCCACGAAGCGCTCCTGGATGCGATAGGCGTCGGCGATGGTGATCTCCGGCTCACGCTCCAGCAGGGGGCGGATCGGACGGCGGCTGAGGAAAGCCTCGTAGAGCTCGTCGCCGTATTGGTGGATCTTCTCTTCGTTCATATGCATGTCCTTCCGGTACCGATCGGTCCGTCTTTGCTGCAAGTCCGCTGGCGACTGAAGTCGCCCCTACGGATTCCGCGCCGTCACAGCTTCACGCAGATGTTTCGGGTCTCGGTGTAGAACTCCAGGGAATGCACCCCACCCTCGCGGCCGATGCCCGACTGCTTCGACCCGCCAAAGGCCGTGCGCAGGTCGCGCAGGAACCAGCTGTTGATCCAGGTGATGCCCACCTCGATACGTGCTGCCATGCGGTGGGCGCGGGCCAGGTTGGTGGTCCAGATGGTGGTGGAGAGCCCGTAGTCGGTGTCGTTGGCCAGGGCCACCACCTCGTTCTCGCTGTCGAAGGGGCGGATGTGGCAGCACGGGCCGAAGATCTCCTCCTGCACCACGGCGGCGGTTTCGGGCAGGCCGGTCCAGATGGTGGGCTGCACCCAGGCGCCCTCGGCCAGCTCGGCCGGCATGTCGGGCACGCCGCCGCCGGTCACCACCGTGGCGCCCTCCTCCACCGCCTTGCGGTAGTAGGAAAGCACCTTCTGGCGGTGCTCCTGGCTGATCAGGGGGCCGTAGTTGGCGGCGTGGTCCTCGGGCCGGCCAAACTTCACCGCCTCGACCTTCATCTTGAGGGCCTGCACGAAACGTTCGAAGATCGGCCGCTCCACATATACCCGCTCCGTGCCCAGGCACACCTGCCCGGTATTCAGAAATGCAGAGCGGAAGATGCCGTCCACCGCCGCGTCAAAGTCGGCGTCTGCAAACACGATGCCGGCGTTCTTGCCCCCCAGCTCGAAGGACACGTCGCGCATGCCGTCGGAGGCGGCCTTCATGATGGCCGCGCCAGTGCGGGTCTCGCCGGTGAAGGTGATGGCATCCACGCCAGGGTGACGGGTCAGGAACTCGCCGGCCGAGTCCGGCCCGAAGCCCTGCACTACGTTGTAAACACCCTTGGGAACACCCACCGTGTTCATCACCTCGCCGAGCAGCGCGGCGGTGTGGGGCGACTCCTCAGAAGGCTTCACCACCACCGTGTTGCCACAGGCCAGAGCCGGGCCCACCTTCCAGGTCATCAGCAGGAAAGGGGCATTCCACGGGCTGATCACCCCGATCACCCCCTTGGGCACCCGGATGGCGTAGTTGAGGGCACCCCGACCGTCGGGCGTGGACATCTGAAAGGACTCGGCCGGCACGTTCTTGACCACGTCGGCAAAGACCTTGAAATTGGCCGCACCGCGAGGAATGAACACATGGCGCATGACATGGGAGGGCTGGCCGGTATCGGCCATTTCCGCGGCCACGAAGTCCTCGAAGCGGCGGGTGATCTCGTCGGCCACGCCGTAGAGCAGGTCGACCCGCTGCTCCAGAGTCAGGCCACCCCACTCGCCATTGAGGGCCGCTCGGGCGGCACACACCGCTGCGTCCACCTCGCCCCGCCCTGCCTCGGTGATGCGGGCGATGACCCGGTTATCCACCGGAGAACGCTTTTCGAAAGTCCTGCCGCTGTGGCCGGCGGTGTATTCCCCGCCGATGAAATTCTCGATGAGACGCATGCTTAAACCCCGATCAATGGTCTGAAGTGCCCGAACCCGCAGGTCCGGTATGGGAGGCAGTCTATGAACGGGGACACATACCGTCCAATACCTAATAACTTTGTCTCCAATACCTACCAGGTATCAACAGCACGCCCCCTTGGGGTCGAATTCACTCGACCTCCCCGCGCTGCATCACAGGCAGGCCGGTGACCGGAAGTCCGTGGTCGAATGAATGCGCCCCCACACAAGCGCGGCCTCTCAGCCTGCAGCACGCACTGCGGCACCCCGTGGGGTCAAATTCATTCGACCTTCGCGCATTGAGCGATCGGCATGCCGGCCCTTGACGCATTGCGTGTCCGGCCGCGAGAATGAGGCCATGCCTTGCCCTTATATCGCCTGCCCCCTGCTGCCCGCCCGCCGTCGCGCCCTGCGCGCATGGCGCGTGGCCGTCCGTCCGGGGCCGGGATCGGGTTGATTGCTTAGTCGCTTCACCGATTTCACGACAGGCCGCGGATTTCCCTCCGCGGCCTTTTTCATTTTCAGGAGTCACCCCATGTCACTGCCCGCTGCCTACCTCGGCATCATCCTGATCTGGTCCACCACGCCCCTGGCCATCCAGTGGAGCACCGAAGGCATCGGCTTCGCCTTCGCCGTGCTCGCCCGCATGGCCATCGGTGCGCTGGTGGCCGGGCTGCTGGTGCTGGTGTGGCGAATCGGCTTTCCGCTGCATGCCCGGGCGCGACGGGCCTACCTGTCGGGCGGTGTCGGCCTGTTCGGCGCCATGGCGCTGACCTACTGGGGCGCCCGCTATGTGAACTCCGGGCTGGTGGCAGTACTGTTCGGCCTGTCCCCCCTGTTCGCCGCAGTGCTGGCGGCCGTGTTCCTGGGCGAACGGGCCCTCACCCCGGCGCGCCTCGCCGGCACCCTGCTGGGCGCTGCCGGGCTGGGGGTGATCTTCGTGCACGGTGACAGCCTGGGCGGCGAGCATGCACTGGAAGGCCTCGCGGCCCTGCTGGCCGCGGTGCTGGTGTACTCGGGCAGCCTGGTGTCCCTCAAGCACATCGGTGACGACAGCCCGCCCCTGGCCACCACCGTGGGCACGCTGACCGTCGCCCTGCCCTTCTTCACCCTGGTGTGGCTACTCAGCGACGGGCACCTGCCCAGCGCCGTTCCGCCCCGTGCCGGTGCAGCCATCGTCTATCTCGGGGTTTTCGGGTCGGTACTGGGCTTTGCCCTTTACTACTACGTGATCAAGCACCTGGACGCCTCGCGGGTGGCGCTGATCACCCTGATCACGCCCGTGCTCGCCCTGCTGCTGGGAAACCTGCTCAACGGTGAGGTGATCAGCCTGCGCCTGTGGGCCGGCACCGGGTTGATCCTGCTCGGTCTGGCCGTGCACCAGGGCGAGTTGTGGCGGCCGCTGCTGCGCCGCCTGGCAGGAAGCGGCGGCTAGACGGCCGAGAAGGCCGCGTGATACTCGACGCAGCCGGCCAGCCCCTCCAGGTGGCCAGGCTGCAGTTCGAGGATCATGTAGGCCTCGTCGGGCACCTCGCCGGAATCCATGTAGGTGCAGCGGATACCGTGGTGCGACGCCGGCACGAAACCAAAGCGCGGGTAATAGCCGGGGTGGCCGAGCACGACCACTGCACCGGCTCCGGCCTCGCGGGCCCGCTCCAACCCGGCTTCGACCAGGGCCGAGCCCACGCCGCTGCGCTGATAGCCGGGCAGCACGGCCAAGGGTGCCAGGGCCATCAACCGCGCCCGGAGGTGACCCGGCAGATGCACCGGGGTGAAGAGGATATGCCCCGCGATCACCCCCTTGTCGTCAGCCACCAGGGACACGTAGGGAAAGGTGTGGCCGCGCAGGGCATCCACCAGGTCGGCCTCGGCGCTGCCCTCAAAAGCAGCCACATTCAGTTCATGCACGGCGACAGCATCGGCCGGGGTTTCATTGCGGATCAGCACGGCAGCAAACGGTATCGGAACACCAGGGCCCGGCAGCATGCCCCACGCAGCCTGGCCCCGTCCACCCTCAACCCTGCCGGGGCGAGGTCTTCAGGCGGTCCTTGCGCAGGGACAGCACCACCGAGGTAGCAATCAGCAACGCCACCACGCCCAGGGAGATGCCCACCGGAATCTTCACCACATCCAGCAGCAGCATCTTGGTGCCGATGAACATCAGCACCGCCGCCAGGCCGTACTTGAGCAGCGAAAAGCGCCCGGCGAAGTCGGCCAGCAGGAAATACATGGCACGCAGGCCGAGGATGGCGAACACATTGGAGGTGAGCACGATGAAGGGGTCTGTGGTGATGGCGAAGATCGCCGGGATCGAATCCACCGCAAAGATAACGTCGGAGATCTCCACCAGCACCAGGGCCAGGAACAGGGGCGTGGCATAGCGCACCCACCTGCCGCCCTCCTCCTTCATCACGAAGAAGCGCTCATGGTGAAACTCGCTGGTGATCTTCATGTGGCCACGCAGCCAGCGCAGCAAGGGGTTCTTGTCCAGGTTCTGCTCGTGGTCGGCAAACCACATCATCTTCACGCCGGTAAGCAGCAGAAAGCCGCCGAAGAGATACAGCACCCAGTGGAACTGGCTGATCAGCCAGGCCCCCGCGAAGATCATGCCGGTACGCATCACGATGGCACCCAGCACACCGTAGACCAGCACCCGCTTCTGCAACTCGGGCGGCACGGCAAAAAAGGAGAACAGCATCAGCCAGACAAACACGTTGTCTACGGCCAGGGCCTTCTCGATCAGGTAGCCGGTAACGAACTCCAGCGCCCGGGCATTGGCTAGCTCGCGCCCCACCGACCCGTCCAGATACCACCATAGGGCGCCGGCAAACAGCATTGCCACGCTAACCCACACCACGGTCCAGATACCCGCCTCGCGGACCGATACCTTGTGCTCCTTGCCGCCCCCCACCACAAACAGGTCGATGGCCAACATCACCAGCACCACGGCGGCAAAGCCCGCCCACATCCACCACGTACCGATACTTTCCATCACGTCTCTCCCAAATCGGAACCAAACAAAAAGGCCTTTCGTCCGGCAACGGCGAAAGGCCTTTGAGTTGGTCCGGCAGGGGAGCCGGTTTACCTGAAGACACTTCGCCATCACGGCAAAGGTCTTGCTCACAGCTACCCGAAAAACCCGGCAACTGCCTGGCGGCCGGAAGATACCCGCAGACATCACGGCATTCTTCGTACTGACGACCCACCAGTGTGGAGCTACTCCCCCTTGGGACTTCCGAACTATAGAAGGCCCGGGAGGCGGTTTCAAGGGAAATCCACGCTTAACGTGAACGTCGCCGATGAATTCGACCAGCCCGCCCTGCGCGTCAGCCCTCCTCGGGCAGCATATCCATGAAGCGCATCTCGATGGTCGTCACGTGGGCCACGCCCACCTCGGCAGCGATCACGCGGCAGCGGGCGAAGGCCTGCAGCAGCTCGTCCCGGGTAGTGGCCTGGCGCAGCTGCTCGCGGATGGCCACATCCCGGGTGCGCAGGCTCTGCTCCATGGCGTCGAGCAAGTAAAAACGCGCAAGGGCCAGGGAACGCCGCCGGTCGGCGGGGGCCGTGGCGCGGGTCTTCGGGTCAAGCGAGGCCCGACTGGCGGGCTCACCGGCGTGAGATGGATGGGGCGCCGGCACCGGCCGAGGCGTGATCAGCCCCCGCGCCAGCAACTCGGTGAGGCCCTCGCCTACCGCCGGATCGGCCACCAGCTCCCCCAACTGGCGCAGCGTGCGCCGGCCATCCACCAGGATCAGCAGCGTGCGCAGGCGCGGTGGCAGTCGCCCGGCGCGGGTCGCAATCTCTTCCCCACCCGCCGCAGTCTTCCCCGGCATCCAGTTCGAATCCATCACGCCCTCCGGACATCATCCCAATCGGAGGGCGAGGGTAAGGGATGAATGATTCAGGACGGTGACAGCCGGCAAAGCCACCTGCCATCGTGGGGTCGAATTCGGTCGACCGCGGACGCTTACCCGCGCCCCGGCTGGCGGTGGCGGAAGCTGGCGGGGGCGTGGGCAAAGATCACGGAATACACCAGGATTCCCCAGAACAGCAGCGGCCGCGCGGCGTCATCGGCCACAAACCAGCCGAGCAGGGCAAACTTGACCAACAGGGACAGGCCGGCGTATTCCCGCAGCCACACGGGGTTGGACCAGGCATCCAGGGCCGCCATAACCAGCCCCGAGGCCACCATCAGCAGCACGAAACCATCGGCCGGACGCCCTGGCGGGGCCAGCAGCCCAGCCCCCACGCCCACCACGCCGGCGATGTGGGCCGCGCGCAGCCCCACCACCAGCCAGCGCCGGCCAGGAAAATCGCGATAGCTGCCGGCTGCGTCCTTGCTCACTCACAAGCTCCGGGCCGGCTCCCAGGCGTAAGCGCGCTGGCTCATCTCGGCGGTGATCAGCGCCATGGCTTGCTCCACCCGCGCGGCGGGGCCCTTCATGCCCAGCTCGATGTGGCGACGCCCGCCCTCACCACCGACGCTGGGCAGGCTGAACAGGGTGGCATCGGGAAAGTCGGCGGTAATGCGCTCCATGAAATCGATGAGATGCCCTTCCAGAGCGTCCCAGACGATGATGGACGCTTCCACGTAGTCGGCCTTGTGATGCAGGTGGGCGAAGCGTGTGTCGAGCACCCACTCCACCATGGGCCAGGCCATCACCGGAAAGCCCGGCACGAAGAAGTGGTTACGGATGGAGAAGCCCGGAATGCGGTTGTAGGGGTTGGGGATGATCTCGCTGCCTTCCGGATAGACACCCATCTGCAGGCGCTGGGGCGTGGTCTCGTCACCGAAGCGGGCGCGGATCTCGGCCTCGGCCTCGGGGTGCAGGGCCAGGGGCAGGCCCAGAGCCTCGGCAGCGGCCTGACGGGTGTGGTCGTCGGGCGTGGCACCGATACCGCCAAAACTGAACACGATGTCATTGCCGGCAAAACTCTCCTTCAGGGTCTGGACCAGACGCGGGCGCTCGTCGCCCACGTAGCGCACCGAGGCCAGGCGCAGGCCCCGGGCCTTGAGCAGCTCCAGCACCTTGCCCAGGTGCTTGTCTTCGCGGCGACCGGAGAGCAGTTCGTCGCCAATGATGAGTGCGCCAAAGGACGGCGCCGCGTTGTCAGTCATTTACTTTACCTCGATGATGTTCTCGCCCTGCCGGCTCACCCGCAGGGCCGACAGCAGGTAATGGACAAAAGCCAGCCCGGAGAGTGCCGGCGCAAACAGATTGACCAGGGGCACATGGGCCAGCACCGCACCCAGCAGGCCCACGCCAAACAGGCTGCTGGAATGGCGTGCGGGCAGATCCTTCATCTCGAAGCCGTCGGCGTGGGCCATCAGGGCGTCGTAGCGGAAGGCGCGCTGGTTGAGCCAGGCGGTGAGCACCAGGGAAATCACCAGTCCGACCCCTGGAATCAGCCACAGAGGCAGGCTCAGCACCAGCAGCAGCACAAACTGCACGACCGCCACCAGCGCATTCCACACACTGCCCATCTGGCTACCGCCCTTGCGCCGGGCGATGTCGGCGTAATCCTGGGCGGCCACCTTCTCGGCCATCAAGGGCAGGGCCACCGCCGCCACCAGAAAGGCCGCCGTCACGTAGATGATGGGTAGGGCCAGCACCACCAGGCCGATCTTGAACATCACCAGGGCCACCATCAGGGCGCTGTCGGTGCTGGCCAACCAGCCGCCCACCAGAGGCATGGCGGTGATCAGGCCGGTGCCCAGCTCGATCAGCGTGCCCCAGCTGGACACCAGCAGGGTCGTCCAGACGCTCATTGCGAGCAAGGTCGGCCACATGAGATGCCACAGCACGCCCGGCCGGGTCAGACTGCGGGCAGCAGAAAAGTAGGACAGCAGTACGGTCTTCATGATGTCGATGGCGCAGGCCGGTCAATTCGTTCGGGTGGCATTCTGGCCGATCCGGCGGCGCCGGTCACGGGGCAGCGACCACGCCGCAGTGCTGCAGCCCATCCACCACGGCTTCGGCGGTGAGGGCCCGGCGCTCGGGCGTGGCCAGGGCGCGCTCCTCGTCCCGGTTGATGATCACCCCGGCCTCCAGCAACACCGCCGGCACCGTGGCCGTCTTGAGCACCACCAGATTGTCATAGAAATACACCCCGTTGGCCTCATCGGCCCAGGGCCGGGCCACGCCCTCCGACGACACCCCGTGATGGGTGGCCACCGGCAACCCGGCCCGACGCAGGGCCGCCCCGATGGCGCTGGCACAGGCCAGGCTTTCGTCCAGCCGGGGGTTGAGGCGCGACACGAACAACGAGAAGCCGGCAAAGCCCTCGGCATGGCGCAGGGCCCGCCCCTGCCAGACCCAAGGCTGGAGGTACTGCTCTTTCACTGAATCGTGATGCACCGACAGGAAGAAGCCCGCCCCTGCCGCCTCCGCCTCCCGGGGCCGGGCGCGCAGATCGGCCATCTCGCCCCGCTGGCCGATCAGGCGCACGGGCGTACCCGCCGATGCAAGCCGGGCCGCCAGCACCGCGGCCAGGGCGTGGTTGTACTCAAACTCGGTGACGCCATGGGCACTGATGGCCCCGGGCTTGTCCAGGTAATGGCCGACATCGACAGCCACCGGCACGCCGGCCAGTGCCTGCAGAGCCATCAGGCTCAGGGCCAGCCCCGCCGCCTGCGTGAGCATGGGGTTCATGAACATCATCCGGCAGGTGGCTCAATCCGCTGCGGCGGCAGGCGCCTCCACCTGCGTCAAGGTGTAGCCTCGCCGGGTGAGCTCGGCCAGCAGGCCTGCGCTACCGCCAAAGTGCCCGGCCCCCACTGCCACGAAGGGCCGCCCGCCCCCCTCCAGCCGGCGCAGCAGGGTATCGACCATCTCCCGATTGCGCCGGTCCAGCATTTCTTCAAACAGGGGCGCCATGTCTGCACTGGCCATCTCCTCCCGCAACAGCACATCCAGGGCCGCCACGTCGCCGCCGCGCCACGCGTCGAGCATGCGCCGGAAGTAGGCCCGAGCCTCGCCCGACTCGATCAGCTCGATCACCTCGGTCAGGCTGGCCACCTGGGCCGCGTCGCCGCCCCCGGCCATGGCTTGGATCTGCCGCTCCACGGTTTCCAGGGCCCACAGGGGCTTGCCCCGCTCCCGGGCCTGACGCGCCAGCCACAGATCCACCCCCTGCTCGGTGCGGAAGCCCGCCAGCTCCGCCACCCGGATAGTCAGCAGGGTGCTCACCATCCACGGCTGCAGGCGCTGCACCGCCTCGGGGGGCAGGCCCAGGCGGGTGGACGCCAGCACCAGGCGCGGCCGCAGAGCCGGGGGCAGCCGGGTATCGAGCTGCGTCCCGGCCGGCAGCACGGCCGCCTCGCCGAGGCGGCGCATCACCGCCGGGTCTTCCAGATCCAGCTCAAGGGCCAGGCTGTCAGCCTCGGCCAGCGCCCCCTGCACCGGCGCCGGCAAGGGAAAGCAGGCCGCATCACAAACATGGATGGTGCCGTAGAGCCAGGCCCGCAGCCCACCCGCACCATCCCGCAGCTCCCACAGGAACAGCGGCGAAGCAGCGGACGCCAGCCCCGCCCACAGCATCAGCCACACCACCACCAGGGCCCGCCAGGCCCGACTCATCCTCATGCTCATAGGGCAACCCCACCCGCTACAATGCGCGTCCAATTGAAAGGCGCATGATGCCCCAAACCTCCCCGCTTCCGCCCGCCATCCTGCTCATGGGCCCCACCGCCAGCGGCAAGACCGCTTGCGCCCTGGCCCTTGCCCGCAGCCTGCCGGTGGAGATCATCAGCGTGGACTCGGCCCTGGTGTACCGGGACATGGACATCGGTACGGCCAAGCCCAGCCGCGACGAGCAGGCCGCCTGCCCCCATCACCTCATCGACATCCTCAGCCCCGAAGAAGCCTACTCCGCAGCCCGCTTCTGCCACGACGCCCGGCGCCTGATGGGCGAAATCAGCGCCCGCGGGCGCATACCCCTGCTGGTGGGCGGCACCATGCTGTATTACAAGGCCCTGCGCGAAGGCCTCTCCGACCTGCCCGAGGCCGACCCCGCCCTGCGCCGCGAAATCGAAGATACCGCCGCCCGGGACGGCTGGCCGGCACTGCATGCAGAGCTGGCCAGCCTCGACCCCGACGCTGCCGCCCGCCTGGAACCCAAGGACGCCCAGCGCATCCAGCGCGCCCTCGAAATCGTACGCCTCACCGGCCAGCCCCTGGCCGCCAGCTACGCCCGCCGCGAGAGCGCCGCCGACACCCACCGCCTGATTCCCCTGGCCCTCACCCCCGGCGACCGGGCCGTGCTCCACGCCCGTATCGAAAGGCGCTTCGACACCATGCTGCTGGCCGGCTTTGTGGACGAGGTGGAGCGCCTGCGCCGCCACTACCGACTCGACGCCAGCCTGCCCTCCATGCGCTGCGTCGGCTACCGCCAGGCCCTGGAATATCTGGAAGGCCACTGCAGCCTCGCCACATTCCGCGACAAAGGCATCTTTGCCACCCGTCAGCTCGCCAAACGCCAAATCACCTGGCAACGCAACTTCCGCGACAACTGGGGCGACCTGCAGGAACTCGACTGCCTTGCCCCTGACCTGGAAGCCCGGGTAGCCGAAGAGGTGATGACCCGGCTGGGCTGAGCATGCCGGTCGAAGAACGCGGGCGACTGAAGTCGCCCCCACAGTCCCTCCAGCTGCCCTCAGCGCGTCCCATAAACCCCTTCAGCTTCAACCATCGGCTGATCCGGCCAAGGGAGGAAAAACCCGCTTCAGCATTGGGTTTGCGTCTGCCTTAGAGAGGACAACCTAGGAAAATAGGATGAATTCGACCCCACGGGGCGGGCCGCAGCTGTCGTTATGACAGCCGCAAACCATGCTACGATTCGGCGCAATCGATAACAATTCTCACTATCAAACATGCGCCACCTCCCGGCCCTGGCTTTTGTCGCCCTGCTGCCTGCCTTCCCTGCTTTCTCAGCCTCTGGCACACCGCCACTGAGCGCAGAGCAGATCGCCCAGCCTCCATTCATCAGCGGGGTCACCCTCGCCCCCGACGGCAAGCATATCGCCGGGCTCATGAACCTGCCCGACGGCACGGTGCTCGTCACCCAGGCCACCGACGGCGGGGCCATACGCAACGTACTTCTCTCCGACAACACAACCGTGGCACTCGGCTGGGCGCGCTGGGTTTCCAACGACCGCCTCATTGCCAGCGTCCACTACCGCAAGCAAAAGGGGCGCACCCAGACCCGCCTGGTGGCCATCAACCTGGACGGCGGCGAACAACGGGATCTGAGCGAGCTGGACGACACCGGATTGCGGGCCAGCCAGCAGATCCAGGACGAGGTGGTCGACCTCCTGCCCGGCGATGGCCGCCACATCCTGCTCGCGCTGGACGCCCCTACCGCCCGCAGCCCCGCCGTTTACAAGCTGGATATCGAGTCCGGCAGCCGACGCATGCTCGAACCACCCCAGCGCCGGGTCGGCCGCTGGATGACCGACGCCCAGCACCGGGTCCGTCTGGGCATCCGCCAGCAGGGCGAGCAGATCGACATCATCACCCGCGATCCGGACGGCCACGCCTGGCGCACCCTGTGGTCCTACCCCTTGTTCTCCGCCGAGAGCGTCACCCCCCTGGGTTTCGATCAAGACCCCTACACGCTCTTCGTCATGGCTCTCCACGAAGGCCGCGACGCCGTATTCAGCGTCAACCTGCGCGACCCGGCCCTGCCACGGGTGCTGCGGCTCGCCCACCCCAAACAAGATCTGGACGGCCGCCTGATCCGCTCGCCGCTGACCGGCGAAGCCGTCGGACTGATCGGTGATGCAGACGACGACGGCCAGACCAGCCGCTTCTGGGACCCGGAGCTGGCCACCCTCGCCACCGAGATCGACAAGGCCCTGCCCGGGCGCTTCAACCGGCTGCTCGAACTCAGTCGCGACGAGATGCGCTACCTGGTGCACTCCAGCGGCAATGGCCAGCCGGGCCAGTACTACCTCGGTGACCGCCAGACCGGGCGCCTGAGCTTGCTGGCCGAGCAATACCCCCACCTCCCGCGGGCGCAACTGGTCGGCAAGGAGGCCGTAAGCATCACCGCCCGGGACGGCCTGCCACTCCACGCCTGGCTCAGCCGTCCCAAGTCAGCCGGCACCGCCCCCGGGCCTCTGGTGCTCCTCCCCCACGGCGGCCCCCACACCCGCGATGGCAACGACTTCGACCCCATGAGCGAATTCCTCGCCAGCCGGGGCTACACGGTGCTGCAGGTCAACTTCCGGGGCTCGTCGGGCTACGGCCACAGCTTCGAGATGGCCGGCCTGCAGCGCTGGGGCCTGGAGATGCAGGACGACCTCACCGACGCCACACAGTGGGCGATCAAGCAGGGCATCGCAGACCCCGGGCGGATCTGCATCGTCGGCGGCAGCTACGGGGGCTATGCCGCCATGATGGGCACCATCCGCACCCCCGACGCCTACCGCTGCGCAGTCAGCGTAAACGGCGTCACCGACCTGGAAGCGCTCATCCACCACCTACGCAGCCGCGGCGGCCGCAGCCTGGCACGCCTGCAGTTCGGCAGCTTCTGGAGCGACAGTGCCAGGCTGCGCGCCACCTCGCCGGTGTTCCACACCGCCGCCATCAAAACGCCGCTCCTCCTCATCCAGGGCGACGCCGACCAGACCGTGCCGGTGGAGCAAGCCCGCAGCATGGTCGAAGCCCTGACCCGGGCCGGCCGCCCGCCTGAATACCTCGAACTCAAGGGCGCCGGCCACAGCCTCGGCCAGCCCACCCACCGCCTCCAGTACCTGAAGGCCCTCGACGGCTTCCTGGAGAAGCACCTGGGCCGTTCAGAAAAGGCCGCCGAATAAGCGTGAACCTGCTGTCCTCGGCCTGAAATTACCTGCCCCCTTGAGGCCCCGCGGCTTTGCCCGGGCGCTCCCACCACCTTCAGACAGGGCAGCCGGGATCAGGCGGTCACGGCGACGCTGGAATTGCGCCTGGATTCGCCGTCGTCACCGTAGGCGCGCATCAGCTCCATCAGGCGCTGGGCCAGCACGGCCTCGGTGTTGCGGGTGCCGGAGGAGGACGATGTGCTCGCGGTAGCGCTGTCGCTGCTGCCGTCATTGGCGGTCTTCAGCTCATAGGCCATGGCCTCCGAAGCACTCACCTTGCCATCACCGTTGGTATCGGCAGCTTCAAAGTTATCTGCCACCTTGGAGATCAGCTCCGAACGTGCGCTGTCTGTCGAGCCGATTTCCTCCAGCTGACTCTTCAGCTCATCCTGGGTAAAACCCGCGTCGTCCCCCCCTGAAGGCGGCGGGGGTGGCGGGGGCATGGCACCCGCCATTCGGCTGCTGAAGGCCTGGCTATCCAGGGCATCGGCGAGTTTCTGCATGCTGCTGGAAAACTCACTCTCCGTCACCTTGCCGTCACTGTCCCCGTCCAGCGCCTTGAACAGGGCGGCGCTATCGCTCTCGGTGCTGGCAGACGATGTGCTGCTGATCTGGCTCAAGGCCGATTGCAGGTCACTGGCCTCGATATAGCCCTGACCCTTGGTGTCGAGCTTGGAAAAGATATTGCTCGCCATCCGGCTCGGGTCGTGGCGCGACACATTCGCCATGGAAGCCACGCTGTTACTGCCGATACTGCTGACCATGATGCGATCCTTTGCAGAACTGACCGGAAAACCCGCCGGTCCATCCGGGGCGGGAGGCAGGCATACCTCCGAGCCTCTCATGTAGCAATTTAGCGGCCGAAAAGCGGCGATCTTGCCGTTAACAAGCGTTAAGACAGGTAAAGTCCAGTTAAGCAGATTCGCCGAAAAGCCCCCCTCCGACCCGGCGCGCCTGCGCCCGGGGGTGCCCGCTCACCGGATCCGGAAAAATCTGCCGCCGGCAAGCGGGCGCCCCGACCGCGCCGCACAAGGGATGGATCAACGGCCGGGCGTGCAAACGGCAGGAAATGCCGTCTCAGACCAGCCCGCCATGCCGGCCATGGGCGCCATCAAAGGGTTCCGGATAGGGATAGAGCATGTTGAAGGCCTCGCTGCGCCCTTCCGACTGCACCAGACGCACATGCTCCCGCCGGAACTCCCGGGCATGCTGGAGCCCGCAGGCATGGGCGATCATATCGACCTCCTTGTTGAGGTTACGGGCATAGTTGGCCACCCGCAGGTACTTCTCCTCCACCACCAGGCCACGCTGCAGTTTTGGATTGTGGGTGGTGATACCGGTCGGACAGGTGTTCTGATGGCAGCGCATGGCCTGCACGCATCCCAGGGAGAACATGAACCCCCGCGCCGTATTCACAAAATCCGCCCCGCAGGCCAGGGCCCAGGCCACCCGGGCCGAGGTCACCAGCTTGCCGGCAGCAATCACCCGGATGCGCTCCCGCAGACCGAACTCAATCAGCGTGTCCACAACCCGCGGCAGGGCCTCATCAATGGACAGGGCCATGTGATCGGCCAAGGCCTGGGGCGCCGCACCGGAGCCGCCCTCGCCCCCGTCCACGGTGATGAAATCCGGGGCCGAATCGGGCCCCCGGCGCAGGATCGCCTCACACAACTCATGCAGGAAACGCCGCCCGCCGATGGCCGTCTTGATGCCCACCGGCCTGCCCGTCACCCTGCGCACCCGCACGATCATGTCGAGCAACTCATTGACGTTGCCAATGTCCCGGTGGCGGTTCGGGCTGATGGAATCGACCCCCACGGGAATGCCGCGGATCGCCGCGATCTCCGGCGTCACCTTGCTGGCCGGCAACACCCCACCCTTGCCCGGCTTGGCCCCCTGGGACAGCTTGATCTCAAAGGCCTTCACCGCCGCATGGCCCGCCAGCTCCCGCAGGCGCTCGTCCGACAGCTGCCCCTGGGCGTCGCGCACACCGTACTTGGCAGTGCCGATCTGCAGAATGATGTCGGCGCCGCCCTCCAGGTGAGCCGGCGCCAGCCCGCCCTCGCCAGTGCTCATCCAGCAGCCCGCCTCGGCCGCTCCCTTTGACAGCGCCAGCACCGCCGGGCCCGACAGGGCGCCGTAGCTCATGCCACTGATGTTGATGATGGAGCGGGCCACAAAAGGCTGCTCCGCATGACCGTCGCCAATCGCCAGGGGCGGTGTGGGGGCCTGGTCCTCTTCCAGCACCGGAAAGCCGGCATTCACAAAGATCAGCGCCCCCGGGTGATGCAGGTCGTAGGTGGAGCCAAACCCCACCACCCCGCCCTCATTCTTCGCCAGCCGATACACCCAGCCACGGGTGGCCCGGTTGAAGGGCATCTCCTCCCGGTCATTGAGAAAGAAGTACTGCCGGAAGTACTCGCCCATCTGCTCGAAAAAGTAGCGCAGATGGCCAACCAGCGGGTAATTGCGCAGAATGGCGTGCTTCTTCTGGGTGATGTCCTGGACATACCAATAGACCGTGCCGCCCACCAGCAGCACCACGATCAGCACCCCCAGGCTCACCTCCAGCACGCCCATCATCGTGGTCATGACGCTTTCCCCCCCGGTGTTAGAATTCAAGGCCGGTAACATCTTAGGTGACTCCCGATGGAATTTGCAGAACAGCTTCGCGTTGAAGTCCAGCGCTCCGTGGCCGCCTCCCTGGCCGAAGACATCGGCACCGGCGACCTCACCGCCCGCCTCGTGCCCGCCAGCCGCAATGCCCGTGGCCGCGTCATCACCCGCGAAGACGCCGTACTGTGCGGCACCGCTTGGTTCGACGCGGCCTTTGCCGCGCTGGAGCCCGACGCCTCCGTAATCTGGCACGCCCGCGACGGCGAGCGCATCAAGCCCGGCCAGCTGCTCTGTGAGGTTGACGCCTCCGCCCGCGCCCTGCTTACCGCCGAACGCACCGCCCTCAACTTCGTGCAGCTGCTCTCCGGCACCGCCACCCTCACCGCCACCTTCGTGCAAGCCGTGGCCGGCACCAAGGCCAAGATCGTCGACACCCGCAAGACCCTCCCCGGCCTGCGCCTGGCCCAAAAATACGCGGTCAAGGTCGGCGGCGGCACCAACCACCGTATCGGCCTCTACGACGGAATCCTGATCAAGGAAAACCACATCATCGCCGCCGGCAGCATCAAGGCCGTGATCGAGCAGGCCAAATCCTTCGCCCCGTCCAACGTGTTCATCGAAGTCGAGGTCGAGAACCTCGAACAGCTTGAGGAAGCCCTGACCGCTGGCGCCAAGATGATCCTCCTCGACAACATGGATCTCGCCCAGATGCGCGATGCAGTGGCCATCAACAAGGGGCGCGCCGAGCTCGAAGCCTCCGGCGGTGTCAATCTCGAACGGGTGCGCGCCATCGCCGAAACCGGCGTTGATCGCATCTCCATCGGCAGCCTCACCAAGGACGTCCGCGCCATCGACCTGTCCCTGCGCCACGTCGAAGAATAAAGCCTGCTGCACGCCCCTCCCGACCATGCACATCGACTTCGACGGCCCCATCTCCACCGCCAACGCCCACACCCTCCGGCAGGTGCTCGAAGCCCTGCTCGAACGCATCCAGGCCCGCGACGAAGACCTGGACCTCGCCGCCCTGTCGCGCATCCTCGTGGTTGACGACCTGGCCGCCACCGAGCAAAGGTTCGGTGTCACCCCGGCGGGTGCCGATCACCTGTCGCGCATCGTCTCCGACGAGGGCGGGCTGGCCCTGCTCTTCGACGGCAGCAAGTTGTGGCAGATCCTCTCCGGCGACGGCGCCGAAATCGCCCGCCTGATCCACCACCTGCACAAGGAATGCTGGCGTCTGCACGACTCCCGGGCCCCGGTGCCCGAAAGCAACGACGCGCCCCTGGCCCGCGCCCTGGCCCCCATCCTGGCGGCCATGTGGCAGGAATACCACATCAACCGGCGCAGCGCCTGGTCGGTGCCGGCCGATTCCGACCTCCTCCTCAACCACCTGGCGGCCCTCATCCAGGCCCTGCCCGACGGCATGCAGGAAGAAATCACCCTGTATTACGCCGCGCAAGACCTGGACGACCTGTTTGCCAAGAGCCTCGGCCGCATCGCCCACCTGATGCAGGCCGTCGCCCACGTTCAAGGCTACCTGGACGGCCTCGGCCAGCCCCTCAAGGCCGTCAGCGCCGAAATGCACGAACTCGTCGCCGGCTCCTTCCTGTCGCCCATCTGGCTCACCACCGCCCAGCACCTGACCGCCGGCCATGCCATCGGCCCGGGCGAACTGGCCGACATCCCCCTGCGCCGCGACGTGCAGGCGGCCTTTGCCACCTTCGGCCTGCAGATCCGCGAAAGCGAGGACGGCAGCGACGTGTGGCTCGACGTCCAGACTCCCGAGCGCCCCGACACCCTGCACTGAAGCCCCCGCCCCGCCCCCGCTCACCGGGTGGCCAGGCGGGTTTTTTTACGCGCCACGAAATGTCATATGCATTAACATCCACTCCACACATATTCCATTGGGGTCAAAAATGCAGACACGGCAGCGCGGCTTCACCCTGGTCGAAATCGCAGTCGTCCTGGTCATCATAGGGCTGCTCCTCGGCGGCGTACTGAAAGGCCAGGAGCTCATCAACAGCGCCAAGGTAAAGAGCGTGGTCAGCGACTTCCGCGCCACCTCCACCTACGTCTTCAGCTACCAGGACCGCTTCCGCGCCATGCCCGGTGACGACCCGGGCGTCGCCAACCGCCTCACCGGCGCCCTCCGCGCCAGCACGGGGGGCAGCGTGGGCAACGGGCGCATCGAAGGCAACTGGAACTCCACCACACCCACCGACGAATCCGTTCTGTTCTGGCAGCACGTGCGCCTGGCCAATCTCGCCACGGGCGATGGGCGCAGCCCCATCACAGAAGGCGTCACCCTCCAGGACTGGCTTCCCCGCAACGCCGTCGGCGGCCGCATCGGCATCACCGGCACCCCGCCCATCACCGCCTGGGCCGGCACCTTCTTCATCTGTCAGGACAACCTCGCCGGCAACTTCGCCCGCCAGATCGACATCGCCATGGACGACGGTCTCCCCGCCAGCGGCTCCGTCCGCCTGCTCCCCGGCGGTGCCCCCAACGGCACCGCCATCAACCCGGCCGACCTGGTGGATAGCGGCATCTATACCGTGTGCGCAGCGTTCTGACGCAGGTGCGCCAGTAGGGGCGACTGAAGTCGCCCACAAGTCGCCCCTAACTAAAGTAAGTCGCTCCTACACATCGCCCCAACGGATCGCCCTTACAGGCCTTTGAACAAACGGGTTTCGGCGGAGGCGAGCTGGGTGGGGGTGCCGAGGAGAACGAGCACGTCGTCCAGCTCGATGCGGGTTTCCGGGATGGGGTCTACGACGCGGATGCGCTGGCGGCGGACGGCACTGACTTCGACACCGGTCTCGCGCAGGCGCAGTTCTTCAAGGCTATGGCCGATGGCATGGGCGCCGACGGCCATCACCACGGAATGCAGGCGGGCCTGCTGACGCTCTTCAATCACCTCTTCGTGCAGGTGCTCGCCACCCCGGTACAGCCCCCGCAGCAAGTGATAGCGCTCAGCGCGCACTTCTCGGATGCGCTTGAGGATGCGCGGCATGGGCACCCCCAGCAGTGCCAGGGCGTGGGACGCGAGCATCAGCGACGACTCCACCGCCTCGGGCACCACCTCGGCGGCGCCGGCCTGGCGCAGCTTGTCCAGGTCCACCTCATCGGCCGTGCGCACCACCACCGGCACGTCCGGCCGGCAGGCGCGGATCTGACTCATGGCGCGCAGGGCGGCATCGGTGTCGGCATAGGTCACCACCACCACCGACGCCCGGTTGATACCTGCCGCCATCAGGGTTTCACGCTTGGCAGCATCACCAAACACCACCGTCTCGCCAGCCGCCGCAGCCTCACGCACCCGCTCCGGGTCCAGATCGAGGGCGATATAGGTGATGCCCTCCTGCTCCAGCATCCGGCCCAGGTACTGCCCGTTACGGCCGAAGCCGCACAGGATGGCGTGCTTGTCCACGAACATGGACTGGGTGGCGATGTTGGTGAGCTGCAGGGATCGGCTCATCCACTCGGACGGCACCAGGCGCAGCACCAGCTTTTCACTGTACTGCACGACCAGCGGCGCCAGCAGCATGGACAGCACCAGGGCCGCCACCACCACCTGTGACAGAGCCGGCGGCAGCAGACTGGCCGCGTCGATCTGGCTCAGCAACACAAAACCGAACTCCCCCCCCGCGCACAGCCACAGGCCGGTCCGCGCCGCCGTGCCCTGGGGGCTGCCCATCAGGCGCGACGCCGCCCCCACCAGCAGGAACTTGCCTACCAGCAAGGCCCCCAGCATGGCCATCACGGCGGGCAGGCTGACAATGATCTGCCCCACGTCCAGGAACATCCCCACCGTCACGAAAAACAACCCCAGCAGCACATCGCGGAAAGGTTTGATGTCCTCCTCCACGTGATAGCGGTACTCGGTTTCGGAGATCAGCATGCCGGCCAGGAAAGCCCCCAGCGCCATCGACAGGCCGGCAATCTCCGTCAGCCATGCCAGGCCCAGGGTGATGAAGAGCACGTTGAGCATGAAAAACTCGGCCGAGCGCTGGCGCGCCACCTGAAAGAACCAGCGGCGCATGATCTTCTGGCCCAGAAAGAGCACCAGGCCCAGCATCACCACCGCCTTCACGGTGGCCAGGGCCAGGGTGGTGAGCATTTCGTCGGCGGGCTTGGACAGGGCCGGGATGAGGATCAGCAAGGGCACCACCGCCAGATCCTGGAACAACAGCACGCCGATGGTCTCGCGGCCGTGCTTTGAATCCAGCTCCAGGCGGTCGGACAGCAGCTTGGAGAGAATGGCCGTGGACGACATGGCCAGCGTGCCCCCCAGCGCAAAGCTCGGCCCCCAGCCCAGGCCGGCCACACCGCCGACCAGAGTGACGAACAGCACGCAACCCAGCACCTGCATCGCCCCCAGCCCGAAGACGATGCGCTTCATGCTGTAGAGCCGCGGCAGAGAAAACTCCAGCCCGATGGTGAACATCAGGAAGACCACCCCGAACTCCGCCAGGTAACGGGCGCCGCCCGTGTCGGGCATGAGATTCATCGCGTGAGGGCCGACGGCAGCCCCCACCATCAGGTAGCCCAGGACCGGCGGAAGATTGAGAGAGCGGAAGATCCCCACCACCAGCACAGCGCCGGCAAGGAGAACAAGAACGAGCTCGAAGGTATGCATGGGAAGCAGGCCCGCCGGACGGGCCGAATAGTCGTTCTGATATACTCCGGTGCCCGATTATACCCACGTTGCCCATGAGCTCAGCCCCGATTGCCGCTGCCCATGCCCGCGTTATCGCCCTCGCCCGCCGCGTCCTGGCGATCGAAGCCGAAGCCGTGCAGACGCTCGCCAGCCAGCTCGACGAAACCTTCACCCGGGCCGTGGACCTGATCCTTGCCTCACGGGGCCGGGTCATCGTCTCCGGCATCGGCAAGACCGGGCACATCGGGCGCAAGTTTGCCGCCACCCTGGCCAGCACCGGCACCCCGGCCTACTTCGTGCACGCCGCCGAAGCCGCCCACGGTGATCTGGGCATGATCACCGCCAACGACGTGCTGGTGGCCATCTCCTACTCCGGCAGCAGCGAAGAACTCCTCAAGATCGTGCCCCTGGTCAAGCGCCAGGGCGCCCGGCTCATCGCCCTCACCGGCAACCCCGACTCGCCCCTGGCCCGCGAGGCCGACGTACACCTCAACGGCGCCGTGCGCGAAGAGGCCTGCCCCCTCAACCTCGCCCCCACCGCCAGCACCACCGCAGCCCTCGCCCTCACCGACGCCCTCGCCGTGGCCCTGCTCGACGCCCGCGGCTTCGGCCCCGACGACTTCGCCCGCTCCCACCCCGGCGGCGCCCTCGGCCGGCGTCTGCTCACCCATGTGGCCGACGTGATGCGCAGCGGCGCCGCCATCCCCCGGGTCGGCGAGGACGCCCTGCTCGGCGACGCCCTCATGGAGATGACCCGCGCCGGCATGGGCATGACCGCCATCGTCGGCAGCGACGAGCGCATCATCGGCATCTACACCGACGGCGACCTGCGCCGCTCCCTCGCCAGCGGCTGCAACTTCTCCACCGCCCGGGTGGCCGACGTAATGAAGCGCGGCCCGCGCACCATCCAGGCCGGCGCCCTGGCCGTCGAAGCCGCCGAAATGATGGAGCGCCTGCGCATCAGCCAGTTGCTGGTGGCCGACGCCGAGGGCCGCCTGGTCGGCGCCCTCAACCACCACGACCTGATGCTCGCCAAAGTCATCTGACGGAGCCCCATGAACAGTCGCGGCCACAGCCTCTTCCCCATCATCGTGCTGCTCCTGCTGGCCGGGGTCAGCGTATGGCTCGACCGGGTGACCCAGCAGGAAGAAACCATCAAAACGGACAAATCGCAGCACGAGCCCGACTTCACTGCCGACAAGCTCACCCTGCGTCGCTTCGACCTCACAGGCAAGACCCAATACATTCTGGTGGCCGACCGCATGGTGCACTTCGGCGACGACGAAAGCACCGAACTCACCCGCCCGCGCCTCGACTACCTCAACCGGCCCGAGCCCGTGCGCATGGAGTCCGACTTTGCCACCGTGAGCAAGGACGGCGAGACCGTCGTGCTCAACGACAACGTCTACCTGCGCCGCGCCGCCCAACCGGGCAAGCCCGAATCCACCCTCCGCACCGAACGCATGACCGTCTGGCCGGACGACGAAAAAATGCGCAGCGACACCCCCGTCACCCTCACCCAGGGCAAGACGGTGGTCACCGCCGAGCGCATGGAAAGCGACAACATCGTCGGCAACATCCGCCTGCAGGGCCAGGTGCGCGGCACCCTCTACCGAAATACCCCGACGCCGAAACCATGAAAACCGCACTCCGGCAGTTCACCCTCCTCGCCCTCCTGGCCCTGGCCGTCCCCGTCGCCCACGCCGAAAGAGCCGACCGCAGCAAGCCGGTCAACATTGCCGCCGACCGCGTCACCGTAGACGACAAAAACAAGATCCACATCTTCGAAGGCAAGGTCGTCCTCACCCAGGGCACCCTTACCATCCGCAGTGACAAGCTCGTCGTCAGCCAGGACGTGGAAGGCTACCAGCGCGGCGTGGCCACCGGTGGAGAGGGCGGGCTGGCCCACTTCCGCCAGAAGCGAGAAGGCAGGAACGAATGGGTCGAAGGCGAAGGCGAGCGCATCGAGCATGACGCCAAAAGCGAGCTCTCCCAGTTCTTCCAGCGCGCCAAGGTGCGCAGCGGCACCGACGAAGTACGCGGCCAGTACATTCAATTCAACGGCCTGACCGAAACCTACGTGGTCACCAACGGCCCCAACGCCACCACCGTACCCAGCCAGCAAGGCCGCGTCCAGGTCACCATCCAGCCCAAGAAAAAGGACGGCGACGGCGCCAACTGACCCCCTGTCGGCCGGAGAACCGCGCCAGGCCTTGATCTCCGCCAGATGCCCCACTCGCCGCCCAATGCACAAAAAAACCTTTAGTTTTCAACGAGGTTACAAAACGAAAGGTTTTTTGTGCGGCGCAGCAAAAAACTATTGACAGCACTCTTTGTGTGCATATAATGGACTACATGTTGCAGCGCACCAATCAGGGGCATTGCAAAACCCAGACAGTAATTTGTCCATTCACTCAAGGAGATTGTCATGACCACCACCCCCGAGCAAATCGTCGCTGCCAACAAGGCCAACGTTGAAACCCTGCTGACCCTGGCCAACACCGCCTTCGCCAGCGCCGAGCGCATCGCCGCCCTGAACCTGAACACCGCTCGCGCCGTTCTGGAAGACAGCGTTGCCTCCACCAAGGCCCTGCTGGGCGCCAAGGACGTGCAAGAGCTGCTGGCTCTGCAAACCTCCCTGGCTCAGCCCCTGGTCGAGAAGGCTGTTGCCTACTCCCGCAGCATCTACGAAATCGCCTCCCAGACCCAAGAAGAAGTGAGCAAGCTGGTTGAAGCCCAAGTGGCCGAAGCCAACAAGTCCTTCGCCGCCGCTCTGGACAAGGCTGCCAAGTCCGCTCCCGCCGGTTCCGACGTTGCCGTGGCCGCTGTCAAGTCCGCCATCGCCGCCGCCAACTCCGCCTACGACAGCGTGACCAAGGCTGCCAAGCAAGTCGCCGAAATCGCCGAAGCCAACGTTGCCGCTGCCACCAGCGCCACCGTCAAGGCCGTCAGCACCACCGCTCCCGCCAAGTCCTCCAAGAAGGTTGCCTAATCAGGCAAACCCTCACGGAAAGGTGACGCCCCGGCGTCGCCCGACTGGCCGGTAAAAAACCCCGCCTTGCGCAAGCATGGCGGGGTTTTTTGCGTGGGGTGCAAGCTTCGTGGGGTCGAATTTATTCGACCTCGGACTTGTGATCACCGGCATGTCGATGGTTTGGCGTGTCGAGGTCGAATAAATTCGACCCCACGGGGAAGAATTGCATGGGGAGAGGCTGCGCAATGATTCACCCATTCATCACCTTCACCCTGCCCCCTGTCGCATCCTGCAGCCGGCTTGCCAGGGCGTGGCGGGCTTCGGGGTCGCCGTGGATGAGGCGGACTTCGGTGGGGAGATGGCGCATGCGGGTGACGAATCGGACGAGGTCGTTCTGGTCGGCGTGGGCGGAGTAGCCGGGCAGGCTGTGGATGCCGGCGCGGATCTCGATGCGTTCGCCGTCGATATCCACATAGCCGCCCCGCGGGCCGAAGGTCTGGATGGCGCTGCCGGGGGTGCCACGGGCCTGGTAGCCGACGAACAGCACATCGTGGCGCGGATCATGGAGCATGGCCTTGAGATAGTTCATCACCCGGCCACCGGCGCACATGCCGCTGGCGGCGATCACGATGGCCGGCTCGCCATTGCGGGCCAGACGACGCACGTTGGCCTCGTGGTCGGCGTGCTCATCAATGGCCACCAGTTGCTCGAACTCCAGCGGCTTGCGCCCCGCCCTCACCCGGGCCTGGGCCTCGGCGTCCCAGTAGGGCTGCAGCTCCCGGTAGATGCGGGTGAAGCGCCCGGCGAGGGGCGAATCCAGGTAGATCGGCAGCTTGGCCCAGCGTTCGGCAAAACGCCCCGGCTTCTGGCGCTGGCGATACAGGATGTCCTCAAACTCATACAACAGCTCTTGCGTGCGGCCGATGCTGAAGGCCGGGATGATCACCGTGCCGCCGTTGCCCAGGGCCTTCTCGACCACCGCCTGCAGGCGGGCGCGCCGGGCGCTGCGCTTTTCGTGCACCTGATCGCCGTAAGTGCTTTCCAGCACCACCACATCAGCCGTCCAGGGTGGCCTGGGCGCCGCCAGCAAGGGCGCGTAGGGGGCGCCCAGGTCGCCGGAGAACAGCACCCGCAGGCGCTCGCCGCCCGGCCGGGTCAACTCGCACTCCACATAGGCCGAGCCCAGGATGTGCCCCGCACGCTGCAGGCGGATGCGGCAACTCCCCTTGGGCCCCGAGAACACCGGATACCAGGTGCGCCACGGAATCGGCCGGATACGTGCCTCAACCATCTTGAGGTAGCGCTCCAGCAGCCGCGTGTCCCGCGTCACCCCCACCGCAAAGGCATCGGCCAGCACCACCGGCAGCAGCCTGGCGGAGGGTTCGCTGCACAGGATCGGCCCCTTGAAGCCCGCCGCCAGCAACCAGGGGATGCGCCCCACGTGGTCGATGTGCACATGGGTGGCCACCAGCGCCTGCACCCGCTCCACCGGAAACGGAATCTCCAGCCTGTCCGCCCCCGACACCCCGTCCGGCGCCGTCTCGGCCCCCTGAAACAGGCCACAGTCGATCAGCAGGCTATTGAGTTCATCAATGAACAACTGGTGACACGACCCCGTCACCCCCTGAAACGCGCCATGATGGATGATGTTTGCATTCATGGCGGGGGATTGTAGTTGCCAATGGCATTGCTGGTCGAATGAATTCGACCTTGGGGGCGTGCCTCAAAAATCGCCGTGTTCGCGGCACCAGGCGATGAGCTCGCGGGTGGACTGATCGAGGCCAACGGTGTCGCCCACACCCTGCAGGGCCGGCAGAAGGCGCCCGGCGAGTTGCTTGCCCAGCTCCACCCCCCACTGGTCGAACGAGTTGATACCCCACACCACGCCCTGCACAAACACCTTGTGCTCGTACAGCGCCATCAGCATGCCCAGGTGGAAAGGGTCCAGCCGGGGCAGAATGATGGTGGTGGAGGGCTGGTTGCCGGCAAAGACCTTGTGGGGCAGCAGGGATGCCACCTGGTCGGCGGGCACACCCGCGGCTTCGAGTTCGGAGCGGGCTTCGGCTTCGGTCTTGCCAAAGGCCAGGGCCGCGCTCTGCGCCAGAAAGTTGGCCATCAGGGGCGCCTGATGGCCCGGCAGCGGAAAGTCGCTCTGGGCGCTGGCGATGAAGTCGCAGGGCACCAGCCAACCGCCCTGGTGGAGCAGCTGGAAGAAAGCATGCTGGCCATTGGAGCCAATCTCGCCCCACACGATGGGGTTGGCCTGGCAACTCAAGGGCTGGCCGTCGCGCCCCACCGTCTTGCCGTTGGACTCCATCTCCAACTGCTGCAGGAAGGAAGGCAGAAAGCGCAGCGACTCGTTGTAGGGCAGCACAGCGCTGGTGGAGGCCCCCAAAAAATTGGTGTTCCACACCCCCACCAGCGCCATCAGCACCGGCAGGTTGCGCTCAAACGGCGCCTCGCGAAAATGGTTGTCGATGGTCTGGGCGCCCGAGAGCAGGCGCTCGAAGCCGTTCATGCCAATGGCCAGGGCAATCGACAGCCCCACCGCCGACCACAACGAATACCGCCCCCCCACCCAGTCCCACATCCGGAACACATTGGCCTCGGGCAGGCCGAAGGCCGCCGCCTTATCCACCGCCGAGCTCACCGCCACAAAATGCAGGGGCAGCGCCCGGGCCCAGTCTTCGCCCGCCGCTGCGCACAACCACTCCCGCGCCGTGTAGGCGTTGAGCATGGTCTCCTGGGTGGTGAAGGTTTTGCTGGCCACCACAAACAGCGTGCTGCGCGGGTCGAGGGAGTCCAGCAGCTTGGCCAGATGGGCGCTGTCGATGTTGGACACAAAATGCATCCGCAGCCCCGGATGCTGATACGCCGATAGGCTGCGCACCACCGTCTTGGGCCCCAGGTCCGACCCGCCAATGCCGACGTTCACCACATCGCGGATCGCCTCACCCGAAAACCCCCGCCACAACCCGCCGCGCACCTTCTCCGAAAACTGCCGCATCTGCGCGCGCACCGCCCGCACCTCGGGCATCACGTCATTCTCGGCCGACGGAAACGCCCCCAGCTTGAGATGCCGCAGGGCCGGGTGCAGCACCGCCCGCTTCTCGCTGAAATTGATCTTGTCGCCCGAAAACAGCCTGTCCCGCCACTCCGCCAGCCGCGCCGTCTCGGCCAGATCAATAAGCAGGCGCAGCGCCTCCTCATCCAGCCGCTGCTTGGAGAAATCCACCAACAGCCCGTCCAGCTCAACCAAAAAGCGTTTGAAACGATCAGGGTCGGCCGCAAAAAGGTCGCGCAGATGCAGACCGGAGATCTGATCACGATGGGCCAGCAAGGCCTTCCAGGCCGGTGTATTGATATTGGGCATTGAATTCAGGTATCCAGGAACAGCACAGGTGCAGGTCGCGATTCTATCAACAGTCAATAAGCCAAAGGGGCGACCCCGCTCAGCACCGGACCTGGGCGTGACGTACTTCCTTCTAACCACTCTTTTACACAAAGCGCGTGCTGCTTCGCAGCAGAAATTAACATCCGCCTGATAAAATCTGCCGCGCATATAAATCAAGCATAAGGCCTCCCATGGAAGTGATCGTACTGGCCGCCGGCCAAGGTAAGCGCATGCGTTCGGTGTTGCCCAAGGTTTTGCAGCCGCTGGCTGCCAAGCCGATGCTGGCACACGTTCTGGATACCGCCCGCACCCTTGAAG
>NZ_JAQVCN010000082.1 GCF_028689785.1 Zoogloea sp. | reverse complement strand
ACTCATCATGGCCCGGGCCACTACGCCCAACAACGAGGCCGGATATACGTGAGCAATCGATCCCCCCTTGTTATCCAACATTCGCGCTGGCAAAACGGGAGGAGTCCATATACGAATGAATTCGACCTCAGGGGAAGTGCAGCTCAGGCGCCCGGAGCGGGCGGCGCCAGCATGGCCGCCACGTCCACTTCATCCACACAGGCCCGCGCCATGAAGCGGTCGGCGTAGCGGCGGTACACGCCGGATTGCAGGAACAGGGCGAACAGGTCGGGGTCGATGTGGCCGGCGTCGCGCATGCGGGCCATGATGCCAACCGCCTCGGAGAGGCACTTTCCCTTCTTGTAGGGGCGATCGACGGCGGTGAGAGCCTCGAAGATGTCGGCGATGGCCATCATGCGGGCCATCGGGCTCATCTGCTCGCGAGTCAGGCCGCGGGGGTAGCCGCTGCCGTCCATCTTCTCGTGGTGCCCGCCGGCGATCTCGGGTACGGCTCGAAGATGGCGCGGGAAAGGGAGCTCGGAGAGCATGCGGATGGTCTGTACGATGTGCTCGTTGATCTTGAAGCGCTCCTCCTCGGTGAGGGTGCCCCGGTTGATGCACAGGTTGGTCAGCTCACCCCGGTTGTAGAGCAGCTCCGGCACCTTGAGGCGGAAACCCCAGGGGTTGTCGGCGGGGATGGCATCCTCGACGCCCCGCGGGATGCGGTGCTCGGGTTTGTCACCGATCAGCGCCTCTCTCACCGGCAAGGCCGGGCCCGGGCCCATGCGGCGCAGAGCATCGGTGGACACGCCAAGGCGGTCGTCCAGGGTGCGCAACCAGGTACGTGCGCCGATGCGCTGCAGACGCGCCACGTCGGCCGGGTCCATGGCCTCGCCGCCGGCATTGCAGGCGGCCACGAAGGCGAACTCCGCATCGAGGGTGGCAAGGGTGGCAGCCAGCGTCGCCTGCTCGGCGGTCGGGTCGGCGCCCCCTGCCACGGCCTGCCAGCAGGCGATCTCGGCGTCGCGCTTGAGCACCTCGAAACGCATGCGGATCTCGTGGATGCGGTCGTGGATGGCTTCCAGCTTGGTGGCCTTGTCCACCACGTACTCAGGGGTGGTGACCTTTCCGCAGTCGTGCAACCAGGCGGCGATATGCACGGCCTCCCAGTCTTCGTCGTCCAGGCTGAAGTTGCGGTAAGGCCCGTCGGTGGCATCACAGGCGGCCTGGGCGAGCATCTTGGTGAGCTCCGGCACCCGGGCGCAGTGACCACCTGTGTAGGGGCTCTTGGCGTCGATGGCGCCGGCAATGAGCTGGATGAAGGCCTCGAAGAGTTCCTTCTGGGCACGGATCAGGGAACGGGTCTCCACCGACACCGCTGCCGAGCCCGACAGGGCCTCGACGAAATGCACCAGGTCCCGGTCGGGGGCATCATCGAACCACAGCACCAGCAGGCCCACCCGGTCGTGTTTGCGGTCGAGCAAGGGCACTGCCAGATAGGCCATGGCACTGGCCCCAAGGGCGGCGAACAGCCCGGCGCCACCGATGTCCCCCACCGAGCGCCCGACGCCGGAACGCTCACCCTCGGGCACCAGGCTGGCCATGGCCGGCCCGGGCGGTGCATCGGCCAGGGGCAGGCTGTGCCCGTCGGCATCCCGCAGGCTCGCAGCATCCAGGCCCTCTCCGTCGTCCCGGGCCAGATACAGTACGCCAGCGCGGGCCCCCACCACGGCCACCGTCTCATCGACCAGGCGCGGCAGCAGGCGTTCGAAGTCGGGCTCCTCGGCCATCACCGAGGCAATATCGAGGAAGCGCCGCACCGAGCCCTTCATGGAGGCCAGATCCCGGGCCAGATCGTCCACCTCGCGCACCACCGAGCGGGTCACCACTTCGCCGGCAAAATCGAAACGCCGGATCGCCGCCGCCTCGCGGGCCAGTTCGCGAATCGGCCTTGATACCAGTCGGGCGGCCCCGTAGGTAAAGGGCAGGGCCAGCAGGATCACCAGCAGGGTGGCCAGGATGGCCCGGTCGCGGATGCTGCGGGCGTCGGTCAGCAACTCGTCGTCGGGGATCGCCACCCCCAGGTAGAGGCCGTTCCCACCTCGCACCGGCAGGCTGGCCACGGCGCCACGCCAGCCGCGGCCAGCGCCGTCGAAGGCAGCCAGGGTATGGTCTGCACTGGAGCCAGCCTGGGGAGCCTGGCGCGCCAGGGCCGCCACGCCACCATGTACCAGCCCGGACAGGCGGGGCCGCTCGATCTCGCCCCCTGCCGCCTCGGGCAGCAGCCAATCCGGCTCGGAGCAGGCCACCACACGCCGGCCCCCGTCGAAGAGCACCAGCTGCGAGCCCGGCGTGATGCGCTGGCGGCGCAGGGTTTCGTCGAGGGTGGCGAGGCGGATGTCGGCCCCCACCACAGCCTGGCCGCTGGCCGCCCGGCGCGCCACGGTCACGCCCAGGCGACGGGTGGAGGCGAACAGGTAGGGCTCGGTCTGTACCGGCTCGGCGCTGCCCTGGGCCTGCACGTACCAGCTGCGCTGGCGTGGGTCGTAGGTGGCCGGATAGTCGGGCCGGGGTTCGGCACGCAGCTCATGGAGATCAGCGTCCAGGTAAATGAACTGCCCCTGGGGCCCGGCGATGCTCTGGATCAGGTAGGCCGCCCCGGCAGGCGCACCCACCAGGCGCCGGTCGGCATCGTCGCTCAGGCGCATGAGCATGAAGAAGTCACCCGAGGCATACCCCACGTAATAGGCCGACACCGACGGTGTGGCACGCAGGGCCTCACGCAAAGCCGCCAAACCGGCACGTCGCTCGGCGAGGGTGGTGGCCTCGCTCACGGCGTTCAGGGCCAGCAGGCCGACGCTCGCCTCCACCGGGCGCAGCAGGCTCTCGGTCTCCGCCACGGTCTGGCGGGCAATGCGGGTAAGCAGGTCGCCGGCAGCCCGTTCAAGCATTTCGGCGCTGCGGAAATAGGAGAAAGCGGCGATGCTGCCCCCAGCCAACAGCACCAGCAGGAAGAACAGGGTCGAGATGTGGACGTGGAGTGGGAAACGGAAACGGCGCGATGACGGGCTTTCGGGAAGGTCAGCGGCCATATGTGCGGTCCTTTCCCGGGCTTACTGCCCCGCCAGGGCGCGCCGGTATTCCCCCGGCCGGGCTCCGGTCCACTTCTTGAAGGCCCGGTGGAAGGCACTGGCTTCGGCAAAGCCGAGGTCGAGGGCGATGTCGAGCACCGATTTGTCGGAATGGCTGAGCTGGCTGATGGCCAGGTCACGGCGCAGATCGTCCTTGATGGCCTGGTAGGACTGCCCTTCGTCGATCAGGTGGCGGCGCAGGGTGGAGGCGGAGAAATGCAGCTGTTGGGCCAGGGTCTCGAAGTCGGGCCAGGTTTCCGGCGGAATGTGCCGCAGCTGGCGCCGGATGCGCGCCACCAGGCCGTCGCTGTTGCGGTACTTGACCAGGAAGTTGGCCGGCGCGCTGCGCAGGAAGACCTTCATGGTGCGCTCGTTCTGGACATTGGCCATGTCTAGGAACTCGGCCGGAAAGGCGATCTCCGTCTCGACCTCGCCGAAGCGCAGATCGGGCGAGAAGAGCACCCGCCACTCTGGGCTGAAATCCGGCTCGGGGCAACGGAAGCTGGCGTGGTCCAGGGGAATGCGCCGGCCGATCAGCCAGCAGGCCAGGCCATGGATCATGATCAGGAAGGTGCCGTAGGCAAAGGCCCGGCGCGGGTCGCCCTGTCGCTCGGCCAGCACCACTCGGGCGGTGTCGCCGTCGCGCACCAGCACGCCTTCGAAGTCGTCCAGCACCAGACGGAAGAAGCGCAGGGCCCGGCGCAGGGCCCGCTCCAGGGACACGCAGTGGATCACGCTGTGGCATAGCAGGGTGAAGCTGCCGGCCTTCATGCGGTGACTGTCCATACCGAAAAACTCGTCGTCCATGCCCTGGGCAACCCGGTGCCAGAGCGCCCCGAAGTGGGCTGACGAGACCCGCGCCTGGGGCGCATTGAGGAGCTCAGGAGAAATCCCTGCATGCTGCAGCAACACATCTGCATCGAGGCCACGCTCCCGTACCCCGACCAGGGCCTCGCGGACAAAACGGATGGAGATGGTGCCCTTGTCGGGCGTGCGCTCGCTCATCGGGACATGCGTGTAGGAAGAAAGGGAACCCCATGGGGGACGGGCCTTGCGACGCTGCACCGCAACATGAAAAGACGGGCTTTCGCATTCCTTTGGTATGGCAAATTCTACCATCCACAATGAGCGTTTTAGGCATGGAGCGCCAGGGCGCTTGTGCCTAGACTGCGCCCCACGCCGCGCATCCCGCGCATGTTCCATCAGCCAGAGAAATGAGGAGAGAACACATGGAAATCAACAACAACGTATTCGTGGTGACCGGTGGTGGTTCCGGCCTGGGCGCAGCAACCGCCCGCATGATCGTGGCCCGCGGCGGCAAGGTGGTGCTGGCCGATGTGAACAAGGAGGCCGGCGAGGCCCTGGCCGCCGAACTCGGCGCCAACGCCCGCTTTGTCGCCACCGACGTGACCGGCGAGGAGAGTGCCAAGGGCGCCTTCGCCGCCGCTGTCGAGATGGGTAGCCTGCGCGGCCTGGTGAACTGTGCCGGCATCGCCCCGGCCGAAAAGGTGGTCGGCCGCGACGGTGCCCACAAGCTGGAGAGCTTTGCCCGCACCATCAACATCAACCTGGTGGGCAGCTTCAACATGATCCGCCTGGCCGCCGAAATCATGAGCAAGAACGAAGCCGATGCCGGCGGCGAGCGCGGCGTGATCGTCAGCACCGCGTCGGTGGCGGCCTTTGACGGCCAGCTCGGCCAGGCCGGCTATGCCGCCTCCAAGGGCGGCGTGGTGGCCATGACCCTGCCCATCGCCCGCGAGCTGTGCCGCTCCGGCATCCGCGTAATGACCATCGCCCCGGGCATCATGGAAACCCCGATGCTGCTGGGCATGCCTGCCGACGTGCAGGATGCTCTCGGCAAGATGGTTCCCTTCCCCTCGCGCATGGGCAAGCCGGCCGAATACGCCGCACTGGTCGAACACATCTTCGGCAACAGCTACCTCAACGGCGAGGTGATCCGCCTCGACGGCGCCATCCGCATGGCAGCGAAGTAAGCCGCCAGCCGCCCCTCGCCCCAACGAATTCAGAAAGGTTTCACCATGAGCAACCAAGACCCGATCGTCATCGTCTCCGCCGCCCGTACCCCGATGGGGGGCTTCCAGGGTGATTTCAACAGCCTCACCGCGCCCCAGCTCGGCGGCGTCGCCATCAAGGCCGCCGTCGAACGCGCCGGCGTGCCGGCCGATGCCGTCCAGGAGCTGATCTTCGGCTGCGTGCTGCCCGCCGGCCTCGGTCAGGCGCCGGCCCGCCAGGCGGCCCTTAACGGCGGTCTGGCCCTGGGCACCGGCTGCACCACCATCAACAAGGTATGCGGCTCGGGCATGAAGGCCACCCTGCTGGCCCACGACCTGCTGGTGTCCGGCAGCGTCGAAGTGGCGGTCGCCGGCGGCATGGAGTCCATGTCCAACGCCCCCTACATGCTCCCCAAGGCCCGCGGCGGCATGCGCCTGGGCCACGGCCAGGTGCTCGACCACATGTTCTTCGACGGCCTGGAAGACCGCTACGGCAAGGAAACCAACGGCCGCCTGATGGGCACCTTCGCCGAAGACTGTGCCGGCAACTACGGCTTCACCCGGGAAGAGCAGGACGCCTGGGCCATCACCTCCACCACCCGCGCCCAGGCCGCCATCAAGAGCGGCGCCTTTCAGTGGGAGATCGCCCCCGTCACCGTGGCCGGCCGCAAGGGCGACGTGACCATCGCCGACGACGAGCAGCCGCCCAAGGCCAGCATCGACAAGATCCCCAGCCTCAAGCCGGCCTTCAAGAAAGACGGCACCGTGACCGCCGCCAACTCCAGCTCCATCTCCGACGGCGCCGCCGCCCTGGTGCTGATGCGCGCCTCCACCGCCGACAAGCTCGGCGCCAAACCCATCGCGAAGATCGTCGGCCACACCAACCACGCCGGCCTGCCCGCCAACTTCCCGACCGCCCCGGTGGGTGCCATGCAGAAGCTCCTCGACAAGGCCGGCTGGACCGCCGATGACGTGGATCTGTGGGAGATCAACGAAGCTTTCGCCGTCGTCACCATGGCCGCCATCCGCGACCTGGCCCTCGACCCGGCCAAGGTGAACATCCACGGCGGCGCCTGCGCCCTCGGCCACCCCATCGGCGCTTCCGGTGCCCGCATCATCGTCACCCTGCTGGGCGCCCTCAAGCAGACCGGCGGCAAGCGCGGCATCGCCAGCCTGTGCATCGGCGGCGGCGAAGCCACCGCCCTGGCCGTGGAAATGCTCTAAGACAGCCAGCCTTCCGAAGTCGGGTTACGCCTTGCGCGCTGACCCGACCTACGGATCGGCAAGCCGGAAGCACGTCGCCTCAAGTTTCAGTCAAGGCTCGGCGCCCGCTCAATCGGCCCACACTGACAACACAAAAGACACCAAAGGACACCACAGCATGATCCTCACCCAAGAACAGGAAATGATCCGCGACTCCATGCGCGCCTTCGCCCAGGAGCGCCTCGCCCCCTTCGCCGCCGAATGGGACAAGCACCACACCTTCCCCGCCGAAGCCCTCAAGGAACTCGGCGAGCTGGGAGCCATGGGCATGTGCGTGCCCGAGGAATGGGACGGCGCCGGCATGGATTACATGAGCCTGGTGCTCACCCTCGAAGAGATCGCCGCCGGCGACGGCGCCACCTCCACCATCGTGTCGGTGCAGAACTCCCTGGCCTGCGGCATCACCATGAAGTACGGCACCAATCAGCAGAAGGAAGAATGGCTCAAGCCCCTGGCCCGGGGCGAGAAGCTCGGCTGCTTCTGCCTGACCGAGCCCCACACCGGCTCCGACGCCGGCGCCATCACCACCCGCGCCGACAAGGACGGCGACAGCTTCGTGCTCAACGGCGTCAAGCAGTTCATCACCACCGGCAAGCACGCCCACATGGCCATCGTCTTCGCCGTGACCGACAAGGCCGCCGGCAAGAAGGGCATCTCCTGCTTCCTGGTGCCCACCGCCACGCCGGGCTTCATCGTCGGCCGCACTGAAGACAAGATGGGTCAGCACGCCTCCGACACCGTGCAGATCATCCTCGAGAACTGCCGCGTGCCGGCCTCCGCTCTGCTGGGCAAGGAAGGCGAAGGCTACAAGATCGCCCTCTCCAACCTGGAAGCCGGCCGCATCGGCATTGCCGCCCAGAGCATCGGCATGGCCCGCGCCGCCTTCGAGGCCGCCGTGCGCTACGCCAAGGAACGCATCACCTTCGGCGTGCCCATCATCGAGCACCAGGCGGTCAACTTCAAACTGGCCGACATGAACACCCTGCTCGACGCCGCCCGCCTGATGGTGTGGCGCGCCGCCCAGCTCAAGGACGCCGGCAAGCCCTGCCTGAAGGAAGCCTCGATGGCCAAGATGTTCGCCTCCGAAGCCGCCGAAAAGATCGCCTCCGATGCCATCCAGATCCATGGAGGTGTCGGCTACACCAGCGACTTCCCGGTGGAGCGCATTTACCGCGACGTGCGCATCTGCCAGATCTACGAAGGCGCCAACGACATCCAGCGGCTCGTCATCGGCCGCAGCATCGCCGCCGAGTAAAGGGTACATCGGGCTGCTGCGCGGGCCGATCCCGCGATTGCGGTGCTCGCCGCAATGTAGGGGCGGCTTCAGCCGCCCACCGACGCCAGCAGGCCAGTCCATCATCCCACGCGTAGCGGGCGGCTGAAGCCGCCCCTACACCACAATAAAGATACAAGGAGACAGTGTGGGCCCCCTGCATGGTGTGAAAGTCATCGAATTCGCTGCCCTCGGCCCCTGCCCCATGGCCGCCATGATCCTCGCCGATCTGGGCGCCGAGGTGGTGCGCATCGAGCGCAAGCCCGCCCCCGGTGCCAAGCCGGCATCAGACCTCTTCGATCCGAAGATCGACATCCTCAACCGCTCCCGCCGCGTCGTCACCCTCGATCTGAAGAAGCCCGAAGGGCTGGCCGCGGCGAAGCAGCTGGTGGCCGGGGCGGACATCCTCGTCGAAGGCTACCGCCCCGGCGTGATGGAGCGTATCGGCCTGGGCCCGGACACCTGCCTTGAGGCCAACCCGCGCCTCGTCTATGGCCGCATGACCGGCTGGGGCCAGACCGGCCCCCTGGCCCAGGCTGCCGGCCATGACATCAACTACCTGTCCCTGTCCGGCGCCCTGCACGCCATCGGCGAGCCTGGCGGCAAGCCGGTGGTGCCCCTCAACCTGGTGGCTGACTGCGGCGGTGGCGCCATGCTGCTGGTGGTCGGCGTGCTAGCCGCCCTCACCGAGGCGCGCACATCCGGCCAGGGCCAGGTAGTGGATGCCGCCATGACCGACGGCTCGGCCCTGCTGATGACCATGATGTACACCCTCAAGGCCATGGGCCAATGGACGCAGCAGCGGGGCAGCAACCTCCTCGATGGCGGCGCTCACTTCTACGACACCTACCGCTGCGCCGACGGCAAGTACATTTCCATCGGCCCCATCGAACCCCAGTTCTATGCCCTGTTCCTGCAAAAAACCGGCCTCGGCGACCCCGACTTCAGCCAGCAGTGGGACCGCGCCCGCTGGCCCGAACTGAAAGCACGCCTCGCTGCCCACCTGGAGACACGCCCCCGCGACCAATGGTGCGCCCTGCTCGAAGGCACGGACGCCTGCGTCGCCCCCGTGCTGGACATGGACGAAGCGCCCGAACACCCGCACAATCGGGCTCGCGGCACTTTCATCGAGGTCGGCGGCGTCACGCAGCCGGCCCCGGCGCCCCGCTTCAGCCGCAGCATTCCTGCGCAACCCCGCCCGCCCGTCGCCGGAGTCACTGGCGACGACGTGCTCGCCGACTGGGGCTTCACTCCGGACGACATCAACCGGTTGCGCACTGCGGGCGCCGTCTAATAACAGCAGCAACAGGAGAAAGCATGGAATACCAGAACATCATCGTCGAGACCCGCGGCAAGGTCGGCCTCATCACCCTCAACCGTCCGAAGGCGCTCAACGCCCTCAACGACGCCCTGGTGGATGAACTGGGCCTGGCCCTCAACGTCTTCGAGGCCGACGAGGCCATCGGCTGTATCGTCATCACCGGCTCCGAAAAGGCCTTCGCCGCCGGCGCCGACATCACCATGATGGCGAATTTCAGCTACATGGACGCCTACAAGGGCGACTACATCACCCGCAACTGGGAACGCGTGAAGACCTGCCGCAAGCCGGTCATCGCCGCCGTGGCAGGCTTTGCCCTGGGTGGCGGCTGTGAGCTGGCCATGAGCTGCGACATGATCTACGCCGCGGACAGCGCCAAGTTCGGCCAGCCCGAAGTGAAGCTCGGCATCCTGCCCGGCGCCGGCGGCACCCAGCGCCTGCCCCGCGCCGTGGGCAAGGCCAAGGCCATGGATCTGTGCCTCACCGCCCGCATGATGGACGCCGCCGAGGCCGAGAAGTCCGGCCTCGTCGCCCGCGTCATCCCCGCCGAGCAGCTGCTGGAAGAAACCCTCAAGGCCGCCACCACCATCGCCGGCTTCTCCCTGCCGGTGGTCATGATGATCAAGGAATCGGTGAACCGCGCCTACGAAAGCAGCCTCAACGAAGGCCTGCTCTTCGAACGCCGCGTCTTCCACTCGGCCTTCGCCCTCGAAGACCAGAAGGAAGGCATGGCCGCCTTCGTCGAGAAGCGCAAGGCCGAGTTCAAGAACCAGTAATCAGGGGTTCGCAGCAGTACAAATGACAAAGGGGGCTTCGGCCCCCTTTCGTCTTCAGATCTGGATAACATTTTGGCGAGAGACGGGGAGCAGAGCCTCACTTGCCCTGCAACGTTCAGCTCCGGAAACGCCGCCCGGCAGCTTTACATCAGAGCCAAGCAATAAGAACCACTCACGCCGGCTCCATGCCGTCGCACCGACAGACGTGGGCGTCAGCGCTATCGTCATGCGCAAGCGCCCTTTGTGCCTTGGTCGAGTCATCCGCAAGCCGCTGACCAAAGTCCACGGTCGAATGAATTCGACCCCAGGGCCTGTGCCCTCGCTCTACATCGCCCGCAGGGCCGGCATCAGGGGGTCGATTTCGGTGGCGCTGAGTTTGGGGCCCTCGGGGGCCATGGTGGCGTAGAGGGCCAGGGCTTCGGGGCTGGGTCGGCCAACGAGCTTGCCGAGTTCGGAAAAGCGCACCCCCTGGCGGACAAGCCAGGCAATGCAGGTGTGGCGCAGCACATCGGCAGTCACGCCGCCGGCACTGGCCAGGCCGGCGTCGAAGGCGGCGCAGGCCAGAATGGACTGGATGTCCTCGGGGCGCAGGCGGGCCCCGGCGGCGTCCTGCAGCAGGGGGGCATCCATGCCGCCAATGGATGAGGGCCGGCAGTCGCCCATCCAGGCCGGGGCCTTGAGGCTGCGGGGGGCACTTCCAGCCACCTGCAGCACGCAGGCGGTACCTTCAAAATCACTCTGCCGCAGGGCGGCGGCTTCGTCTGTGCTCAGGCCCATGAGGAGCAGCCCCAACACAAAGCGCCCTTCACCGGCCGAGGCGGCGAGCAGATCCACGACTTCTTCCTGGGCCAGTTCGCGGGGGGGCCGGTGGGTGGCAGCCAGCAGGCCGGCCGAGGTGCCGCCACTCACCAGCTCGACCGGAGGCTCTGACAGCAGCGGCGCGGCACCGCCTGAGCCAGGCCCCCCCGTCCACGGCGAGGGCATGATCAGGGTGGTGGAAGCTGGCGTCTGAAGTGGGGCCTGGCGGTTGAAGATCTCGACGAACCAGATGGCCGCCAGGCCCAGGCCAAAGGCCGCACCAAGAACAATCAGGGCGTCGAGCAGGTAGTCCGGGCGGAAAGGAGTACCGGGCACGCTGGCGGCTTCGACGAGTTTGAGAGCCGGCAGGCGACTCTGTTCGCTGGCCTCCAGCTTGGCCAGGCGCTCCTGGGCTTCGCGGCTGGCCTTTTCGATCTGGGCCAGGTCGTCCTCCAGGGACTTGGCCTGGGTGAAGCGCTGGGAGAAATCCTGCATGGACGAGCGCTGGGCGCGGATCTCGCCCTGCAGGCGCTCCGCCGTTGCCCGGGCAGTGGCCACTTCGTCCTGCGCGGCACCGAGGGCAGCCTGCCGACTGGTGGCGCGCTGGGCTTCGATCTGGCGCTCCATCTCGGTGAGGCGGATCTGCAGGGACTTGGCGCGAGGGTCCATGCGCATGAACTCGGGGGTGTAGGTCCGCTCCATCTGTCGGATTTCTTCGGCGATCTGGGAAGCACGGGCTTCCATGTTGGCCAGGGTCGGGTCATCGGCACCGGCGGCGGCGCCCCGCCCGCCCGCCTGCATGGACCTGAAGCGCGCTTCGGCCACGGCGAGCTTCTCGGTGGCCACGTTGAGGGAAGTAGTCAGCCCCTTGATGCGGGCTACGGCTTCGTTCTCTTCCCGCTCCGGCGAGAGCACGCCGGTGGCGTTGCGGAAGGTATCCAGGCGCTCCCGCCGGGTCTGTACCGCCGCCGCCAGCCGCTCCGCTTCCTGGCGGGCCTGGGCCAGGCCTTCTCCTGCTGCCGTGCCGTAGGAGGCCTTCATGTCCTCCCGGTAAATATCCACGAGGGTATTCAGGGCGGCGGCCAGTTGCCGGGGCTGGGTGCCGGTGGCCTGCAGCTCCACCACCTCTGTGCCATCGACGGCCTCTGCGCTGATCATCTCCCGCAGCCGTGCCGCCGGATCGCCCCCGGGCAGGGGCTCGCCCGCACTGGCCAGAGCCACCCCCACCTTCTCGAGGAGGGGGCGACTGGTAAGCACCTGGACCTGGGTCAGCAGTTCGGACGCACTGCGCGGGATCTCGCTGCCACCACTCCCGCCCCCCAGGGCCAGGGGTGCTGCCCCCGGCCGGGGCTCGGTGCTGCCCGGCATGATCTGCACCCGGGCCGTGGCACGGAACTCGGCAGGCCGCAGGAAATTCCACAGCAGGCCGGGGATCACCACGATCAGGAAGACCACGGCAAAAACCTGCAGGCGCCGCCGGTTGCTACGCAGGGCGGCCGCCTGGGCATCGGCGGCCGGAGTCACGTCCTGTTCGAGGGATGTGCGCAGGGATGAGAGCAGACGCATGGGAGTAAGCCGGGGTTCGTTTAGCCGGAGCCGCAGCCGAAATTGCCGATGAGTATTCGGTGCGGCCCCCGGCGGATCAAGCGCCCGAAGGCCCGTGGAAGCAAGATAATACCCCCCGATACCTCATGCCGTACGCCCCCCCCAGCGGCACACGAGCACCAGGAGAGACGAAAACCGAGGGATCGGGCCGCGCCCTCAGCCGATCTGCAGCACGCTGTCATCCCAGCAGGCGTGCTTTTCCAGACCCACCAGATTGGCCACGGTGGCCGCGATGTTCGACAGACCCGCTGTGTCGGACTGGCGCAGACCCAGCTTGCCGCCAGTCACCTTGTCGAAGAGCACCAGGGGCACCGGGTTGAGGGTGTGGGCGGTCTTGGCTTTGAAGGAACCATCGGCGTTGAGAGACGGCTGCTTGGTCTTCTTGTCCAGCTCGAACATCTCGTCGGCATTGCCGTGGTCAGCGGTGATCAGGGCCACGCCACCGGCAGCCTCGATGGCCGGCAAGAGGCGCGCGAGGGCCAGATCAACAGCCTCGACGGCCATGGTGGCCGCGCGGAAGTTGCCGGTGTGACCAACCATGTCACCGTTGGCGAAATTGCAGCGCAGCACCTTGTAGCGGCCCGACTGCACGGCGGCGATCATGGCGTCGGCGATCTCGGCGGCCTTCATCCACGGGCGCTGCTCGAAGGGCACCACGTCGCTGGGGACTTCCTGCCAGGTTTCGCCCTCGAACTTGCCGGAGCGGTTGCCATTCCAGAAGTAGGTGACGTGGCCGAACTTCTGGGTCTCGGAGCAGGCAAACTGGGCCAGGCCGGCCTTGCTGAACCATTCGCCCGAGGTGTCCTTGATGGCCGGCGGGGCCACCAGGAAGCGCTTGGGGAGCTGCAGGTCGCCGTCGTACTGGAGCATGCCGGCAAAGGTCACCCGGGGGGCACGCACCCGGTCGAACTTGTCAAAATCATCCTCGACAAAGGCGCGGGTGATCTCGATGGCCCGGTCGCCGCGGAAGTTGAAGAAGACCACCGAATCGCCGTCTTCGATGGTGCCGATGGGCTTGCCGCCCTCGGCAATCACGAACTCGGGCAGATCCTGATCGATGGTGCCAGGGTGGCGCTGGCGCAGGCCATTGACGGCCTCGGTGGCATTGGCAAACTGCGGGCCTTCGCCCAGCACATGGGTCTTCCAACCCTTTTCCACCATCGGCCAGTTGGCGTCGTAACGGTCCATGGTGATGTACTGACGGCCGCCGCCGGAGGCGATACGGGCGTCGAAGCCGTCGCCGCTGATCTCGGCCAGGAAAGCCTCGAAGGGCAGCACATATTCCAGGGCGCTGGTTTCGGGCACGTCACGGCCATCGAGCAGGGCATGGATGCGCACGGTCTTGGTGCCTTCCGCCTTGGCCTGCACAACCATGGCCTTCAGGTGGTCGATGTGGCTGTGCACGTTGCCGTCGGAGAACAGGCCGATGAAATGGATCACGCCTTCCTTGCCGTTGGCGCCGACCCTGGCCCCCGCCACGATCTCCTTCCATGCATCACCCGCCCAGATGGCGCCGTCAGCGATGGCGTTGGCCACCAGGGCCGCGCCCTGGCTGTAGACCTGACCGGCGCCGATGGCGTTGTGTCCCACCTCCGAGTTGCCCATGTCGTCATCCGAAGGCATGCCCACCGCGGTGCCGTGGGCACGCAGGGTAATGTGCGGGCATTCAGCAAAGAGACGGTCGAGGGTGGGCTTGCGGGCGGCGGCGATGGCACTGCCCGCATCGTTCTTCGGGATGCCGTAGCCGTCCATGACAATGACGACAACCGGGCCGGGGACGCCGGGGAAGGCGGGAAATTTCTGCAGCATGGCGGGTTCCTGAAGGATGAATTCGGGGCCGGCGCGCCGGGCATCACCCGGGCGGCATTCGGCGAGCCCGCTATTTTCCTTCAAATCGGGGGGTTGATTACAGCCCCCCGTGCAAGACTTTGCGATGGATGCCACGGGGCGGGCGGAACTGGCGGGTGTCGCGGTAATACCCGGCGCAGGCGTTGTCGGGCGTCACCCCGGGGATGCCGAGGAGCGGCAGCGGGGCCAGGGCGCCCTTGTCGAAGGGCTGGCGCGGGTCCATCAGGCGCTCGGCCAGCCAGGCGTCGGCCTCGGCCTGCTGCACGGCGGGGAGCAGAGCCAGCCAGCCAGCGTCCACCTGTCGGTAGAGGGCTTTGGCACACAGGCCGAAGAAGGGCTGGCGCAGCTGATCCCAGCTGCCATGGCCGAAGACCAGGAAACGGGTGCTCTCCAGCAGGCGGGCGCGGCGCACCCACAAGGCCTCTTCCCAGGCGTGGGCTGCCAGCAGGGTTGGGATATCCGGATCGGCGGAGACCACCAGCACGCCGCATTCGTCAAACTGGGTCAGGGTATCGCGCACGGGCCCGCGGCCGGGCAGGCCGGCCTGCGCCCGCGCCGCCAGCTCCTGCAGATGCAGTGCGTTGCAGGCTGCCTTGCTGCGCGGCCACACGCACCAGGCCAGGGCGTTGAAGAAGTCGTGCCAGTCATGGGGCCGGGTGGGCACCTGGCCGGTGGCATGGATGTGCTGCTCGTAGGCTTCGGCGCCCTCCGGCGGCAGGATGAAGTGCAGGGGATGCCCCGACGCGCTCACCGCACCTGGGGCGTGGGCACGCAGGCAGGCGGTCAGCACTTCCGCGTCGGGCAGGCCATCCGGAAATCCGGACAGCAGGCGGGCAATCGGTTCGAAGAGGGGGCGGGAGGCGTAGGCTGCGGGGGAGGACGGGTTCATTCAAACAGCGCCCACGGGACCGGCAGTGTGCCTTTGTTCAGCGTCCCCGGGCGAATGAATTCGCCCCCACAGGGACGGCACCCAGTCTTCCGCAGCGGGGCGGATATGCTCCCATGCGGGAGGGGGCGTTTCTTCGTGGGATGTCACTCTTCCGCCGGGCGGATGAGTTTGGCGGGTTGCTCGGCGGGGATGAACTCAAGTTTGTCGTTCTTGCGGCTGAAGGTGCCCACCAGGCGGCCCGGGGGCTCGTCGGGGGGCTCGGTCCAGCGCTGGAACTCACACTTCTCGGTGCTGGCCAGATACCAGTTTTTGCCCTGCTTGAGCGCCCACAGGCTACTGCCGGCCTCGAAGACTTCCATCTTCACACTGCCCGCCACGCCGGACTTGATGTCATGGCGGCGCATGCAGGTAGGCATGCGCGACACGACGACAGCCTGATCCACATCGCTGCTCCAGAACCAGCGCTGCTCGCGGACGAGGCTGATGTTCTCGTCCTTGTTGCCATTGACGATGAAGGCCGCGCCCTCATACTCGCAGGCGGCGAGCACGGGCAGGGCCAACAGAATCGGGAAGAGCTTGAGCTTGGAGAGCATCGTCGGGCTTGGGTCAGGCCAGTTTCCAGTGGATCTGCTCGCCACCGCGCAGAGGCACCAAGGCGTCGCCAGGCAGGTAGTCGAGGCCGGCGGGCACATCCCAGCTTTCCTTCACCAGAGTGATGGTGTCGGCGTTGCGGGGCAGACGGTAAAAGTCCGGGCCGTTGAAGCTGGCAAAGGCTTCGAGCTTGTCCAGAGCACCTACCGCGTCGAAGGCTTCGGCGTAGAGTTCAATGCCGGCGTGGGCGGTGTAGCAGCCGGCGCAGCCGCAGGCCGCCTCCTTGGTGGTCCTGGCGTGGGGGGCAGAGTCGGTGCCGAGGAAGAACTGGGTGCTGCCCGAGGTAGCGGCCTTCACCAGGGCCTCCCGGTGGGTCTCGCGCTTGAGCACCGGCAGGCAGTAGTGATGGGGCCGAATGCCACCAGCAAAGATGGCATTGCGGTTCATCAGCAGGTGGTGGGCCGTGATGGTGGCCCCCACGTTGGGGCCTGCCCCAGTCACGAACTGTGCTGCCTCGGCCGTCGTGATGTGCTCGAAGACAATGCGCAGGGCCGGGTAGCGCGCTGCAAGCGGCGCCAGTACGCGATCGATAAAGACACGCTCGCGATCAAAGATATCCACGTCAGCATGGGTCACCTCTCCATGAACACACAGGGCAATGCCCTTTTCCGCCATCCGTTCGAGAACGGGATAGATCCTGGCGATGTCGGTGACGCCCGCGTCCGAGTTGGTCGTTGCACCCGCCGGGTAGAGCTTGGCGGCGGGGATGAAGCCGCTGGCGGCGGCCTTGTCGATCTCATCGGGCCCGAGGGTGTCGGTAAGATACAACGTCATGAGCGGGTCGAACTTGAGCCCGGCCGGCACCGCGGCCTGAATGCGCGCCCGGTAGGCGGCAGCCTGCTCCACCGTGGTCACCGGGGGCTTGAGATTGGGCATGATCAGGGCGCGGCCAAAGCGGCGGGCGGTGTCAGGCACTACGGCGGCCAGGGCGGCGCCATCGCGCACATGCAGGTGCCAGTCATCGGGGCGGGTGAGGGTAAGCGTCATGGCGTGTCGATCCACAGGGCGAAGGGCTGATTGACGTATTTTACCAGCCCCGGGCAGAGGCCCCGGTCGGGAAAGCATGCGGATTTCCGCGCGCCTCGCCGGGGACGCATCCGGAAACCCGAACGCGGGCACCCACGTAAAAAACACCGCCCGTTTAAAATCATCCACTTACGAAACACACGCAGCCTCCAACAAGCTGGCACGGCCCCTGCATTGGATAAGACATCCGGCGGCCCCATCGCCGACGGCCCTCAACCCTGCAGGAGAACCGAACCATGCGCACTTCGTTCCAGCTCGCCGCCACCTGTATCGCCGCCACCCTCCTGGCCCAGCCCGTGCTGGCCCAGGAATCCCCGACCCTGGCCAAGATCAAGAGCAGCGGCACCATTGCCCTGGGGCATCGGGAGTCGTCCATCCCGTTCTCGTACTACGATGACAAGCAGCAGGTCGTCGGTTACTCCCAGGAGTTCATGCTCAAGGTGGTCGATGCCGTCAAGGCCGAGCTCAAGCTCCCCGCCCTCGACGTCAAGCTCACCCCCGTTACCCCCCAGAACCGCATCACCCTCATCCAGAACGGCACCGTCGACATCGA
>NZ_JAQVCN010000081.1 GCF_028689785.1 Zoogloea sp. | reverse complement strand
GACCCACGCCCGGGAAGCCGCCAAGGACACCGAACGTGCCCTCAACGGCCTGCGCGACAGCCTGGCCAAGCTGGGTGCCACCATTTTCAATGCCCGCAACGTCAAGCTGCAGCTCAGCCAGGCCTGGTTCCTGCCCTCCGGCGCCGTCAATGCCCTGCGCCGCGACGCGGCCGAACGCCTGGAGGCCGCCCGGGTAGCCGCCCTGCTGCCACTGCTGCCGCGTGCCGCCGTCGAGCCGCCCGCGCCCTACCCCCAGACCGAGCTTTCCTACCTGGCCAACGTGCTCAATCAAAAGGCCCGGGATTTCTATCACCGCCACGGCGTCGACCTGATCGAGGCAGCCTATGAGGCCAACGAACACACCGACGACGCCTCGCTGATGATCACCAAGCACTGCCTGCGCTACAGCTTCAACCTGTGCCCCAAGGAAGTGAAGGGCATCAAGCCCGACCCCATGACCCTGATCAATGGCAAGGAAAAGCTCACCCTGCGCTTCGACTGCAAGCGCTGCGAAATGCACGTGGTGGGGCGCATCCGCCAGTCGGTGCTGGACATGCCCGCCCAGCCGGTAAGCTTCCACGCCAAGGTTCCCGACCGTTTCCACGCCCCCCACTGATCGCCGCTGCCTCAATGAAAAAAGCCATCGCCATCACCCTGCTGGGTCTCGCCGTGCTGGTCGGCCCGGTTGTCTGGCAGTTCCTCAATTTCGATCCCAAGACAGTGCCCACGTCCGGCCTGCCTTGGCAGATCGAGACCCTGCCGGGGGGCGAGTCCCGGGTCTTCGACCTGACCCTGGGCAAAAGCACCCTGACTGACGCCCGGGCGCGCTTTGGCCCCGAGATGGAGCTGGCCATCGTGGCTACGCCCACCGAAGCCGGCAACGTGGAGGGCTACTACGAAGCCCTCACCCTGGGCTTTGTGGCCGGCAAGATGATCATCACCGCCGATCTGCCCCAGGACGTCATCGAGGGCATGCGCGAACGCGCCCCCAAGACCGAGTACATGCAGAGCACCACCCGCAAGGCCACCCTGGCCGAGGCCGACCGCGCCCTGGCCCTGGCGGCGCCGATCCGCGGCATTGCCTTCATCCCCAGCGCCCAGCTCGACGAGGCGGTGATCCTGGAGCGCTTCGGCCAGCCCGCCGAACGCATCCGCATCGGCGAGAACCTGGAGCACTTCCTGTACCCCGCCAAGGGGCTGGACGTGGTCCTCGACAGCAAGGGGCGCGAGCTCTTCCAGTACGTTGCCCCGGCGCGCTTCGACGCCTTGCGGGCCCCGTTGCGGCACTGACCTCATGGCCAGCCAGTCGGTCGAGCGGCGCCGCTGCCTGAGCTGCAACCGCTGGGGCGGCGAACGCAGGCCCGGCCAGGAGGCCGACACCGTGGACTACGATGAGGACAACGACCGCGGCCTTTGCCAGGACGGCCCCTGGCACAACACCCTGCGCCGCGGCCCCCGCAACGCCTGCGGCCAGTGGATCATCTGGGCAGCCTTGGTCCGCCCCGCCCCCGCTTCCGACGACCCAAGCCCGCCTGCGGCTTCCGCACCATGACCCCCGACACCTCCGAGTTCCTCGTCGCCTGCTTGTGCGCCGCCTGGTGCGGCACCTGCCGGGACTACCGGGCCGGCTTCGAGGCTATGGCCGCCCGGTTTCCCCAGGCCCGTTTTCTATGGCTGGACATTGAGGACGACGCTGACCTGCTGGATGACTACGACGTGGAGAACTTCCCCACCCTGCTCATCCAGCGTCACGACAGTGTGCTGTTTTTCGGCACCCTCCTGCCCCATCACGACATCCTGCGCCGGACCCTGGAGAATTTTCATGCCCAGACGCCGGAAGAGAGCCGCTACCATACCGAATCCGACCCCGAGCGGCAGCGTTGGCAGACTGAACGCAATCTGCGACGCGCCCTGGCCACCCGCCACATCTGACAACAATACGGAGACACACACCCATGGATGACTGCGTTTTCTGCCGCATCGTGCGCGGCGAACTGCCTGCCTCGAAGATCCACGAGGACGAACACACCCTGTCCTTCCTCAACATCGTCGCCGCCCACCCAGGCCACGCCCTGGTCATCGTCAAGGCCCACGTCGCCAACATCTACGACCTGGACGAGACCCAGTCCGCCGCCGTCTTTCAAGCCACCACCCGGGTCGCCCGTGCCGTCAAGGCCGCCACCGGGTGCGACGGCATCACCCTGTTCCAGGCCAACGAAGTCGCTGGCGGCCAGACCGTCTTCCATTTCCATATCCACGTACTGCCGCGCTTCGCCGACGACAAGCTGCTGCCTTTCTGGCCCGCCAGCTCCCCGGGCCGGGAAGCCCTCGACGCCATGGCCGAACGCCTGCGCGCCGTCCTCTAAGCCTCACCGTCCCCGCCTCGCTGCCCGCCCCTTCACCCGGGCGGGCGTCGTCCGTTAAGGGTAATACCCTCACTTGCCGGCAGGCCGACTGCCTGCCCGATCCGTCATGAGCCTGCTCAGCCCCGAAGCGCCCTTCGCCATTCTGCTGATGGTCGTGGGCGGCGCCCTCATCCTTCGCCCCCTGCAGGCCTGGCGACGCTCGCTGGTGAACACCGGCGTGTTCTTCAGCGCCTGCCTGCTGGGCGACCTGCTTGCAGGGGTGCTGGCCGGCGAACTCCAGCCCGCCGCCCTGCGCTGGCTGCGTGAGATGGCCGTGTTCGGCGAGGGCCTGGCCGTCATCCGCTACCTGGGTCTGGCCCTCTTCAACGTGGTGTTGCCGCGCATGCGGGTGCACATCTCGGGCATCCTCGCCGACATCCTGGTGATCATCGGCTACATCGCCTGGGCCTTCCTGCGGCTCAACCTGGCCGGAGTGGAGTTCTCGCACCTGTTCGCCACCTCTGCCGTCCTCACCGCCGTGGTGGCCATCTCCATGCAGGACACCCTCGGCAACCTGCTGGGCGGCCTCGCCCTGCAGATGGACAACTCCCTGGAGATCGGCGACTGGATCCAGATGGGCGATATCGGCGGGCGAGTCAGTGACATCCAGTGGCGCTACACCGCCATCATCACCCGCAGCGGGGAGCGGGTGGTGATCCCCAACAGCCATCTGATGAAAAACCGCTACGCCGTTATCTGCAACAGCCGCCAGGCTGTGCCCAACCAGCGTCGCACCATCGCCTTCAACGTGGACCTGTCGGTACCGCCCGCCCGGGTCAGCGCCGCCGTGCTTCAGGACATCCAGACCGCGCAGATCCCCAACGTCAGCCTCACACCCCCACCCCAAAGCCTGCTGGTGGACTTCGGCCCGGGCTTTGCCCGCTATCAGTTGCGTTACTGGCTGCTCGATCCGGGCCCGGACGAGGCCACTGACTCCGACGTGCGCCACCACGTGCTGGCCGCCCTGCAACGTGAAGGCATCCGCCTTGCTGTCAGCGACCAGACCATCCACCTGGTGCAGGAGGGCGAAACCCACCGGGGCGAAGTGCGTGCCCGGGAGCTCAACCGCCGCCTGCAGGCCATCGCCCAGATCGACCTGTTCTGCCGCCTGTCCGAGGCCGAACAGCTCGAACTGGCCGGCCGCCTGGTGAATGCCCCCTTTGCGCGGGGCGACATCGTCACCCGCCAGGGTTCCATCGCCCACTGGCTCTACATCATCGTCAGCGGTGAAGCCGAAGCCTGGTGGCAGCCCCCCGACGGCAGCCCCCAGCGCTTGCTCGAAAAACGCGGCCCTGGCAGCGTCTTTGGCGAGCTCGGCCTGATGACCGGCGCGCCGCGCCGCGCCACCGTGATCGCCGTCACCGACGTGGAGGCCTACCGCCTCGACAAGGCCGGCTTCGAACACATCATCCGCGCCCGCCCGGAGCTGGCCGAGGGCATCTCGGCCATCCTGGAGCAGCGCCTCGCCCACTTCCAGGATCTGGAGCGGGGCCACGCAGAAGGCCGCAGCACCCCATCCATCAGCCAGGGCTCCGAAGTGGCCGCCCTGGGCAAAAAGATCCGCGAATTCTTCGGGCTGTAAGCCCGCCCCCCTTCACGAAAGCCAACCTGCACATGTCCGATACCCCCACCCTGATCTCTGCCCTGGGCCACGCCCTCGACGCCCGACAGAGTCTGATCCCCCAGCTCCACGCCGAAGGTACCGATGCCTACCGGCTGTTCCACGGCACCGTCGAGGGCCGCCCGGGCCTCACCGCGGACCGCTACGGCAGCCTGATCCTGGTGCAGAGCTTCCACGGCCCCCTGGCCGCGGATGACGAAGCCGCCGTAGCGGCCTTCTACCAGAGCGCCTTTGCGGGGACCGATGTGATCTACAACGACCGCAGCCACGCCAACTCGCGGGTCAGCAATCCACTGCCGCCCGACCAGCTGGCCAGGGCCGAGGCGCTGCGGGAATTCTCCGAGCTGGGGGTGAAGTTCAATGTCCAGGCCCGCCATGCCGGGCAGGACCCATGGCTGTTCCTCGACCTGCGCGCTGCGCGCCGGCGCATCATGGCCGAAGCCCCGGGCAAGTCCCTGTTGAATGTCTTTGCATATACCTGCGGCGTGGGCGTCGCTGCCGCCCATGCCGGTGCCCGGCACGTGGTTAACGTGGACTTTGCCGAATCCAGCCTGTCGGTTGGCAAGGCCAACGCCCGCCTCAACACCCTGGCCACCCGCCCCCGCTTCGTAAAGAGCGATGCCTTTGCCGCCATGCGCCAGCTGTCCGGCCTCGGCCAGCCCAAGATGGTCCGCGGCAAACACTTGCCGCCCTTCCCCACCCTTGAGAAGCACAGTTTCGATCTGGTCTTTCTCGACCCACCACGTTATGCCAAGAGCGCCTTCGGCGTAGTAGACCTGGTCAATGACTACCCGGCATTGTTCAAGCCCGCCCTGCTGTGCACCAGCGAAGGTGGCACCCTGGTGTGCTGCAACAACGTAGCGCAGGTCGCCCGTGATGCCTGGGCCGACCAGCTGGTCCGCAGCGCCAAGAAGGCTGGTCGGGAGGTGCGGGAGATGGAATGGATCACCCCGGAAGCGGACTTTCCCAGCAGCGACGGCAACCCGCCCCTGAAGACCCTGCTGCTGCGCGTCTGAGCGCAGAGGGTGAGCGGCCCTGCCCCTTGCAGGCAGGGCCGGGGTTCATTCGTCCCGCTCTGCGTCACGCTCCCGGTCGGCTTCGAGCCCGGCCTCCTTTGCCGCGGCCCTGGCGGCCTCGGCTTCGGCATGGGCCTGCAGCATGGCAGCGCGGCTGTCCGGGCTCTCCAGGCTGACCCGGCCGATGGCGCCATCCCGGTATTCCTGCAGCAGGATGAGGGACGCCTTTTCGATATCGAGCCCACCGCCCTTGAGCAGGCAGCCCCGACGCCGGGCAATGGCCTCCACCAAGGCCGGTCCGTCCAGCCCTTCGACAGCGAGCTTGTAGCGGGCCGCCACCAGGGCCGGATAGCGGGCAAGCAGCACATCGCCGAGAAAGTTGGCCACCGCCTCGTCGATCACCGCGTTGCGGCCAATCGCGTGGCTGGCGGCAAGCATGTAGCCGTCGGAATCGTAGGCGATCTTCGGCCACATCATCCCCGGGGTGTCGATGAGCGTGGCCGTGGGCGACAGATCCAGCACCTGCTGGGTCTTGGTCACCGCCGGCTCGTCCCCCACCTTGGCCACGCGCTTCTTGAGCAGGGCGTTCATCAGCGTGGATTTGCCCACGTTGGGGATACCCATGATCATCATGCGCAGGGGCTTGAGGCGGTCATTGCGGTGAGGTGCCAGGGGCCGGCACAGGCCCACCACCTTGGCCACATCACTAGGCTTCTTGCATGACAGGGCCACCGCATGCACGCCCTTCTGGGCGTTGAAGTGGGCCAGCCACTGGGCCGTGACCGCCGGATCGGCCAGATCGGCCTTGTTGAGAATCTTCAGGCAGGGGCGCTGGCGGTGCACCCGCAGCTCCCGGATCATCGGATTGCAGCTGGCCTCGGGCAGGCGGGCGTCGAGCACTTCGATGACAACATCGATCCGTTCCATGCTCTCCGCCGCCTTCTTGCGGGCAGAAGTCATGTGACCGGGAAACCACTGGATGGACATGGGCGTGCGCTGAATCAATGTAAGCCCGCCATTATCAGGGCAAAATGTCGCCCTCTTGAAGGAAACTCTGCCGGAAGCCGCGCACCATGAGCCACGAAGAAGTCATCGCCGCCACCCGCGAATGGGTCGAAAAGGCCGTCATTGGCCTCAACCTATGCCCCTTTGCCAAGTCGGTCTACGTCAAGAACCAGGTCCGCATCGTGGTCAGCGACGCCCGCCACCTGGATGGTTTCCTGGAAGACCTGGACCGGGAGCTTGATCACCTGGCCGAAGTCGATCCCGAAACCACCGACACCACCCTGCTGGTGCACCCCACCCTCTTCCCCGACTTTCTGCTCTTCAATGACGTACTCGAAATCGCCGATGAGGCCATCACCGAGCATGAACTGGAGGGCGTACTGCAGATCGCCAGCTTCCACCCTGACTTCCAGTTTGAGGGCACCGAGCCGGATGACATCACCAACTACACCAACCGCTCCCCCTTCCCCACCCTGCACCTGATCCGTGAGGCCAGCATCGACAAGGCGGTGGAAGCCTTCCCCGAAGCCGAAGAGATCTACGAGCGCAACATGGAGACCCTGCAGAAACTAGGCATTGCCGGCTGGAAGGCCCTGGGCCTGACGGTTTCGGGCACCGCCAAGAACCATGGCGAAGAATAAGCCCGCCGCCAAGCCTGCGGCTGTACCGGCCGTCCACCCGGAGATCCGCCCGGGTCAGTCCGTCGAGTTGCTGAAGGAGCTGCACATCCTTACCCGGGACGGTCAGCTCAATCAGGATAGCCGGCGCAAGCTCAAGCAGGTCTATCACCTCTACCAGTTCATCGAGCCACTACTGGCCGAGGTGCTGGCCGACACCGGCGACCTGAGCCTGGCCGACCATGGCGCAGGCAAGTCCTACCTGGGTTTCATCCTGTACGACCTGTTTCTGAAGGACAAGCCGGCCGGCACCCTCTATGGCATCGAGACCCGAGCCGAGCTGGTGCAGCGATCCCGCGAACTGGCCGAACGCCTGGGGTTTCCGCGCATGCGCTTTCTGGACGTGAGCGTCGAGGAATCCACCCGCTCCGAGGTGCTGCCCGAACACTTCGACGTGGTCACGGCCCTGCACGCCTGCAACACCGCTACTGATGACGCCATCCAGTTCGCCCTTGCCAAGGATGCCCGCTTTGTAGTGCTGGTGCCCTGCTGCCAGGCCGAGGTGGCCAGCGTGATGCGCCAGAACAAGAACGCCAGCTTCGGCAAGACGCCCCTGTCGGAGATCTGGCGCCACCCCCTCCACACCCGGGAGTTCGGCAGCCAGCTCACCAACGCCCTGCGCTGCCTGCAACTAGAGGCTCACGGCTACCAGGTGACAGTGACCGAGCTGGTGGGCTGGGAGCACTCCATGAAGAACGAGCTGATCATCGCCAAACGCACCGGCCAGCCGCGCAAGAACGCCATGCAGCGCATCGAGGCCATTCTGGATGAGCTCAACCTTGCCGAGTTGCGGAGCCGTTTCGCATGCTGAGCTTCGTGCTGGCGGGGCTGGCCGGGCTCCTCGTCGTGGCCCTGTGGCCGCGCCTGTCGCGGCTGCGCCGACGCTATGACGAGGCAGCCCTGAGCCCCCTGCACCTGCAGCCTGGCGACAGCCCCAACCCGGCCCTGACACCGCGCCTCCACAGCTGGGTACACGACGGTGCCGGCAACGGCGCCAGCATCCTGCCCTGGCAGCTTGCACGTCCGCCCAAACCCCTCACCACGCTTCACCTGCCTGCCAGCCAGGCCCCCGCCGTGCGCCACTTCGGCTACCGGCTGGCCGGCTATCACCAGCTGGACGAACGCAGCCGCCTGGGCGGGTTGGCCTATCGTATCGGCGTACAGTTGGGGCCGGTGCTATGGTTTGTGCCCAATAACGCCGGCACCAACAGCAACACCCCCTGGGACGACGCCTGGCTGGAACAGGTGGACGATGCCAGGCTCGCCGCCCTTCGGGTCTGGAATCCGCGCCGCCCCACCCTGATCGTGCTCGATGGCCTCCCCATAGGGCGAACCACTGACGTCCTGCATGCCCTGGCCCACGCCGCCGACCTGGCCGAGCAGGCAATCCGCGTAATCGTGCTAGAAGAAACCTCGCCGACTTGACCGAAGGCGCTAACGGAAGGGATAGGGCCGCGCCAGCGCGGGTGCGGCCGGCTTGGCCGGTGCAGGCGTAACCACGGGCGGCCGGTAACGCGGGTAGACCGGATAGATCGGCGTCGTATAGAGCGGCAGCGTCGCCATTCTGGCCTGACGGTCAGCCTCCTCCCGCTCCGCCTGACGCTGACGCAGCAGTTCTGTCTGGCGCCGCTCCTCTTCCAGGCGCCGTCGCTCGGCGGCCTCCTGTGCCTGACGCGCCTCCAGTGCCCGCGCCTCACGCACCAGGCTGTCGCTCCGCGAGAGCGCCTCCATCTGCATCTCCCGGCTCAGAGGAGGTGGCGTTTCGACTCGCGTCCCACGGCTGCCGCCGCTGCAGGGCCCATCGGTATAGGTCACTCGATTGTCGGCGTCGATGCACTTATTGACTGCCTGAGCAGGCGCCATGCCGCCCAGCACAGGCAGCAAGGCCACAGCCAGCCGGCAAAGAGCGGCACCCGTTTCCCTTACATCCATTTCGTTCAACTCCAGGACTGAAGGCCTACTGGAAGACTAGGCCGGCAAACAAGCCTGCGCCAGCCTGCCGCGTCACGCACAGGCACTGCCCGAACCTTGAAAATTCAAGAAAACGCTGAAGTGATTGATAGCCGGCCCAGCGCCTGCATTGGCAGTTTTGTCTTTGTCCTGTTTTTTTTGACAAGAAGGACGGCGTGGGTGCTCATGCGGGTGCGAAAAAGCAAAAAGCCCTGATTTCTCAGGGCTTTTTGCTGTAGTGCTTGGGGCGACATACCGGGTTCGAACCGGTGACCACTGGAATCACAATCCAGTGCTCTACCAACTGAGCTAATGCCGCCACTGCAGGTCATCGACTTTCATCGCCAACCTATAAACCAAATTTTCCAGAGCCTGCCCGACAGGAATCGAACCTGTAACCCCCGGCTTAGAAGGCCGGTGCTCTATCCAGTTGAGCTACGGGCAGATTGCCGCGGGCACCGGGGTCAAGCTTTGGTCGGGGTGGAGAGATTCGAACTCCCGACATCTTGCTCCCAAAGCAAGCGCGCTACCGGACTGCGCTACACCCCGAGAGCCGCGAATAATACATAGCCCTTTCGATCTCGTCAAACAAGATCGCAACAATTTTTCTTCACCCTCGAAAAAACGGGCCCGGGAACATATTCTTGGTGTCTCCGTGTCATTGCACATGGTCGGCACCGTTGACCCTGCACCAAATCCATCGGCTCAACCGATAATAGGATCCGATGCTTCCTCGCCCAACCCCTTCGCGGCCTCGCCAGACAGTTCTCGCATGCGTGCTTTTTGCGGGCGGTATCTGCGCGCCCCTCGCCGCATTGGCGGGAGGCGCACCGGGCGGATGGATAGATGCGGCACTCGCCCCCTATCTGCTTGGCGGGGCGGGCGGGATGGCAGCGGGGCTGGTGTTCCGCCGCCTGCTCCGCCCACCGAGGACACCCAGGGCCACCCGCCCGGCCGCCGAGCCCTTGTGGCGGGACTTCATCGAGATCTCGGGTGACTGGCTCTGGGAGACGGATTCCGAACTGCGCTTCGTTGCCATTCCCGACGCCCCTCCTCCTCCCAGCATTGCGCCACCGGATGTAATCGGCCGCCACTGGAAGGATGTGATCCTGCCAGACCTGCCCACCGACTTTGCCGTGGCCCTGGAAGAAACCATGGCCCGCCACGGCCCCCTGGCCGCCACGCTGCCACGCCACAGCCCGGGGGGTGAAACGCGCCACCTGGAGCTGAAAGGACGGCCGATGTTCGACGTGGAGGGTCACTTTTCCGGCTACCGGGGGATCGGCCGGGAGGTCACCGAACGGGCGCGCCTGGCCGCCGACCTGGAACGAAGCGAAGAGCGCATCGTCGCGCTGATCACCTATGGTCACGATGGCTACTGGGAACAGGACGCTGACCTGCGTTACACCACACTCACGGCCAGTTCCGGGCATCTCGCCGACCTGGCCGCCGAAGACACTATTGGCAGCCGGCGATGGGAGCTGCCCGGCGTGTCCCCGACCACCGCCCCCTGGGCTGCCCACATCGAGCGCCTGCGCCAGATAGAGCCGTTCTCCGACTTCCTGTTCTGTCGCCCCGACCCCCAGGGTCGCCGGGTATGGCTGAAGGAATCCGGCATTCCGGTATTTGATCGGCGGGGCGTGTTTGCGGGCTACTGCGGCACCACCCGCAACGTGACCGAGGAGATCGAATCCCGGCAACAGCTGAGCCGGGACGAAGCCCTTTTCCGCAGCCTGTTTGCCGACGCACCGGTTGGCATTGGCCGGATCTCCATTGATGGCTACCTGGTGCAGGCCAATACGGCCCTGGCAGCAATGCTCGGGCGACCGGCCACCGAGCTGGTCATGCAGCCTGTCGCCACTGCCCTGATGGAAGAAGATGTGGCGGCCTGCGAGGCCCTGCGGCAACGCTGTCTGGCCGGCGAGATGGCTGAATTCACCCGTGAAACGCCCTTCCGGCGCGCTGATGGCCACCCGGGCTGGTGCGTCGATACGCTGCGGCGCGTCGACGCCCCAGAAGGCGGCCCGCCGAGCCTGCTGCTGGTACGCCAGGACATCACTGCCCTGCGCGCCGCCATCACTGACCGGGAAATCACCGGAAGGCGCCATCAGGCGCTCTTTGAACACTCGCCCGAGGCTACCCTGGTGGTGGTCGGCGGGCAGATCCGGCTGGTTAACGCCGCCTGCCGGCAACTCTTTGGTGGCGACAGGCCGGCCGAGCTGGAGGGCCTTGAGCTTCTCAGCCTGATCCACCCGGACGATCGGGCCATGGAAACCGCCCGCCTGGCTGATTTCGGCGCAGCCCCCCGGCAGCAGCGACTGGCCCCGCTGCCGCTGCGCTACCGTCGGCTGGACGGCGAGACCATCAATGCCGAAGCCACCGGCGTACGCCTCGATTTCGAGGGGCGTCCGGCCATGCTCTACGTGCTCCGCGACGTCGGCCGCTGGCTGCTCGCCGAACAGGTGCTGCGCGAGAGCCAGGCCATGTACCGGGACGTGGTCGAGTCGGTCAACGAGATCCTCTTCCAGACGGATGCCGAGGGCCGCCTCACCTTCCTCAATCGAGCCTGGCGCAACACCACCGGCTTCGACACCCGCCTGAGTATCGGCCAGAACCTGCTCGATTTCGTGGCGGAAGATGAGCGTGGTCGAGTGGGGCATTGCCTGGGAGCGATCCGCGAGGGCTACGAGGAGATCGGCCAGTTCGAGTTCCGCCTGCGCACCCAGGCCAGCGGGCCGCGCTGGGTCGAGGCCACCATCCGCCCCCTGCGCGATACCTATGAACGCATCGTGGGCAGCTCCGGCACCCTCGACGACATCACCGCCCGCAAGGAAGCCGAGCAGACCCAGCGCAACCTCAATCGGGAGCTGGAATCCCGGGTCCGGGTGCGCACCGCCGAACTGGAAGCCTCCAATCGAGAGCTGGAGGCTTTCTCCTACTCCGTCTCCCACGATCTCCGCGCACCGCTGCGTGCCATCGACGGCTTTGCCCAGATCGTCGCCGAAGACTACGCACCACGCCTGGACGACATCGGCCGTGAGTACCTGCAACGCATCCGGGTCGCCACCCAGCGCATGGCACGCCTGATCGACGACCTGATCGACCTGGCGCGGCTGACCCGCCAGAGCATGCGGCGGGAGTCGGTGAACCTCAGCCAACTGGTGGAGCAGATCCTCGGTGAACTACGCCAGGAAGACCCGCAGCGCCAGGTGGAAACCAACATCGAACCCGGGCTCTGCGTGGCCGCCGACCGGGCCCTGATGCGGGTGGCCCTCGACAACCTGCTGCGCAATGCCTGGAAGTTCACCAGCCGCCGGGAGGTGGCCCAGATCCGTTTCCACGCCGAGATGCGCGACCGCCAGATCGTGTACTGCGTTTCCGACAACGGCGCTGGTTTCGACATGAGCTTCGCCTCAAAGCTGTTCCTGCCCTTCCATCGCCTGCACGGCATCAGCGAGTTCGACGGCACCGGCATCGGCCTGGCCACCGTTCAACGTGTCATCCAGCGTCATGAAGGCAAGGTCTGGGCGGAGTCAACTCCGGACAAAGGCGCAAGCTTTTTCTTCACGCTCAGCCACTGATTCGCCGCCCCCACATCAAACCGTTGCTGCCGTGCAACACTTTGAATTGAAAAGCATCGATATATATCGCAACGGAAATTGTGCGTCGCAATATGACTGTACTTTCCCCAATACGCAGGCAAAGCCCGCAGGGTAAAATCCGCCTCGACCCCAAATCGATAGACGTCCCCGTGACAACGGCAGAAAAATAGCCGCACGAATGCACTCAGCCGAGTACTCATCATGAACGAACAGCATTACCTCACGCCCCTCTTCGAGCCTCGCTCCGTCGCCATCATCGGCGCCAGCGAAAGGGACATGTCCCTGGGCAACATCCTCGTCCGCAACATGCTAGAGGCAGGATTCAAGGGCAAGTTGTTCGCCGTGAATCCGAAGTACGAACAGGTGCTGGGTGTCCCCTGTTACAAGAGCGTCGAAGAAATCCCCCAGCGGCTTGATCTGGCGGTCATCACAACCAAAGCCGACCGGGTCCCGGCCATTGTCGACGCCTGTGGTCGCGCCGGCACCAAGTCGGTGGTAGTGCTGCCCTCAGGCTTCTCCGACGCCGGCCCGCGGGGCCGCATGCTCGAAAAGAACACCTTCGAGAACGCCCGTCGCCACCGCATCCGCCTGCTCGGCCCCAACTGTCTGGGCGTGCTGCGCCCCGAGCTGGGTCTGAATGCCAGCTTTGCCGACGGCGGTGCCATCAAGGGTTCCATCGGCCTGATCTCCCAGTCCGGCGCCCTCTGCTCGGCCATCCTCGACTGGGCCCGCCCCAACAACGTGGGCTTCTCGTCCGTGGTGTCCCTGGGCACTTCGGTAGATATCGACTTTGGTGAAGTGCTCGAATACATGGTGTCGGACTCCCGCACCGAGAGCATCTTTCTGTACGTGGAGGGGATCAAGGACGCCCGGCGCTTCGTCAGCGCCCTGCGTGCCGCGGCCCGGGTCAAGCCGGTGCTGCTGATCAAGGTGGGCCGCCATCCGGCCGGCTCTCAGGCCGCCCTGCTGCACTCCGGCGCCATGGTGGGCGAGGACGCGGTGTTCGACGCGGCCCTGCGCCGCGCTGGGGTGATCCGCCTGTACAACATGGGCCAGCTATTTGCCGCGGCCAACGCACTGTTCTCCCATTTCCGGCCCAGGGGCAACCGTCTGGCCGTGATCACCAATGGTGGCGGCCCCGGCGTGATGGCCGCCGACCGGGCCGCCGACCTGCGCATTCCCATGGCCCAGCTCAACGACGCGACCGTCGCGAAGCTCAACGAAATCCTCCCGCCCAACTGGTCCCACTGCAACCCGGTGGACATCATTGGCGACGCTGACCCCGAGCGCTATGCCAAGACCCTCGAGATCGTCCTGGCCGACGAGAACGTGGAGGGCGTCCTGACCATCCTCACCCCCCAGGCCATGGCCCGACCTACCGAGGTTGCCCAAAAGATCATCGAGATCGAGCGCGCAGCGGACAAACCGGTGTTCACCTGCTGGATGGGCGAGGAGCAGGTCCGCGAGGGGCGCAAGCTCTTCGAGGCGGCCGGCATCCCCACCTTCCGCACCACCGAACCGGCGGTCGAGCTCTTCGGCCACATCTCGGCCTACTACCGCAACCAGAAACTACTGGTACAGACCCCCAGTTCCCTGTCCTCCGACCTGAACCCCCCGTCGGTGGAAAGCGCCCGCCTGGTCATCGAAACCGCCCTTTCCGAGCGCCGCAAGAACCTTAACGAGATGGAGTCCAAGGCGCTGCTGGCAGCCTTCCGCATCCCCATCGCGCAAACCGTGGTGGCCCGCTCAGCCACCGAAGCCATGGTGCTGGCCGAAGAACTGGGCCTGCCGGTCGCCATGAAGATCGACTCCCCATCCATCACCCACAAGGCCGAGCTGGGTGGCGTGCGCCTCAACCTGCGCGGCCTGGCCGCGGTACGCACCGCCTACCAGGAGATCCTGGAAGAGGTGAAGAAGAAGCGCCCCGACGCCATCATCAACGGTGTGGCCATCGAGCCGATGATCATCAAGCCCTACGGCCGCGAGCTGATGGTCGGCGCCTTCCGCGACCCCGTCTTCGGCCCGGTGATCACCTTCGGCGAAGGCGGCGCCCACGTGGAAATCCAGAAGGACCGTGCGGTGGCTTTGCCGCCCCTCAACAACTACCTGGTGCAGGATCTGATCAAGTCCACCCGCGTGGCGACCCTGCTCGGCGAATACCGCAACATGCCGCCGATCAACATGGAGTCCCTGGAGTTCGTGCTGCTGCGCATCTCCGAAATGGTGTGCGAGCTGCCGTGGATCCGCGAGATGGACATCAACCCGCTGATCGTGGACGAACACGGCGCTGTTGCCGTGGATGCCCGGATCGTGGTGGACAACATCGCGCCCACGGCGGACCGCTACGACCACATGGCGATCCACCCCTACCCATCACACCTGATCACCAAGATCTCGATGCCCGAGGGCGAGATCGTCATCCGCCCGATCAAGCCTGAGGATGCCGACCTGGAAATCGAGTTCGTGCGCAAGCTGTCGCCCGAAACCAAGTATCTCCGCTTCATGAACACCATGCGCGAGCTGCCGCCCGCCATGGTCGCCCGCCTCACCCAGATCGACTACGACCGGGAAATGGCTTTTGTGGCCACCATCGAGGAGGACGGCACCGAGGTGGAGATCGGGGTGGCGCGCTATGCAGTGAATCCCGACGGGGAAACCTGCGAGTTCGCCATCGTCGTGGCCGAAGACTGGCAGCACCGGGGCCTGGCCCGCCGGCTCATGGGTGTGCTCATCGAAACCGCACGCAACCGTGGTCTCCACGCCATGACCGGCATCTTCCTGTCCAATAACGACCGCATGCTCAAGTTCGTCCAGAGCCTGGGCTTCGTACTCACCAACGACCCGGAAGACAACACCGTCAAGCACGGCGCACTGATGCTGCAGGGCTGATGATGAACGACACGCCCACCACGGCCGTGCGCTGCGCCTGGTGCGGGGCCGACCCCCTGTACCAGGCCTACCATGACACCGAGTGGGGCGTGCCGCTCCACGACGACCGGGCGCTGTTCGAGCTTCTGACCCTCGAAGGCGCCCAGGCCGGGCTGTCGTGGATCACCGTGCTACGCAAGCGCGAAACCTATCGGCAGGCCTTTGCCGGCTTCGATCCGGCCGTCGTGGCCGCCTTCACCGAGGCCGACCAGGCCGCGCTGATGCTCAACCCGGGCATCGTCCGCAACCGCCTGAAGATCTCCTCCACCATCGACAACGCCCGTGCCTTCCTGGCCATCCAGGCCGAGTTCGGCAGCTTCGATGCCTGGCTGTGGCGCTTTGTGGAGGGAAACCCCATCCAGAACAGCCTGCGCAGCCTGGCCGACGCCCAGGCCAGCACAGCCCTCTCCGACGAACTCAGCAAGGCCCTCAAGAAGCGCGGCTTCCGCTTCGTAGGCAGCACCATCTGCTACGCCTTCATGCAGGCCGCCGGCCTGGTGAACGACCACACCACCGACTGTTTCCGCCACCGGGAAGTGGCCGCGCTATCATCGCGCCCTCTGTAACCCCGCCCCCTCCGGAATCATGACCGACCAGATCGAAATGGCCGAGCTGCACGGCCAGCCCGTCATCAAACTGCAAACCCCCGAGGGCGCCGTCGCCCTGATCAGCCTGTTCGGCGCCCAGCTGCTGTCGTGGACGCCGGCCGGCGGCGAAGACCGCCTCTACCTCAGCCCGAAGGCCATCTTCGACGGCCACACCGCCATCCGCGGTGGTGTCCCCGTGTGCTTCCCCCAGTTTGCCGGCGAAGGCCCCCTGCCCAAGCATGGCTTTGCCCGCAACAAGCGGTGGGAAGTCAGCGGCAGCCGCGCCGGCAAGGATTTCGCCGTCACCACCCTGCAACTGGCGGACGACGCCGACACCCGCACCCTGTGGCCCCACGCCTTTGCCGCAGAGATGAGCATCTCCATCGGCGGCGGGCGCCTGGACATGGAGCTGGAAGTCACCAATACCGGCGACACGCCCTTCAGTTTCACCGCAGCCCTGCACACCTATCTCAAGGTGCGCGAAGTGGAAGCCCTGCGCATCGAAGGCCTGCGCGGGCTCGACTACCGGGACTCGGCGGATGACAACAGGATCAAGAAGGAAAGCGGCGTCGGCGTACTCATCGAAGACGAGACCGACCGCATCTACCACGGCACGCCCCCCACCCTGCTGGTGCGCGAAGACCACCGGGCAATGGGCATCCACGCCGAGAACTTTCCCGACGTGGTGATCTGGAACCCCTGGGAAGACAAGTGTCGCCAGCTGGCCGACATGCCCGCCGACGGCTTCCGTCGCATGCTCTGCGTGGAAGCCGCCGCCGTGCGTCAGCCCGTGGAACTGGCCGCCGGCGCCTCCTGGTGGGGCCGGCAGACCCTGGTGGCGATGTAACTCAGTTAGTCGAGGCGCGTACCGCGTCGGCCACGTTCCGGCCGTTCACCCGCACCACCGCGACGGTGTGGCCGGAACCATCCACTTCCACCGGCTCCACCGACACGCTGCCCGCATCGAGCGCCCGCTGCAGGCGCTGGGTGGCGTGTTCGGAGCTCATCCCCGGCTCACGGGCATCCAGCCCGTGGACGCGGATCTTGCGACCGCTCTGATAGAAGGTTGCTCCATCCATCGCATACGCCCGCGCCACCCCGCGCCCCGAGCGAGCCTGGGGTTGAGCGGGCACGGCAGCCGGTGCCGCGACCGGTGCCGCGGCCGGCACGGGGACGACAGCCGGACCTGCCGGCGCAGCATTACGCTCCACCGGTGCCGGTGCCGGCGCTGCCTGCTGCGGCACCGGCGCCTGCACCGGGCGGGCAGCTTCGGCAGCACGTGAAGCATTGAGAGCCGCAGCCGCGGCGGCGGCGGCCTCGGGGCCCGACAGCTCGGAAGTCGCAGGCGTATAACGGGCTACCGGTGCCACCC
>NZ_JAQVCN010000003.1 GCF_028689785.1 Zoogloea sp. | reverse complement strand
TGCCGTTGCCCGGCCGGTTGGCGAAGGGCTTGGGCATGAAGGAGCAGATCATGCCCAGGTCGTTGGCGATCTCCGAGGCGGCCATCTTGAACAGCAGGTAGTGGTCGGCGGAGGTCAGGCAGTCGGCAAAGGTGTAGTTGATCTCGAACTGGCCATTGGCGTCCTCGTGGTCGATCTGATAGACGTCCACATCTACCTGCCGCAGGCTGTCGGTGAGGGTTTCAAGAAACTGGCGGTTGCGCGACAGGCCCTTGTAGTCGTAACAGGGCTTGGGCAAGGTGTCGGTGGGGTCGGTGGGGATGACGTTGCCGCTGGCATCCTTCTTGAGCAGGGAGAACTCCGGCTCCAGCCCGGTGAAGAAGGTGTAGCCCATGGCGTCGAGGCGCTTGACCTGCTCCTTCAGCACCACGCGGGTGTCCAGGGGCCAGGGCTCGCCTTTCACATGGCCGTCGCAGGCGATGCGGGCGTAGCCGGGCTGCCAGGGCACCAGCGTGAGGGTGTCCAGATCACCGATGGCCATGTAGTCGGGGCCGTTGGGCTCAATGCCGAGGCCCCATACCGCGAAGCCCGCAAAGCCGGCCCCGGTGGTGAGGATGCTCTCGAAATGGGCAGCCGGAACAGCCTTGGTCTTGGCCGTGCCGTGGATGTCGACAAACTGGGCCAGCACATACTTGACCTCGTTGTCGGCGAGAAACTTCTTGGCTTCCGTGGGCGTCATTGCCGCTCTCCTGAGATGTTGGGTTGGGTTCGGGCGATTCAGTTGAAGCTGTGGGGGGCAACGGCGCCGCCACCCAGCTCGGTGGCGATGCCGAGCAGGGTTTCCCACAGGTAATGTCCGTATGTGCCGTCGCACCAGATGCGCGCGGCGGGCAGCCCCTTGCGCACTTCCGGGATGACCGTGACCCCGACCCCGACCATCGAGGTGAGCACCACCGGGCGGCTGGCCGGGTCGAGGGGGCGGAAGTTGACGTTGCAGGTCTGGCGCAGCAGCTCTTCCAGGCGTGCGCCGCCGACGATCAACGCGGCGTCCTGGCGCAGCACCGGATACACACCGGGGCCACGGGGCGCGGCGACGACGGGGGCAATCAGCGCGTCCGGGCCTTCGATCAGGAACTCGGTGAAGCCCAGCCGGGCAATCAGCCCGCCACCATCCAGGGGCAGCCAGCTGTTGGTGTTCGGCGGGATGGGCAGGCCGAGGCTTTCCAGCCAGGCGATGGCGCCGGGGCCCTTGCAGCCGTGACGGGCAGTGAGGGACACATCGGCAATGCCGAGGCTGGCGACCGCGGCGGCCTGGTCTTGCGGCTTGAGGAGCGTGGTGGCGAGACACTCGGCCACCGGGCTCACGGCGAGGTTTGTACTTGTTGGAGTACCTCCGTGCTGCGCACTGTGGTGCGAGTCTGCCTGGGGACGGCCCGGCGCAGCGCTCTCTGCAGCCTCCTTCTGCTTGAGGTTGTCCGGGTCGTAGAACGGGGTGGTGCTGACCTGGGCCTGCACCAGCGTGCCGTCGGTGAGGCGGATGCTGACGGTGCTGCCGGGGGTGGCCAGATCGGGCCGCAGGAAGGCCAGGCCGATGTGGCGACCGAGGCTGGGGCTGAAGGCGATGCTGGTGACGCGGCCGGCGATGCTGCCGCCCTCGATGACCAGATTGCACTCCAGGGGCACGGCGCCGCTGTAGCCCACCGGAAAGACGATGCCGGCCAGCTGCTGTTTGCGTGGTTTGTGGGCGATGGCGGCGAGGCTGCGCTGGCCGACGAAGAAGGGCTTGGCCATCTTCACCGCCCAGTCCATGCCCACTTCCAGCGGGGTGGTGAGGCCGTCGGTGTCCTGGCTGATGATGATGTGGCCCTTTTCGAGGCGCAGCAGGCGCTGGGCCTCCACGCCGAAGGGGCGGATGCCATGGGCCTTGCCGGCCTGCATCAGGGCGTCCCACAGGGCGCCACCCATGCTGGCGGGCACGTGGATCTCGTAACCCCATTCACCCACGAAGCCGACACGCATCAGCCGGGCAGCAATGCCGGCCACTTCGCCCTCGCGCACCGCCAGGTAGGGAAAGGCGGCGGCGGAGAGGTCCAGGCTGGTGAGGGTCTTGAGCACCTCGCGGGACTTGGGGCCGGCCAGGTTCACCGCGGCGAAGGCGCCGGTGTGATTGACGATGCCGCAGTCGAGCCGCCACATGGTGTTGAGGCGCGACAGCTCCCGGTAGATGGTGGCGGCGCCGGAAGTGGTGGTGGTGAAGTAGAAGTGGTCGTCCGCCAGGCGGGCCACCACGCCGTCGTCGATCACCACGCCGGACTCGTCGCACATCACCGCGTAGCGGGTCATGCCGACCTTGAGGTTGGCGTAGTTGGAGGTGTACACCCGCTCCAGGAACTCGGCGGCCTGGGGGCCGATGACTTCGAGCTTGCCCAGGGTGCCCACGTCGATGAGGCCGACTGCGTTGCGCACCGAGTGGGCTTCGCCGCGGATGCAGGCCAGGCGGTCCTGCCCGGCGGCCTGGTAATACTCGGGGCGCTGCCACACGCCGGCCGGCATCCACTTGGCGCCCAGGGCGTCGTGGCGGCTGGTGAGGGGCGTGCGACGCTCCGGGTTGAAGCCGCGCCCGGCCAGGATGGCCATGGGGACCGGGTGGTAGAAGGGGCGCGCGGTGGTGGTGCCAACCTGCTGGGGCTCCTTGCCGGTGAGGCGGGCCAGGATGCGCAGCCCGTTCATGTTGGAGTGCTTGCCCTGGCTGGGGCCCATGCCGTTGGTGGAGAAGCGCTTGAGCAGCTCGATGTTGTCGAAGCCCTCCTGCACGGCGTTGCAGAAATCCTTGAATTGCAGGTCTTCGTCGAAATCGACGAAGTTCTTGCCGGCCGGGTGATCGACGATGGGCCAGGGGTGGCTGGGGCTCTCGGCCTCGGGCGGCAGGGCTTCGCCGACGGGCTGGCCGAAGCCGGCGGCCGCGGCGGCGTGGCTGCCGGCGCGGGTGCCGTCGGCCATGCGCCGGGCCAGTTCATGCACGCCATTGACACGGCCACAGGCGAACACACCGTCGGGCAGCGCGTCGGGGACGAACTGCTCCACCTTTTTGTCGTAGCGCATGCGGGTGCCGGCCTGGTACAGCAGGTTGGCGGCGGGCGCCCAGCCGGTGCTCATCAGGATGCCGTCGCAGGCGATGTCGCGGGTCGGGACGCCGGGGGTGCCGTTGGCTTGCAATGGGGCGACGCGGGCACCGGCACACAGGCCCTTGCCGTCGGGCAGGGCTTCGACCACGGCGTGACCGCTGAGAATGTCGACACCGGACTGCTGCAGCAGGCGCGCCAGGGGGTCGGCGCTGCCGGCGGTGGCGCGCAGGTCCACCACGGCGGCCACGCCCACGCCCTGGGCCAGCAGATCCAGGGCGGCCCGGTAGCCGTCGGCGTTGGCCACCAGCACCACGGCCTTGTTCACCGGCTTGACGCCGTAGCGGTACATCAGGCGCTGGGCGGCGCTGGCCAGCATCACGCCGGGCAGGTCGTTGTTGTGGAAGACGGCGGGCTGCTCGAAGGCGCCGCTGGCCACCACCACGCTGCCGGCACGCATCTTGAGCATGCGTTCGGCACTGACCAGGGGAATCCAGTGGTCCTTGTAGTAGCCGGCGGCGTAGGTGCCGGTGAGCACGCGGATGCGCGGCTGGGCGGCAACCTGGACGAGCAGCTCGGCGAGCAGGCGACGGCGGCTGGCATCGTTGCCGATCTGGTAGCTGGCGCTGCCGCCGGCCCGGGCGTTCTCATCCACCACCACCACCTCGGCGCCCTGGGCAGCGGCGGAGAGGGCCGCCGACAGGCCGGAGGGGCCGGCGCCAATCACCAGCACGTCGCAGAAGTCGTAGGCCTTGGGGGTGCTGCGATGGGGGGCCTGGAGGTCCACCCGGCCGAGGCCGGTCATGTAGCGGAACATGCGCTCCCACATGGGGAAGAGCTTGCGGGTGTGGAAGGCCTTGTAATAGAAGCCCACCGGCAGGAAGCGCGCCATCTTGCCCAGGAAGCGACCCTTGTCGCCCTCCAGGCTGCCGAAGGTGTTGACCGCATTCAGGTCCATGCCGGCGAGCAGCGGGGTGACGTCGGCACGCACGTTGGGGGTGCCGCCCAGCTGGTGCAGGGCGTTGGTGTCGTGGTTGGCCAGGGACAGCACGCCCCGGGGCCGGTGGTACTTGAAGCTGCGGCCGAGGACGCGCACATCCGCCCCCCACAGGGCCGAACTGATGGTGTCGCCTTCGTAACCCTTGTAGCTGCGGCCTTCGAAGCGGAATTCGAGGGGGCGGGAGCGGTCGATCCACTCGCCGCTGTTGGCGGGCAAACGCATCATTCTTCTCCCTGATAAAAGTAGGTCTTGAGCACGACGTCCTTCTCGGTGTCACGCTCGGCGATGAACCAGGTATTGCTGGGGGTGTGGCACCACCACTCCTTCTTCACGCCGGGCGCGCCGTTGCGGTTGAAGACGTAGTCGGCCCATTCGTCATCGCTGGCCAGGTTCGGGTTGGGCATGGGGCGCACTTCGCCCCAGTAGAAGAACTCGGAGACAGGGCGGGGGCCGTTGAGGGGGCAGGTCAGGATCTTCATGGTGGGTTTCCTCTCTGTGGCCGACTCAGTGACCCACGCTCGCCGCGCCCTTTTCGCCGGTGAGGGCGTAGTTGCGGAAGCGGTCCATGGAGAAGCCGGTGATCAGCGGATGGGGGGTGTCGTTGACCAGGGTGTGGGCCATGGTCTTGCCGCACACCGGCGTGGCCTTGAAGCCCCAGGTGCCCCAGCCGGAATCCAGGTAGAAGCCCTCCACCGGGGTCTTGCCCATTACCGGGGCGAAGTCGGGAGTCATGTCGGCCATGCCGGCCCACTGGCGCATCACCTTGACGCCGGAGAGGAAGGGGAACATCTCCAGCATGTGGGTGCTGAGGCCTTCGACGAAGTCGAGGGTGGAGCGGGTGCCGTGGAGTTCGTAGGGGTCGAGGGAGGCGCCCATCACCAGCTCGCCGCGGGCCGACTGGCTGATGTAGACGTGCAGGCTGCCGGACACCAGGATGGGGTCGAGCCAGGGCTTGATGGGCTCGCTGACCATGGCCTGCAGGGGGTGGATGTAGATCGGTGTCTTGACGTCCACCATTTTCAGGATGCGCGGGGTGGAGCCGGCCACCGCACACAGCACCTTGCCGGTGGAGATGTAGCCGCGGGATGTCTTCACGCCCTTGACCTTGCCGGCCTGCACGTCGATGCCGAGCACTTCGGTCTGCTGGTGGATCTCCACGCCGCGCTGGTCGGCGCCGCGGCCGTAGCCCCAGGCCACCGCGTCATGGCGGGCCACCGACCCCGGCGCGTGGTACAGGGCGCCGAGGATGGGGGCGTGGCCCGCACACGACAGGTCGATCATCGGCGCGGCTTCCTTCACCACCTCCGGGCCCACCACTTCCGAGTTAACCCCGTAGTGCTTGTTCACCTCGGCACGCCAGCGCATGGTGCGCAGGGCGGAGTCGGTATGGGCCAGGGTGAAGTGGCCGCGGTTGGCGTAGAACAGGTTCAGGTCGAAGTCGGTGGACAAGTCCTGCCACAGCTTCACCGACTCGTCGTAGAACTGCACGCCCTCGGGCGTGAGGTAGTTGGAGCGGATGATGGTGGTGTTGCGGCCCGTGTTGCCGCCGCCGATGTAACCCTTCTCAAGCACGCACACATTGGTGACGCCGTGCTCCTTGGCCAGGTAGTAGGCCGCCGCCAGACCGTGGCCGCCGGCCCCGATGATGACCACGTCGTAGCTCGGTTTGAGCTTCTCGTGGAAGGTGAACATCCGGGGCTCCGGATGCTTCTTGTTCAGCGCAAAGCGCAGCAGACGCCAGGGCATTTTTGAATCCTCAGGTAGCCATGCGGGAAACGGCCTGGGCCGCCCGCAGCGCGGGGATGAAGGGCAATCCGTTGATCGCAGTCCGCGGGCGACTGAAGTCGCCCTTACGGGGGGTGGCCGGGCTCATCGGAAGACCACGGTCTTGTTGCCATGCACCAGCACCCGGTCTTCCAGGTGGTAGCGCAGGCCCCGGGCCAGCACGGCCTTTTCGATGTCCTTGCCGTAGCGCACCAGGTCGTCCGGAGCATCGGAGTGATCCACGCGGATCACGTCCTGCTCGATGATCGGGCCCTGGTCGAGCTCGCTGGTCACGTAGTGGCAGGTGGCACCGATCAGCTTGACGCCCCGGGTGTAGGCCTGGTGGTAGGGCTTGGCGCCGACAAAGCTGGGCAGGAAGCTGTGGTGGATGTTGATGATCTGCCCCGGGTAGTTCTCGCACAGCTCCGGGGACAGGATCTGCATGTAGCGCGCCAGCACCATCACGTCGCCTTCGGCTTCGCGGAACAGGTCGGCGACCTTGGCGTAGGCGGCGGGCTTGTTCTCCGGCGTCACCGGTACGTGGTGGAAGGGGATGCCGTGCCACTCCACAAAGCCGCGGAAGGTTTCGTGGTTGGAGATGACGCAGGGGATCTCGATGTTCAGCTCGTCGGCCTGCCAGCGCGCCAGCAGGTCGTACAGGCAGTGCTCCTGCTTGGACACCAGGATCACCACGCGCTTCTTGCGGGCGCTGTCGCTGATGCGCCAGTCCATCTGGAACTCGGCGGCGATGGGCGCGAACTTGTCGCGCAGGGTGTCGATGCCGAAGGGCAGCGAGTCGGCCAGGATCTCCTGGCGCATGAAGAAACGGCCTGCCTCGGCGTCGGCGTGGTTGTTGGCCTCGGTGATCCAGCCCTGGTTCTGGGCCAGAAAGCCACTCACGGCGGCCACGATGCCAACCCGGTCGGGGCAGGAAAGGGACAGGGTGTAACGACGACTCGATGACATGCTCTCAACTCCGTCAGGAAGTTCATATAGAGAATTATTTTTGAACATGGTGCATCTCGATGCGAATCATGTCAACTATTTTTCCTACAGTGAAACAAATGACGTCTGTGCAATAATCCCGACATCCTTATTTCGGCAGGAGATCCCCCATGAGCGACACCGACAGCTCCGGCAGCCTGGAGCGCTATCTGGGCAACACCATCCGTGATCTGCGCCAGAAACACGGGCTGACCATCGCCGACGTGGCCAGCCTGGCGGGCATCAGCCGGGGCATGCTGTCCAAGATCGAGAATGCCCAGACGGCCACCAGCCTCGACACCCTGTCGCGCCTGGCAGGCGCCCTGGGGGTGTCCATCGCCACCCTGTTCCGGGGCTACGACGTGCGCGACGGGAGCGCGCAGCTGGTGAAGAAGGGCGAAGGCATGGAGGTGGTGCGGCGCGGCACCAAGAAGGGCCACACCTATCACCTGCTGGCTTACGATCAGGGCCCGACAAAGGTCTTCGAGCCCTTCCTGATCACCATCGACCATGAATCCGAAACCTTCCCGATCTTCGAACACCCGGGCACCGAGTTCATCTACATGCTCGAAGGCGAGATCGAATACCGCCACGGGCAGAACACCTACGTGCTCACCCCGGGCGACGCCCTCACCTTCCGGGCCGACATTCCCCACGGCCCCGAGAAGCTCACCCAATGCCCGATCCGCTTTCTCAGCGTGCTGATGTACCCCACCCCGGGCGACGCCGGCTGAAGACAGGCCGCCGGGGGCAACTGCCCCGCCCGGCATTTCCGGACAGGGCAGGCCCTGCAGCAGGCAAGCGCTGGATCAGTGGTGGTAGGCCGACTCGCCGTGGGCGCTCAGGTCGAGGCCTTCCCGCTCGTCTTCTTCGCTGACGCGCAGGCCGATGGTCAGGTCGATGAGCTTGAAGGCGACCCACGACACCACCCCGGACCACACCACCGCCGTGCCCACACCCCAGGCCTGGGCCACCATCTGGGCGCCCATGTCGAAGGTGCCGGGAGCGTTGGCCACGTAGTCCCACACGCCGGCACCGCCCAGCTCCGGCGCGGCGAAGACGCCCACCAGCAGCGCACCGAGGATGCCGCCCACCCCATGCACGCCGAACACGTCGAGGCTGTCATCGACACCGAGCATGCGCTTGAGGCCATTGACGCCCCAGTAGCACACGATGCCGCCGAGGAAGCCCATGATGATGGCGCCCATGGGGCCGACCAGACCGCAGGCCGGGGTGATCACCACCAGGCCGGCAATGGCGCCGGATACCGCACCGAGCATGGAGGGCTTGCCCTTGAAGATGGCCTCGACCACCGTCCATGCCACCGTGGCGGCGCAGGTGGCGACCAGGGTGTTGAAGAAGGCCAGGCTGGCGGTGGCGCCCGCTTCCAGCGCCGAACCCACGTTGAAGCCGAACCAGCCCACGAAGAGCAGCGAGGCGCCAACTAGGGTCATGGTCAGGCTGTGGGGGGCCATGGATTCACGGCGATAGCCGATGCGCGGCCCCACCATGTAGGCGCCCACCAGCGCGGCCACGCCAGCGTTGATATGCACCACCGTGCCGCCGGCAAAGTCCAGCGCCCCCTTGTTGAACAGGAAGCCGGCAAACTCGCCCGCCTTGGCCGCAGCCTCGGCCGAGGTGAAGGCATCCGGGCCGGCCCAGTACCAGACCATGTGGGCCATGGGGATGTAGGAGAAGGTGAACCACAGCACCATGAAGATCAGCACCGCCGAGAACTTGATGCGCTCGGCGAAGCCCCCGATGATCAGCGCCGGTGTAATGGCGGCAAAGGTCAGCTCGAAGGAGGCAAACAGGTATTCGGGCAGCACCACGCCCTTGCTGAAGGTCGCCACCACCGTCTCGGGCGTCACGCCCTTCATGAACAGCTTGTCGAAGCCGCCGATGAAGGCATTGCCGTCCGTGAAGGCCAGGCTGTAGCCATACACGGCCCACAGCACGCCGAGCAGACAGAAAATCACCAGGGTCTGCATCAGCACCGACAGCATGTTCTTGGCGCGGACCATGCCGCCGTAGAACAGCCCGAGGCCCGGGGTGGCCATCATCACCACCAGCAGGGTGGCGGTGATCAACCAGGCCGTGTCACCCTTGTTGGGTACCGGAGCCGGCGGTGCCCCGTCGGCCCAGCCCGGTGTGGAAAAGAGTGCAGCAGCAAGAAAGGGAGCGAAAGCGAGCAAGCGTTTCATGGGGTTCTCCTCAGATGGCAGCCGCGCCGGACTCGCCGGTACGGATGCGGACGGCCCGGGCGAGATCGAAGACGAAGATCTTTCCGTCACCGATCTTGCCGGTGGCCGCGGCCTGTTCGATGGCGGCAATGGCAGACTCAAGCACGTCGTCCGGCACGGCGGCCTCGATCTTCACCTTGGGCAGAAAATCCACCACGTACTCGGCGCCCCGGTAGAGCTCCGTGTGCCCCTTCTGGCGGCCAAAGCCCTTCACGTCGGTCACGGTGAGCCCCTGCACGCCGACAGCATTGAGGGCCATGCGGACCTCGTCGAGCTTGAAGGGCTTGATGATTGCGCTAATCCACTTCATGGCGCCCTCCACCACGGGCTGCGCGCACGGCCGGGGCGGCCGGGCTGGTCTGCGGGATCTTCATGGGACATCGCTCCTGTTTGCACTCAATGAAAAAAAGTTTCTCAATAAGAAGCAGAAGCTGTGCCAAGCGCCGAGGACACGAAAAATCAAGGATTTAGCGCCATGACCAGCACAGCCATGCACAAGAACCCGGCATCACCCACCGCGCCTGCACCAAAGAAAGGCTCCATGCCCGACCGCGAGGCGCCCAGTACGGCCTTGAAACGAAAAGACATTCCCGTCTCGAACCGCCCTCTGCCCGCCTCCTGCCCCCAGACCGGGATGAATTTTTTCAATCGCGGGCTTCACAAATCACGGGTTTCCTGTATAGTGCCGGCCTTCGGACAAGGCGCTTTCAACAGGCGTCTTCAGTATCTGAAGTCCTATGCGGCAGTAGCTCAGTTGGTAGAGCGCAACCTTGCCAAGGTTGAGGTCGAGAGTTCGAGACTCTTCTGCCGCTCCAGTTTTCCCGTCCCTCAGGCAGTTGCCTGGTCAGGACACAGCGGGATACCGCTCATGTAGCTCAGTGGCAGAGCACTCCCTTGGTAAGGGAGAGGTCGGCAGTTCAATCCTGCCCATGAGCACCACCCGATTGGCAAAAAGGCCGGTTCCTCAAGGAACCGGCCTTTTTGCTTTTCCCGTGGGGATGGCTGCCAGGGCTGGGCTAGGCGCGCTCACTGAATGCACAAGGGGCGACCGAAGCCGCCCCTTGTTGCATGAACGAGGGGGTCAAGCCCCCTGCCCTCAGAGCCGGCTCTGGATCTCCTCGATGAAGCCCTGCATGCCGGTGCGGATGTTGGCAGCGTTGCCTTCGTCGGTGTCGATGTGCATGGCCAGGCGGTAGGCCGGGTTCACGCGCACCACCACGTCGCCGAAGATCAGCTCGCGCTCGCCCTCGATGCGCACCCGGACGATGTACTTGTCGCGCACGCGGAAACGCAGGGCGTCTTCGGGGGTCATGTGGATGTGGCGCTGGGCGCAGATGACACCACGCTCGATGGTGGTGCTGCCGGCCGGGCCTTCGAGGGTGATGCCCGGGGTGTTCACCAGGTCGCCCGACTCGCGGATGGGCGGCTGGATACCGACCTTGAACTGCTCGGTCATGGCGATCTCGACCTGGGTTTCCTTGCGGGTCGGGCCGAGCACGCGGACGTTGGCGATGCGCCCCTTGGGGCCGACCAGATGCACCTTCTCGGCACAGGCAAACTGGCCCGGCTGGGACAGTTCGTGCTCGGGGGTGAGCTGGTGCCCCGGCCCGAAGAGCTTGTCCACGTCGGCCTGACACAGATGCACGTGGTGGGCCGAGATCTCGATGGGGATGGCCGGCGGCTCGCCGCTGCGGGCTTCGAGCAGCAACTGGTTGCGCTCGATGGCGCGCAGGGTTTCCCAGGCCACCAGGCGTTCGTCGTCGTTGGTGATGACGAGGATGGTGACCGGCGAATCGTCGGCGGAGATGATGGCGTGGGAGCCCACCAGGCCGAGATTGCGGTTCTTCTCTTCATCCAGCTTGATGCCCATGTAGCCGAGGCCCTGACAGGCCAGGCTGCGCACGGTGGCACTGGTCTCGCCCACGTCGCCGGTGAAGGCCAGCACGTCGATGCCGCCCATGGCCGCCACGTAGGCGCCGATGTTCTTGCGCACCTGGTAGCAGAAGGCCTTGTGGGCCAGCAGGGCCCGGTGGTGGCCGTTGCTGGCAGCGGTCTCGATGTCGTGGATGTTGCTGGAGATTCCGGAGATGCCCTTCAGGCCGCTGCCGGTGTTGATCAGGCTGGAAAGCTGCTCGGGCGACATGCCGTGCTGCTGCATCAGATGGATCATCACCGCGGGGTCGATGCTGCCGGAACGGCTGGGCATGATCAGACCGTCGGTGGGCGTCATGCCCATGGTGGTATCCACCGAGCGGCCATGGTCGATGGCGCACAGGGAGGCGCCGATGCCCAGGTGGCAGGACACCACCTCAAGCTCGCCAAGGGGGCGCTGGACGACTTCGGCCGCCTTCAGGGACACATAGCGGTGGGAGGTGCCATGGAAGCCGTAGCGGCGGATGCCCTCCTGCTTGTACAAATCGTAGGGCAGACCGTAGAGGTAGGCGTAGGGCGGCAGGGTCTGGTGGAAGGCGGTGTCGAAGACGGCCACGTGGGGCACGCCGGAGAGCTGGCCCATGGCCATGCGGATGCCGTCCACGTTGACCGGGTTATGCAGGGGGGCAAACACCGAGAGGGCTTCGATCTCGGTGATGACCTGCGGGGTGATGACCACGGCGCTGGAGAACTTGCTGCCCCCATGGACCACCCGGTGGCCGACGGCGGTGACGTCCTCGGGGTGGAAGGTGAAGGCGTCGCCCAGCAGGCGGGTGGCTTCCTGCATCACCCGGAACAGCTCGGTGAGGGGGAAGGGTTCGCGCATCTGCGTTTTGACCTGGGTGCCCACCATCACGGTGACGCAGGCTACCGCCGGGTCGGCGTTGTCGACGATGCCATGCACGTCGGCGCCCATGTCCTTGGTGTCGTAGATGCCGAAATGGATCTGGCTGACGCCCACGTTGAGGGCCACCACCTTGCCAGGCTGGCCGGTGACCAGGGACAGGGCGTAGGGATCGTCGGACTTGGCTGTGCCGGTGGTCTGCCCCGCCACGATGTCCAGGCTCATGCTGCGCATGCGGTCAAGGAGCAGGCGCGACAGGTAGGCGATGGCTTTCGGGTTGGTGAGGATGTGGGCGTTGAAGACTGCCTGGGGGATCAGCAGCACGTAGCAGCGGTTGCCGGCGATCACGTCGGCGGAGAGGCGCTCACCAGTGAGGATGGACATGACGCCGAAGACGTCGCCCGGCCCGAGCTGGCTGAGCACCGAGCGGGTGCCGGTGTTGTCGGTGATGGAGATCTCGGCGTGGCCGGTGATCAGCACGCCGATGTATTTGCTGTCGTCGCCGGTCTCTAGGATGGCTTCGTTGCCCTCGTAGCTGGCCAGCTGGCCCTGGCTGACGATTTCCTCGACCTTGTCGGCCGGGAAGTGCTCGAAGAGGCGTACCTGTTCGAGGAAGAACCGTTTCAGATCGATTTCGCTCACGCTGATTCTCGCTTCATGGGGTGGTGCCGTAGCCGACAGGATAGTCCCGCTGCTGCAATGCAGCAAAGCAGATTCGCCTCATTGGAGCCCTGAAACGTGATTTCGTTGCCAGGGATGGCCAAGCTGGTGTCGCAGCGCAACAGGCTACGCGCCACCTGTGACGGTCATTCGCGGGAAAACTGAAGGGTCAGGGCGCGGCTCAGGAAGCCCCGTCGTCATGCCTGGTGAAGGCGCGGCTTGCCCGGCGCAGGAAGTCGATGTGCTGACGGAAGGCCCGACAGCCCCGGCAGAACACCAGGTGCAGGCGCAGGGCAAGGCGCTCGCGCCTGCCTAGGGGGCGGTCGAGGGCTTCGGAGAGCAGCCGGGTGGTGTGCTTGCAGGTCAGCATGAAACGGCCTTTCCCCCGAACCAGCCTTCGGAGAGGCACTGGCGCAGGCCGGCCCGGGCCCGGTGCAGGATCACGTTGCAGTTACCGACGCTCAGGGCCAGAGTGGTGCAGATCTCGTCGGTTTCGAGGCCCAGGAACTCCCGCATCATGAACACCCGGGCGGTGCGCGCCGGCAGCACCTCCAGGCAGATCTCGAAGACCTGCCAGAACTGCTGCTGTTCGAGGGCCTCCTCCGGGTTGCCCCACGGCCGCGGGCGGCTCATCGGGCTCCAGTGCTCGCTCTCCCGGAACAGGGCGTCGAAGGCTTCGTCCATGTCGGCCTCGTCACGCTCCAGGCTGGAGACCTGCACGGTGCGCCCGCGCTCGCGCAGAAAGTCGATGACCTTGTGACGGACGATGGTGAACAGCCAGGTCTTCAGGGCCGAGCGGCCGGCGAAGCGCTCGATGCCCTTGAGGGCGGCCTCGATGGCCTCCTGCACCGCGTCCTCGGCGGCCGCGTCGTCCTGCAGCTGCAGGCGGGCAAACTTGAGCAGCTGGGGGCGGAAGCCGGAGATGAGCTCGGCGTGGGATGTAACGGTCATGGAATGCGGAAGAATCCGGGTGGGATGAGGCGGGGCTGGATGCCAGGCCGCCTGATCCAGCATAGCAGGGAAGCTCATGGGAGCGTCCCCAGCAGCACACCGAGACGGCGCAGCTCGGCCAGGCTGTGACGACCGAAATCCATGAAGGCGGCGTCCGGCGCCCGGCCGAGTTCGGTGGCGAGCTGCACCAGGGCATCCCGACCCGACACGCCGCCGCCCGCCAGCAGCGCCAGCAGGCGGGCGGTGGCCAGGTTGGTCTCGACAAAGCACACCTCGTCGGCCCCGTCGCGGAACACCAGCAGTTGCACCGGCGCCGGGCGGCGGGGGCGCGCGTCCGGCCCGATGCGGTGTACTGGCCACTGGAAGGCCAGGGACAGCAGGGCCGGATTGACGACAGGACAGCCGTCGACGGGATCCCCGTCAGCCAGGCCGGCTGGCAGCGCCGCCTCCATCACGTCCACGGCCAGCTCGGCCCATTCGTAGCGGGCCAACTCGGCAAACCAGCGCGGCAGGCGCTGGCGCGGCCCAGCCTCCAGATAGGCGACGAACTCCCTCGGAATTTCGCGGAACCAGGAGGTGGCACACGGCCAGTCCCGGTAGAAGGCCCGGCACAGGCGTGTCCACCGCAGCTCGCCAAGGCAGGCCCGCCCCACCGGAAAGCAGCGATCGAGAAAGCCACACAGGTTGTTGAAGAGCAGCGCCTCATACACCTCCATGCGCTGGCGCGGCACACCGGCCGGCAGCGGCGCCCGGGCGCCGGCCCGGATGCGCCGGCCGAAGGCCAGCTGGAAGTCACGCAGCCCGCTCATCGGGCGGCCCCCGCCGCCTGCAGACGGGCGATGCGGGCAACCTCCTCGCCCAGCTCGGCGAGGGGCGGAAAGCCGAAGTCCCGCTCCAGGCAGGTGGGCACCGGGCCGGTGTGGCGGTAGGCAGCAGCCAGCAGATCCCATACCGGGTCGATGACCGGGGCGCCATGGGTGTCGATGAGCAGGCCGTCGTCCTCCACATGGTGGCCGGCCACGTGGATGTAGCAGGTACGCGCCAATGGCAGGGCGTGGAGGAAGTCGAAGGGATCGAAGCCGAAGTTGCGGGCATTGACCAGAATGTTGTTCACGTCCAGGTGGAGCAGGCAGTCGGCCTCCTCGACAACGGCGCGGATGAAGCTGGCTTCGTCCATCTCGGCACCGGGCGGGGTGACGTAGCGGGAGGCGTTTTCGATGCCGATGCGGCAGCCGAGCACATCCTGGGCCTGGCGGATGCGGGCCGCCGCCCAGCGCACGGCCTCGTCGGTGCAAGGCAGGGGCAGCAGGTCGTAGAGCTGTCCGTCATCACTGCTCCACGACAGGTGTTCGGTGTACAAGCCGATGCCGTGTTCGGCCATGAAGGCACGGGTGCGCCGGAGCAGGTCGGTATCAAGGGGGCGCTGGCCGCCCACCGACAGGGACAGGCCGTGGCACACGAAGGGGTAGCGCTCGGTGAAGCTGCGCAGCTGGCGGGCCGAGCGCCCGCCCATGCCGACCCAGTTCTCGGGGGCCAGCTCGAAGAACTGCACGGCCGCCGGAACACCGGCCTCCAGCTCGGCGAGCAGCTCGCGGCGAAAGCCGAGCCCGGCACCGACAGGCAGGCGTGCAGGCATGGTCAGCACCTCCCGGCATGGAGCAAGGCGGCCCTGCCCCATGCCGCCGGGCATCTTATTTCTTGTCGGCAGCGCACTTGCCATCCATCTTCTTGTCGCCGCCGCAGCTGGCGTCCTTTTTCTTGCTCGCAGCGCATTTGCCGTCGGCCTTCTTGCCGGCCGCACACTTGCCCTCCGCCTTCTTGTCGCCGGCACACTTGCCGTCCATTTTCTTGTCCGCGGCGCACTTGCCATCCTTCGCCTTGGTGTCGGCCTGGGCCAGTTGGTAGCCGCCCTCCAGAGATTTGGCGGCGAAGGGGTTTTCGCCGGCATGGGCGGCACCGGCCAGGGCCAGGGATGCGGCGACAGCAGCGGCGCTCAGGCCGGAAATGGAATTTTTCATGATGATCTCTCCTGTTGGAATCGGGGCGCCGGCAGGTGGCCGACGGGCCACGCAAATACCTGGTGCTGGCCATTGGTCGGCCGACACGCGCCTTTATTACATGGCCCGTCAAAAAAACTGGCGGACGGGCAGGTATGATCGGCGGCGTACCGCCCTCTTACAAGCCCGCCATGTCTGTCACCCCCGCCGAGTCCGCCCGCCCTGCCCTGCAGGCCACGCGCCACAGCCCCCTCGAAGACGTGCAGGGGGTGCTCACCGGCTGCCTGTTCGTGGCCCTGGCGATCCTGATCTTCCGGGAAAGCCGCCTGCTGCTGGGCGGCTCTGCCGGGCTGGCCTTCCTGCTCCACTACCTGGGCGGGTGGCGTCTGGGCACGGTGCTGTTTGCCGTCAACCTGCCCTTCTACGTGTTCGCCTACCGGGCCATGGGGCGCAGCTTTACCCTGAAGACCTTCTGCGCGGTGGGGGTGTTGTCGCTGTATACCGAAATGTTGCCGGGCCTGATCGCCTTTCAGCGCATCGACCCGGTGTTTGCGGCCGTCATGGCCGGGCTGCTGGCGGGGATCGGCATCCTCATCCTGATCCGCCACGGGGCCAGCCTGGGCGGGCTCGGCGTGCTCGCCATCTATCTGCAGAAGACCCGCGGCTGGCGCGCCGGCACGGTGCAGATGGCCGGCGACTGTGTGATCCTGGCGCTGGGGCTGATGGTGGTGTCGCCGCTGCAGGTGGCCCTGTCGGTACTGGCCGCCGGCGCCCTCAACCTGGTGATCGCCATCAATCACCGGCCGGAGCGCTATTTCGGGGCCTGAGTCCGGCAGCCCAGGGCTCTTCAGGACTTCACTGCGGCGGCGGCCTGGATCTGGGCAATGGCCAGGCGGGCCGACTTTCGCACCTCCGGATCGGCATCGGACGCGGCCTGGGCCAGCGGCGCCAACGCGCCGGCATCGCCGATTTCGCCCAGGGCGATGGCGGCCTCCTTGCGCAGGTTGGCGGAAGAATGGAACAGGGCCGAGGCCACCACAGCCTGAAGCGCGCGGGTGTCCTTGAGGCGCCCGAGGGTGCGCACCACGCGCTGGCGCACCTGCCAGTAGCTGTCGTCGAGGGCGGCGATCAGGGCCGGGCCGGCGCCCGCCAGGCGCAGCTTGCCCAGGGTGGTGGCGGCCTCCTCGCGCACTTGCCAGACCGGGTCGGCCAGGGCCTGGAGGAGCGCAGGCAGCACCGCGTCGTCAGTGGCCAGCCCCAGCGCACCCACTGCGGCCCGCCGCACATCGGCATCGGCGTCGTCCGCCGCCAGCCGCATCAGCGCCGGCAAGGCGGCGGGCTGCTTGAGCCAGCCGAGCACGCCGACGGCCTCCAGGCGTACCTCCGCCTCGACGGCATCGACAGCGGCCAGCGCCGGGGAAAAGCTGGAGGGCAGACGCAGCTCGCGCAGAGCGTGCAGCACCCGGGCACGGGTCGCCCCCCGGGCGGTATCGAGGGCGGCCACCAGCAGCTTGCCGTTTTCAGGGGCACGGACCTCGGTCAGGCTGTGGGCCGCAGCAGCACGCACGCTAGCATCGTCGTCCTCCAGGCGAGCCAGCAGGGCACGGACAGACTCGGGGCTCTCCCGATCGGCCAGGCGGTCGGCTGCTTCGGCGCGGACCTCGGCCACTGAATCCGACAGGGCCGCCACCAACCAGGGGGTGTGCGCCTCGTCTTCCAGCTCGGCCAGTTCGATCAGGGCCAGGCGGCGCACCGTCGGGTCATCGTCGCCCAGACGCGGGCGGATTTCCGCCAGATCGGTGTCGCCGGCAGGCAGGGCAAGGGAAAAGGGGGATGTTGTCATCGGATGTCAGGCTTCGGTCTGTTCAGTCGGCATAGGCGGCCGGATCGGCGCTTTCTGCTGCCGGGTTGATCGGGGAAAGGCGCGCCAGCGGGACGGTCAGCGCCGGGTCGCGGAGCAGGGCCAGGCAGTGGCGCTTGTGCTCGATGAAGCTCGAACCGGTCAGCCATTCGGCGCTGCGGGGCCGGCCAGCGGGGACGATGATCTCTTCGATCACCCGCCCGGGCCGGGCGCTCATGACGAGGATGCGGTCGGCCATGAACAGGGCTTCGTCGATGTCATGGGTCACAAAAACGACGGTCATGCGCCGCTTGCTCCACAGGGCCAGCAGCAGCTCTTGCATCTTCAGGCGGGTCAGCGCATCCAGCGCACCGAAGGGCTCGTCCATGAGCAGCACGCGGGGCTGGTTGATGAGTACGCGGGCAATCTCCACGCGCTGCTGCATGCCCCCGGAGAGGGCGCCGGGGTAGTGGTGCTCGAAGCCCTCCAGCCCCACCTCCTTGAGCCAGGTCATGGCCTGGGCGTGGCGCTCGGCCCGCCCCACGCCGCGCATGCGCAGCCCGTAGGCCACGTTGTCGCGCACCGACAGCCACGGGAACAGGGTGTGGTGCTGGAACACCAGGCCACGCTGCGGATCGGGGCCGCCGATGGGCGCACCATCGAGCCGCAGCTGGCCCCGAGAGGGGGTCAGGTGGCCGGCCAGGGCCCCCAGCAGGGTGGACTTGCCGCAGCCCGAAGGGCCCAGCAGGCAGACGAACTCGCCGGGAGCGATGTTCACCGACACATCGGCGAGGGCGGTGAAGCGGTCGGCGCCGCTGCCCAGCTCGATGGACACCCGGTCGATGTCGAGCCGCCCGGTGCTCACCTCGGGCGCGAGTTCGGACAGGGAAAGGATGGCGTTCATGGACGGCCTCCCGGACGATACCAGGGCATCAGGGCCTGGCCGGCCCGGTGCAGCAGGGCGCTGCTGCCCATGCCGAGAAGGCCGATCAGGAGCATACCGACGATGATGTTGGCGTAGTTCTGCACGGTGTAGGACTCCCAGGTGTAATAGCCGATGCCGTACTGGCCGGAGATCATCTCGGCGGTCACCAGGCAGAACCAGCAGGTGCCCATGCCGATGCTCAGACCGGTGAGTACCGACGGCGCGGCCGCCGGCAAGATGACCCGAGCGAAGATGGCCCAGCGACGGGTGCCCAGACTGCGGGCCGAGGCGATCAGGCGCGGGTCCACCCCGTGCACGCCGTGAATGGTGTTGAGCAGAATGGGGAACAGCGCGCCGACGAAGGTGATGAAGATCATGCTGCCCTCGGAGGAGGGAAACATCAGGATGGACAGGGGAATCCAGGCCACCGCGGGGATCGGCCGGGCCACTTCGAGGGGCGGCATCAGGGTTTCCCGGACCCAGCGGAAGCGCCCGATGGCCAACCCGAGGCCCACCCCCAGCGCTGCCGCCACGAGGAAGCCCGAGGCCACCCGGCCCAGGCTGGCCCCCAGGTGGTTCTGCAGCTTGGGGGACTGGAACAGATCCCAGGCGGCATGGACCACCTCCAGAGGCTGGGGCACGTTCTGGAAGGTCACCAGCCCCAGGTTCATGCGCTGGGATGAGGCGACATGCCACAGCACCACGCAGATCAGCAGCGACAGCAAGGGCAGCATGCGGCGTGCGACCGACAGTTGTCCGTAGGCTGTCACCTTCCGGCTCCCGAGGTCTTGAGGGCGGCGAAGTCGAGGAGCTGCCCCTTGTTGGTCGAGGCGTAGGCGACGGCGGCGTCCTTCTGCAGGAAGGCGCTCACCTCACCCTGGGCATCCCGGGCGAACCAGGCCTGGGGGCCGAGCAGCTTGATGCCGTGGATCAGGTCATGCACATACACCGCGCGCACTGCCTTGCCGGCCTGCTCCAGCTTGCGCAGATCCTGCACGGCGTTGGCAATGGTGGCGTAGTGACGCACCTTGGGCTCCCCCGCGACCCACAGCCCGGCGAGGCGGCGGGTGTCGGTGATGGGCTTGCCGGTGACGGCGTCGTTGGCCTTCAGGGGCAGCTTGTCATAGCTCTTCAGGCGGGCGTCGTAGTTGAGGCCGGACTGCTTGAAGGCGGCGCGGATGTACTGGTCGTCGATGAAGGTGGCGGGATCGGGCGTGACATCGATACGGCGCATCAGGTGCAGGGTGTCGATGGAGGTCTTGAGGGCCTGGCGGTATTCCGGCTTCCAGGTGAAGTCCCGGGTCTGCAGCCCCAGGGGGCCGTGAAACAGGTAGCTGACGGGAGCGTCGATGCCGGTGTGCTTCTCGATCAGCTCGCTGTATTTCTCGGGGTCGCTGGCAAACAGGCGGTCGGCCTCGATGGCCGCGCGCAGGAAGGCCACCACCACTTCGGGGTACTTGCGGGCGAACTCGGCATTGACCAGGGAACCATGGAAGGTCGGGGTGGCCGACTGCACGCCGTCGTAGATCTTGCGGGCGAAGCCCCGGTAGGGGAACAGCTCGGCGAAGGGCACGAAGTCGGCGTGGGCGTCGATCTTGCCGGCCTGCAGTGCCGGGCCGGCCACTTCCGGCGCCTGGGTGATGATGTTCACGTCCTTCTCGGGGTCGAGGCCCTGGCGTTTGAGCGCGCGCAGGAGCATGCCGTGGGCGGCAGAGGCAAAGGGCACGGAGATGGTCTTACCACGCAGTTCGGCCAGGGTGGTGGCACTGGAATCCTTGGGCACCACCACGCCGTTGCCACTGCCCTGGGTACTGCCCGACAGCACGGTGATGAACAGACTCTTCTTGCCGGCTTTCTGGAAGGCGGCGCCGTTGGCCGAGCCGGGGAAGTCGGCCATGGTGCCGATGTCCAGCTTGTCGGCCACCATCTCGTTGGTCAGCGGGGCGCCGGAGGTGAAGTTCTTCCACTGGATGTCGTACTGCACACCCTTGTACTTGCCGTCCTTGGGCAGGTATTTGTCGAGCAGCTTGAGCTCGCGGATCAACAGGCCGCCAGTGGCGCAGTTGATGGTGGTGTCCTGGGTGCCAATGGCCAGACGCAGGGTTTCGGCGTGGGCGCCGAGGCTGACGGTCATGGTGACGAGGGCCGAGGCCGCGAGCCGGGTGAGCTTGGAAAATCGCATGGAAAACTCTCTCTATATGTATGGGGGTGAAGCGGGAAATCAGCGCAACAGGTAGGGAATGGCGACGTGGATGGCGCCGGTCGGGCAGTCCTTCTGGCAGGGCAGGCAGTACCAGCACTCGTCGCGCTTCATGAAGGCCTTGCCGGTCTGGGGATCAATCTCGAGGATGTCCATCGGGCACACGTCGATGCACACGGTGCAGCCCTTGTGGGCAATGCACTTGTCGAGATCAACGGTGACGGCGGCCTCACTGAACTGGGCGATGCTGCGGGGTTGGAATGCCATGGGTTTCTCCAGGGGGTCAGACGGTGGCGACGGCTTTTTCGGCGGAGGCCTTCGGCGCGACACGCAGCCGGTCGTAGGCATCCTTTTCCTGTTCGGCGATGGGGACGATGTAGGGCTCGACAGGCCGCTTGTGGTGGCTCATCCGGCCGGATTCGTCCTTCTTCAGATGGGCGTGGCAGAACCACTCGGCGTCATTGCGCTCCGGGTAGTCCGCCCGCAGGTGGTAGAGGCCCCAGCGGCTCTCGGTGCGGAACAGCGATGCACGGGCGGCCATCTCGGCGCAATCGCGGATCACCGAGGCCTCGGCGCAGCGCATCAGCTCGTGGGCGTCGCTGGCGTGCAGGTGCTCAAGGTCCTCGCCGATTTCGGCAAAGCGGTCGAGGGCCAACTCGTATTTACGGGTGACCTTGGGCGGCTGCAGGTAGTCATTAACAAAGCGCCGCAGCTTGTATTCCACCTGCAGGGGCGGCAGGCCGTGGTCACGCAGCAGGGGGGCATAGATGCGTGCCCGCTCGCGGGCCACCTGCTCCGCGTCCACCGGAGAGAAGTCGAGGCTGCTGGCTCGCTCCGCCGCGCTATGCCCGGCGAACCAGCCGTAGGTGAAAGCCCCCAGCATGTAGTTGTGGGGCACTGCAGCCATGTCGCCGGCCGCGTAGAGGCCCGGCACGGTGGTTTCGGCGCGGGCATTCACATGCACGCCGGAAGCGCTGTGGCCGCTGCAGAAGCCAATCTCGGAGATGTGCATCTCCACCATCTGGTGGCGGTAGTCGGTGCCCCGGTTTGCGTGGAACTGGCCGCGGCTGGGGCGCTCGTTGCTGTGCAGGATGGTCTCGATGGTCTGGATGGTTTCCTCGGCCAGGTGGTTGAGCTTGAGGAAGACCGGGCCATTGCCGCCCTGCAGCTCCTGGTAGAACTCCAGCATCATCTGGCCACTCCAGTAGTCACACTCGATGAAACGCTCACCGCGGCTGTTTGCGGTGTAGCCCCCCATCGGCCCGGCCACGTAAGCGCAGGCCGGACCGTTGTAGTCCTTGATCAGCGGATTGATCTGGTAGCACTCCAGGTTGGCCAGCTCGGCCCCGGCGTGATAGGCCATCACGTAGCCATCCCCGGCGTTGGTGGGGTTCTCGTAGGTGCCCATCAGATAGCCGGATGCCGGCAAGCCCAGGCGGCCCGCCGCCCCGCAGGCCAGGATCACCGCCTTGGCGCGGATCACATGGAAGTCGGCCGTGCGGGAATCAAAGCCCATCACACCGTTCACGCTGCCGTCGGCCGCCGTGAGCAGGCGGGTGGCGATGATGCGGTTGGTGATCTCCACCCGCGCCCGCTTGAGCTGGCGGTAGAGCACCTTCTTGACGTCATGCCCCTCGGGCATGGGCAGCACATAGGTACCCATGTGGTGCACCTTGCGCATGGCGTAGTCGCCGTTGGCGTCCTTTTCGAACTTCACGCCCCAGCGATCGAGCTGTTCGATGGTGGTGAAGCTGTGCTTTGCATAGGCATACACCGTGGATTGATCGACGATGCCGTCGTTGGCGATGGTGATTTCCTTGGTGTATTGCTCGGGGGTGGCGTAGCCGGGCACGACGGCGTTGTTGAGGCCGTCCATGCCCATGGAGATCGCACCGCTGCGTTTCACGTGGGCCTTGTCCAGCAGCAGCACACGCAATTCCGGATTGCGCTCCTTGGCCTTGATGGCGGCCATGGGGCCGGCAGTGCCGCCTCCCACCACCACGATGTCGTATTCACTTTCCCGCGTGTCCAATTGATAAGACATGAGTCACTCCCCTGAGGTTGGGCCGCGGCCCACCTGGAATCGGTATTGAAAGGTGTCGCCCCTGAAATAGAGGAATTCGTAATCCAGTGGCTGGCCGCCCTTGTCATGGGTCAATCGCTCGACGCGCAGCAGCGGCGCGCCCTCGGGCACCTTCAGGCGGGCAGCCAGTTCGGCATCGGCGGCCACCGCGTCCAGGGCCAGGTCGGCGTGACCGAGAGGGCGCTCGCAGTCGTTCTCCAGGATCACGAAGATGTCGCGCACTTCCAGATCGGCCCGGGCCACCTGACGCCCGATGTCCAGGGGCAGCCAGGTGAGCTCGATGGAAACCGGCTCCCGGTCGAGCAGGCGCAAGCGACGGATCTCCACCACCGGGGTGCCCTTCTGCAAGCCCAGACGCGACGCCACCTTCTGGTCGGCCGGCACCTCGGCGAGCGCCAGCAGGCGGTTGCGCACCTCGTAGCCGTGGGCCCCCATCTGCTCCGCAAAGCCCTGCAGCCGGGTGACGTTCTGGACGGCCTTGGGGCGGCTGACGAAGCTGCCGCGGCCCTGCTGGCTGTAGATCAGCCCCTCCCGCTGCAGGGCCCCCAGGGCCTGCCGGATGGTGATCCGACTGACCTCGAACAGGGAGCCCAGCGCACTCTCGGACGGCAGCCTGAGCCCCGGCGGCCAGTCGCCATCGAGGATTCGCTCACGCAGCGCCTGATGGATCCGCCGATAAAGGGGCGCATCGCCCATAGGCGTGGAAGAGGTCTGGATATCGGTATCGAGCATCTCAACTTGTCATAACAAGATGAGTGCAATTTATTGGCCCTTCCCCACAATCGGAACCAACAATAAATGGGAACGATATGAGCAGATGAGCATTGAGGCCTTATTCATCGATCGGAATAAAGGCCCGGCAGCAAAGCCTGCTGGCTTTTAAACAGCGTACTGTTGAAAATCCAGCAGAATCGACATCCATATTGGAATCCGGGCTCATACTTTGCACCGGATTGCGCTTCATTCACCGCCACCGCAACACGAGGTACGGGAATTGCTTCGATTTAGCCCCCGTCAAGCCGGCACCCGGCCAACGCATTTATCCTGAGCCGCCATGACCACCCGCCGCCATTTTCTTTCCCACCTGGCCGCCCTTCCGGTGCTGGGCGCCATCCGCCCGCTGCAGGCCCGCCTTCAGGACGATGACGACGCCCTGCGCGCAATCATCGCCAGCCCGCACCGCAGCGAAGCCAACCGAGCCCGGGATGCCGCCCGCCACCCCTACGACACCCTGCACTTTCTGGGCGTCCGGCCCCACCACACGGTGATCGAGATCACTCCCGGCGCAGGCTGGTTCACCGAGATCCTCGCGCCATATCTGCGAGCGCAGGGCCGCTACATCGCAGCCCACTATGCCCACGACGACCCCATGGCCTACCGGCGCAAGTTGCGGGAGACCTTTGAAGCCCGCCTGGCTGCCCGCCCCGATCTTTATGACAAGGTGCACATTGGCCATTTCACCCCGCAGGGCACTCTCGAAGGCATCAACCTGACGGACGGGGCGGATCGAATCCTGACCTTCCGCAACGTACACAACTGGCTCGATGCCGGACACCTGGAAACCAGCCTTCGCGCCTTTGCCCATGCGCTCAAGGCGGGGGGTGTCCTGGGTATCGAGGAGCACCGTGCGGCCCCCGGGGTATCGCTGGACGAGATGAAACGTAGCGGCTACGTCTCGGAGAGCTTCATGAGCAACCAAGCCATGGCTGCCGGTTTTGAATTGAGCGGGCGCACCGAGGTGAATGCCAACCCCCGCGACACCCGGGACCACCCCCATGGCGTCTGGTCCCTGCCACCTACCCTGCGGGGCGGCGAAGCGGACAAGGCCCGTTTTCTCGCCATCGGAGAGTCCGATCGCTTCACCCATCGCTGCATCAAGCTGCGGGACGTGTGAGCCCCGGGAACCAATTTCCACTATTAGCACTCACAGACCGGGAGTGCTAACATTGGCATCAAGGAGGTAGTTGCACATGTCTCAAACCCTGTCGTTTCCCGTCCCGTCCGCGGTTGGCAGCCTGGATCAATACATCCAGAGCGTGAATCGCATCCCGCTGCTGACCGAGAAGGAGGAATCCGACCTCGCCCACAGCCTCCGGGACAACGAAGACCTGGAAGCGGCGCGCAAGCTGGTGCTGTCCCACCTGCGGCTTGTGGTAGCCATTGCCCGCGGTTACCTGGGCTACGGCCTGCCCCACTCCGACCTGATCCAGGAAGGCAACGTGGGACTGATGAAAGCGGTAAAACGCTTCGACCCCGACCGGGGCGTGCGCCTGGTGTCCTTTGCCATCCACTGGATCAAGGCCGAGATCCACGAGTACATCGTGAAGAACTGGCGTCTGGTCAAGATCGCCACCACCAAGGCACAGCGCAAGCTGTTCTTCAACCTGCGTAGCCTGAAAAGCAGCAGCAATACGCTGCAGGGCGAGGAAGTGCTGGCCGTGGCCCAACAACTCGGCGTCAAGCCGGAAGAAGTCCGCGAAATGGAAACCCGCCTGTCCGGGCAGGAGATGGCCCTGGAAGGGGGCAGCGACGATGACGAGGAGCGTTTCGCCCCCATTGCCTACCTGGCCGACCCCCACGCCGAGCCGTCCGACGTGCTGGCCCGCCGTCAGGCGGCCCGCCTGCAGGACGAAGGCCTTCACCACGCTCTGGCCGCCCTCGACGAACGCAGCGCCAGCATCGTGCGGCGTCGCTGGCTGACCGAGGGTGATGCCGCCACCCTGCATGAACTGGCCGCCGAATACGGCGTATCCGCCGAGCGCATCCGCCAGATCGAGGCCAAAGCCATGCAGAAAATGCGCACCCAGCTGGCCGCATTGGCCTAAGCGCCACCCAGATGGCAAAAAGGGCAACCCGCGGGTTGCCCTTTTGCATTTCAGTGCACCGGAAAGCTATTTGCCGGCCAGCAGCTTGCGCAGATCCCCGGCAATCACTTCCGGCTTCTCCCCGTGCTTAACATAAAGGCGCAAGCGCCCCTGGGGATCAAAAACATAGGTGCCGGTGGAGTGATCCACCGTGTAGGCGCTGCCCTTGGTATCGCCCTGCTTCTGGTAGAAGACCTTGAAGTCCCTGGCCACGGCCGCCGTGGTGGCGGCGTCGCCATACAGACCGGTAAAGCGCTTGTCGAAGGCCGGGACATATTCGGCGAGCAGCGCCTGGGTGTCACGTTCCGGGTCGACGGTAATGAACAGCACCTGCACCCGATCGGCATCCGGCCCTAGCTGACGCATCACTTCGGCCATACCCAGCAGATTGGTGGGACACACATCCGGGCACTGGGTATAGCCGAAGAACAGGGTGACAACCTTGCCCCGGTAGTCGGCCAAGCTACGGGGCGCCCCGGTGTGATCGGTCAGCTGGAAGCCCTTTGCATAATTCGCGCCAGTGATGTCGGTGCTCGCAAAACCCGCGTTCGCACCGCCGTCTCCGGCCGGAGAACAGGCCGTCAGCCCTCCCAGCCCCATCATCAGCACCACCAAGACGAACATGCCGCATCGCAGCAACGAAATCATTTGATTAACCCTTTTTATTCAATCATTTGCAAATTCATCAAGTGCACTGCAAAACAAAACGCCGATGCTACACTGAGCCCACAATTTGATCTGCGTCAAATAGTCGCAGACAGGGCCTGGAGGAGACGCCATGGCTATGACCAAAACAGAGGCAGCGGGCGCGCAGGAATGGACTGCGCGCCCTAACTGCTCCCTGTCCCCGACAGCACGCCGTAATCTCGTCCGCGGCATTCTTGCAGCAAGCCTGCTCGTCAGTGGCGGCTTTCTGCTGGCCGGCGCATGGCTGGTTCTTCCCTTCGCGGGCCTTGAGCTCGCCGCCCTCTATATTGCCCTGCGCGCCCTTGATCGCGCCGATTCGTCCAGCGAAACCATTCGCCTGGAGGGCGACCGCCTTACCGTCACCACACGTTTTCTCGGCGATGCCCGGCAATACAGTTTCTCTGCAGCCTGGGCCCGGGTCAGCATGGAAGCTGGCGACGCCCCCGACCCGCTGATCTGCATCCGCTCCCACGGCCGCAGCTGCCAGGTCGGGCGCCTGATGACACCCCCTCAGCGGCAGCAGTTTTTTTCAGATCTCTCCAGACGGCTCCGCAGCTAGACCGCGAAGTCGAATTGATCATCCCACGAAAAGACGAGGACGAGACTTGACCCCACTCAACCCCCGCCCCCCTGGCAGGCTTTTCGCAGGTCTCAGCCTCCTTCTCGCCGCCGGCACTGCTCTCGCCGACTACACCTGGAACTTCCCCACCCCGGTCACGCCCATTGCCCGGGACACCCTCCACATCCACAACGAGTTCATGGTGATCATCACCGTGCTCTTCGTCGTGGTCTTCTCGATCATGGTCTATTCCATGGTCAAGCATCGCAAAAGCACCGGTGCCGAACCCGCCACCTTCACCGGCCCCACCGGTGCCTTCCAGTGGTTCTGGGTGCTGGTGCCCTTCGGCATCCTGCTCTTCATCGACTTCGTACTGATGGGCATCCCGGCCTTTCATGCAGTAATCGAGATGGAAGACACCCGCACCAAGGCCGACATGGTGCTCAAGGTCACCGGGCTGCAGTGGAAATGGCAGTACGAATACCCCGACTCCGGCATCAAGTTCATCAGCACCATGTCCACCCCCCGCGAGCAGATCGAGGGCAAGGCCGCCAAGGGCGAGAACTACCTGCTCGAAGTGGATAACGAAGTGGTGCTGCCGGTGGGCAAGAAGGTGCGCGTGCTGCTCACCTCCACCGACGTGATCCACACCTGGTGGGTACCTCAGTTCGGCGTCAAGCGTGACGCGATTCCGGGCTTCCTGCGCGAGACCTGGGTGCGCATCGAGGAGCCCGGGGTGTATCGCGGCCAGTGCGCCGAACTGTGCGGCAAGGACCACGGCTTCATGCCCGTGGTGGTGCGCGCCGTGCCCGAGGCCGAATACCTTGCCTGGGTGGACAAGAAGAAGACCGAGATGGCCGCCGCCGCGGCCGGCAGCGACCGGGCGTGGACCAAGGAAGAGCTGGTGGCCGCCGGCAAGGCCGCCTATGAAAAGAACTGCGCCGCCTGCCACCAGGCCGAAGGCCAGGGCCTCCCGCCGGCCTTCCCGGCCCTGGCGGGCAGCAAGATCGTCACCGGCCCGCTGCTCTCGCCGGAAGGCAAGCTGCTTCCCGACAGCCACGTGGACCGGGTGCTCAACGGCAAAGCCGGCACCGCCATGCAGGCCTTCAAGGCCACCCTGTCGGACGCCGACCTCGCCGCCATCATCACCTACGAGCGCAACGCCTTCGGCAACGCCAAGGGCGACATGATCCAGCCCGCCCAGATCAAGGCCCTTCGCTGAGGAGCATCGGATGAACACCGCCACCCATACCCTCGATCCCCATGCCGGCCATGCCCATCACCCCGCCGGGCTGATGCGCTGGCTGACCACCACCAACCACAAGGACATCGGCACGATGTACCTGACCTTCTCCCTGCTGATGTTCTTCGTCGGTGGGGCGATGATCCTGGCGGTGCGGGCGGAGCTCTTCCAGCCCGGCCTGCAGTTGATGAAACCGGAGTTCTTCAACCAGCTGATCGGCGTGCATGCGCTGGTGATGATCTTTGCGGCCCTGATGCCAGCGGCTACGGGCTTTGCCAACTGGATGATCCCGCTGATGATCGGCGCCCCCGACATGGCCCTGCCGCGCCTCAACAACTGGGGCTTCTGGCTGCTGCCGCCAGCGGCGCTGCTGCTCACCATGCCCTTCATCCTGGCATTGTTCGGCATCGGCGACGGTGCCGTGGCCACCGGCTGGACCCTCTACGCACCTCTGTCGGTGCAGGGCGGCATCGGGGTGGATTTCGCCATCTTCTCGATCCACATCCTGGGTATCAGCTCCATCATGGGGTCGATCAACATCATCGCCACCCTGCTCAACATGCGGGCGCCCGGCATGACGCTGATGAAGATGCCCCTGTTCTGCTGGGGCTGGCTGGTCACCGCAGTGCTGCTGATCATCACCCTGCCGGTGCTCGCAGGCGGCGTCACCATGCTGCTCACCGACCGCCACTTCGGCACCCACTTCTTCAATGCGGCCGGTGGTGGTGACCCGATCCTGTTCCAGCACCTGTTCTGGTTCTTCGGCCACCCCGAGGTGTACATCCTGCTGCTTCCGGTGTGGGGCCTGATGCCCCACGTGCTGTCCACCTTCACCCGCAAACCCATCTACGGCCACACCGCCCAGGTCTATGGCTTCATCGCCATCGGCGTGCTGGGGCTCATCGTGTGGGCCCACCACTTCATGACCGCCGGCCTGCCGGTGCCCGCCCTGCTCTACTTCATGTACAGCACCATGGCCATCTCGCTGCCCCTGGCGGTGCTGTTCTTCTGCTGGATCGCCACCATGTGGCGGGGCGCCATGAGCTTCGAGACGCCCATGCTCTTCGCCATCGGCTTCATCGTGCTGTTCGGCATCGCCGGCCTCACCGGTCTGGTGCTGGCTGACGTGGCCGCCGACGCCCAGTATCACCACAGCTATTTCGTGGTGGCTCACTTCCACTACGCCTTGTTCGCCGGCGGCATCATGGGGGTGATGACCGGGGTGTATTACTGGCTGCCCAAATGGACCGGCCACATGTACAGCGAAAAACTCGGCAAGCTGCATTTCTGGCTCACCGTAATCAGCTTCAACTTCACCTTCATGCCCCAGTTTTTCCTGGGCCTGGCCGGCATGCCCCGGCGCATCCCCGATTACGCCCTGCAGTTCACCGAGTTCAACGCCATCTCCACCGTCGGCGCCTTCGTGCTGGGCCTGTCGCAACTGCTCTTCGCCTGGAACATCTGGCGCTGTGTGAGAGGCGGCGCCAAGGCCACCGACGAGGTCTGGGAAGGCACCAGCGGCCTGGAATGGGAACTCAGCTCGCCTCCCCCCTACCACTCCTGGGACACCCAACCCGTCATCAAGTCCGGCACGTGAGGAGACCCGACATGCACCTCGACGACTCCGACCTCGCCCTGCGCCGCCGCGCCTCCGCCCGCTTTGCCTGGGTGCTGGGGGCTGTTGCCGCCAGCCTTTACATCATCGGCTTCTTCATCCAGCGTTAAGCCTCGCCGTGAACGAAGCCGCCCTGCCCCCACCCCGAAAACACGGCCGCCTGGTCGTCCGCCTGCTGCTGCTGGCGGTGGCCTTCTTTGCCTTCGGCTTCGCCCTGGTACCGCTCTACGACACCTTCTGCGAGGCCGTCGGCTTCAATGGCAAAACCTTGCGTGACGCCACCCAGGCCAAGGATCTGCCCCCCAGCGCGGTGGACTACAGCCGCAAGCTGGACGTGCAGTTCACCTCCACCCTGATGCCCGGCCTGCCCTGGGAAATCCGCCCCTTGGAACCGGCCATCGAGTTGCATCCCGGCGAGTTGCGCACCACCCGCTTCCTGGTGCGCAACCTGTCCGACCAGACCATTGTCGGCCAGGCCGTGCCCAGTGTGTCACCCACGGTGGCGGCGCGCAGCTTCCAGAAGCTCGACTGTTTCTGCTTCACCCAGCAGACCCTGGCCCCGGGCGAAAGCCGCGAGATGGCCCTGACCTTCGTTGTGGACAGCGGCATCAACAAGGACATCTCCGAACTGACCCTAGCCTACGCCTTCTTCCCCGCGCCGCCGAAACCGTGATTCAACCCCTTGCCCTCGGGAGCACGCCTTGAACGCCTCGCCCGCCACCACCGCCGCGCCCCACGCCACGCACTACTACGTGCCGCAGCCCAGCCTGTACCCGATCTTCCTGTCGGGAGGCATGTTCCTGCTGGCCTTGGGTTTCATCCTGCTGATGAACAAGTTCGCCCCGGGGCCGTGGGTCATGAGCGCCGGGGCCGCGGTGATCATCTTCGTACTGTTCAAATGGTTCGGTGCGGTGATCGCCGAAAACCAGCGGGGCGACTACACCGACTGGGAGGACAAATCCTTCCGCCAGGGCATGGTGTGGTTCATTGGTTCGGAGGTGATGTTCTTCGCGGCTTTCTTCGGTGCCCTGTTCTATTGCCGAGTCATCTCGGTGCCGGCCCTGGCCGGCATGGACCCGGCTTTCACCCTGTATGAAGGTTTCACCGCCGCCTGGCCCACCGCCGGCCCCAAGGGCGCGAGCTTCACACCGATGGGCGCCTGGGGCATTCCCGCCATCAATACCGCGCTGCTGCTCACCTCCGGCATCACCCTCACCTGGGCCCACTGGGGGTTGATGAAGGGCAAGCGCAGCCAGCTCAATCTAGGGCTGATCCTGACGGTGCTGCTCGGGGTGATCTTCCTCGGCTTTCAGGCCTACGAATATCACCACGCCTATTCCGAGCTCGGCCTGACCATGGGTGCAGGCGTCTATGGCGCCACCTTCTTCATGCTCACCGGCTTCCACGGCTTCCACGTCACCCTCGGCGCCATCATGCTGGCCGTGGTGGCAGGCCGCTGCCTGTCGGGGCACTTTGACGCCAAACGCCACTTCGCCTTCGAGGCGGTGGCCTGGTACTGGCACTTCGTGGATGTGGTGTGGCTGCTGCTGTTCGTGGTGGTGTACTGGCTCTAGGCGCAAGCCGCCGGGCTTACCCGGCGTAGCCACCAAAACGCCCGGCCAGCAGCAGGCCGGCAAAGAGCAAGAGGGAGAGGGAGATGCGCAAGGTGAGCGCCCGCACAACCCGGTCGCCATTGCCCTTGTCGCGATAGAGAAAGACCAGGCCCGAAAAGAGGCTGCCGATGACCAGCAACAGCATGAATACCACTGCCAATTTGAACAGCACAGCGCGCTCCTCCCGGGTCTTCAGTCGATTGTGCGCCCGCCTTCAGGCCGCCACAAGCGGCCGGCGCTTCCGCCCCTCTGTTTGGGGCGGGGCGCTGGCCATCGTGCTTGCGGCCGGCTGCATCCAGCTGGGCAACTGGCAGCATGCCAAGGCCGACCGCAAGCAGGCCGCCCAGGCCCTGCTCGACCAGCGGGGTAGCGACGCACCGGTGAGCCTCGGCGCCACGCCGGTCGATGCCGAAGCCCTGCGCTCCCGCCCGGTGACGGTGCGCGGCCGCTTCGACAGCGCGCACCAGATCCTCCTCGACAACCGCATCCACCGGGAACAGGCCGGCTACCACGTCATCACGCCCCTGCACATCGAAGGCAGCGACATGCGTGTGCTGGTCAACCGGGGCTGGGTTCCGGCCTCCGCCCTGCACAGCGACCTGCCCCGGGTGGACACCCCGACAGGCCCGATCACCCTTCACGGCACGGCTGTGGTGCCGGGCACCCGCTTCTTCACCTTGGGCAAGGAGCCCGTCGGCGAGGGCTGGCAGCCCGTGTGGCAGAACCTCGACCTGACCCGCTTCACCCGGCTGGCGCCGTGGCCGCTGCAACCGATGGTGCTGCAACTGGCCCCCGACGCGCCGGCTGGTTTTGCCCGGGAATGGCCCCGCCCCGACGAGCGCTTCGAGCGCCACCTGTCCTACGCCTGGCAGTGGTATGGCTTTGCCGCCTCCGCCCTGCTGATCTGGCTGGCCCTCGGCTGGAAGCGCCCCTGATGCACGGCAAGCGCACCCTGAGCCTGGTCCTCGGCCTGTTGCTGCTGCCTTTCGGGGTGGCCGCAACGCTCTACTTCACCGGCTGGCACCCGGAGCGCCCGGGCAACCACGGCGAGCTCCTGTCACCTCCGCGAACCCTACCGCCCCTGGTTGATGCTCATGGTACCCCCCTGGGCAGCAGCGCCACGCCCCACTGGCGCCTGGTGATTGCCGGTTCGGGCCCCTGTGACGACGCCTGCCGCAAGTGGGTCGTCCTGACCCGCCAGGTACATGTGGCGCTGTACAAGCAGATGGCGCGGGTACAGCGCACCTGGCTCACCGATCAGGCGACCCCCGATGATGCCGCCCTCCTCGCCCTGCAGCCCGACCTGCACACCGCCGTGGCCGCCGATGCGGCCTCCCGCGCCGCCTTTGACCTCGGCAACAGCGGGCACCGGGTGTACGTGGTTGACCCCCAGGACAGGATCATCCTGCGCTACGCCCCCGATGCCGACCCACAGGGCATCCTGAAAGACATGGAACGCCTGCTGCGCTACGCGTGGGCAGGCTGAAGAGCCGCATTGCCCCCCATTCCCCGGAGACCCCCGATGCCGACGCTCCTGCCCAGCAGCACCGCCCCCACCCCCTTCGGCCTGCGCCTGGCGGCCTTTGCCACCCAGTGCAAACCACGGGTCAACAGCCTGATCGTGTTCACCGCCATGATCGGCATGTTCCTCGCTGTTCCGGGCTGGCCCCCCGCCGGGCTGATGCTCGCCGCCACCGTCGGCATCGCTCTGGTGGCAGGCGCAGCGGCGGCCATCAACTGCCTGGTCGAGCGCACCATCGATGCCCGCATGGCCCGCACCCGCGGTCGCGCCCTGCCCCTGGGCCTGATCACCCCCACCGAGACCCTCACCCTGGCCTGCCTTACCGGCGGCGCCGGCCTGTGGCTGCTGCACATGGCCGTCAATCCCCTGACCATGTGGCTCACCCTGGCCACCTTCCTCGGCTACGCCATCGTCTACACCCTGATCCTCAAACCCGCCACGCCCATGAACATCGTCATCGGTGGCGCCTCGGGGGCCATGCCGCCGGTGCTCGGCTGGGCCGCCATGACCGACAGCATCGGCCTGCCAGCGCTAGCCCTGTTTCTCATCATCTTCCTGTGGACCCCGCCCCATTTCTGGGCGCTGGCCTGCTATCGCCGCGACGAATACGCCCGTGCCGGCCTGCCCATGCTGCCGGTGAGCCACGGCGTGCCCCTCACCTGCCTGCACATCTTGCTATACACCGTGCTGCTGGCCGCCGTGTCCTACCTGCCCTGCACCCTGGGCCTGTCCGGCGCGGTCTACGCCGCCCTGGTCACCGTTCTCAACCTGGGCTATCTGCGGGAGGCCTGGGTGCTGTGGCGCAACTACTCCGACGCCCGCGCCCGGCGCGCCTTCCGCTATTCCCTGATCTACCTCACCGGGCTGTTCGCCGCCCTCTTCCTCGATCGCCTGGCCTGACCCGGGGAGCAGACCCATGACCCGAAGCTATCGTCGGCTCGCCCTCGCCGCCCTGCTCCTGGCCCTGGTGGTGGTGTCACTGGGCGCTTACGTACGCCTCTCCGATGCCGGGCTGGGCTGCCCCGACTGGCCCGGCTGCTACGGCCAGCTGGTGGGTGTGCCCGACGAGGCCCACGAAATCCACGCTGCCGAGCATCGCTTCGGGCAGCCCGTGGAAGCCCCAAAGGCCTGGAAGGAGATGATCCATCGTTACGCCGCAGGCCTGCTGGGCCTGGCCATCCTGGCCCTGGCAGTGCTCGCCTGGCGCCAGCGCGAGCGGCGCAGCCCATGGCTTGAGGTGCTGCTGCTGGCCGTGGTAGCCGGGCAGGCCCTGCTCGGCATGCTCACCGTGACCCGGCTGCTCAAGCCCGTCATCGTCACCAGCCACCTGCTCGGCGGCATGAGCACCCTGGCCCTGCTGGCGGTGCTGGTGCTGCGTGACCTGGCCTCGCCCCGCCGGCTTCCCGCCCTGCCGGGCGGGCTGCGCCTGCTCGCCGTGCTGGCCCTCGGCGCAGTGTTCATACAGATTGCCCTGGGAGGTTGGGTGAGCAGCAACTACGCCGCCGCAATCTGCGCCGACTTTCCCACCTGCCAGGGCAGCTGGTGGCCCGAGATGGACCCCCACCACGCCTTCACCCTGGATCGTGAACTCGGTGCCACAGCCAGCGGCGCGCTGCTGTCCGGTGCAGCCCTGACCGCCATCCACTGGGCTCACCGCCTGGGGGCGGCCCTGGTTGTGCTGCTGGCCGGCGGCTTCGCCTTGCGTCTGCTGACGCGGCCAGAAACCCGCCTGTACGGGCAGAGCCTGCTCGCAGCCCTTGTGCTGCAGATCGCGCTGGGCATCGCCAACGTGCTGCTGCAGCTGCCGCTGCCCCTGGCCGTCGCCCACAACACCGGTGCAGCCCTGCTGCTGGGCGCCACATTGGCTGCAACTTTTCGGGTCTTCCAGCGCAGCGAAGCCCGCCTGCCCTTTCAGGCGGCGGGCTTCCCCAGGCGGCTGCAGGCCCTGCGCTGAGGGCCTGCCCGGTCACAGCATCATGATCACCGACTTGGGCTCGGTGTACAGCTCCAGGGCCGAACGCCCGGCCTCACGGCCGATACCCGACTGCTTGAAGCCGCCGAAGGGCATCACGTTCTCGATGATGTTGTGGCAGTTCACCCACACGGTGCCGGCCTTGATCTTGGGGATCAGGCGATGCACCCGCGACAGGTCGTTGGACCAGATGCTGGCCGCCAGGCCGTAGGGCGTGTCGTTGGCCCGCCGGGCGATCTCCTCCACGTCGTCAAAGGGCTGAGCCACCACCACCGGACCGAAGATTTCCTCCCGCACCACGCGCATGTCCTCACGCACATCCACCAGCACGGTAGGCTGCACGAAGCAGCCGGGCCCGTCGCCCACAGCCCCGCCCGCCGCTGCCCGGGCACCCTCGGCAAAGCCGCTGTTCACGTAGTCCATCACCCGACCCTGCTGCACCTTGCTCACCAGGGGGCCGATCTGGGTGGCCGGGTCGATGCCCGGGCCCAGGCGCATGCCTGCGGCAATGCCCGAAAGAGCCTCCACCACCGCGTCAAAGCGGCTCTTGTGGACATAGAGGCGGGAGCCAGCGGTGCACACCTGCCCCTGGTTGAAGAAAATGGCCTGGGCCGCCCCCGCCGCCGCGACAGCCGGGTCCACATCGTCGAGCACGATCACCGGGCTCTTGCCCCCCAGTTCGAGGGATACCCGGGTCATGTTCTCCATGGCGGCCTTGCCCACCAGCTTGCCCACCTCGGTAGAACCGGTGAAGGCGATTTTCTGGATGCCCGGGTGGGCCGCCAGGGCAGCGCCGGCGGTATGCCCCAGGCCGGTGACCACATTCAGCACACCAGCGGGGTACCCCGCCTCCAGGGCCAGCTCGCCCAGGCGCAGGGCGGTGAGCGGCGTATCCTCGGCGGGCTTGAGGATCATGGTGCAGCCGGCCGCCAGGGCCGGTGCCACCTTCCACACGGCCATCAGCAGGGGGAAATTCCACGGAATGATGGCGCCCACCACCCCCACCGGCTCGCGCCGGGTGAAGCCGAAGAACTCCCGCTCGCGCACCAGGGGCACCGACAGCTCCATGGTGTGCCCTTCAATTTTGGTGGCCCAGCCAGCCATATAACGAATGAAGTCAATGGACAGGGCCACGTCCACATGGCGGGCCATCATCACCGGTTTGCCGTTGTCCAGGGCCTCCAGTTCAGCGAACTCCTGGGCATGCGCCTCCAGCAGATCAGCCAGGCGCAGCAGCAGGCGCTCCCGGTCCACCGGGCGGTGGCGCGGCCATTCGCCCGATTCGAAGGCCTGGCGGGCGGCGGCCACGGCCCGCTCGATGTCGGCCGCGTCGCCGGCCGGCACATGGCAGAAGGCCTCGTTGCTGGCCGGATCGGTGACCGGCAGACTGGCGCCGGAGGCCGCCTCCACCCACTCGCCGCCAATCAGCATGCGGCGGGGGCGAGCCAGGAAGGTTGCGGTGTCGGGATGCAACTCAATGCCGTGAAAACGGTTCATGAATGTCTCCTGGAACAGGGGTCAATAGACGTAGAGCAGGCGGGCCTGGAGGGCGCTGATCTTGGGGCCCTCCTCCACCTTCAGGTCATGCACGTACTGCAGTTGCACCTGCCACTGCTTATCCACGAAGGACGCCCAGGTGAGCATGGTGGTGCCGTTGTTCTTGCGCCCGGCAATGTCGGCGCCGTTGAGGGTTTCCTTGGCACCCCAGGCATGGCGGTAGGTGGCGGCCACGTAGGTGGCGTCACTGAGGTGATAGCGCAGGTGGCCGTGGGCCTGGAGCAGCGGGTCCTTCTGCGACTTGGTGTCGCGCTGGTCCTGATAGAACTCGGTCTCGCCGATCAGATCCACCGTCCAGTTGTTGGAGAGCTTGCGGATGTAACCCACCTGCAGATCGGTGGCCCAGCGGTTGTTGCTGAGGGCGAAGCCCTGGTTCTTGTCGCTGCCGGTGGGGGCGGTGAAGAACACCGACCAACCCAGGTGCTCGCCCTTGGCCAGATCGGCGATGGTCCACAAGGTGCCGCCAAAGATCACGTCGCCGATGCCGCTGCTCTTGGTGTCGGAGAGGCCGATCTTCTGGCTGCCGAAGGGCAGGATGATCTGCGGGTCGATGATGTAGTCGCCCAGCTTCATGAAGTGCACGTAACGCAGGATGCCGGCATTGACCGACAGATCCAGGTTGTCCACCACCTTGTTGCCATTGCTGTAGACCTTGTCGGCGCGGGGGAACTGGGCGTAGGCCAGCAGCAGGTTGGTACCGGCCGGCAGACCGGTGTAGTCGCCCGGATCGGGGCGCACGTCGGCCCAGGCACCGCTGGTGGCCAGGGTCAGGAGGGCGGCGGCGCAGGCGCCGGCGAGAATGGAGCGGGTCATCTTCATGGGTGTCTCCTCATGGTGTGCAACAAGATGGCCGGACGTCGCCGCGTCCGGTCCGGAATAAAAAGGGCCGTGGCCACCCGGAAGGGAAGGGGGTGAAGCGGTGGCCACGGCAAGAGGGAGGCAGGGCTCCGGAGGGGGTCAGGCTTGGGTCAGGGTTTGGGCCGGATGGCGTCGGCGGTGCCCTGGATGAAGGCCTTGATCTTCTCCACGTCCTCCCGGCTGAGCTTGCCGGTGAAGTCGGGCATGCCCTTCTTGACGAAGGGGCCATTGAAGACGAAGTCCGCCAGGTTCTCGATGTCGGCGGACGGAACATAGCCCAGGTTGGGAATGTTGCCGCCCTTGTCTACCCCCGGCACGCCGTGGCAGAAGACGCAGTTGCTCACGTAGAGCTTGGTGCCTTCGGGAATGTGGGCCGGGTCGTACTTGACGCCGGAGATGAGCTTGCCGAGAGGATAATCGGGCACCTTGGGCAGGGGTGCGCTGGCCCCGACCGCAAAGGTGTAGACCCGCCCCAGATCATGCTTTTCAGTGGCCCGCTGGAACAACCCGAACACCCCGCCCCAACCCACGGCGATCGACACGTACTGGCGGCCATCCACCTCGTAGGTGACCGGCGGCGCGATCATGCCCACACCAATCGGCGCCTCCCACAGCTTCTCGCCCTTGTCGGCGCTGTAGGCGGCGAAACGGCCATCGGCGGTACCGGCAAACACCAGATTGCCGGCGGTGGTGAGAGTGCCACCATTCCAGGGGGAGGCATATTCCTGACGCCAGACCTCCTTCTGTTTGACCGGGTCCCAGGCCACCAGCCGGCCAAAGGCCTTGCTCTTGGGCGGCTGAGTGTTGATCTGCATGCCCAGGTTCCAGCCGGTACCCGACTGAGGCTGACCCGGCGTATTGGCGTTGAAGCGCCAATCCTTGTCCTCGGCCAGGTTGATGGGTACGTTCTGTACCGGGAAGTAGGCCAAACCAGTCTTCGGGTTGAAGGACATGGCATGCCAGTTGTGGCCGCCGAAGGGGCCGGGCACGCTGTCGAAGGCGTCCCGGGAGCGAGCCTGCGGCGTCTCAATGGGCCGCCCCTTCTTGTCGTAGCCAGTGGCCCAGTTCACCTCGGTGAAGGGCTTGGCCGAGATGAACTGGCCATTGGTCCGGTCAATCACGAAGAAGAAGCCGTTCTTGGGCGCGTGCAGGATCACCTTGCGCTTCTTGCCGGCAAGGGTGAGGTCGGTGAGGATCATGTCCTGCACCGAGGTGTAGTCCCAGTTGTCGCCCGGGGTTTCCTGGTAGTGCCAGACATACTCGCCAGTGTCGGGGTTGAGGGCGACGATGGAGGCGAGATAGAGGTTGTCACCCCCCTTCGGGCTGCGCTTGCGATGGTTCCAGGGTGAGCCGTTACCCGTGCCCACATACATCAGGTTGAGCTCCGGGTCGTAGGTCATGCTGTTCCAGACCGTGCCACCACCACCGGTCACCCACCACTGGCCTGCCGGGTCCCAGGTTTTGGCGGCCTTGGCCATGGCTTCGTTCTCGAAGGGCTTGGCCGGATCGCCAGGCACGGTGTACCAGCGCCACTTCTGCTCACCGGTCTCGGCGTCGTAGGCGGTGAGATAGCCACGCACCCCATATTCGGCCCCGCCGTTACCGATGATCACCTTGCCCTTGATGACCCGCGGCGCGCCAGTCACGGTATAGGGCCGGCTGCGGTCCTCAACGGTGTCCTTTTCCCATACGGGCTTGCCGGTGGCCGCATCGAGCGCCACCAGTCGGCCGTCGAAGGTCCCCACGAAAACCTTGCCCTTGTACAGGGCAACGCCCCGGTTCACCACGTCGCAGCAGCCTTTCTGGGCATACTCGCGGGGCACCTTGGGGTCGTAGGACCACAGCCGCTTGCCGGTGCGCACATCCACCGCATGCACCACGCTCCACGATGCGGTGACGTACATGATGCCGTCCACCACCAGGGGCGTGGCCTCTACACCGCGGGACGACTCCAGGTTGTAGGTCCACGCCAGGCCGAGCTGGCTCACGTTGCCGGCATGTATCCCGGTGAGCTTACTGTGACGCGTCTCGGCGTAATCGAGGCCATAGGCAGGCCAATCGGTACCGCGGGCGGCGTTGGCACGAATGCTCTGTTCATCAACTCGGGCGGTGACGGCAGCAATGTGTTCAGCCGAGCCCTTTGGCGCTGCCAGGGCGACCTGGCAGGCAAGCGCCCCGGCCAGCAGGGTGGCAAGCCGGATCACGGCCGGAGCGCCACGGGAAAAAGTTGGGTGCATGTTGTCTCCAGATTGACTTCGTTCGTTGAAGTTCTTTAATGTGGAACGCGTTCCGCGACAGCAGCTTTCCGCCATCCCGGCCCCGCACAGGTCTATCAGCAGCAAGCGTGCCGACCCGGAAAAATGGAAAATAACCACTAAATATCAGCCACCTGCCTAAAAATCCGGACTCACTCCGGCACCATAGGGCAAGCAGGACTGACTCGAAACGAGTCAACATCGGTGTCACCGGTTGACTCGCAACTGGCCACATGGAGGAGACACCATGGGAGAGCAGCTCGCCTCGTTTGAGGCACGGCTGGAGCAAGGACGCAGACAGTTCTTCGAGCGCGGACAAGCGCCCACCGGGCTCGTCAGCCCACCGATAATCCGTTCCTGGGAGCGATCCCTCGAACATGGTCTGCATACCACCGACCGGCGAGTGATGGGCCCGGTGTCGCGCCAGCAGGAGCAGGCCGTCACCGAGCACAACCAGCGCCTGGTCGCCTGCGCCCTGCCCGAGATGGAAAGGCTCCGCACGATGATGGCCCGGGGTAACTGGGGCATCGTGTGCACTGATCCAGACGGCATGGTGGTGAAGGCCCTGTGCGGCACGGGCACGTCCTTCGACGGACTGAACCAGATCTTCCAGGTCGGCCGCTCCATCCTGGAGGCTGACATCGGCACCAACGGGCTGGGCTGTGCCCTGATCGAACGCCAGCCCCTCGTGATCCGCGCCGCCGAGCACTTTCTCGACGAAATCCGCCCCTTTGCCTGCGCCTCGGTCCCCCTGTTCGATCCGGCCGGCCAGCTGGCGGGCATCCTCGACGCAACCCGCCACTGCGACGGCAGCCCGATCACGGTGCTCGAACCCCTGGCCATCGCTGCCCGCGCCATCGAAAACCGCATGCTCGACGACCTCGGGGGCGCCCTGCGCCTGTGCTTCCACACCCGGTCCGAGCTGCTCGCCACGCCCCTGGCCGGCGTGATGGTCTTTGACGAAGGTGGCCAGCTGCTGGGGGCCAACCAGACCGCCCGCCAACTGCTGCAACTCGTCCCAACGCGGGATGGCGACCCGGATTTCGCCCGAATCTTCGACTGCCCCGCCGAAACCTTCACCCAGGCCCTGTCTGGCCGCCTTGTTCAGGGCACCCTGTGGAACGATGACGGCCTGGGCTTTGAGGCCCGTTTCGAGGCCCGCAATCAGGGCACTCTGCTCGCCCGAATCAGCAGCGCCGTCCGCACCCTGCGCAGCGGAGACGTCCTCCAACCTGCCGCGACTCCGCCCGTGGATACCGACGGAGTCGCCGGACGGGCCCTGCACATTGCCCGCCGGGCCTTCGAACGTGACATCCCGGTACTCATCAACGGCGAGACCGGCACCGGCAAGGAAGTCCTGGCCCGCCGCCTGCATGACGAGAGCGACCGGGCAGCGGGGCCCTTTGTGGCAATCAACTGCTCATCCCTGCCCGCCGGGCTGATCGAGTCGGAGTTCTTTGGCTATGAAGACGGCGCCTTCACGGGGGGGCGCCGGGGTGGCGCGCCGGGCAAGTTCGAGCTCGCCCGAGGAGGCACCCTCTTTCTCGACGAGATCGGCGACATGCCCCTGGAGTTGCAGGGGCGGCTCCTGCGCGTGCTGCAGGAGCGCAACTTCACCCGCCTGGGCGGCGCCCGACCGATCCGCTTCGACGCCCGCATCATCACTGCCACCCACCGCAGTCTGGAGGGGCGGGTGGCCGAGGGGCTGTTCCGCGAGGATCTGTACTACCGCATCAAGGGCGTGAAAGTCTGCCTGCCCGCCCTGCGGGACAGGGCTGACAGGGCAGCGCTGATCGGCTCGATGCTGGCCCGGGAGGCCGGCAGTGCGACGCCCCCTCAGCTCTCGGACGAGGCGATGCAGACCCTGATGGACTACCCCTGGCCGGGCAACATCCGCCAGCTGGGCCATGTGCTGCGCCTGGCCCTGACCCTCGCGGAGGACGACACGGCAATCCGCCCGGAGCATCTGCCCGAGGAGCTGACAGAGCGCTTCGGGCGCAGTGCGGCGCTGTCATCCACCCGGCCGGATGTGCGCAACATGTGCCTGCGCGAGCTGGAGCTGGAGGCCGTCAGGGGCGCCATGGCCCGCTGTGGCGGCAACGTGTCGGCCGCCGCCCGTAGCCTGAAGGTGGCCCGGGCCACCCTCTACCGCAAACTGAAGCAGTTCGGGATGCTGAACTGAAAGCCGCTCAGGCGGCCAGGGCCGCCAGCAGCTTGCCGTGAATGCCGCCAAAGCCGCCATTGCTCATGACCAGGATACGGTCGCCGTCCCGGGCCTCGGCAACGATGGCTTTCACCAGCGCATCCAGGTCGTCCTCCACCACCGTCTTGGCGGCGATGGGCTCAAGGGCAGCCCGGGCGTCCCAGCCCAGGTTGGCGCCGTAACAGAAGACCTTGTCGGCCTGGGTCAGGCTGGCTGGCAACTGCTCCTTCATCACCCCCAGCTTCATGGTGTTGGAGCGGGGCTCCAGCACAGCCAGGATGCGCGCCTCTCCCACCTGGCGGCGCAACCCCTCGACGGTGAGGGTGATGGCCGTCGGGTGGTGGGCGAAGTCGTCGTACACCGCCACGCCGCGCACGGTGCCCCGCAACTCAAGCCGGCGCTTGACGCCTTCGAAGCGGGTCAGCGCATCCAGGGCCACATCGGGGGTCACACCCACGTGGCGCGCCGCGGCAATCGCCGCCAGGGCGTTGGCCCGGTTATGGCGGCCCGACAGGGGCAGGCGCTTGCGACCGATCTCCGTGCCCAAGTGACGCACCACCACCTCATCCTCGACCGCCCCTTCGGCGATGGACCAGCCGGCCGCGTCGTTGAACCACTCCAGCTCCGACCAGCAGCCCCGCTGAATCACCCGGGGCAGAGTCTCCTCGGCAGCGTTGGCAATGATCCGGCCCGTGCGCGGAATGATCCGCACCAGATGGTGGAACTGCGTCTCGATGGCTGCAAGATCAGCGAAAATGTCGGCGTGGTCGAACTCAAGGTTGTTCAGAATGGCCGTGCGCGGGCGGTAATGGACGAACTTGGAGCGTTTGTCGCAAAAGGCAGTGTCATATTCGTCGGCCTCGATGACGAAGAAGGGCGTCTCGCCCAGGCGCGCCGACAGGCCGAAGTTCTTCGGCACACCGCCCACCAGGAACCCCGGTTTGAGCCCGGCGTCTTCCAGTATCCATGCCAGCAGCGAAGTGGTGGTGGTCTTGCCGTGGGTACCGGCCACAGCCAACACCCAGCGCCCCTGCAGCACGTTCTCGGCCAGCCACTGGGGCCCGGACACGTAGGGCAGGCCCTTGTCGAGGATCTCCTCGAGGAGCGGATTGCCCCGGGAAATGGCATTGCCCACCACGAAGACGTCCGGGTTCAGGCCCAGCTGATCGGCACCATAGCCCTCGACGAGGCGGATGCCCTGCTCCTCCAACTGGGTGCTCATGGGAGGATAGACGTTGGCATCGCAGCCCGTCACGGTGTGGCCGGCAGCCCTTGCCAGCAGGGCAATTCCGCCCATGAAGGTGCCGCAGATACCAAGAATGTGAATATGCATAGTCCGGAAGGCAGAAACAGCGCCGCAATAGTCGTGTGTAGAATGGTTGGCATTCTAATCGAACGGGGAGCTTCGACCGCCCATGCCGCGCCCTGCCGTTCCCCACCGCAGCAACCTGCGCCGTGAGATCGCCGCCCTGGCGGCCCGCATGATCGCCGAGGACGGGATCACCGACTATGGCTTTGCCAAGCGCAAGGCCGCCCGCCAACTGGGTGCCGTCAACGCCGACGAGCTCCCCAACAACGCCGAGATCGAAGCCGAGGTACGCACCTACCTGGCCGTCTTCCAGGACGACGAGCACCTGGAGCGCCAGCACGCCATGCGCGTCGCCGCTGCGGAGATCATGCGCGAGCTGGAAGCCTTCCGCCCCTATCTGACTGGATCCGTGCTGGAAGGCACCGCCGGACGCTATTCGGACGTGGAAATCGACCTTTTCCCCGAAAGCGCCAAGGAAGTGGAGATCTTCTTCCTCAACAACAACGTGGCCTACGAGCACAAGGAACCGCGCCGCAACCAGCCTGAAGGCCCCGAGGCGATCCTCGTTTTCGACTGGGACGACGTGCCGGTCAAGCTGCGCATCTACTCGCCAGACGTGGAGCGCCTGCACCGTCGTGGCGCCCACGGGTCACGTCAGATGGAACGGGCACGCCTGTCCGTCGTCGAAGCCCTCATCAACGAAACACCGGCACCTGCCGAACTCCCCCCATGAAACGTGGACTCAGCTTTCTTCTGGTCGTCATCGTCGCCTTTGCCGCGGGTGCCGCGGGTCTTTACGCTGCCCGCCAAAACCCCTCTCCTCCTCAGGTCACGCCGGCCCTGAACGCCGCCGTGGGCAAGCTGATGGCCCTCGATCTGCCCGACACCACGGGCAAGCAGCAACCCCTGGCTCAATGGCAAGGCAAGGTGCTGGTAGTGAACTTCTGGGCCACCTGGTGCCCACCCTGCCGCAAGGAGATCCCGGCTTTTTCGGCCTTGAGCCGCAAATATGCGGACAAAGGCGTCCAGTTTGTAGGCATCAGCATCGACACCCCCAAGAACGTCATTGATTTCCAGGCTGCCCAGAAAGTGGCCTACCCGCTGGTGATCGCCTCACCCTCGGTGGTGAGCCTGACCGAAGAGCTCGGCAACGCCTCCCAAGGCCTCCCTTTCACCCTGATTCTCGATCGCAAGGGCAACATCAGCCTGGTCAAGCTGGGCATGCTTTCGGAAGAAGAACTCGAGCACAAGCTGGCCGAACTCAGCAAGAGCTGAGCGCCTGCCACAGCCCCGCGCGGTGGACAAATTGCGCCAAACTACGGCAAACTTGCACACATGACGCGGAAAAAACGCCCCCAGGAAGCCACCGCAGAGGATCTTCCGCAGAACCGCATTCTTGTTCTGCATGGTCCCAACCTCAATCTGCTCGGTCGTCGAGAACCCGGCATCTACGGGCTTACCACGCTTGCCGACATCCATGAGGCCATGGAAAGTCGTGCCAAGGCAGATGGGGTGTTACTTGAGTCCTTCCAGAGCAATCACGAGGGTGAATTGATAGACCGGGTGCAGGCTGCCGCCACTGAAGGCGTCAACTTCATCGTCATCAATCCGGCCGCTTACACCCACACCAGCGTGGCCCTGCGTGACGCCCTCACCGGCGTTGCCATTCCGTTCGTCGAAGTGCATCTCTCAAACGTCCACGCCCGCGAACCCTTCCGTCACCACTCGTACTTTTCCGACAAGGCTGTCGGGGTGATCTGCGGGCTGGGAGCCCAGGGCTATCAACTCGCTCTCGAGTTCGCCCTCTCCCGTCTCCGCGCCGAGCGCGGCTAAACCAGACACAGGCAGGCCTGCCGTCCGGCAGGCTGCCGCATACATCAAGGGGAATACTATGGATCTTCGCAAGCTCAAGAAATTGATCGACCTGGTCCAGGAATCGGGCATCTCCGAGCTGGAAGTCACCGAAGGCGAGGAGAAAGTCCGCATCGCCAAGCACATCGCCGGCCCCGCGCCGGTAAGCTACGTGGCCCAAGCCCCCGCAGCCGCTCCGGTCGCTGCGGCCCCCGCCGCCGCCCCCGCGGCCAGCACCGAAGCGGCCCTGCCCGAAGGCCATGTGGTCAAGTCGCCCATGGTCGGCACCTTCTATCGCTCCAGCGCCCCGGGCGGCAAGCCCCTGGCCGAAGTCGGCCAGAGCGTGTCTGCCGGCGAGCCCCTGTGCATCATCGAAGCCATGAAGCTGATGAACGAGATCGAGGCCGACGCCGCTGGCGTCATCAAGGCCATCCTGGTCGAGAACGGCGAGCCCGTGGAGTTTGGCGAACCCCTGTTCATTATCGGCTGAGTCATGGCCATGTTCGAAAAGATCCTCATCGCCAACCGGGGCGAGATCGCTCTGCGCGTGCTGCGAGCCTGCCGTGAGCTAGGCATCAAGACCGTCGCCGTTCACTCCGAACCCGACGCCGAAGCCAAGTACGTGAAGCTGGCTGACGAGTCCGTGTGCATCGGCCCCGCCTCCTCGGCCCTCAGCTACCTCAACATCCCGGCGCTCATCTCTGCGGCCGAAGTCACCGACGCCGAAGCCATCCACCCGGGCTACGGCTTCCTGTCCGAAAACGCCGACTTTGCCGAACGGGTAGAACAATCCGGTTTCGTCTTCATCGGCCCGCGGGCCGAGACCATCCGCCTGATGGGCGACAAGGTATCCGCCAAGGACGCCATGAAGGCCGCCGGCGTACCCTGCGTGCCCGGCTCCGAAGGCGCCCTGCCGGATGATCCGAAGGAGATCGTCAAGATTGCCCGGGCCATCGGCTACCCGGTGATCATCAAGGCCGCCGGCGGCGGCGGCGGTCGCGGCATGCGCGTGGTGCACACCGAGGCCGCACTGCTCAACGCTGTCACCACCACCCGCTCCGAGGCCGGCGCCTTCTTCGGCAACCCCATGGTCTACATGGAGAAGTTCCTGGAAAACCCGCGTCACGTGGAGATCCAGATCCTCGCCGACCAGCACGGCAACGCCATCCACCTGGGCGAGCGCGACTGCTCCATGCAGCGCCGCCACCAGAAGGTCATCGAGGAAGCGCCCGCCCCCGGCATCGAACGCCGCCACATCCTGCGCATCGGCGAACGCTGTGCCGAGGCCTGCCGCAAGATCGGCTACCGGGGCGCCGGCACCTTCGAGTTCCTCTACGAGAACGGTGAGTTCTACTTCATCGAGATGAACACCCGGGTCCAGGTCGAACACCCGGTCACCGAGCTCATCACCGGTGTAGACATCGTGCAGGAGCAGATCCGCGTCGCCGCCGGCCAGAGACTGCGCTACAAGCAGAAGGACATCGAGTTCCGCGGCCACGCCATCGAATGCCGCATCAACGCGGAAGACCCCTTCAAGTTCACCCCCTGCCCCGGCAAGATCGGCAACTGGCACGTACCCGGCGGCCCCGGCATCCGTGTGGACTCCCATGTTTACAACGGCTACACCGTGCCCCAGCACTACGACTCGATGATCGGCAAGCTGATCGCCTACGGGGATACCCGTGACCAGGCCATCCGCCGCATGCGCATCGCCCTGTCCGAAATGCTCGTCGAGGGCATCAAGACCAACATCCCGCTGCACCAGGAGCTGATGCTCGATGCCCGCTTTGTCGAAGGCGGCACCAGCATCCATTACCTGGAGCACAAGCTGGCGGGGCGCAACGAGGTCAGCAAGAACTGATGTGGATTTCGGTCATCCTGCAGGCTGACGCGCGCCGCGCCGAAGCCCTCTCCGAAGCGCTGATGGAGCATGGCGCCCTGTCGGTGAGCATTGACGACGCCGACGCCGGTACCGAGGCCGAAAAGCCCCAGTTCGGCGAACCCGGCATGTCCCCGGCCAGCCTGTGGGACCACAGCCGCGTCATCGCCCTGTTCGACACCGACACCGACCTTGCCAAAGCCCTGGCCACCGCCTCGGCCGCCGCGGGGCTCGCTGCCGTGCCGCCCTTCACCATCGAGGAGGTGGAAGAACAGAACTGGGTGCAACTCACCCAGAGCCAGTTCGACCCGATCCGCATCACCGACCGCCTGTGGATCGTGCCCTCGTGGCACGAATCCCCCGACGCCAGTGCCATCAACCTGATCCTTGATCCGGGCATGGCTTTCGGTACCGGGTCGCACCCCACCACCCGGCTGTGCCTCGAATGGCTGACCACCGAAATCCAGCCGGGCGTCAGCGTGCTCGACTACGGCTGCGGTTCCGGCATCCTGGCCATCGCCGCGGTCAAGCTGGGGGCGGGCGAAGTCACTGGCGTCGACATCGACGAGAAAGCCGTCGAAACCGCAGCCGACAATGCTGCCAACAACGACGTGAGCCTGCACCTGCAGGTGTCCGCCAAGCCCCTAGACGGCACCTTCCAACGGGTGGTTGCCAACATCCTGACCAATCCCCTCAAGATGCTCGCCCCGCTGCTGGCGGCCCGCGTCGCGCCAGGCGGCAAGCTGGCCCTGTCGGGCGTTCTGGAAGCCCAGGCCCAGGACGTCATCGAGGCCTACGCACCCTACATTGCGCTGCGGGTCGGAGCCACCCACGAAGGCTGGGTCCGTCTCGAAGGCGATCTGCCGGAGCAGGCGGTGTCATGATCCTGGCGCGCTGCCCGGAGTGCTCCACCACCTTCCGGGTGCGCCCCGAGCAGTTGCGCGCCCGCCAGGGGCGCGTGCGCTGCGGTCAGTGCAGTCACGCCTTCAACGCCCTCGAGACCTTGATCGAAGAGGGTGCCCCCCCGACCCACCCGCAGCAGCTACCGCCCACGAGCGGGCCCGCTCTTTTCGTGCTGGAGGAGAAGCCCGCCGACATCACGGCCCCTTCAGAACGCCTTGAGCCCTACGACAGCAGTCTTTCGATTGCAGCGGAAGCCGCCCTGCCAGAAGTCCTTGAGCTCCAGCACGTTGTCGAAACGGAGGTCGAGTCGGAGCAGCCCCCGGCCGAGCCTCCACCCTACGCTTTCCTTCTGGAAGACGCCCCGCCAGCGCCCGCCGACACCACCATGGCCGACGCCGTCGACGCCCTGTTGCAGGATGTCGGGGAGGAGCCTGCGCATACCCCGCCCCATCTGCTCCTGCTCGACGAGGTCGACCAGCACGAGCCGGTGGGCGAGATCAGCCCCGAGGCGTGGCCCCCCGCTGTCTCCGAGCCGCAGGACGAGGCCTTCCCGGCCGAGTCCTTCCCCGTGGAGCCATTCCCGGCCTTCGACGTCCCCCCGGCCTTCGAGGCGCCGCTGGACGAAACACCCCCCTCGTCTTCCGACGATGTCGCCCTGCTGGGCAAGCTGCCCATCCCCGACTCTCTGTCACTGGATCTGGACACCCCTCCCGACGAGCAGACGGACTCCAGCCCTGCACAGGCCTCCCCGGATTTTGATCTCCCACCGGAGACGGCAGGCAGCGAAGCGCCCATCGATTTCGACACCTTGATACACACCCGGGACCCAGGCCACGCCAGCGAAGCGCTGACCCGGCCCGAACCGCAAGCCCCTCGTATCGACAGCATCGCGCCCGTTACCGCTGCGGCGATCCCCGCCGACACGGCCCTCGACGCCGACGAAGATGAGGGCGACGACACCAGCGACGCGGCCGACCAGCCAGAGGAAGCCCGCAACCCGGCCCTCGGCCAGGCCCTGTGGGCGGCAGCGGCGACCCTGCTGACTCTGGGAGTGCTGGCCCAGGGCGCACTGGTCTTCCGCAACGAGATCGCCCTGTCCTCACCCCAGCTGCGCCCCGCCCTGGAAAGCCTGTGTGCCGGCCTGGGCTGCGAGTTGCCCCTGCCCCGCCACGCGGCCGATATCGCCATCGAGAGCTCGGACATTCAGCCCGACGCCAACCGCGAGGCCTACTTCACCCTGCACGCCACCCTGCGCAACCGAGCCGAGTTCCAGCAGGCCTGGCCCCATGTGGAGATCACCCTTACCGACGCCCGCGACAAGGCTCTGGTGCGGCGCGTCCTGGCGCCCGCCCAGTGGTTGCCCGCCGACGCCCCGAAGGATGCCTTCCCGGCACGGGGCGAGACCGCCATCCGGGTGGCCTTTGAAGCACCAGGCGTAGCCGCCGCAGGCTACCGCGTGTACGCCTTCTACCCCTGACGAAACACAGCCTGGCCGGCGCGGATCACTTCACCCCGATCCCCACCGGTCCGTGCCCCGAAACAACCCTTCACTTTCACCGACCCGCCCCATGTCCACGCTCATCTGCGGTTCCATCGCCTACGACGCGATCATGGTTTTCCATGACCGCTTCCGCAATCACATCCTCCCCGAGCAGATCCACATCCTCAACGTCTCCTTTCTGGTGCCCGAAATGCGCCGGGAATTCGGTGGCTGCGCCGGCAACATCGGCTACAACCTCAAGCTCCTCGGCGGCGACCCGCTGATCATGGCCACCGTCGGCGACGACGCCGGCCCCTACCTTGAGCGCCTCGACCGCCTAGGCCTGCCCCGAACCCACGTCACCCAGATCCCCGGCACCTTCACCGCCCAGTGCTTCATCACTACCGACCTGGACGACAACCAGATCGCCGCCTTCCACCCAGGCGCCATGGTGCACTCCCACCGCAACGAAGTGCCCCAAAGCCGCGGCGTCAGCCTGGGCATCGTGGCCCCGGATGGGCGCGAGGGCATGCTTGAGCACACCCGCCAGTTCGCCGAAGCCGGCATCCCCTTCATCTTCGACCCGGGCCAGGGCCTGCCCATGTTCAACGGTGAAGAGTTGCTGCACTGCCTGCAACTGGCAGACTACTGTGCGGTCAACGACTACGAAGCCCGCCTGCTGTGCGAACGCACTGGTCGCAGCATCGAATCCCTGGCCGGCGAAGTCCGCGCCCTGATCGTGACCCGGGGTGGCGAAGGCTCGGAGATCCACGCAGGGGGCCGCAAGTTCGACATCCCCTGCGCCCAGCCCACCGCCCTGGAAGACCCTACCGGCTGTGGTGACGCCTACCGGGCCGGTCTGCTCTACGGCATCGAGCACGGCATGGACTGGGAACAGACCGGGCGCCTCGCCTCGGTGATGGGCGCCATCAAGATTGCCAGCCGGGGCGGGCAGAACCACGCCCCCTCCCGCGACGAGATCGGGGATGCCTACCGGGCAGCCTTCGGAACACGACTTTGGTGAAAGGAAACATGATGCGACTTCTGAATATCGGCCTCTCCCTCCTCGCCGCCGTGACCATCACCGGCTGCGCCTCCGGCCTTGGCGGCGGTGACTATGAACGCACCGAAGCCCGCCGCGTAATGAGCGTACGCATGGGCGTGATCGAAGGCGTGCGCCCGGTGAAGCTCGAAGGCACCAACTCCCCCATCGGCACCGTGGCCGGCGCAGCTGTCGGCGGCATTGCCGGCAGCTCCGTGGGTGGCGGCAAGGGCGCCAACATTGCAGCGGTTGTCGGCGCCGTGGTCGGCGGTCTGGCGGGTGCCGCGGCAGAAGAGGGCATGACCCGCAAGCAGGGCATCGAAGTCACCCTCAAGATGGACAACGGCGAGATGCTGGCCATCGTCCAGGAAGACGGCGGCGAGAACTTCGCTCCCGGAGAGCGCGTGCGCCTGCTCCAGGACGGCCGCAACACCCGCGTCACCCGCTGAAGCCACCAAGGCCGCTGACGGGCTGCGTCACGGGCCCGTCATCACCCCTTCACGGTAACGCAATGCAGCATTTCCACAATGGCGGAAACCCCATGAGGATTCCGCCATGCTGCAAAAGGAACAACGAAGCTCCCAACGCCCCGGCCGCAACCTGCATGTCGGTCTGGCCACCTGCCCGACCGAGATTCTGGAAGCCCAGAAGCTGCGCTACCGGGTCTTTGGCGAAGAAATGGGCGCCCGTCTGCCCACCCGCGTCCCAGGCGTAGACCGGGATCTCTACGACGCCTTCTGTGACCATCTGATCGTCCGCGACGAAGATGCCGGGCGCATCGTCGGCACCTACCGCATCCTGTCCCCGGCCTCGGCCCGGGAGGTCGGCAGCTACTATTCCGAAAACGAATTCGACCTGACCCGCCTGCGTCACCTGCGCGGCCGCATGGTCGAGATCGGCCGTTCGTGCATCGACGCCGACTACCGCTCCGGCGCCGTGATCACCCTGCTGTGGGCCGGACTGGCCCGCTACATGCTGGAAAACAGCTATGACTACCTGATCGGCTGCGCCTCGATCAGCATGGCCGACGGCGGGCACGCTGCGGCCAGTCTGTATAATCGTCTGAAGGAAGAGCACCTGTGCCCGCTCGAATACCGCATGTTCCCGCGTACCCCGCTGCCGCTGCAGGCCCTGCGCCAGGATCTCGATGCCGACACTCCGCCGCTGATCAAGGGCTACCTGCGGGCGGGCGCCTGGATCTGCGGCGAACCGGCCTGGGACCCCGACTTCAACACGGCCGATCTGCCCATCCTGCTGCCGGTATCCCGGCTCGACGCCCGCTACGCCAAACACTTCATGGGACGCAAGGACTGAAACCCGCTCACCGCCTCCAGCGCCTCATCCGCTACGCCTCCCTGGCCGGCCACCTGCTGGCGGCGGTGGTGCTCACCACCCTGCTCGTTCCTTTTGTTCCACCCTCACGGCAGCTCGAACTCCGCCAGCGTTGGTCGGCCCGCCTGCTGAAGATCCTCGGCATTCGCTTGAGCACGGACGCCCCCTTCGTCGGCCCCGGCAGCCTGATCGTGGCTAACCATGTGTCGTGGCTGGACATCTTCGTGATCAACGCAGCCTTCCCGACCACCTTCGTATCCAAAGCCGAGGTGCGTGAATGGCCGCTGGCCGGCTGGCTGGCCGCAAAGCACGAAACCGTGTTTCTGCGCCGGGGCAGCCGTGGTCATGCACGCATCGTCAACAGTGAAATCGCCGCCCTCCTCGCCGAAGGCCGTCATGTCACAGTGTTTCCCGAAGGCACCACCACCGATGGCAGCCATGTGCTGGGTTTTCACGGGGCCTTGCTGCAGGCGGCCATCGAGGCCAAAGCACCGCTGCAACCCATCGCCATCGCCTATCGCAAACCCGACGGGCAATACACCCGGGCGCCGGCCTACGACGGCGATCTGAGCCTGCTGGACAGCCTGCGGGCGATCATCGCAGAGCCGCAGATCATTGCCCGCCTGCGGGTCGGCGAGCCCCTGTCCGTCATCGACACACCCGACCGGAAAGCCCTCGCCCACCAGGCACGGGAGTGCATCGTCGCCGGCATCGCCGGCTGACTGGCCAGCAACATCGCCGCAGAGCACCCGAAGCGAAACGTCTTATCGGATGCAGGGCTCTTGCAGGTGCTGCACGACAGTGGCGGGGGGGGGGACTGCAGGGGCGACTTCAGTCGCCCATGCGCTTCCGATTACCGCCTTACCCTTTATCCAAGCCCGCGGGCGACTGAAGTCGCCCCCACACGCCAAGCTGGTGTTCTGAGGTTTGTCACCCGCACTCAGGACGGCTTGAGCTTGCCCTGGGTGAGCCCCGGGCAAGGCACCTGGAACACGGCCCGGTCCTCCAGGCGCACCGCGGTCAGCTCACGCCCCCACAGGCAACCGGAATCCAGGGCCAGCAGACCAGGCTCGATCTTCAGCCCCAGGGCAGACCAGTGCCCGACCACCAGGGTGGTGTCGGCGCTCTTCCGGCCGGGCACTTCGAACCAGGGCAGGTAGCCCTTGGGCGCCCGGGCCACCTCGCCCTTGACCTTGAAATCCATCACGCCTTCCGGGGTGCAGAAGCGCATGCGCGTCATGGCATTGACGATCACCCGCATGCGCTCGTAATCCCGCAGCTCGTCACGCCAGGCGGCCGGCTCGCTGCCCCACAGGTTATGCAGCAAGTCGGCATGGTAGGGGCCCGCCAGTGCGCCCTCCACCTCGCGGGCCAGGGCTCGGGCCTGGGCGACGGTCCAGCCCGGCAGCAGGCCGGCATGGACCATGGCGAAGCCGTTCTCCACGTGCATCAATGGCCGGGTGCGCAACCAGCCCAGTAGGGCCTCCCGGTCCGGGGCATCGAGCACGGCCTGAATGGTGTCGTCCTTGCCCCGGCTGCGCACACTGCCGTAAGCCACCATCAGCAGGTAAAGATCATGATTGCCGAGAACAGTGACCGCCGCCGACCCCAGGTCGCGGACGTAACGCAGGGTGTTCAGGGAGTCGGGGCCGCGATTGACCAGATCACCCACCAACCACAAGCGGTCCCGGGCCGGGTCGAAGGCCACCCGTTCGAGCAGGGCGGTAAGAGACGCGAAACACCCCTGGATGTCGCCAATGGCGTAGGTTGCCATGTCAGCGACGCCCGAACGTTTGCAAAGATTCACGCGCCGGGGGGCGGACGACAGGGGCTGAGGGGTGGTTCATGTCAGGCTCGATGTGCGTTCTTCTCCACCACCTGCAGGGATGGAGCGGAGGGGTGGGAGGGGGCGTACTCCGGAACCCAGCGGCGCAGCTCACCACGCACCTCAGAGGCACCGACGGCCCGACGCTGGCGTAACCACAGCAGCAAGGCATCCAGCCAGCCGTCCTCGACGGGCTGGGCTCGGGCGATACGCAGCTTGGGGTGATGGGTGGCGCGGGTGTGCTCGCTGTCCGCCAGCACTTCCTCGTAGAGCTTTTCCCCCGGGCGCAGGCCGGTGAAGACCACCCGCACCTCGTCTTCCGAGCGTCCGGAGAGGCGGATCATGTCCCGGGCCAGCTCGGCAATGCGCACCGGCTCGCCCATGTCCATGACGAAAATCTCTCCACCCTGCCCCATGGACCCCGCCTGCAACACCAGCTGGGCGGCCTCGGGGATGGACATGAAGAAGCGGGTGATCTCCGGGTGGGTCACCGTGACGGGCCCACCGCCGGCGATCTGTTCCTGGAACTTGGGGATCACGCTGCCGGCACTGCCCAGCACGTTGCCGAAGCGCACGATCTCGAACTGGGTCTTGCCGCGGCTCGCCAGGGCCTGGCAGACCCGCTCGGCAAGGCGCTTGGTGGCCCCCATCACGTTGGTGGGGTTGACCGCCTTGTCGGTGGACACCAGCACGAAGCGCGACACCTCGCAGGCCACCGCGCTGCGGGCCACCTGCCAGGTACCAAGCACGTTGTTGCGCACGGCCTGCCAGGCGTTGTCGTCCTCCATCAGGGGCACGTGCTTGTAGGCTGCCGCGTGGAAGATCACGTGGGGACGATAGCGGGCGATGACTTCGTCCACCCGGATCGCGTCCTTCACATCACCGGCCAGGGCCACCAGCTGGACGTTCTGGAAATGCAGGGCAAACTCTTCGGTGAGCCGGTAAAGGCCGAACTCGCTGATATCGAAACAGACCAGCACCGAAGGCTCGAAACGGGCGATCTGGCGGCACAACTCGGAGCCGATGGAGCCGCCCGCGCCGGTCACCATGACCGCCTTGCCGCGCAGGTACTCGCGCACCTCCACGTTGTCGATGCGCACCGGATCACGCCCCAGCAAGTCCTCCACGTCCACCCGCCGGACCTCGCTGAACTTCACCCGCCCGGTCATCACGTCGTCGAGGGCCGGCACGATCATCGCTTTGACACCGGCCCGCACACAGGCGCTGGCCACCGAGCGACGCACCTGGTGACGCTCGCCCGGCATGGCGATGATGGCGTGACGGACCTTGAGCTCCTGGGCCAGCCGTTCGAGATCGGCAATCCGGCCGATCACCTTGCAGCCATACACCTCGCGCCCCTGGCGGGCGCTGCTGTCGTCAAGCAGGCCCACCACCCGCCACTCGGCCGAGCGGGACAATTCGCGCACCAGGCTGACCGCCGCCTCTCCGCCCCCCAGCACGATCACCGGCTGCCCCAGGGCGCGCAGGGCGCCATAGAGGTGGAACTCCTTCCAGGTGCGGTAAAGGGCCCGGGTGCCACCGGCATAGATGGCCAGCAGCACGGGCTGCAACAGCAGGACCAGGCGTGGCACGCCCGGGTTGTAGCGCACCGCCACCACCACCACCAGCGGCGTCACTACCGCAGCAACCGCCACAGCGCGGGTGATGCGCAGCAGATCCGGCAGGCTGGCAAACACCCACACTCCCCGATACAGCCCGAAAGCACGCAGGATGCCGCCCTGCACAATCACCGCCACCACCAGCCCGACCAGACAGGCGGGCATGAACTCGGGCTGCACATCGAAGTTGAAGCGCACCAGGTAAGCCAGCCACCACGCCAGCCCGACCCCGACCAGGTCCGACAAAAACACCAGGAAGGAGTAATAGTTCTTGTTGATCAAGGCGTAGGAGCTTCGGTTTGATGGCGCCGCCAAGCGCTGTCGATCCGGTAGCCGAGGGCCAAGTGAAGGGATACGCACATTGTAATGATGATGCACTGCAGCGAGAACCCCAGGGGCAGTGCCAGCACTCCCGCCCCCCCCGTGCCAGCCATCAAGGCATAAGCGAGCAGGGCCGTGCGGCGATGGCCCAGCCCCATCTGCACCAGGCGCTGATAATAGTGGGTGCGGTGGGCCTGCCAGATGCGCTCGCCACGCAAGGCCCTGCGCAGCAGGGTGACCGTGGCATCCAGGATGAAGGGCGCAAACACCAGCAGCGGAAACCACAGAGGCCAGGCCCCGCTCTCCCGGCCGGCCAGCCCGAGAGCCCCCGCCAGGAAGCCCAGAGGCACCGACCCGACATCGCCCATGAAGATCCGCGCCGGGTGGAAATTGAAAACCAGGAAGCCGGCCGCCGCCGCCGCCACCCCTGTGCACACCAGGGCCAGCCCCGCCTGCCCGGCCAGCGCTGCCGCCACCGCAAAGGCCGCGAAACCGAACAGGGCCATACCTCCCGCCAGACCGTCCGATCCGTCCATGAAGTTGTAAAGATTGCCCATCCAGACCAGACCGAGGCCGAGGGCCAGCCACTCAAGCCCTCCCCCAGCCGGGCCCAGCAGAGCCAGATAGGCCCCGGCCACCAGCAGCTGCGCCAGCAGACGCAGCCTTGCCGACAGACCGAAGCGGTCATCCGCCAGCCCCACCAGGGCCAGCCCGCCAGCCCCCGTCAAGGCCGCCGCCAGGGGCAGACTCCCCAGCCCGGCCAGCGCGACCAGAGCCCAGCCAGCCAGCAGCCCGGCCATCACCCCGACTCCACCCGTGCGTGGTGTCGGGGTGACATGCAGGGAACGCTCGTTGGGCTGATCCAGAAAATACAGCCAGGCCCCCGGCCGGCAACACGCGCGCGTCACCCCCCAGGCCACCCCGAAGGCCAGCACCGGCACCAGCATGGCCAACAGCTCAGCCATTCAGCATCTCCCGCAGCCCGGCCTGCAAATCCATGCGTGCCCGCCAGCCCAGTTCGGCCTCGATACGCGCCGGCGAATAGCAAGCCGACCCCAGCAGGCGGTCCAGCGCTTCGCTATCCAGGGGTACGCGCCGCCGGGTCAGGCCCTCCACGGCATCGCCACAGCGAGCCAGCCCATGCAGCACCGCCCGGGGCACCGCCCAGCCAACCGGCGGCATGCCCAGGCTCTGCCTCAGGATGTCGTACAACCCGCGGCCCGAAGGCGTCACCGGATGCGCCACGATGTAGGTTCGGCCCGCCGCCCGGGAATCCGCCGCCACCAGACGCATGGCCGCCACCAGGTCACTCACATGCACGAGAGAGCGCCGGTTTCCCGTCTCCGGCAGGGGCGGAAACAGCCCGCGCCGCACCAGGTTGGCCATACGCTCCAGATTGCCCCGCCCCCCCGCACCGAACACCATCGCCGGACGCAGCACCGTCACCCGCATGCCATGACGCTCGCCCGCAGCCAGCACGGCCGCCTCGGCAGCCCGCTTGGCGCGGCCATAAGCCGACTCCGGCGGCACCGGCCAGCCCTCATCCACACAGCCCTCACCGGGCTCCCCCACCGCCTTGACGCTGGAAAGAAAGACAAAGCTGGCCACACCCGCCCGGCCAGCCGCCTCGGCCAACGCCCGGCTGCCTTCAAAATTGACCTGCCAATGACGCGCCTCCTCGTCCGCCCCCAGGGCACCGAAGGCGTGCGCATGGCCGGCACAGTGGAACACCGTCTCGATGCCAGAGCAGGCCAGATCGAGGGCGGCCTGGTCTGCCAGATCACCGTGCACTTCATCCACTCCCGGTTCACCGCGGGTCAGCACCCGGGGGGCGACACCATCGGCACGCAGGGCCATGACCAGCCGCCGCCCGATGAAGCCGCGCCCACCGGAAACGAGGACCCGATGGCGGCTCAAAAGGCCTCCCGACGGCGCAGATAGCTGGCGAAGCGTGGCACCCCATCCGGGGTCAGGGCCCGATACTGATAGGTCACGAGGGCGCCCAGCGGCGGCGGGTTGCGCCGCTCCGCATCGCTCAGGCCCGTGCCCAGCTCGAAGCGCAGGCCGGCGGGCGTCTCCACCTGCAGCGCCCCCAGCATGCCACTCAGGCGCCCCTTGCCGGGCAGATGCCCGACCACCCTGGCCTCTGCGTCGAACAAGGGCTTGAGCTTGAGCAACGCATCGCTGCGGCCGGTCAGATAGGGAGCATCGTCCCGATGCAGCATGAGGCCCTCGCCACCGCCCGCCACCACCTCATCAAGGCGGGCCTGCAGGGCCTGGCGATCGGCCACGCGGAACTGCTCCACCAGTTGCAGCCAGGGCACGTCCGCCCTGGCAACGACACCGCGCAGGCGTTCGATGCGCTCGGTGAAAGTGCCGGCCCCGTCGGGCTGCTCGAACACCATGTATCTGATCTGCCGCCAGTCGGCATCGCGGGGCACCTGGCGGCGCACGATACCCGACAGGGCGTCAAAGCGCCCACGGGCGATCCACAACTCCCCGTCCAGGGGCTCCGGCGGCAAGCCGGCGATGAACCACGCCGGCGCATGCACCGCACGCCCGCTACGAAAACGCAAGCTGCGCCCGTCCCACACCGCCCGGGCACCATCGAGCTTCTCACTGACCCAGTAGCGGGTGACATCCACCTCACCGCGCAACACCTCGGCCAGCAGCAGGGGGGGCGCAGCCTCGGAGGCCTGCGCCGGAGACATGCTCACCAGCAGGGCCAGCACACAGGCAGCCAGGCACAAACCACGCTGCCCAAACAAGATATTCATCCGCACCACAAACCCCATGCCAGAGCACTATTCGATTTCTGCCAGACAGCCCCGTGGCCCCGATTTTTCGAGGCCCGACATGATGCACCATATCGACGGAGAGCACATGCACCGCCCTGGGCCGAACCTCCGGAAAGGGCGGCCGTCACAGCCCTGCAATGATAAAATCCCCACCCTGATCCGGGTTCTGAAAGAGTGTAAATCGAGCTTTCAGGCCCGCCCGCAAGCCTCACCCGACGATTGGCCTGAAACCCGTTGAACACCCCTCCTATCGACGTCATCGTCCCGGTATACCGGGGCCTGGCAGAAACGCAGCGCTGCATCGAAAGCGTATTGCGTGCCTGCCAACGGACACCCTTCGAGCTGATCGCCATCAACGATGCCGGCCCCGAACCGGCGCTGACCACATGGCTGCGCGAGCAGGCCGCCGCCGGCAGGCTCACCCTGCTGGAAAACGACACCAACCTGGGCTTCGTGCGCACGGTAAACCGCGGCATGTCCCTGAACCCCAGCCGGGACGTGATCCTCCTCAACAGCGACACCGAAGTCGCCAACGACTGGCTCGACCGCCTCGCCGCCTGCGCCGCGCGTAACCCCAGGGCCGGCACCCTGACCCCCTTCTCCAACAACGCCACCATCTGCTCCTACCCCTTCGAAGGCTGGACCGGCGGCGTGCCCGGCAGCCTGGGCCTGGCCGGGCTGGACAGCCTGATCGCCACCACCCTGGCCGGGCAGGTTGTCGACATCCCCACCGGCGTGGGCTTCTGCATGTACATCCGGCGCACCTGCCTGGATGAAGTCGGCCTCTTCGACGCCGAACGCTTCGGCCGCGGCTATGGCGAGGAGAACGACTTCTGCCGCCGCGCCGCCGCCCAGGGCTGGGCCAACCTGCTGGCCGCCGACGTCTTCGTGTTTCATGAGGGGGGGGTGAGTTTTTCGTCCGAACGCGATGCGCTCGTAAAAAACGCGATCGCTCGTTTGCTCGAAGTGCATCCGGACTACTTAGAGGTAGTTCACTCCTTTATCGCAGATAACCCGATACGACGTCTCTGCAAAGCGATTGACCAAGCTCGCAGTGCCGAAGGAGGTACCGAAGAAGCGGAAGTAAGAAGCGAACATAGCGGATCGACTGCCAAGACACTCACCGATACGTATCGCCCCATACAGCTACACATTAGTCATAGCTGGGGCGGCGGTACTGAGCGGTGGATCCAGGACTACTGCCGCGCAGACTCAGTCCGTCGCAATCTACTATTGAGGTCAATTAGCGACCGGAATTCCGCAGGTTTTCGGCTAGAGCTCATTGAACCTACACGGGGATACGCACCAATCCTTGCATGGGAACTTAAGCTCCCGATCCGTGCCAGCACGACTTCACATCCTGAATACGCAAAAATTCTCACGCAGATCACGGATGACTTCAATGTTCAAAGCATTATTATCTCTTCACTGATTGGTCACTCTCTGGAAGCACTGGCCACGGATAAGCCAACACTTGTAGTTCTCCATGACGTCTACCCGTTCTGCCCTGCAATTTTTGCCTGCAACAGGACTCCCTGCTTGAGCTGCACTCCAGAAAATTTGCGGGACTGTCTTTATGACAACCCCCTAAACTTGTTCTGGCACAACACCTCCTCGGCTGACTGGCATAATTTGCGTCGAGAATACGGGCGCCTCGTCAAGCGGCCAACGCTCAAAATAATCGCCCCTTCGAAAAGCGTGCACGACCAATGGATAACCCTACACCCTGAACTGGCCGAAATACCATGGACTCACATACCCCATGGGATTGACCAATCGCAACTTCCCTCCTTGCCAATTCGCCCTGCTAAATCTCATCTAAGGATTGTGATTCCCGGACGCCTTTCGGAACACAAAGGGCTCGGCCTTTTCCGCCAGGCACTCCCCGGCATACTTGAACATGCAGAAATTCTGCTCCTCGGCTGTGGCACTTTTGGACGCCCTTTCAAAAACACACCGGGAGTTGATGTCATCGAAAACTACGAAATCTCTGATCTTTCAGACATCATTCGTGGCTTCGACCCCGACTGCGCCATGCTCCTGTCGATTTACCATGAGTCTTTTAGCTATACCCTGAGCGAAATGTTCGCTCTCGGCTTACCTGTACTGGCAACAGAGCTAGGCGCTTTTGTTGAACGGATCGAAGTCGGAGTCAGTGGAGAATTGTTTCCTCCGAATCCATCAATATTGACGGCAAAAATTAGATCTCTAGCACTGGCACCAAAGAAACTTGACTCTATGCGTGAAAGAGTCACCGCACGACACGGGCGCAGCGTCGAGGACATGGTCCGAGACTACAACGCAGTGCTTCCACCTCCATCCTCAGAAAGCGACTTCTTTAGGGCTGCACACCGTCTATCGAGCCTACGAAAAGTAGCGGATGAGCGCGCGCAGGCAAGACACGACATCCAGCAGCTGGTTGACAAAGCGGCTAAGCACCAAGAGCTCGCAAAACATCAACAGTTACATATTGCTCAGCTGGAAAAGCAAAACCTAGAACTTACCAAACAGCTGGATGATCTCCGCGCCTCCCGCTCCTGGCGATTTTCCGCGCCCTTACGCATTATTGGCAGCGGGGTTCGACGTTTCGTCCAACCAACACTGCAGTTGCCAACAGCCCCGCCGCCGTCGCTACACATGCATGCAGGCCCCCACTCACTGCCAGTGCTTGACGCTAACGGCCGGCGCGAGGTGCGCGAGCGGGTGCGCCACTGGTTTGGCATTCCCGATCAAGGACGGATCCTGCTATCCCTCGGCACACCGGCCGACAGCGCCACTGCCCAGCGCTACCTCGCCCTAATCAAGCCCCTTATCGCTGCACGCAACGATCTCTGTGCCATCATCGCCGGAGTCGCTCTGGACGCGCCGTGCTGGAACGACTGCCGCGAAGACGTAACCGCCTTGGTCGCGACCCGGCAACTCTTCCTTGCCACATCCCAGCATGACCGGGATTCTTTCCTGCTCGCTGCCGACGCCTTCCTCGCCCTCGACTCCGTCAGCCTGGAACAGGACAGTACCAACGCCCTCGAAGCCGGGCTTCTCATCCTGTGCCCGGCCGGTAGTCCCACGTCAAGTTGGCCGACCGCAACACCCAGCCAAGTCATTGACACAACGTCCGTCGAAGCGGTCCTGAGCTCGCTCAAGGCATGGCTCGACGACATCCATCAGGACTAGCCCATGCCCGCCCCCAAGATCAGCGTGATCGTTCCGGCATACAACCACCAGGCCTACATCACGGAAGCCCTGACCAGTGTCCTCGAACAGACCCTCGACGACCTCGAGCTGATCGTCATCGACGACGCCTCCCGTGACAGCACCTGGGACATCATCCAAACCATCCGCGACCCCCGCCTGCGGGCCATCCGCCACACCACCAACCAGGGCGCCCACGCCACCCTCAACGAGGGCCTGACCCTGGCCCGCGGCGACTACCTGGCCATCCTCAACTCCGACGACGCCTTTCACCCCGAGCGCCTGGCCCGCATGCTGACCGCCCTGGGTACCGATGCGCGCCTGGCCTTCAGCGGCGTTGATTTCATCGACAGCGACGGCAGACCGGCCCCCGGTCACGAGCGCGCCCTGGACTACGCCAGCGCCAGCGCCCGCTGCGCCGGCCAGCCCCCTACCGGCTGGCTGCTCACCAGCAACCTGGCCATCACCACCTCCAACTTCGTCTTTCCCCGCAGCCTCTTTCAGCGTATCGGCGGCTTCTCAGACCTGCGCTACACCCACGACTGGGAATGGGCCCTGCGCGCCAGCACCGACACGCCGCCCCTGTGGCTGCCCGAACCCCTGGTCCGCTACCGGGTCCACCCCAGCAACACCCTGGCCGAAGACGACGTCTGGCGGCACATCCACGAAAACGCCTACATCCAGACCCTAGCCCTGGGCGGCACCCTGGACGGCCTTGATGCCGAGGGCGCCTGCACCGCCCTGCTCCACAACCCCAGCCTGCCGCCCCTGGCCACCCTGTGCTTCGGCATCGCCGCCCGCCGCCTGCCCGACCCGGCCGCCCTGCGCGCCCTCACCCGGCCCGGCCCCGACGGCTGGTTCCTGCCCCGCCTGGCCCGGGCCACCGGTCTGGACGAACGGATCTTCCGCTCTGCCCGGCAGCTCTCCGACCAGCAAGGCGCCCTCGACGCACAGGCGCGCCTGATCGACGAACGCGACACCGCCCTGCAGGCCCAGGCCGAACTCATCGAAGCCCGTGCCCGCGCCATGGCCCACATGAGCACGGAGATCGCCCACCGTGACGAGGCCATCACAGCCCAGGGACGCCTGCTGGAAGAACGCTTCGCGGCGATGGAGGAGATGGGGCGGGAGATACACGCGCGTGACCAACTCATTGAAAATCAAGCCTTGATGATCAAACAATTTCAAAGAGCACCTTGGAATCGCCTCATCCATCTTGCGCAGAAGTTTCGGTTATTGGGAAAGTAACTAGTCCGATCTGCATCCCCTGGACAGGGTGGCTTAAGTGACACTCTGTGCGCTCAGCGGCAAACCAGAAAATCCGTTTATCATTTGACAGTATTAACCAACCTCCCAAACATAAGATTAAAGTGATGGTCACCGATCCTTCTTCACTCCGTGTCGCCGTATTAATCCCATGTTACAACGAAGAGCTCACGGTTTCCGCCGTGGTAAGTGGCTTCCGCGAATCGTTGCCGAGCGCAGAAATCTTTGTCTTTGATAACAACTCAACTGACAAAACGGCAGCAAACGCAATCGCCGCAGGTGCAATCGTTCACCACGTCGCCATTGCGGGAAAAGGAAATGTCGTACGACGGATGTTTGCTGACGTTGAGGCAGACGTTTACATCATGGCAGACGGAGACGCGACGTACCACGCGCCTAGCGCTCCTTCCCTCGTACAGAAACTGATAGACGACAACCTGGACATGGTTGTTGGGGTGCGCCAGCACGACAGCAATGACGCATACAGAGCAGGCCACCAGTTTGGCAACAGAATGCTAACAGGGACTATGAGTCGGATCTTCGGAGGAAAATTTACAGACATGCTCTCCGGCTACAGGGCCTTCTCTAGAAGGTATGCAAAGTCTTTTCCAGCCATGGCCCATGGTTTTGAAACCGAGACAGAACTGACGATCCACGCTCTAGAACTGAGAATGCCCTATGGCGAGGTAACCACCCCGTACGGAGTGCGCCCAGAAGGCTCAACGAGCAAGCTAAGAACATATTCCGATGGAGCAAGAATCCTCAAAACCATAGTCGGACTTTTTGCCATTGAACGCCCACTTCAGTTTTATTCGCTACTAGGAGTAGCAAGTATGACTACGGCACTCGTTCTTGCACTGCCGATTTTTTTAACATACGCGACAACAGGACTTGTACCGCGCTTTCCAACAGCAATTCTAAGTTCGGGACTTGGGATTATTGGAGTAATGCTGTTCACCACAGGACTAATACTCGAGACGGTCACAATCGGAAGAAGAGAAGCCAAAAGACTTTGCTATCTTTCGATACCTGGCATCTCTCAAAAGAGATCACGCAATACAGAATGAAACAACTCTCGCAGTTTTTCTTTGTTGGTCTAGCGGGCTTTGCGGTCGACTTTGGAGTACTCACAGCACTCTCGTCGTCACTCGGCCCTTACTACGCCCGCATAGCATCTTTCATTTCAGCAGTTGTTTTCACCTGGGCTCTTAACCGCTCAATAACATTTCGTACAGCACGGCGCACAAACTCTCCGCTCCAAGAGCTTTTACGTTACTTTATTGCCATGCTCACGGGTGGAGCTATAAACATAGCGCTCTATTCAGCACTAATCAGCGTTATCGGAAAAGAAGCACATCACCTACTTCTTGCAATAGCCATTGGATCTCTGGCTGGCATGCTTGCGAACTTCTGGGCAAGCAAAAAGCTGGTTTTTCGCCCATAGCGACGCACCATGTTTAATACGACTCGCTTCCCCACAAAAATCTATTTCGCACTGGTTGCCTTAGGCTTCACGCTAAACTTTCCAGGCAGGGCAAACTCAGATTCATTGGTCATGTTTGACCATGGCCGCCACCCTGACTGGCTGATAGATTGGCACTCCCCTACGACCAGCCTCATATGGTCGCTATTCGACCCATGGCTGAGCCAACCAGCATCTGGGCTGCTTGTGCAGTGCCTGCTATTACTTCCACTGCCCGCCTATTTCCTCGGCTCGGCTTTCAGCAAAAAGAACACCATCAACACCCAGCAGCACTATAAGTGGCTGCACCTAATATGTGCAATCATCTTCGCGAGCCTTTGCATTTATATTTCCGGCTACGTCTACAAGGATGTCATACTCATCGCTGCCATTTTCCTAGCAGCAGGAAGCGAAGCTCAACGAGAGTCCACAGAGGACACCAAAGCAACCGCCCTCACCATACTCGCACTATCACTTGCCTACGCCATACGCCCAACTAACATTTTTCTATTTACGTTCGTCGCATTAACATTCTTCCTACGCACGAGACCGGGACTCAACAAGGGAGCAGCAAAGACTGCTTTCTTGGCCGTGCTTGCGGTTAGTATCCCGTACCAATTAAGCTCCTTTGCAAACAACACCATCCTCAAACCCCAAAAATCAGGAGTAGAGGGTTCATTGATTATCTTTGATGTAGCAGGCATCTCGCACGCAAAGAACACAAACGAATTCCTCACACTTAAAGACTGGCCCATATCACTCCCTAACAAACCTGGCATCTGTTACAGCGCAAAGTGGTGGGATACCTTTTCTCCATGGGGAAAATGCCCGCAATACTTTGAAGAAATGAAGCTGCGACTGACTCAAAAAGAAGAGCGCAAGAAAGTCATTTGGTGGTGGATGAAAACAATCATACAGAATCCAGTCGCATACATTGAGCATCGACTTAATTTCGCCAAAAATCTTCTGTACTTCAAAGGCAACAAGAACAGTTACTTTACCATCGACAACCTGCGCTCCAACCTTGAGATACTACAGCCCGACCGTGTAGATACATACATTGAGTGGAAGCCCAGTCTGCGATTTGAGGCCATCCACAACATATGGCGATTTTTCACCAAGGGAGAGCTTGGTCAACCTTATATGTGGCTTATATTTTCCGCCCTCGGAGCTGCTGCAACCTACCGGATCAATCCACACCAGTCCTACTTTAGATCGCTAGCATTTATATGCTTTTCTATTGGCGCGGCAAACATCGCAATGCTCACGTTTCTCGGGGTCGCTGATTTACCTCGTTACTCCGTAACTAGCTTTTTCTGCAGTTTTGCGGGGCTTCTATTCATGCTTCAGTCAAAGCAGCAACAACAATCAGGCTCAATAAGGGCCAGCACGTAGTACGTCTTTCCAGAATTTGAGCGCAAATGCATTCACCGTACTCAGACTCGACTGAAAAGCACCATCAATTTCAAATGGCGCTGCCAGCCCTGCTTGCCTTCGCTGGCTTCACCCTTTCTATAGCGGCTAGCTACCCCGGCTATCTGAACGCAGACTCAAAGTACCAGCTGGAGGAAGCCATGACAGGAGATTACATAGACTGGCGATCACCAACCGTCACGCTAATATGGCGCGCGCTTCTTAACTTTTTCCCTGGCCCGGTCGGATTCATTGTTTTCGACAATCTACTTTTCTGGGGGGGGCTGGCAGCACTTGCGATTGCCATCAGGCCAAAACTTGGGCGTGGCGCCTTGGCACTTGTCGCAATTCCACTGCTACCCGGTACTTTCAACTACCTGGGGCACGTGGTGATCGACGCCATGCTGGCCGCAGTGCTGGTCACCGCCTGCAGCCTTGCGTATATGGCACGCCGGGAGCACGCCAATCCGGGCACACGGCTGGCACTCCAGATTTCAGCGAACGCCGTGATCGCCCTGGGTTTTTTCGTTCGTCTCAATGCGGTCTTCTGTCTTGTCCCGCTCCTTCTATTTGCCAATGGCCATCATGGCTTGAAGCGTGCGACGCTGCAGAGCCTCGCCGTGCTCAGCCTGCTTCCCGTCCTGTACAGCGTGCAGAACACTGCACTAGACGTTCAGCGTTCACACCCGGGTGACAGCATCAAAACCTATCAACTTCTCGCTATTTCATATCACGAAAGGAAGAATCTCTTTCCCGGAACATGGACCTCCGAGCAATCACGGCAAATAGTCGAATCGTGCTACAGCCCCATTCAGTGGGACACGGCAGCCTCGTGGGGGCAATGCCGCTTCATCAGCGACACCCTGCATCTCCAGGGCATCTGGGGCACGAGCCGACTCACCCAGGCATGGATCAGCACCATCCTTGAGCACCCTGCGTCATATTTCGTGATGCTCGTCCCGACGTTCAAGAAATCCATCTTTGATCCAAACTCCCGCCCCATGCTTTACAACGCTGCCAACCCCTGGGGCTGGGCAGTGCCTGACTCTCCCCCTCGGCCCGCTACGCAACTCGCGCGAGCCTATGCAACCTCCGAAGTCAATGATCGCCTGGGCCGCCCTTGGTTCTTTGCCTCGCTCTCGATCATTGGCCTGATCCTGGCGTTGCGCTACCGGCTGCACACAACGACCGAAGGTCAGTTTGGTCTCGCAGTGCTCTTGTCTGGACTGGTTTATCTGGTCACATTCTTCTTTTTCAATGTATCTGCCGAATTTCGATACTTCTACTGGAGCGGGTTTTCCGCCTACTGCGGGCTCGGCGTGATTCTGCTCGCATACCGGTACCATCGTCGCAACCCCATTCCCATGGCCAAGCCGTCGCAAGCGCACACGTGGATTCATCAAGGAAGTCTCCTGCTCGCGACATTCGTGACCAGCCTCCACCTGCTGCCTTTTGCGCTCCTCCCCTCGAAAAGGCTGGTCAGTCTCACACCTCTCGACCAGAAGGTCGTTGGCGTCTCAAGCGTCGCGCTGCACTCCACACCAGTCTGGATGCGCAAGCCCTTTGAAGCCGAGATATCGGCAATGACATGGTCCTACGTGGATGGCGTTTACCGTTCCGCACCACGCCTGAGCCCACTTCTGATTCAGACCAACACGCTGCACCAGGACCTGATCGTTCACTTCGAGACCGGACCCGACCAGGGGTGGGTGGCCATCGACGAGGCCGGACGTCACCTCGAGATCGACACCCACGCCCCAGAAGCGGGCAGTATGTCTGTCCTGCTTTCGCCTCTCGACAGAAGCGACCAGAGAAAACAACGCTTCAACCGCGAGTCCGTCCTTCTCACGATACTGGTGCTCGCAGGCGCGTGGCTGGTGATTCGGAAGCTTGCCCGCCCCCGTGGCCTCCTCCCCACGTAATCTGGTCTTACACCCCGCACCGCCATCATCCGCAGCCCGCATGCGATAATTACGGGCTACGCGCACCGGGCCGGTGCGTATATTTGCCCGCCGGCCCTGTCGCCTCGAACAATCACGACACGCAAGACCGCACACCCTCATGGCCACTATCGCCTGGCTCATCCCGAGGCTGATCGAAGGTTCGGGCGGGCATCGGACGATGCTCGAACACGCCCTCGCCCTCGAACGGCACGGACACCGCTGCCACCTCTATCTCGAAGGCACCCACACCGACCCCGACAAGGGCAGCCAGCTGATTGAACAGATCTTCGGCTACACCTTCGAACGGGTGAGCTTCGGCTGGGATGCCATCCAGCCCGCCGACGCGGCCATCGCCACGATCTGGTATTCCGCCGCCTTCGTGCGCGACCTGCCCTTCCCCTGCCGCAAGCTTTACTTCGTGCAGGATTACGAAGCCTGCTTCAACCCCATGGGTGACGCGTTCCTCATGGCGGAGAACTCCTATCGCTACGGGCTCACGCCGGTCACCATCGGGCGCTGGTTGCGCCATGAGCTGGGCGAGCGCTTCGGCGTACCGGCCTACCACTTCGACTTCGGCGCCAACCTGGACATCTACCGCCCCCTGCCCGACGTGCAGAAGGAACGGGCCGTGTGCTTCATCCACCAGCCCGACAAGCCGCGCCGCTGCAGCCGACTGGGCCTGGAGGCGCTGGGCATCGTCAAGCACCGCATGCCCGACGTGAAGATCTACCTGTATGGATCCCCCGCCCGGGACAAGGGCGCGATCTGGTTCGAGCACGAACACCTGGGCCTGCTCAAGCTGCAGGACTGCAACACCCTCTACAACCGCAGCGCGGTGGGCCTGTGCCTGAGCGCCTCCAACCCCTCGCGGATCCCCTTCGAGATGATGGCGGCGGGCCTGCCGGTGGTGGAGATGTGGCGCGAGAACACCCTCTACGACTTCCCTCCGGAAGCGGTGACCCTGGCCAACCAGACCCCCGAGTGCATCGCCGAGAGCATCCTGCGCCTGCTCGACCAGCCCGCCACCCGCGCCGCCATGAGCCAGGCCGGCACCCGCTTCATGGCCGACCGCCCCCTGAGCGTCGAAACCGACCAGTTCCGCGATGCCGTCGAGCGGGTGCTGAAGGGCCACGCGCCCGACCCAGCCGGCATTGAGCGCCTGTACACCGCCGCCGCGGAAACCTCCCAGCACTACGTGGGCACCCTGCCGGCCAGCATCCAGAAGCGCCTGTCCTCGCCGCCCAACGCCTACGTCAACTCCCTGCCGCCGCGCCTGCGCCGATTTGTCGGCTGGGGCGCCCGGGTGGCGCGCCGGATGCTCGAGAACCGATAAAGGCCCCCTCCCGCATGTACAAGCTCAAGACGCTCGATGTCTGGGACACCCTGCTCCGGCGCAAATGCCACCCGGACTTCATCAAGCTCACCGCCGCGCGACATCTGCAACTGCGTTTCAGCGCCCACCTGGCCGACGGTTTTGGCGACCACTGGGCGATCTTTCGCGAACGCTGCCAGATCGAGGGCGAGCTGGCCCGCGCCGCCTCCCGGGCCGGCACCGACGACGAGTACACCCTGCACCATGTTCTCGAACACCTGGTGCAGCGGGTCGTCACCGCCCCGGGCGTCAATCCCGCGCGGGTGGCCGACGAGCTCGCCGCCGCCGAGCTGGCCCTCGAGAAGGCCAACACCTTCCCCGACCCCCAGTGCCGCGAGGTGATCGGCCAGTACCCGGCCGAACGCACCCTGTTCCTGTCCGACTTCTACATGCCGGCCGGCATGCTCAACGCGCTCCTGCAGCACCACGGCCTCGACGACATCGCCGCCGACGGCATCAGCTCCTGCGACATCCGCCTCAACAAGCGCTCCGGCCAGCTCTTCCGGCACGTCCATGAGGCCTTCGCCGTGGCCCCGGAACATCACGTCCATATCGGCGACAACCGCCACTCCGACGTCACCATCCCCGGCGCCATCGGCATCACCTCGGTGCACTACCTGCCCGAACAGCCCCACGCCGAGCGGGAACTGCGCGAGAGCCTGTTTGCCGACCGGGCCACCCTCTTCGGCCACCTGGAACGCATCATCGCCGACGGGCGCGACGACGCCCTCGACGGCCGCCATGGCGATGCCCGGGCCGCCTTCCTGCTCGGCACCCAGGCTGCCCCCCTGTGGGTGGGTTTCTGTCTGTCGGTCGCCGAGCAGTGCGTCGCCGAAGGGCTCGACCGCCTGTTCTTCTTCACCCGGGAAGGCGAATTCTTCATCCAGATCTTCGAGCGCCTCTTCCCCCACGGAAAGATCGCCGGCCTGCCCCTGCCCCCCCACGGCATTCTCGAAGTCAGCCGCCTGGCCACCTTCTGCGCGTCCCTGCGCGAGGTGAGCACCGCCGAGCTGATGCGCATGTGGAACCTCTACAGCACCCAGTCCATGTTCGCCCTGGCCCGCTCCCTGGGCCTCGAACCGGCCGCGCTGGAAGGGCTGTGCAGCCGGCACGGGCTGCCCATCGGCGAAGAGGTGGTCTACCCCTGGCAGGACGCCCGCGTCCAGGCGCTGTTTGCCGACCCGGACTTCCAGCAGCTGATCGAAGGCAAGTCCACCGGCGACGCCCAGCGCCTCCTCGCCTACATCGAACAGAAGGGGCTTGCCGCCACCGACAGCCGCATCGGCATCGTGGACATCGGCTGGCGCGGCACCATCCAGGACAACCTGGCCCACGTCCTGCCCGAGAAGACCCTCTTCGGCCACTACCTCGGCCTGGCCCGGGTGCTCAACGAACAGCCGGTCAACTGCCGCAAGCACGCCTTCGGCCCCAACCTCAACCAGCACCCCGAGGCCAGCCACCTCCTGGACGCCGTGGCCCCCCTGGAGATGCTCAGCAACTCCCCCAACGGCAGCGTCGAAGGCTACCGCCTGCTGCCCTCGGGCAAGATCGAAGCCCAGCGCCTGATCGACGACGAAGAGAACACCGTCTTCCACAGCTACGTGTCCCACTTCCAGCAGGGCGTGCTCTTCGCCGCCCAGGCCTGGGCCGAGTACCTGGACAACCACGCCGTGTCGAGCGCCGAGCTGCGCCCCCAGGCCCTCGCCATCTGGAACGCCCTCGTCACCCGCACCCCGGGCGAGATGCTCGAGGCCTACACCTCCCTGAGCCACAACGAAGTCTTCGGCGTCGGCCAATTCGTGGAGCAAAGCGCCGTTCCCTCCATGGGCGTCCTGCTCCGCTCCCCCTTCATCCGCCGCGACCGCCACAGCCTGATCCAGTACATTCGCCAATCCCAGTGGGCCGCCAGCCTGAAGAAGCGCACCGACCTGAACCCGGTACACAAGGCGCTGCTCAGCACGGCGGTGTCAGCGGGGAAGGTGTACAAGTATGTGCGGGTGCGGTGGACTCACCTAAAAGCACGGCGCTGACGAGCGCTCCACAACCAAGCATGCGCGACTTTCCCGAACTAACCGGCCTACGCGGACTCGCCGCGCTTTGGGTACTGATCTATCACACCTGGGTTGTCGCCACGCCGCGCATCATCTCCATTGGCAGCATCGACCTGACGCCCTTTTTCAGCTGTGGCTGGGCGGGCGTGCAGATATTCTTCGTGTTGTCCGGCTTTCTTTTGGGACTCCCCTATGCCTTGGCGCATGCCGGCAAAGGCCGCCGCCCCGAAGCAATTCCCTTCCTGACACGCCGTCTCGCCCGGGTATTTCCGGCCTACTACCTGCAACTGGGTTTGCTGATACTCATCTATTTCTGTAGCGGCAAGGCAGAACTGATCCCCAGCCCCGACAGCCTGTGGCTTCACATGCTGATGCTATTCACACCCCCGCCAGTAGGCACCCAGCCGCTCGTCGGCGTGTGGTGGACCTTGCCCGTGGAGCTTTCCTTTTACCTGGTGCTTCCTGCACTCTCGGCCCTGCTGGCCCCGGGAAAAATCAGATACCTGTGCCTGCTGCTGATCATGATCATGCCCGCCTGGAGGCACTTTGCCGTAATCACCATGGCAAACGCCCCAATGAACGAGAAAGTCACCATGGCCGTCCAGTTGCCTGGCGCCATCGACTCCTTTGGCATGGGCTTGCTGGCCGCCTGGATGCATGTCGAAATCGTCACGAAGCAGAGGTTTGCAGGTGTTCGGCGCTTCGTCACGGCCCGCCAGATACCTATCCTCGCATCGGCGATCGTCCTCATAGCCCTGCTTTACTGGCAACACTACAATTACAAAAAATACTGGACCGACAGCTTCATATTTTATGGCTGGACACCACTATTGAATCTGAGTGTCGCCACCATCATCCTGCGCACCAGTCTGGGAGATAAAAAGCATGGACATATATTGGCCGCACGACCTGTCGTCTATCTTGGCACAATAAGCTATGGCGTCTATCTCTGGCACTTTCCGGTTATCGACTTGCTGATGGAACAGCCACTGTTCCGCGAAGCGATTTTTTACCGCTTCCCCTGGCTGCTTATCGCGACACTGGCCATAACTATCCCCATCGCTGCGTGCTCATGGGAATGGGTGGAGAAGCGGATTATCTTATACTCAAGACGGTCCCAACGCGTCAATAACAACTCCTCGAAGGCAGCCACATGATGAACGGAGCTAGAACAGAAAAGCGTGACAACATCCTTCACGATCTGGGCCCGCTTTATCACAGCTATTCATTTTTCGGCGTCGACAACGCCCAGCTCCCCGGAATCTTTGAACTCAATCAAAAGACCAAGGCCCCCATCATCTCCGCCTACATCGCCTACGCCATTGCGAAGTCGAAAAAGCGTGTATCAGACGATATTTCCTTTACCGAGCTTTTTTGTGCGGACGGCTATTACGCAATGGTTGCAGCACGCCTCGGCTGCAGCAGAAGCATCGGCATAGACAATGACCACGACGGTCACTTCAAGAACGCAAAACTGATTGCCGAACGTCTTGGCATCCAGGGCATCGAGTTCATCAAGGAAAACATCTCTCCCGACACGGCACTCATCCCGACCGACATCGTTGCAAACGTGGGGGGGCTATACCATGTCAGCAACCCGGAAGAAATCCTGACTCTTTCCTACAAAACGGCGAGCAAGTACCTCATCGTTCAAAACGTCGTATCTCTGGCGACAAACGACACGGACTACTTTGAAGCACCCGCACCAGGCTGGACCTGGGGCAATCGCTACAGTCGGGAGTCATTCGACAAACTGATCAGAAAAATCTGCCCCAAGATCGTCGACAGCCATTTCAATGAACTGGAAGGAAATGACAGGCTTGAGGACAGGGGCAGCGTCTACTACTTGATCGAGAAGTAAAAACAGCAGGCGGAAAAAGCTGCAGCCCCTGGCTATGCATGGGCTGCAGTTGGACCAATTAGCGAACGGGCCTCACCTGGCAGACAACCGGTATCCAGCAATCTCGTCAAAACGGATCCACTCGACGCCGTTCACTTGATATTGAATTTCCCGCTCCAGGCAATGAACTCTTTCAAAGCGCTCCCAGGAAAAATCAAAACCGAGCTCACGGCAGACAGCAACAAATAAATTCCCGGCATTGAGCAAACACGGGTCACATGGAGCCGCCACACTACCGACCGAGAGCAGGCCAAGCATTATTGCGCGATAAAGAAGGTGTCCGAATTCGACGCCTTCTTTCCAGTTCCACTCCAGGTCAATAAACTGGCCGGCAATGCCGTTCACCAAGAGGTTTCTTGGCACGGCATCAAGCAGACAGCCATCAATGCGCGTGTCGAGCCCGATACTCTGCCGTTCGATCGAAATCAACTCAAGTAGATGTCCAACCCAAATATCTGCCCAGAGCGCTAGCTCACCAACCGACCAGTTCTGTTTATTCAGCGCACGAAACAACTCCTTTTGCCAGAGGGAGCCCGCTAAAAAATCACCGTCGGCAAGCTTCAAGCCCAGACGGTCCCCCGGTGCGGCAGCGCTCTGGGGGCAAAGCAATCTCGATTCAACCCGGGCTCCGCTCTCGCCCTGACGAATCATCACGGCCTTGGAGAATCGCGGGAGTCGTTCCACGGAATAGTGGTGCACAAGTACATTCGGATCATGGCGCGGCATATCCTCCCCGCCCGCAACCACAAGGAATGAATTCGCCAGATCTCCAGCCAATCCGTTTCGATACACAACGCCCCACGCCTGCTCAAGGGAAAAGAGGAAGCGCGGAGGAGTTTGCGAATCGGCCACCACAGAGGCACTCATCAATGGAGACAAATCAACCGTGGAATGAGCAGCCATGCCGTCTTCTGTAACGACAGACGTAGGCAGCTTGTAATCAGGAAAAGGGTAGAACCATGATTGCGATACAAAGCCTGAAGCCTGCAGTCGCGTCACCAACTCCTGCTTTCCAAACGTAACCACACCATTCTCTGAATAAAGATCTTGAATGCCGAACATCGGGACAGAGACGTGATCTTCCAGGCAGCCTGCGAAATATTTCAAACCAAGCTGATTTTCAATCGCCAGAATAAGAACGCCACCCGGCCGGAGGAAACGCCTCGCGTGCTGGAGCATCGCATCGACAGGATCGTCCTCTCCTGAGTGGGCGAAGAAAATCCGTGCGTACTCGAGCACACCAATCAGGGTAACGACGTCAAAACGAGCCTCTACCGGAAAGCTCTGAAAAACATCGGCAACAACATCGACATTACCCAGCCCCTTGCAGCGGGCAGCCGTGATCCGAGCTCGCGCACCACTCCCCTCCAGCGCTACAACACGGGCACCGCTTTCACCCAGAAAGCGGGATATCGCACCGCATCCAGCGCCCACCTCAAGGACATCCTTCCCCTCGAAATAGGGCAGCAAGGGCCTCAACAGATTCGCACGACGCGGGCTGAAATGGTAACGAGTAGGCCAGTCGCGTATCTGCTGCCTGATCTCCATGGACAAAACACTTCTGTCCGAGACCGCCCTCACTGACTCCAGCAATTGCCGCTCAGTCTCGGTTCCGTCAGTATAGGAAAAGGCAACCTCTCCAGAAATCGGGACCCACACCCTATCCATACCATTGAATGAATAGGCGCCTTTCCATCCAGCCGGGGAAGCCAGCATATGGGAACGAACGCTCTGGAGAATTTTTCTAAAAATGATATTTACCCCCTCATGGCTACATGAGGACAACCCGGCATGACGCGTCGAGATCGCTTAATCCGACAGCTCCCGAGAAATTAACAACCTCGAATTGCATGACATCATAGCGCCTGTCCAACGGGACAATTTCTCCGAATGAATCCTCGGAAACACCAAGGGATAGCACGTAGCTACCGCATCCAAGGTTCAGCAAGCACGAAAAGGTTACCGACACAACGTCACCCGCCGCCACCCTTCGCCCCTCTGAAGGAGGACATAGATTACGGCTTGAATTGCCGTACACCGTAACACCATCGGGCGTCTTTACGAAAACCCCGAAAATTGGTCTTTCGCTTGGCGCATCAAACTCAACGGCAAACTGGATTTGTACTCGATCCCTGGTATCGAACTGGATACAGTGAGAATCCTCACCCTCGCGAATCAGCGTTGCATCGAGAATTCTGGCACGGCCTTCACCCCACCGATATTCCCCACTGCAATAGCCTGCCCGGGTTTCAATGGCCGACAACAGGCTGCCTCCACTCTGCTGCGGAGAACTGGCGTGCTTGATCGGTGGGGCGGCACCAACCATCATGTCCAGATAGCGGTTTGCTATCTCTCTCGGCACGCCATCGTCAATCAGACAGCCCCCATCAATCAGCAGAGCCCGCGTGCAATGACGCACAACCTGCTCAACGGAGTGAGTAACGAAAATGATCGTCTTGCCTGAGGCGACCAATTCTTCGAAGCGCCTGAAGCACTTGGTCTGAAACTTCACATCTCCGACAGCCAGGGCCTCATCAATAATGAGGATATCCGGATCTACGCAAGCGGCCACGGCAAAAGCCAACCTCACATACATTCCACTCGAATATGTTTTGACTGGCTGAAATATATGATCGCCAATATCGGCAAAAGCGAGTATTTCAGGCAGCTTCTGCTCAATCTCCGGCTCACTCAGACCCAGAATACTCGCACTAAGGCGGGCATTATCCATACCCGAAAAGTCGGGACTAAAGCCGGCACCAAGCTCAAGCAAGGCCGCTAATCTTCCGTTCGCAACAACGCTTCCAGATGTGGGCTCCAGCGTGCCTGCGATCATCTGGAGCAATGTCGACTTGCCAGACCCGTTGCGTCCTAGAATGCCGACAACCTCTCCGCGCCGTATCTGAAAGTCGATATTTTTGACAGCATAAAATTCTTCAAAGAACCTTTTCTTTCCTCGAAAGAGCGCTTGCAACAAACGATCCTGGGGCCTTTGATAAATTCTATAAGACTTTACTACATGAGAAACAACAACGGCGACGGCGGCTCCCAACTCAGAGGACATCGGCAAAACCACTCCTGCTACGCTGGAAAATGAAGAGGCCGCCGCAAAACACACCTAGCCCTGCAAGTATCTGACAAAACAACTCGAAGACATCAGGCACTCGCCCCCAAATCATGACCGATCGAAACATCTCCAACGAGGACGTTAGCGGATTGAGATAAAGGAATCCTCGAAAAGACTCAGGCACTGAATCAAGCGGATATAAAACAGGGGATGCAAACAGGAGGCACGTCACAACCAAGCCGATCAGCTGGGCAAGGTCACGAAAATAAACAGTAAGGGCGGACACTCCCCACATCAGTCCCTGAGCGTACAAGACGCATGGAAGAACGACCATCGGAAGCAAGAAAACCGTTAGCGGGACATGACCAAAAACAATTAGCTGAAAAAACACCAGCACAGTCCAACTCATAAAGAAGTGAAACCACGCGGCACCGTGATGCGCCCAAGCAAGAAGCTCCAATGGAAAAACAATTTTCTTCACGAAATTTGGATTTCCTACAATCAAGCCTGGCGCACGGGCGAGACACTCCGCAAAAAAACCGTGCAAAATCAAGCCAGCGTAGAGAATGACAGCGTACTCTGCAGAGTCATACACATTGCTCCCAGCCCCCCATCGAGCTCGAAAGACGTACCCAAAAACAAATGTGTACAGCGCAAGCAGAATAAGGGGATTGAGCAATGCCCACGCAAAACCAAAGATGGACCCCTTGTAACGCCCCTCCACTTCGCGCTTCGTCAATTGAATTACCATGTGCCTGTTGCAAATCAAGGCATGAATGGCCGTCAGCGGAGATATTGGATAAAAGCGCGCCATTATATTCTGACTGGAAAAATCGTATTGGCGGAGAGCTCGGCTAAAAATGCATTCCAGCCGAGCCTCTCATTCATCCGAACCACTACCCGTTAGCGCTTGGCAGCGCCAACAACGGGCTTCAGCAATTCCTTGATTGCGTCTTGGTCAACCTGAACGCCATTTACCTTACTGACGCGCTCAAATTCCTCGTTCAGGACTCTGCTTCTGAACTTACTTTTCTCTTCCTTCTCCAACCCTTCCTTCACCTTCTCAAAGGGTGTGTAACCACTAGGCTCCCTGCCAAGGTAGCGAAGAATATGAAACCCAAACTTGGTACTAATCGGTTCAGAAACATCACCGACATTTTTCATTGCAAAAGCGGCATCTTCAAATGGTTTAACCATCGCACCTTTGGCGAATAGCCCCAAATCGCCGCCATTTCTCGACACTGACGAATCGTCGGAGTACTCACGTGCGATATCGCTGAACTTTCGATCTCCTTTTAGCACGAGCGCCCGTATCTCGTTGGCACGCGCGAGGGCAGCCTCTTCCGTGCGCGACTTCATATCGATCAATATGTGCTCGACTTGCACACGCTCAGGCGTAGTGTACTTTTCCTTATTGGCTTTATAGGCTTCCAGAGCCGCTGACCCAAAATCAGGCTGTGTGCGCTTATTTATCAGGTATTCAATCTGAACTTGAGACTGCGCGCGTAGCTTCGCATCCTCAATCGTCGCACGCTCTTCTGACGACAATTTTCTGGCGGCTGCTTCTTCGGCAAGCTTTCTCTGGATGAAAACGCGAACGATCGTGTCACGGACTTTCTTTTCATCCGCATAGAATGCGCCAATTTGATCTGGCGGAACAAAAGTGCTTACAGCCCGAGTTAGGTCACCTTGGCGAAGCACAGTTCCTTCATGCTTCATCAGCACTTTGTCTTCAGCAAGGCAGGGAGCAGCAGCAAGCAAGAGACTCAAAAAAAAGTTCTGGAAACGCATTACTTGACCTCAAAAAAAGATGGACCGAATATCGATCCATCCCTAGTAGCCACAAAATATAATCAATTAGCGAGGAAGCTGAACCCGCAGTTTGTTGTACTGGTGCAATTGGCCGCCCCATCAGTCGTCTGACGCGGCACAACGTTCAGATAATACTGTGTATTTGGTTTGAGATTGCAATACGCCGAAGGCTTGACAGGTGGCAACGCATTCACTACGTATGAAATCGTTGATGTCTCAGCTCCGAAACGAACACAACCACCCGTCTTTTCCGATGTGAGCGCTGTGTCTATATCCCCTCGACACTCGGAAACAACGATGAGTTTCCCTGCCAACGAAGAACTCAACTTCGCAACGGAAAGCTGTCCAGCAACAACATTACTTGCCGACGTCGTCTTGAATGCAAACGAATAAACCGTCGCAGGCGTCGGTCGATAATCTGTACGAGCAAAAGACTTCAAAGGCAGTTCTGTCGCAACATCGACCACGGTCGTGTTGGCGGGGTTACACGCGGTTGAAGGGGGGGGCGCAACAGTGCTCGTAAAGGTAGCACTAACGACTCGAGCTGTGCTCATTTGCAGAGTACACGTCGCGCCAGTTTGGCCTGCACAAGCACCTCCCCAACTGGTGAACGCGTAGTCCGTGATGGGCGCCGCCGTCAAAGCGACGGAAGGACAGACTCCACCCGTGCACGTATAGGGAGGGGGATTGTTCGCTGAGATCGTTCCACCTACCGACTGTGTAATCGTCAGCGGATAAGTGGGATCTGTCGGCACAGCTCCTGTTGATGTGACTGAAACAGTAACCGCACCACTCGCAGAAACACTCAAATTCTGCAAGACGTAACGCGTAACCGCACCATTGTCAATAGAAATATCGAAATCTGTTGCCGAAATACTAGCGGTTGGCAACAGCCCACATACTGCAAAAGTTACAAACAGCTTTTTCATTTCGGACATCCTCCTAGACCTTAAGGATAGTCATGATCAAAAAGAAAAGCACCAGCTAGCCGGTGCTTTTCTTTTTTAAAATTGAAACAAAAAGTATTACATTACTTTTTGCTTCAACACCATTACGTATTACGGGGTAGTCAATGCGCGAACACCCTTATGAGCAGAGCTGCCCAAGTAATTCGACAGGACATTCACACCACCAACCACTAGCGTGCCGTTGCTGTTGCTCAGTGCGCTGAAGCCGACCACCGGCAGACCGATCAAGGTACCTGGAACAGGAGTTTGACCGCCAATGCTGACGTCGCCGGCAAGGGTATTGGCGAAGGAAACGTTCATCCAGCCAGCGACAAAGCCTGCATCATCAACCGTAAAGGAGGCGTTGGTGTACTCAGCCCCGAACAGGGTGCTAGTACCAGCAGCCGTGCCAAAGCGCTTGATGGAAAGCGTATTGACTTCGTTGCACAGCGAGTTGGTGGCAGCAACGACATCAGGCTTCGGAGAGAAGTCTTCATCGATGGTCACGTTATGACGACGCTCTTCACGATCGTAATAAACGATTTGAATCGGATCGCAGGACGTGGAAGTAGCAGTTTTCCACGTTTCGGTGAAAGGAGCCGGGGTTGAGGTATTGACGTAAAAACGTTTAGTCGGGAAGGTCAGAACCCAGTCAGTCTTCGAATCACGACCGGCATCGATCGAATAGTCGTTATAAACATTCGAACGGGTCAAGATTGCGGAGAGGCTGTCAACCGGGTTAGCGCTACTGAAGGTAATGATGCTAGCACCATCAATGATCTCACCATCGGTATTCACATCTTCCAGCGAAGGGCTGGTAGTGCCCGGCGCGAAGTGCAAATCCAAGCCCAGCGGATTACCTGCAACCACTTGATCAACAAAGAAATTATCAATGGCGATCGCATCAACAGTAGTTTTCAAACCGCTATTGACGTTGATAAGGGTCACGAAACCGTACAGCCCACCGGTCGGTGCGCTGATACCGTTCGATGCTTTAGCGCCATTGAACAGACCGGTGGTGCTCTTTGCGTTGGTGCGAATCAATCCGCAATTAGCGGGGGCAGCAATCACGGTGGCGGAACCGCCGACGTGAGTAGCAGCAGCAATCGAATCGGTGTCGGTCACAACACCCATTTCGATGACTTCAACATAGCCTTCGCGGGTACGGGCGACAGTCTTGATGCTGTCCGCTTGGTACTGAAGGTTACGGAAATCTTCACCACCGGCCTTGATCTGGGACGGAGCGATGCAGGAGGTGTCCGAGGACTCAAGCTTGGCACCGCCGGATGCGCTGGTGGTCACCTTCCCGGACCATTCGTCATTCGGGGAGAGGTACAAGTTAAAGTCAAGCACTTCCTGGCTGTTCTTGCCTTCCAGGAAACGAACCTTAACAGCCTTGACTTCATCGGTGGTATTAACCAGGTTGATGTAGGAATCAAAGCCGTTCTGGACGGTGTAGTACGGGTAGATCAGAACTTGGCCCAGACCGTCAGAGTTCACGTGCACAGCCTGCGCAGTACCGACTCCACCCAGCGCTGCAACCATCGCAGTCATAAGAAGCTTTTTCTTCATCACACTTTACCTTTTCGATTAAATGAAAATTGCATTTTATCCTGTGACGCAGCCACATGGAGGGAGAGCTACAAACGTAACCGTTTAGATTGTCTCACATCTAACCATTGTTAGCAAGCGCCAAAAGGATGCAGACCTACAGAGAGTAACTGCTAAGCCTGGCCACCATTTTTTACCACGCATCACACAAAAACGACAACGACCGGATCAAAAAAAAAACATAAGTTGCGCCAAAACAACAAGTCAGTCGGGCTGATAAAACCACCATTCACCGTCCACCCTGATCCACTTTTCCTCATTGTAGCGGGAACTCTCAAACCCTTCTGGGACACCACGGATGCCTCCTGCGGTCCGGTAAGTTACCTCTACGCCAACATCACAGGCGTCCTCTGACGAACACTTAACCGATGCAAGACTGGCTTTCACATACTTCACAACCGGCGGCCGCATCAGTATCAGTTCACGGTATGTCCACGATTTTCTAAAGGCCGGGGTGTAGAATTTATGCGCTTCTTGATAATCAGCAGCGATCAGCGCAGCGTAGCGAGCGCGAACACGCTCTCCGACCTGTTCATCAGGAGCGCGGGACAATGTGGCACAGGCCGAAAGCAAGGTAGCCGCAATCGTCAGCCCAACCGCTTTAAAACAGGTGACTAAAAATCTAGCTTCACTCATAAAACATCCTTCCACTCTCAAAAACCACTCGACCATCACGGCGCGCTTAACTCTATGGACGGTGCCAAGGCGCGTTCGCCGACACCCGCTTGCTCGCGGATGTTCGTTGCTCCGTACTGCCTCAAGCTGCGCATCCGCTGCCGCATCTCATCACTGACTTCCCGAATATCGTCATCACTCTGCATAACCCTAGGCGTGATCATGACCAGCAGCTCCTGCCGGGTTGTACTTTCGGTGGTCGTCGAAAAAAGGGAGCCCAGATACGGGATGCTCGAGAGCAAGGGCACCCCCTGTCGGCCATTTGTCTTGTTGTCCCGGATCAACCCTCCCAACACTACTGTCTCTCCCGACCGAACAGCTACACGGCTAGAAATTTGACGCTGCAGGAAGCTCCGCTGCCCCGTAGCCGAATCCACCGATCCCACATCTGTGACAGTCTGCTTAACAGTCATGGCGACGGAGCCGCCGGCGTTAACTGAAGGTGTCACGGACAGCATGACACCTGTATCCTTGTACTGGATTGAACTTGTGATCACTCCACCTGTAGTTACGGTTTCACCGGATCGGATGGGCTGCTGATCCCCCACCTGGATGGCTGCGGTGTGATTGTCCAGAACCATAATGCTTGGACTGGAGAGCACCTTGAGCAAGGACTTTTCTGCCAAGGCATTAAGTACGGCACGGATGTTGCCCAAAGGATTTGTGATTGAGTATGAGAACCCTGGCGATGCCACTGCAATCGTCCCGGAAGAACTGGACGTCAGCTGCCCGGCCCCACTCCAACCAGAGCGCAGCGAGTCTTGAAAATACCACTGGAGCCCGTACTTCAGCGCATCAGTTAGCGTTACCTCAAGAATGCTGGCCTCGATCAGAACTTGGTTAGGCGCCTGATCCAGGCGCCTTAGCGCAGACTCGATTTTGCGGTAATCGACCCGGGGAGCGAAAATGATTAACGAATTATTGAATTCATCGGCAACCACCTTCACCTGACTGCCAAGATTCACTTGGGAGATAACAGCCCCTTGCTGCCCAGTATTTGCACTAGCCGCACTGGCAAAAGCCTGGGCTGAACTTCCGCCCACACCCTGCGTTCCCAAGGCGCCCGTTGCTAGCCCAGGTGCTATGCCGCTGTTGGCATTTGCGGCCTGTCCCTGCCCGCCTCCACCAAAGAGTGCGTTCAACAAACTGGCCATGTGCTGCGCAGTCCCGTTCTGGACGGGATAAACAAACAACTGCCTTTCTGTTTCACCATCCCTGGGGCGATCCAGCTTCTCAACCCACTCTTTTACTGTTTCGAGGTAATGGGCGCGGGGCGTCACAACAAGCAAGGCATTGAGGCGATCGATCGCCATCAACCTTACCACCCCCCCGAGCGGCCCCATCGCGGGGAGGGCTTGGACTTCGGCAGGCGCCAGAGGCGAGATGGCCGCAGCCGAGGGACTAGCCGCTGCACGCGAGGCAGGAGCAGCAGCTCCGCTTACAGATGAAGTGCCGCTCAAGATGGCTCGAAGGGCAGACTCAAGTTCCTTCACCGACACATTCTGCAAAGGAAAAAGGCCGACGGACATGCCCTTCAATACATCAACATCGAATGTGTCGACAATATCCAGCCAACCTTCTACTTGCTGCCTAGAGCCCATAAGAATGAGGAGATTACGCACCGAATCGACTCTAACAATGGAGTCTGGACGAGTAACTGGCTTGAGGATGTCAGCCATCTCCGAAGCGCCGACATACTTTAAGGGTACGACCACTAGCCCCTGACCACTCTGGAGAGCCGCCAACTTTCCTAGCGGCGGGACTGAGTCCTTGAACGAGTCGGGCTTGCCCACATGCACGACACCAGCCGAATCAGACATCATCACCAAACCGCTGGCGCGTAGGGCCGACTCCAGGACGCTCAACAATTGATCACGGGGCATGGGCCTCTGCGTATGCAGAGTTATTGTTCCCGAGATTGGTTGATGGATGGAGTATGGAACCTTCAGGAGATCTCCAAGAATCGCATGTACCACATCCGTCGCCGGCGCCTGCTCAAAACGCAGGGATACTTCCTTTCCAGATACGGCAACGCTAGCCTTTACGGGAACATCCTTTATCATCTGATCCGAACCGCGGATCAGGGAGGGCTTCACTTTTTCTAAGGAGCTAGCTGCCACTCCACCGCCGCTCACAAGCGGCATTTCAGATTTTTTCCGCTCAGCGATCAACTTATCCACATCAACAGGCTTTTGCCCTCCACGCTCTGCCAAAGGAGGCTCGCTTCGCAATCTGTCCGTGGCGCACCCTGAAAGCAGGGACAGCACGACGGTGCATCTAACTAGTGTTCTCATAAATAATCATTGCCCCGAGGGGTCCTACTTCTTCTTACCAGCGGATGCCTCGAACTGCTGCTTAATTGCTGCAGCCCTCGCAGCGTACTTTTCCATGCTCAAACGATCCTTTTCGGGATCTGACGGACGCCCAAGCTTTCCACTACTGACAGGAGACGCCACTGATACATTCAGTCCATCTTTCTGCCCCTCCCCAGGCTCAGGCTGCGGCAAGAACGTCATATTCAGACTCCGAGAGCTCGATCCGCTAGCAAACTTCACGGTAAAGCCACTCACCTGCATAAGAGTCCATCCCTCAAACGCTTGCCCAACACTAACGCGCCTTACATCCTTACCTACCTTGATGATAGCCCCCCCCCCTTCGCCTTCAATCAATCCAATCACTCGAACGTCTTTAAGCGGATCCCGTATCGGCGCAGTTTCTAGCGATGCGCTAGGCGGCGGCGGCGGAGGCGGAGGCGGAGGCTTGCGTGTCTCGCTAAACAGCGGCCGAGTCAGAGTTTGCGTCAACTCGACAATATCCTTGCGGCTGAAGGTGTCCTTACCAGCTACAAGCAATTCCTTCGCAGGCCGCTTGGCTTTCGGCGGATACCAGGTCGGATCCGTATCCAACGCCCAATAAGCCCCCCCTCCGGCAAACAACATATTCGCCGCAACAAGCAGCAGCGTCGGATTCACGATGTTCATGGGAGCTTTCGAAACGCGCTCACGGTAACCTGGGCGGACAGGAGAGGCTCACCGTCACTGCGCTTCCGGTTGGTAGCTGAGATGGTCACTGCGTCGAGGTAGAGATGCGGGCGTTCAACACCGAGATCCACGAAGACGTTACGGAGCCCAGCCAGTGTTCCATCAAGCGTCACAGACACCAAAACCTGCTCGAACCCAGCCAACGATTTGACAGGCAAGGCCAGACTCCCCGCCACATCAACCGAACTGGCTTCAGCCATGCGCCGAACTCTCTGCTGGATGTCAGTTCCGATGCGATCAGACGTCGTCTCCACGCCAAACGCCGCCTTGGACAGATCCGCCTGAGCAAGCTTCAAGGCGCCATCTATGTCGCTTGCTACGTCCTTCATCCCAAGCAGACGGGCATAACGTGCCTCTACATCGGAGAGGACACTGTCTATCTGCTCGTGCTTGTAGCGCAGATAGAAGGACAAGGCCGTCAGGCCCACGAGCATCACAACGACACAGACACCAGCCATCGTGCGCGCCCTGCGCCCTGGAAACCTCAACTTTCACCTCCCTGCAACACCGCATCGAACTCGATCACGTAAGAATCCCGCTTTGCGCCACCCATGCGAGAAATCGGGCTGGTCGCCTTGACCTCCTTGAACTCGTCACGGGCAGACAACAGATCCAGCAAGCCCGTCCCATTGGCCGCCGTGCCCATGATCTTGACGTGGCGACCATTAACCTCAATGCGCGTCACGGAGGCATCGTCAGGCACGACATGGGTCAGCGTTTCGATCAGTCCGGGAACGTCAAGCTTGTCCTTCGCCACAGCAGCCATCGCCTCAAGCCCCTGATTGACGCGATTGAGCGCATCCCGCGCGCCCACTGCAGGCGCACTGGCCTTACTCAATGTATCCAGCTGTGCGATCGCTTGAATCGCCCTATCCCGCTCCACCCAAAGCGGAACAACAAACAGGGCTGCCCCCTGCAGGATCAGCAGGCATATCAACAAGAGACGTACGGTCAGGATCGTTCGCTCAGAACGACGCCTGACACGGCCTCCGACACCATCCAGCGCGATCACGCCGCCAGCGACCTCCACCCACGCTTCGGCGTCGTGATCCACCTCAGCACTTTTCATGTGCGTTGCTACACGCCCCTGATCGGCCATCGCAATCCGGACCTTGAGCCGATCGTCTTGCATCGCCGTTGCAAGCCAACCTGAAAGCACCGACTCCGGGGGGAAAGGACTGTTCGAGCGCACCTCCCCAGCAACAACAGCACCGATTTCTTCAGACCCCAAGTCTGGCAGCAGGATCTCGTGAACGAGTACCGACTCCTCGGGCAACAAGCACGCGGCAGCCTTGGCAACAGTGCCCGGAGGTGCGGTATCGAGGCTGCAACCCAGGACAACCGTGGCAAGGCCCTGGGCCCGGATCAACCGGACAGGCACCACCGGTTGCAGCCACGCAAACAGCGGCCATTTCAGCATTCCAGAAAAACCGTCGCGCATGTAGCGCAACAGACCATCGGACATCATCTACCCTGACCCTCCGCAGGCGGCAGGAATGCCGTCTCTGCTCGCAACTCTGTCCAGAGCTTGCCCGGCACTCTGGAGCTCATATCAACCCAACGTCGGCGTACGATCTGATCGCCCCCGAGATTGAATCTAGCCTGTACAAGAACAACATTTGAACCGCCCCCCCCCGTCAGGTTGGCCTGAACCAGGCGGGATGTATCGATCACGGCCTCCCCCTGGTAACGGGCCGCCGAAATCTGCATTGCGAGCTCCACATCACCTCGAGCCAACACTTTGAGGACCCCCTCGGGCGCGGCCAATGGCGAGACCCCAGCCCCGCCATATATCGTTACTAAACCTTTGATTTTATCAAAAATCTCGTAATCAAAACCTAGAACCTGGAGCAAATCTTCCGGTGATTCGAAGTTGCCACTCCGCGTACGGAACTTCACCCCTGCAGCCTCATACGCAGGATCTTCAGCCCCAAAAGGCATTGGCTGGTTATCTCCATCACGCCAGTCAAGCACCCGCTCGGCCAGCGCGGTCGCCTGATCCGGCGCCACGCCGGCACCATGCACAAAGAGATCTGCCAACAAGGGCTCCGGCGCAGCATTGATGTCGATGAAACCACTGCCCGGAAAGATGTCGACTACTGCGGATACATCAGCAAAAGCGATGTCGATCCGCCGCGCACGGTCCAGGGCTTGCTTCGATTCGAGTATCTTGCGCAAGGCAATCCGGATCACACCATCGCCCTGCGCCACAGCGCGTGCGCGATCAAGCCGCAGGCGCGTATCCCTTACATCACCTCGCGCAAGATAGGAGATGCTCGACACCGCAACCATCAAGGCGGCAACAATCCACATGACGGCGACTATCGCCACCCCCCTCTGCCTGTAGACCAAAGCCCCCGGATCTCCGGTGCGGCGGGACTCACCGCGCCTCATCGGATTTTGGCATTCGGCAAGGGCCGCCGCTCTGCGGCCAGAATCGGAACAGCCAGCTCGGATCTCCCACGCTCACCAAACGCGACGACCATCATCAACTTTCCAGGCAGAACGGGCTGCAGCATCCATTCAGGGTTCCAGTCAGACTCATCCAGTCCTTGATACTGGAGGCTGATCTCCCGTGCCCCCTTCAACAACTCATAGGTCTCCGCCTGACTCCAATCCGGATAACCGGGACGCACGAGGAAGGGCAAATATCTCAGCAACAGCCCACTCTGCGCCCCTGCCCCCTGCCCCAACTCAAGCCGAAGAAAGTGAAGACCACCAAAGCCATGGCGAGCCGGTAGCACCCCCAACCATTCGATACTGTCTGCACGGCCTTGAAAGTAAAGTGCAGGCGCCTTTCCATCCGCAGCCACGGAAACCTGCTTGACCGAGGCTGTCTCAAACGCCGTTTCAAGCAAGGACAAGACGGCTTGATGGGCCTCCTTTTCCTGCAACGCAAGCTCCATCCTCCGTCCAGAATCAGCCACGGTCTTCAAGGCAGTCGTCAGGCCTAAGGCCACGAGAGAAAGCAGGGTCAGGGCAACGACCACCTCAACCAGCGTGAAGCCTCGTGCGAGTGACACCCGTCTCACAGCAGGCCTACCTTCTCAGGCACGACCGTATCCAGGCCAAAGAGCTTGTTGCGCCCACCATCGACCCATTCGATACGGACGCTGAGGTGGTAAAGAGGAACAACGGGGGGATCGACTTCAGAGGGGAGCAAGGTCATCACCACTGCCCAGGAGTACCCGTCATCCTGCTGCCCCGACTCCTGCCACCCTCCTTTGGGCGCAAGGTCGAAACGAGTGACCAGGCGCTCCGCCAGACCGACAGCCCTGTCGAGCCTTTCCACAGATCTGACTGAACGGATGCTCGTGCTCAATGCGCTATAGAGAACCGCCAATGAGAAGGCCATGATCGAAAAGGCCGCCAGCACCTCAATCAGCGAAACCCCCCGTTGCCTTCGGGCAAGCGGAACACGACCCTCCCTCATAACAAAGCTTCTTGAGACAGCCTTCCCAGCAGCCAGTCGACGCGCACACGCGTGCCGTGACCAGGCTGATCAAGCACTTCCACGCTACCTCCGGTAGCGCCACCGCCAGGATAAAAGCGGATCCCAGCCTTTCCCTCCGGGGCGATGAGCTGGCCTGCAACGACCATCCTGATCTCGATGCCGGAAGGTATGGATTGCGACTTCCCCGGATCTACACCCATAGAGCGCTTTTCAAGATCCACATAAAAGGTGTGTGCCTCACCCGAGCGCACTGCAGCACGTCTCGCATCTCCAAGCGCGGACAGCACGTGGCGTACCGTTGCCCGGTATTCCACCGCATGTCTCACCTTCATCACTGCCAGCGGCATTGCACCCAACATCAGCGACGCGATGGCGATAGCGACCATCAGTTCGACAAGTGTGAAGCCCCGGCCGAACTTACGCTGCCGCCCCCGCTTACACAACCGCCCCGCCACCAGCCTTACTGCCAGTTGCCAACATCCGCATTCTCTTTCTCACCACCAACCGCATTGTCGGCACCAAGAGTGTAGATATCGATGTCACCGTGCTTGCCCGGACTTTCATACTTATAGTCGAACCCCCAGGGATCCTTAGGCAGCTCCCCCTTCTTGAGGTAAGGACCATCCCAACCAGGCGCGGTTGCCGGCTTGGCAATGAGGGCGCCCAAGCCTTCAGCGGATGTGGGATAACGCCCCACATTCAACTTGAACACCTCGGCAGCTGCCTCAAGCTCCTTGACCTGTACACCTGCAGTCTTCGACTTGGCGCCACCCAGCTGGGACAGCACCTTCGGGCCAACCAACCCGGCCAACAATCCGAGGATTGCCAACACAACCAGCAATTCAACGAGAGTAAAACCAGAAATGGACTGCCTGCTTCTGTTCATGATTGTCTTTCGATCAAATTCAATTAAACGGCCAAATCATTGACGGACAAAATGCCCATCAAAAGGGACACAATGATGCTTGCGATGACGACCCCCAGAACGAGGATCATCGCCGGTTCAAGCAGAGTCAAACCTCGCTTGATGCCCGTCTGGATCTCCACATCCTGAACCCGTGCAACCTCCAGCAGCATGGAGTCCAGGCGCCCCGTCTCTTCACCCAGCCGCACCATGTTCAGGGCCAGTGGTGAAAAAACCCCGGTGCTTGCCAGGGCATCTGCAAGTCGCTCACCGCGCTTGACGGCAGGCTCCAGGGACGCGAGCCCTCCTTTTATGGCGGGACTACCCAGCGTGCTCAGAGCGATCTGGAGCGCGGTAACGATTGGAACACCGTTGCCTATCAGCGTTCCCATACTACGGGCGAACTGCGTCAGCTCGTATTTTCTGAGCACCGGCCCCAACACCGGCAGGGCAAGCAGCAAACGATCTTTGTGAACCCGCCCATCCGGAGTCTTGAGCCAGCGAGTCAGCACAAAGGCCACACCGCTCAAACCCACGGCCATCGCAAGCCCCCAGTCGGCCACGAAATGCCCGAGGTCAATGATGACACGAGTCGGAAGCGGCAGTGCATCCCCCATCTCGGAGAAAAGTGTTTCAAACTGTGGGACAACAAAGCCCAACATCATGAAAACGGACAAGATCGCCACAGTGAGGAGGATCGATGGATATATCAACGCCGATACCACACTCTGGCGCAGCTCCTTGACTCGCTCCAAGTGCTCGGACAGTCGAGCCAGCACTTCTGCCAACTGCCCGCTGACCTCGCCTGAACGCACCATATTGATGTAGAAATCCCCGAAAAGGGCATGATGGGCGCTCAACGCAACACTGAAGCTCTTGCCCCCCTTGATGGAAGCAAGCATCTGCTCAAGGACTTCAACAACCGCGGGGCGCCCCCCCATCTGAACCATCACGCGTACAGCACGATCAAGGGGGAGCCCGGCCTTGAGCATGACGGCAAGCTCACTCGTGAGGCTTGCCACATCCTCCGGGCCGACCCCTTTGTCCCGGCGAGTGCCCAGGCGTGAAGGCCATGAATTTCCTGCCGCAGCACCCTGCGACAGCGCAGGTACTCGAGCTTTGCTTCCTGCACGGACCTTGATAGGGACGAGCCCCATCGCGCGTAAGCGAGCCTCGGCAGCAGCAAGAGACTCTGCGTCAAGACTCCCGGAAACTGACGCTCCCTCACGATTCGAAGCCAGGTACTGAAACTCAGGCATTGATCTGATCGTGTGTCGCGCGCATCAACTCTTCGAGGGACGTTACCCCTTGCAGCACCTTCCTCAATCCGTCCTCGTAGAGCGTCAGCATGCCTCCCTTGCGGGCGACGTTGTGAAGGGTTGTTGCGTCAGCCCCACTCAAGATTGCATCGTGCGCATCGCCATCGAGAATGAACAGTTCGTGGATGGAGGTGCGCCCCCTGTACCCCGAGTGATTGCAAGCCGGACACCCCGGTGCAGAGTAGAGCTTCCGCTCGCCCTCCGGTGCAAACCGGACCAGACCCGAACGCACCCACACCTCCTCCGTCACAGGCACTTCCCGCCGGCAACTGGTACAAAGCGTCCTGACAAGGCGCTGGGCCAACACCCCGTTGACCGAAGAAGTGATGAGATACCGCTCCACCCCCATGTCTTCAAGACGCACAATCGCGCCCGCGGCAGTGTTGGTATGCAAGGTCGACAGCACCAGGTGCCCCGTCAATGCCGACTGAACCGCTATCTGGGCGGTCTCCGAATCGCGCATTTCCCCAATCATGATGATGTCCGGATCCTGCCGCAGGATCGAACGCAAGGCGTGAGCAAACGTCAGGCCGATCTGCGGCTGAACATGCACCTGATTGACCCGGTCCAGCTGATACTCGACGGGATCCTCGACAGTGAGGATTTTCATCGACACTGCATCCAGCTTGGCCAAGGATGCATACAGTGTGGTCGTCTTGCCTGAACCCGTCGGCCCGGTCACCAAAAGGATTCCATGGGGCTTATCAAGCATGGCCTTGTAACCATCCAGCGTATCCCGCGAAAACCCCATGTCCTCCAGGCTCAAACGAATGCTTGATCGATCAAGCACCCGCATCACCACGCTCTCGCCATGAACCGTGGGAAGAGTGGACACCCGCAGATCCAGCTCCCGCCCCTTGACTCGTGTCTTGATCCGTCCGTCCTGCGGCAAGCGACGCTCGGCAATATTTAGGTGCGCCAGCAACTTGATTCGCGAAGTGATGGCAGCCGCCAGCTCAGGAGGATGGGCCTCGGACTGCACCAGGACGCCATCCACTCGGTAGCGGATATGCAAGACATCCTCGTACGGCTCAATGTGAATGTCCGAAGCGCGCAGATCAATGACCCTGGATACCGCATGATTCACAAGCCGGATGATGGGCGCTTCGGAGGCAAGATCCTTGAGGTGCTCGACAAACTCGCTACCCGCCTGCCCGCCGGAGAAAGCTTCATCGTCTCCTGCATCCGGATCCTCAACGTCCTGGGCGGAATACAGTCGATCAAGAGCACCCTCAATCTCGGACTCCAGGCCAAGAAACGGCACCACCTCCAATCCGGAGGCAAGCGCCAGGGCCTTACGGCGAAAAAGATCCTGCGGCACCCCCATCATGACCCGGAGAACAGCCCCGTCACAGGACAGTGGTAAAACCCTGTGGGCCTTGAAGTAGTCAGACGACACGCCGGGCACCTGGACGACCTCTTCCGGGAAAGCATCGGAGGTCACCAGCGGAATACCCAGCTGCTCAACCAGAGCGTCGGCCACATCACGCTCAGACACCACGCCAAGCCGCACCAGCACGCGCCCCAACAGATCCGTCATCTGTTTCTGGGCGGCCAGAGCGTGATCGAGATCCCGCTGCGAAAGCTTGCTCGCAGCCACGAGCAACTGCCCGATGCGCCTATCAGACTGCACTTCACTGTCAACTGCCATGACACCGCCCTGAATGCTCATCGTGTTTCATCATGGTGACACCAAGCCTGGCCCCAACCCTGGCCTCTCCCATCACTTTCCACTACGAGCCCTAAGCTCGGCCGCCCGGTCGCGCAGACGCTTTACGCTGGAAGCATCCCCCGCATCCTTGGCACCAGCCAGCGTATCGAAGACGTTCGCCAGACTCTTCAGCAGTGCCCGATCCTCGAGCTTCCTGGAAACCAGGTATGCCTTGGCAAGATACTCCTCGGCAACCACGTATTCCTTCTCAGCAATCGCTGTCTCGGTCAGAAGCTGCAACGTAAGCCCGATCTCGACAGGGATTGGGGGAACCGCCATTTCCTGAATCTGGAGAGCCGCTTTGAAGTGACTTTGCGCCTCCCGGAAGCGCTTCTGCTGAAACAGGGAGAGGCCAAAGTTTCGCTCAACAGTGGCAACGAACGGGTGGACCTCATTCAACGACGCTGAGTAGGCCGACAAGGCCTTGCGGTAGTTGGCATTGGCCCGATCGTATGCGCCCTGCAGTCGGCACACCTCCGCCAGGTTGTTGGCAAGCAAGCCGATCACAGGCAGCGTCGAAGTGCCGAGCTTCTGCTCACGCCAACTGAGCAGGGATGTGTATGCGGCCTCCGCTTCGGCGTAACGCTTCTCAAGAGCAAGGAGTTCAGGCCGCAAATAATGCAGATCCAGCACAAAAGGACTTTCCTCGCCGAGCGTCTTCGTTGCGGCAGGCAACAAGGCAACCAGAGCGGTCTGTGCCTCGGCATAGTCTCCGTTAGCCTTCAGCACATCAATAAGCCGCCTGTACCGCTCTCCGTATACGGCGAACTGATCAAGCAGCAAAGGTTGCCATGCCTTCAACAGGCGAAGGTAAATCGGACGCGCTTCCACATAACGGCGCTCGCTGACGAGAAAGTCCGCAAGCCGCTCTGCGGCATCGAAAGCCTTTCCACTCTCGACACCGTAACGTTTCTCCCTGAGGCTCAGCAGATTGCGCAGGGACTCCTCCTGCAGCTCCCGTTTCTTGATCTGCGCAGCGAGCAGCAGGGGCTCCTCCAGCAACGGACTGTCAGAACCCAGCACATTTTTGTAAACGTTCAGAGCGCGGGTGATATCGCTTACCGCATTGGCCTCGTCCCCCTGCGCCAGCAGCGCCTCCCCTCTCCCTAGATGCAACCTGGCGATCGGCAGCGAGTCCGGCACATACAGGCGCTCGGCCAGAGGCAGCATTTCGGTGTAGCGCCGGGCTGCATCTGCATGATCACCCGTCGACATCGCAGCACGAGCCTTCAAACGAAAAGCTTCCAGGGCCAGCGGGTGGTCTCCCTCAAAGGCAAAACGAACAATCGCCAACGCTCGCTCGGCATCATCGTCGATGTCTGCAGCCGGCAAACCCTGAGCCAAGGCAAGCTTGCCACTCAAAACATAGGATGCCGCCAACGCGGGGTGACGTTCACCAAGCGTTTCGCGCCGGGTAAGTGATGCGGCCCTCGCCAGCCCTGCAGCCTCATTGAGCCTCCCTTGCTCCAGGCGAAGACGAGCCAAACGCTCCTGAGCCAGAGCGGTAGTCGGATGCGCCCCCCCGAGCACCCGGCTGAGCGTATCAAACGAGGAGACCAGCAGTTTCTCAGCAGCTTCGTGATTCCCGAGCTCCCGCTGGAGTTCCCCCATGAAACCGCGGAGGACCGCAACCCGCGGGTGCTCAACCCCAAGCCGCTCCTCCAGGCCCTTCTGCACGGAGTTGAACAGCCGTTCGGCAACCAACAAGTTGCCAGACTCCATTTCGACACTGGCCAGATCAGCCCGCGCACTTAGCGTATCAGGATGGCTTGGCCCAACCAGCTTGTCGAGATCAACCACCGCATCGTTGAGGAACAACTTGGCGATCGAATAACGCCCCTGCTGCCGATACATGTCGGCCAGGGACAGGCGGGTATCGATCACCTTGAGGCTCGATTCTCCGTACAACTGGACACGGATTTTCTCGGCTTTGCCAAACAGGCTGTTGGCCGCAGCGAAAGAGCCCTGAGCCTTGCTCACCCCACCAAGGTTATGTAACACACTGGCAACGCCGTCCAGGCGCACATCTCCACGCAACTTCTCGCGCAGGAAGAGGGCATCCTCAAGGGAATCTGTCGCCTCCGAATAACGCCCGGTTTCAAGCAAAACCGCGCCAATGCTGTTCAAAAGCACGGCGATCTCGGCAGAATTGCGGGTCGGCTGTTCTTTTTGAATCGCCAGTGCTTGCCGGTACAGGGACAGGGAGCGTGAATAATCACCTTCCCGATAGTGGATCGCCGCAAGATTGCTCAGGGATGTGGCAACTCGCGGGTCTGTGGCGGGGTAATTCCGCGCAGCCACGTCCAGCGCACGCGACGCCAGGATCCGTGCCTGACTGTAACGCCCCTGATTGTCCAGCCGGGCCACATCGGCATTGAGCGTTTCCCATTCAACCCGCTGGGAAAACGCAACACCAGGACAACTCGCCAAAAGGCCCAAGCCCAGCAACAAGCCGAAGCGATACCCAATTTTCCGCATTCCAAAGAACCCGATCGTGAATCAGTTCGTAGTTTAACCGATCCACGACGGGCCCCACAGCAAACGGCAGCCGAGGACAGGGCCCTCAGCAAGCACGTTACTTGCCGTAGTAGCCGCGATACCACTCGACGAAGCGGCCGATGCCCACGGGCACCGGGGTGGCCGGCACGAAGCCGGTCCAGGCGTTGAGGGCATCGGTGTTGGCGTAGGTGGCCGGCACGTCGCCGTCCTGCAGGGGCAGGAAGTTCTTCTCGGCCTGCTTGCCCAGGGCGTTCTCGATGGCCTCGACAAAGGCCATCAACTCCACCGGGTTGTTATTGCCGATGTTGAACACCCGGTAAGGCACGTTGCTGGTGCTGGGGTTGGGCTGATCGGCGTTGTAGGCAGCATCGGGCTCGGCGGTGTGGTCGAGGGTCTTGATGACGCCCTGAACGATGTCGTCCACGTAGGTGAAGTCACGCTTCATCTTGCCGTGGTTGAACACGTCGATGGGCTTGCCCTCAAGGATGGCCTTGGTGAACAGGAACAGAGCCATGTCGGGACGGCCCCACGGGCCATACACGGTGAAGAAGCGCAGGCCGGTGGTGGGCAGACCAAACAGGTGGCTGTAGGTGTGGGCCATCAGCTCGTTGGCCTTCTTGGTGGCCGCGTACATGCTCACCGGGTGATCGACACTGTCGTGCTCCGAGAAGGGCATGCGGGTGTTGCCGCCATACACGCTGGAGCTGGAGGCATAGACCAGGTGCTTGACCTTGCTGTGACGGCAGCCTTCCAGGATGTTCATGAAGCCCACCAGGTTGCTTTCCACATAGGCCTGGGGATTGACCAGGGAGTAGCGCACGCCGGCCTGGGCGGCCAGGTGGATCACCTTGTCGAACTTCTCTTCGGCAAACAGCCTGGCCATGCCGTCGTTGTCGGCCACGTCCATCTTCACGAAGCGGAAGTTCTCGTGGGGGGTCAGGCGGGCCAGCCGGTCGTGCTTGAGCTGGACGTCGTAGTAATCATTGAGGTTGTCGAGACCGACCACCTGATCGCCTCGCGCCAGCAAGAGCTGGCTGGTGTGCATGCCGATGAATCCGGCAGCGCCGGTAACGAGAATTTTCATGATCGCGGGGTACTCGAAGTTGTGGAAAGCAGGCAAGGCGGGACCGGAGTGCAAAGATGCCCGGCTACGCCATCAGCAGCCCAGCATTTTCTCACGGGAGCATGTCAGGGTAAATCGGCTCCCCTCCGCGAACGTGTCGTCTGTAACGACCGTTATACTTTCGCGCTCCAGCAAGCCCTCGGCGCCCCCCTTGATCCTCCGATTTCTGTACACCGCACTCTGGTATCTGGCCACACCGCTGATCGGTCTGCGCCTGGCCTGGCGTGCGCGCCGCCAACCCGAGTACCTGCAGCACGTGGGGGAGCGCTTCGGGCGTTACCCCACCTCCATGGCCGGCCCCCTCATCTGGCTGCACGCCGTATCGGTGGGCGAGACCCGGGCCAGCGCGCCGCTGGTGCACGCACTGCTCGACGCCCACCCCGACTGCAGCCTGCTGTTGACTCACATGACCCCCACCGGTCGGGCCACCGCCGCCGAGATCTTTGGTGAGCTGGCCCCGCGGGTGCAGAGCGTCTATCTGCCCTACGATTTTCCCTGGGCCGTGGCGCGCTTCCTGCGCCACTTCCGCCCACGTATCGGGGTGCTGATGGAAACCGAACTGTGGCCCAATCTGGTGGAGGGCTGCCGCCGCACCGGCACGCCGCTGGCCATGGTCAATGCACGGCTGTCGGAGCGCTCCGCCCGGGGCTACCGGCGCGCCGGCAGCCTGGCCCGGGATGCCTTCGCCCACCTGTCGGCCATCGGCGCCCAGACCGACGCCGACGGCCGCCGCCTGAGCACCCTGGGCGCCCGCCTGCTGGAGGTCACCGGCAACATCAAGTTCGACATCACGCCCCCGGAAGCGCTGCTGACGCTGGGCAACGAGTTCCGCAACCGCATCGGCCCACGCCAGACCCTGCTTGCCGCCAGCACCCGCGAAGGCGAGGAAGGCCCCCTGCTCGAAGCCTTCGCCCGCCACTGCCCGCCGGAGGTATTGCTCGTGCTGGTGCCACGCCACCCTCAACGCTTCGACGAGGTTGCCAGACTGGTGAGCCGGAGCGGGCTCAAACTGCAGCGCCGCTCCGCAGACACCCCGGTGATGGCGGACACGCAAGTCTGGCTGGGGGACTCGATGGGCGAGATGTATGCCTATTACGCCGCCGCCGACACCGCCCTGATCGGCGGCTCGTGGGAGAAGCTCGGCGGCCAGAACCCCATCGAAGCCAGCGCCGTGGGCTGCCCGGTGGTGGTGGGGCCGCACACCTTCAACTTCAAGGCGGTGTGCGAGCAGGCCATCGAGGCCGGGGCCGCCCAACGGGCCGACAACCTGGAACACGGACTCGGCCTGGCCCTGGAGATCATCAACAATCCGGTGCAACGCAAGGCCATGGGCGCGGCGGGGCGCAACTTCGCCCGCAGCCACCGGGGCGCCACGGCACGCACCGTCGCCCTGCTGGAACCCCTGATGCACAATGCCCGGGCACGCAAGCGCTGACCCGGGACTGCCTCACGCAGCCGGCCTGAGCAGGTAGTCCACCACCCACCCAGCAAATATCACCGCCCCCACCCAGTTGTTGTGAAGGAAGGCCTTGAAGCACTTGGGGCGCTCACGCCCGCGGATCAGGGTGTAGTGATAGGCCATGATGCCGGCGGCCACCGCCAGCCCGGTCAGAAAGAACATCCCTCCGCCGGTCGCCAACCCCACCCAGCCGAGCAGGAGCAGCGTCAGGCCATAGCAGGCCATAACGGCCGCCACGTCGAAGCGCCCAAAGGTGATGGCCGAGGTCTTGATGCCGATCTTCAGGTCATCCGGGCGATCCACCATGGCGTACTCCGTGTCATAGGCCACTGCCCAGAACACGTTGGCCAGCAGCATCACCCAGGCCTCCAGCGGCACTTCGCCCTGCAAGGCAGCGAAGGCCATGGGGATGCCGAAGCCGAAGGCGATGCCCAGGTAGGCCTGGGGGATGGCCAGGAAGCGCTTGGTGAAGGGGTAGCTGCCGGCCAGGAACACCGCCGGCACGCTGAGGGCGACGGTCAGGCCATTCAGGGGCAGCACCAGCAGGAAAGACAGCAGCGCCAGCCCGGCCGCCAGCAGCAGGGCCTCCCGGGTGCTCACCCGCTGCGCCGCCAATGGCCGGTTGCGGGTGCGCTCCACGTGGCCGTCGAAATCCTTGTCGGCGTAGTCGTTGATCACACAGCCGGCCGAGCGCATCAACACCGTGCCGACCACAAAGATCATCACCACGCCCAAAGCCGGCCGCCCCGCCCCCGCCACCCACAGGGCCCACAGGGTAGGCCACAGCAGCAGCAGGATGCCGATGGGCTTGTCGAGGCGCATCAGCTTTTTGTATTCGTCGAGGCGCTGGGGAAGACTCAGGGTACTCATGGGGCCAGGTTCCGGATGGCGGGCAGGAAGACTTCGGTGATCAGGAGGGGCGCTCCGCCCCGCTTGAAGGCCGAACGGCGAGCCCACAGGGACGGCAGGGTAGGTTCGCCGGTGGCCCTTGCGGCATGATGCCAGCGTGAATCGCGGGCATCCAGGCGAGCCGCCTCCAAGGGCGAGCGCCGTACCCGGGGATCGTTGAACAGCACATTGGCCAGGGGCCGCCCACCCAGCCCGTGCAAGAGGTGCCAGACAGCCGGGATGCCGGTCTCCGGCACCAGCGAGCGGGCGAACACTACCGGTGCGCCATCGGCGATCAGCAAGACCTCGCGGATCCACAGATCGCCGTGGTGACGGACGCCCAGCGCAGCCCGCTCGTCGGGCATCACCCGCCCCTTGCCCTGGCTCACCACCTGCAGCGAGAAGTGCCCGCAGCGGGATCGGATACGGGCGGTCAGCGAGCTGTCGTCGGTCAGCCAGCCGCGCATCGGCCGGGGGGCTTGCCAGGCAGCAATGCGAAAAGGGTCGCGGCCCGGAAAGTGGGCGAGGGTCATGGAATGCGGGGGTTGAAGCGGGCGGGCCGTATTGTACGGCCCCCGCTCGCGCTGTAGGAAGGAGGTGGGGCACCGCCCGCACTGCCTGCAGATGCCGGGAGCGGACAAGGCCCGGACCTGGCGCGGCCCAGCTCAGGCCGAGCTTACTCAAGCAAATCGGCCAGTCGGCCCGTGCAAGCCCCGCCCACCACGATCACGCGGCGCAGCTCAAACGGCAAGGGGCGTGCCCTGCCCCGCTACCCCATCCATGTAGCTGAGCAACTCATCCATTTGAAAGGACTTGTCGAAGAATGCCGCCACCCCGAGCGCCCTGCAGCGTGCCCTGAGCGCCAGATGGGAATGGTTTGAAAACACTACCGCCCGCGGCGAGCCGAAGTGCTCCGGCATGGCGTGGATCGTGGCCAGGATTCCAAGGCCGGTGCCCGCCTTAAGCTCCAGATCGACGATGAGCAGATCAGGGCGGACTTGGGCAAGAAGGGCCAGGGCAGCTGCTTCGCTGTCTGCAGCCCCGACGATCTCGAGCGTGCTGATGCCGCCGAGGATTGCCGACAGAATATCCCGCAGAACCGCGGAGTCTTCTACCAGCACCACCCGAAGTGGCTGCTTTTGGGGGGCATCCATGTCATTTCTTTCTGAATCGGAGCTTTCGGACAGCGACCTCACCTCATCCTCGCCATGAGCATCTTCTTGCCTGCCAGTCTGCTCACACGCAGCCCCGGCCCCTTGGGGACGACTGCAGAGGGTAAGCCCAAGGGCTCGGCGGTGAGGATGATGCGGAGAAGGCCGTGCATTTCGTAAAGCCCACGCCCCTTTCCGACCGAGGTGAGCCCGCAGGATGCTCAGCTGGCCACGGCGGGCGCGGGGAGTAAGCACTCATCGAATGCGTACCAGGCTGCGGGGCCGATCATGCGTTGCAGACGGGCCATGTTCTCCGGGCAGCCCGTGTCCTCATGCCCGAATACGAGATTCGAAAAGAGCGCCCCGAAGCACAGCAGCAAGGCGGCAATGAACGTTACCGTCGCCGTCCAGCCCCACGTCCCAGGCTGCACCGGTACGAGATCACAGCAGTGTTGGTTGGATCCACGCATGTCTGCTCCTCCACATTTCAACGGACTCAGGCGCCACCCGGCTCGCCCACGAAAATCTCGATGCGGCGGTTCTTGGCCCGGCCGGCTTCCGTCGCGTTGGAGGCGACGGGCTCTTGCTCGCCTCGTCCCGCCACGCCGATACGCGCCGCGGACACACCCCGGTCCACAAGAAAATCGCGGGCACTCATGGCGCGCCCGAGCGAGAGCGGGCGATTCACATGGTCCTCGCCAGTGCTGTCGGTATGCCCAATGATGCGGATCGTCGCGGCCGGACTGTCCTTCAGGGTCTGAGCGAAACGTGTGAGGATCGGGCGCATCTCCGGCTTGATCTCGCTGCGCCCCACGTCAAACGAAATGTCGCTGGGAATCTCCAGCTTGAGCTGGTCGTCGGAGGTGCGGGTCACTTCGACACCGGTACCCGAGGTGGCCTGGCTCATGGCCTGACGCTGCGCCTCCATGCGCTGGGACCACACATAACCGCCCAGGGCGCCAAGCCCTGCGCCGATGGCCGCATCACGACCCACCTTGTCGCTGCCGGTGGCCTTGCCGATCAGGGCGCCACCGACGGCGCCGCCCATTGCACCCATGCCGGCATTGCGCTGCGTTTCCGACATACCCGCGCAGGCACTCAGGCCGATCAGCACGGCCATGCCGAGGGGAAAGATATTCATCTTCATTGAATTGCTCCCGAATTCGAGGGGGCATGCCCGGCCCGCTTGCTTTGCTATCAGGGCCGGCCCCCGGAGATCGCTCGGATGCCTTAACGGCGGCGGCTGAGCAAGGCGCCAACCAGGAGGCCGGCGGCACCGATGATCGCCGCCGAACGCCAGGGGTTGCTGCCGATGTACTGCTCTGCCACATGCTTGGAATGGTGGGCGTCGCGTCGCAGAACCTCAGCCGCGTCCCGGGCCGCACAGCGCAGGTTGTCGATGACGGAGGCAGCGGCATCACGGGTAACTTCCGCCGTGGCATCCAGCTGGCGACGCACGCCGGGAATGGCTGCCCGAGCACTCTCCTGAAGATCGGAGGCAACCTGCCGGATGCTGCCCGGCGTGGTCGAAGCGTTCGGCGTGGTGGGGGTGGTCTCGATGGCATTCATGGTCGTCTCCCGAATTGATCTCGAAATTGATTTCAAAGGAACGGCCTGTCCGGATCAGTGCAGCTCACGCCGGACAAAGCCGTGGGGCGCTCACTTGGCGCGCACGATGATGTCGTTCTTGACCGACTTCACGCCTTCGACCGACTTGGCGATCTCTTCAGCACGCATCTTCTCGGTTGCCGACGGAGTGAAGCCGGACAACTGCACCACGCCATTCTTGGTTTCCACGCCGATGGCGGTGACGCGTACCGCCTTGTCTTCCGCGTGCTTTGCCTTGATGTTCGCAGTGATCGAGGCGTCATCCACGTATTGGGACACAGAAGACTTCTCGTGGGCCTTTTCGACCGCGTAGGCCGAGGTCGCGGTGGCAAGGGCCAGCATGCTGGCAACAAGAATCGATTTGGCGGACTTCTTCATGATGTTCTCCTCTGATTTTCGATTGAAGTTGAATCAGGAATCGCAGCGGCATTCAGACACTGCGTTTGCGTTTCCATGGCTCCAATGTATTCGTCGCCCTGGACGCGATCTGTCCGACAAGAACGGAAAGGCCTGTAGGAATCGACCGTCGGCCCTGTCGGATCAGACTCGCCACCGACAGGGCGGCGAGCCCCCGTGCCGGGGCCCTCGTGCAGCCGCGGCGTTGCGCCGGGCGGCATTCGTGCCGGATATGTCTTACAGGCCGCTCGTCCGCTGCCGACACCGCAACCCGCCGGTCACGCCTAAGATGCAGGCAGGTTTTTCACTCCGTAAGCACGCATGCCGACGCAAACCCCTTCAACTCACCGCCACAGACGTCTCCGCCAGGCCGCTGCAGCCCTGGCCGTGATCGGTCTTGGCGCCGCCCTTTTCGACTGGAATGTGCTGCGCCGCCCCCTCGAATACCTGATCAGCGGCCATCTGGAACGCCAGATCCGCATCAACGGCCCCCTTTCCGTCCATCTGTGGAGCCGCCATCCCAGCCTCAGTGCGGAGGAGATCGAACTGGCCAACGTACCGGGCGGCAAGGCTCCTCACCTGGCCAGGGTGGGCAGGCTTCAGATCACGCTGAACCTGAGCGAAAGCTTGAAAGGCGCCTGGGTGCTCGATGGCGTGGACCTGGATCGCGCCGATGTCCAGCTGGAGGAAGATGCCGCCGGCAAGGGTAATTGGCTGTTCGGCCGGCAGGGCGACGAGGCTCCGCTCACGGTGCGCTACGGAAAGATCCGCATCCGCGATGGCACACTCGGCCTGCGCCTTCCGGCTCGCAAGGTTGATCTCAAACTTCGCATCACCTCCGAGCAAGACAAGGAGCGCCTGAATGTCACCGTCGCGGGCCGCTGGGCAGGCGAGGTGGTCGATATTTCGGGGAAGGCCGATGTGGTGCAGGGGCTTCTGTATGGCAACCAGCCTTACTCGGTGGACGCCCGTGGCAGCATCGGGCCAACCCGTTTCAGCGTGAGCGGCAATGCCGCTGAGCTTACGCAGATGGACGGGCTCGACATCCGCTTCACCCTGTCGGGGCAAAGCCTGGCGGGCTTGTTCCCCTTGACCGGCGTTCCGCTCCCTGCCACGCCGCCCTATCGCATTGCCGGCCGCCTGGTGAGAACCGGGGCAAGCTGGCAGTTCCAGGACCTTGACGGGAAGGTGGGGTCAAGCGACGTAAGCGGGCACCTGGGCATTGATCGCAGCACCACACCCCAGGGGCTTGCTGGAAAGCTGCGCTCTGGACGCCTCGATCTCGCCGACCTGTCCGGCTTCATCGGAGCACGCACGAACGGCGGGCAGGCGATCGCACCACGCCCGGGCAAGGTCCTGCCCTCGCGCCCGCTCGGCTTTGAGAAAATTGCGGCGGCCAATGTGGATCTGGATTTCGTCATCGACGATTTCCGCAATACCGGGCTGCCCCTTGACTCGGCCCAGGGCCGGCTCACGATTGTTGACCGCCAGGTGAGCCTTTCTCCCCTCAAGCTCGGCCTCGCCAAGGGCGTGACCGACGGCAAACTGGAACTGGACACCCGCAAGCAACCCGCCAGCGCAAAACTGGACATGCGCGCCACGCGCCTGCAACTGCGCGAACTCCTGCCCGACACAAACTCGCGCCGCTTCACCTCCGGCGTGCTCGGCGGGCATGCGACGCTCGCCATGCGCGGGCAATCCGTCGCCGAATTGCTGGCCAGCGCCAACGGCACGCTCGGGCTGGCGATGACGGGCGGCAGCACCGACCGCCTGCTCGTCCGCCTGGCCAACCTGGATGTGGCGAATTCCTTGGTCAGCTGGCTCTCCGGTGGCCAGCGCGAGGACATCCGCTGCATCATCGCCGACATGGAAGCCACCAATGGCGTACTCAAACCCCGCACCCTCATCCTCGACACGGCACGGACGCGGGTGCGCGGAAAAGGTCAGATCAGCCTGCGCGACGAAACCCTCGACCTGCATCTGCGCACCGAAGCCAAGGACACCAGCCTCCTGGCCTTGCGCGGCCCGCTCTACCTCGGCGGCAGCTTTGCCGAGCCGGTGGTGCGGCCCGAGCCGCTCCCCGTGGGCTCCCGGATCGCGGGCGCCGTGGCGCTGGGCCTGATTGCGCCGCCCCTCGCGCTGCTGCCGCTCATCGAAACAGGCGGCGCCGAACACTCACCCTGCTCCACCACGCTCGGCGTCAGCCCCCGCAAAGCAGCTCCGCGCTGAAATCACGCATCCGCAGTGCGGTGCCGAAGGAGCTGCCGGAATCGCCGGTGGACGAAATCAGGGGACAGGCCATGACAGCCTGTCCCCCGGTTGAAACGAGCGATCATCCGATTAATCGCTCATGGCCTTTCTTCCATGGTCGGCGTGCTATCCCTTGCCACCCGCCGAATTGAAGATAAAGCTGACAACGGCGAGGATGAGAAAGACGAAGAACAGGGTCTTTGCAATCCCCACCGCACCGGCTGCAATCCCGCCAAAGCCGAATACGGCGGCAATCAGCGCGATCACGAAGAACACAAGGGCGTAATGCAGCATGGCGGTTTCTCCTGAGTGGTTTTCGGATTCAGTTCATCAAACGATCAGACCTTGATGTTCTTTTCCCAATCCTTCACATGCTTTTCGGCCTCATCCTTGGTGACGCCGTAGCGCTCCTGGATCTTGCCCGCGAGGACTTCACGCTTGCCTTCGATCACATCCAGGTCGTCGTCGGTGAGCTTGCCCCATTGCTCCTTGAGCTTGCCCTTGAGTTGCTTCCAGTTGCCTTCAATGATGTCGCGGTTCATGATTTTTCTCCTTTTGGGTTGGCCGGCGAGCGTGAGGCCTGGGGCCGCTTGCTTTGCCGGGATGCAGTTGTTTCTGCATGGTTCTACTTTATCCGCGGCCCGGCGGCGGGGCAGTCGGCCACATCCGAATGGAATGTGAGAATGCGCTTACGGGCATGTCGGCGAAGCAGATGCAAATACGGCCTGCATGGAGCAGGCCGTATTTGCCAATCGCAGTGACGCCAGATGGATATTTCGGTTTCAACCCGGCGCGGCCTGGGGCCAGGCCTGCCAGTCAAGACCACGTGCCCTCGAGACAACCTCATCGACGAAAACGAGCTTGTCCAGCACCGGGTCAGGCAACACGAAGGGATAGCTGTCGCCGTGGCCAAGGCTGCGGCTCATGCTGTTGAGAAAACGGGCGAGAGGCAACCAGCCGCACGTCAAGCGCTCGCGAAAAGGCATCGCGAACGCGGCGGCGGGGTCGGCACCCGCGGGGCCACCCGCCTGTCCATCAAGGTGCAGCCCCCAATGCTCCGCCGTATCGAGCGCATCGATCACATGCAGGTAATGCGCCCAGGTTTCGGCCCAATCCTCCCAGGGATGGGACGTCGCGTAGGCGCTGATGAAATGATCGGGCCAATCGGGCGCCGGGCCGTTTTTGTAATGAACGGCGAGGGCTTCGGAATAATCGGCGCGTTCGTCTCCGAAGAGCGCACGGAACGCCGGCAAGCACGCGCCGTTGGCAACGAGCGCGTCCCAGTAATAATGGCCGATCTCGTGCCTGAAGTGTCCGAGCAGGCTGCGATATGGCTCGCCCATCGCCGTGCGCCGCGCCTCCCGTTCGGCATCGTCGGCCTCGGCGATATTGACGGTGATGCATCCCTCGTCATGCCCCGTGAGTGCCGGTTCTTTGCCCTCGATCGAGTCGAGAAACTGAAAGCGCAACCCACGCTCCGGGTCTTCGGCCAACCCCGGCCGAGCCAGCCCAAGGGTGTCGAGGGAGTAATACAGACGGCGCTTCGCCGCCTCCAGCCGCGCCCAGTACAAACGGTTATCGCCCTGATCCAGGGCGGGGATCACTTCCGTTTGCCTGCAACAGGAACACAGCTCGACAGGGTCGTCGGCGGGAACCATCCAGTTGCAGACGTTCTCAGCGCTGTAATTCGCGCACGGCCGCCATTGATGGCCGTCGTCGCCACCCAGCGGCGTCCATGGCCCTTCGGGCGTCGGCACGAAGGCCCCCATGGCAAGCAGCGAAGGAAGATATCCCAAGGCCGCGCCGCAGGCGGCGCAGTGGGTATTCTCGAAATAGACCGGGTGATTGCATTGGGTGCAGCGAAAGGTTTTCATGCTTGATTACCATCGAAGTGCTCAGATGAGAGGGCGCCCCCGCAGTGGCAGGGCGTAGTATTCGGCGAGGCGTTGCAGCGCCTCGACCCGGAGGATGCGCAGGCGATTGGCCGACATTTCGTGCAGCCCGTAGGCCTGCAGGCGACGGAGCGATTTGTTCGTGTGCACCAGGGACAGCCCCAGTGCGTCGGCAATGTGCTGCTGATTGAGCGGAAAATTGACCCCGCCCTCATCGCCCTCCCCAACGCTTCGGGCACGCTTGTAAAGATGCACGAGCAGCATTGCAATGCGCTCCATGGCGCTTCGCCGGCCGACGGAAAGCAGGTTCTCGTCCACGATCAGCTCTTCGTGTGCGCTGAGCCAGGTGAGGTCATAGGCAAGCCCGGGAAATCCCCGATAAAGATCCCAAAGCTCATTGCGCGGAAAGACGCACAGCCGCACCGGCGTAAGGGTTTCGACCCCATGGGGCACCTGTCCGGACAATTCGGCCTGAAGGCCGATGAAATCCCCCGGCAAGAGAAAACTGAGGATCTGCCGACGCCCATCAGGAAGGCTTCGGTAGCGAAATGCCCACCCGGCGCGCAAGGTGAACAGCAACTCCGAGGATTCCCCTTCACGCAGGATCGCCGCCCCCGCCTCCAGCTTGTTTTCCCGGCGGCGGAATCGCTCGATGAAAGCCAGCTCTTCTGCACTGACTTGGGTAAATCCGCCTTGGGCTCGCAACGGACAATCGGAACAGGACGTATCTGTCATGACATCCACCTCCCCAGCGGCATGAATTGTTCAGTTACTGGACACTCTTGAAATGCATCCCTATTTCGCCCATCGCGCAATGTCATTTGACGTGGTGACGACGCCCTTCTCGGGGTAGATTCGCGGCGGACCCACTGCACGCACCTTCAACATGGAAACGCTTTTTCAGTACGCCTACACCAGTTGCATCCGCCCCGAGATCAGCCTGACCCGCGTCAACGAGATCGTTCAGGTGTCACGGTGCAATAACCGCCTGGCCGGAATCACGGGCATTCTCGTGTTCGATGGCTGGCGCTTTTTCCAGTACCTGGAAGGGCCCGAGGAAGCGGTTCGCCGCCTCGTGGATAAGCTCCGGCTCGATCCTCGTCACGACGACTATGCCGAGTTGCTTGCGGCCCCCTTCCCCGGGCCCAGACGTTTCCATAAATGGTCCATGGGCTATTCGGTCAGCGCCGACGAGGATCTCCTGGCGGCCTTCACCAGTCTCAACCCGTCGGAACTGATCCAGAACATGCCCGACCTCGTGGCCAATATCGATTTTGAGCCGTGAAGAGAGCCAGACGGGTAGCTTCGCGGGCCAACACAAGGCTGCACACCGGGCGCGTCTCTTCCACATACACCGCATTCCAACCGAAGCCCCCCCGTTGCCTGTCGGACAGCCGCGGGAGACGGTGTAGGACTTCCCGCACACGCCCGGTGACGCAGGACAAGTCCTACATCGCTTTCGGCAAATCCCGATGGCGGGCCTCCAGGCTCCCCGTCACGCTTCAAGGTGGCCGCCAACGCATTCCGCGCCGGCATCTTCACCCGGTGATTCCAGCATGGATCGGGACAATCAGAAGGTCCAACTCGCATCTCTCAGGGTTCAATCGTCGCCAAAGCTCTCCGCCTTAGCCGGCTGCTTATGGCCTGCCGCCCGTGTGTTCATTGAACGGGATGCCCCCCGCCATGGCGCGGCACTCGCCTTTTACACGGTCTTTTCGCTTGCCCCCCTGCTCGTGGTGATCACCGCCGGCATCGCTGTACTGCTGGGGACGGAATCGGCACAGAACACGATCGCCGAATACCTGGAACGGGTGCTCGGCGTGGAAGAGGCACGGGTGATCATCGCGATGATGCGACATGCCGTCGAACGCTTGCAGTCAAGTGGCATGGCGGCCTGGGTGGCGATGGGGAGCACACTCCTGGGAGCCAGCGTCACCTTCCTCGAACTCAAGGCCGCGCTGGCTTCGATCTGGGGCACACGCCCGGCATCCGGCTCCGCGGCCAAGGCGATGATCACCGGCCGCCTGAACGGATTGGCCCTCGCCCTCGGCATCGGCTTCCTGCTCGGCGTCACCATGCTGGCCGAAGCCGCCCTGCGTGCTGCGGTGGCGTGGGTGGGCGCGGATCTTCCCGGATTCGAGCTGATGGCCGGGTTCATCAATCTCTTCGTCGTGAATGCATTCAGCACCCTCCTGTTTGCGACTCTGCTGTCCAGGCTCGCCCCCGACGGCATCGGCTGGCGCGATGCAATCCCCGCCGCACTCGTCATCACCGTGCTGTTCGCGCTGGGCCGCTACCTGATCGCAGCCTACGTCACCCACGCGGGCGTCACCTCCGCCTATGGCGCGGCCGGCTCTTTCGCCGCAATTCTGGTGTGGTGTTATGCCTCGGCTCAGATATTCCTTTACGGCGCCTGCGTCTTGTACGTGCAAAGGCAAGAGGCCTCGCCCAACCCCTTGAAGGAGCACACAGCATGAAGAGCATCGAAGTGGACGTGGCCATTGTCGGAGCGGGCTCTGCCGGCATGAGCGCCTACAAGGCTGCACGTGCCCATACCGACAGGCTGGTGGTGATCGAACAGGGCCCTTACGGAACGACCTGCGCACGGGTGGGTTGCATGCCAAGCAAACTCCTGATCGCCGCGGCCTCCACCGCACACGCAATCGACGGCAGCGCCGGATTTGGCATTGAAGTGGCCGGTCGCAGGATCGACGGCGCCGCGGTCATGGCGCGGGTGCGGCGCGAACACGACCGTTTCGTAGGCTTTGTGCTCGATACGGTGGACGGTTGGCCCGAAGCGCACCGGCTCCAGGGCCGGGCTCGATTCCTGGCACCCGGCGTGCTTTGCGTGAACGACGATCTGCGCGTCAATGCGGCCCGCATCGTCCTCGCCACGGGCGCAACGCCAAACATCCCGGAAGGCTGGCGGGAGCGTCTGGGCGACCGTCTGATCGTGAACGACGATGTCTTCGACTGGACGACGCTACCCGACTCCGTGGCGGTGCTAGGAACTGGCGTGGTCGGTCTCGAGCTGGCCCAGGCGCTGCATCGCCTGGGGGTGCGGGTCCGCCTGTTCGGACGGGGTGGCCGGGCCGGCCCCTTGACCGACCCGGCAATGCAATCCGCCGTCAAGGCATGGCTACAGACCACCTTGCCCTACAGTGGCAATGCCGCCAACCTCGAAGCACATCGTGAAGGCGCAGGAGTGGTCGTGGAATGGCACGATGAACGCCGAGGCACACAACGGGAGCAATTCGATTACCTGCTGGCAGCGGCAGGCAGACGGCCCGCCCTTTCCGGGCTAGACCTGGACAAGGCGGGCATTCCGCTCGACGACAAAGGCATACCCCGATTCAACCGCAACACCTGCCAGGTCGGGGATACCTCCGTGTTCATCGCGGGCGACGCAAACAATGATCGCCCCCTTCTCCACGAGGCCGCGGACGCTGGCCGCATTGCCGGCAGCAACGCCGGCCGCTATCCCGATGTTCACACGGAAGCCCGCCGCACCCCTTTGAACATCGTCTTCACCGAGCCGCAAATGGCCATGGCAGGGGCGAGCCACACCGAACTGACCAACAGCGGCGCAGCATTTGCCTGGGGCGAGGCGTCCTTTGCCGACCAGGGCCGCGCCCGGGTGATGGGGCGCAACCAGGGGGTCATTCGCATCTATGGTGATCGGGCAGACGGCCGATTGCGGGGAGCCGAGCTTTTCGGGCCTGACGTGGAACATCTGGCGCACCTGCTCGCCTGGTCCATCCAGCGCGGAGACACGGTCAGCGACGCACTGGCCTGCCCCTTCTACCACCCGGTAATCGAAGAAGGACTGCGCACCGCCTTGCAGGATCTTGCCCGTGCCCTACGTGACCAAGCGGTCGGTTTGCCGCACTGATCCCAGGCGTCAGACAAATCCCACACAGCTTTCGGCTCTCGCCGGCTCGCAAGGAAGCCCGGCACGCATAGAGTTGAATCGTGCAGAAGCGACAACGGAATTCGGCAACCCGAGCCGAGACTTAGGAATCCAGCCCATCGCAGGAGCAGACCATGAAGCGAGTCCAGATCGCGTTTCCAACCCGTACAACCCGCTTCGGGCGCCGCTCCGAAACAGCCGCCGGCTGGAATGAATGGATCGACGACGAAACCGACATCCGCAAACTGCGCATTGGGCGCAAGCTCGACAAGGTGCGCCGGGCCGTTGCAAATCAATCCAACGAAAGCCCGCGCTGACGACTGTCTTTTCAAGGAGAACGTCATGCTTCACTACGCCGTAGTGTTTTTCATCATCGCCCTGGTTGCAGCCGTGTTCGGATTTGGTGGCATCGCAGCGGGCGCAGTCGAAATTGCCAAGATCCTGTTCTTCGTTTTTCTCGTCCTTGCGGTGGTCAGCTTCGTGATCAACGCCTTGCGCGGGAAAACCTGACCCACGCCTCCTGCGGAGCGGGCATGCAACTTCGAACTCGTGCCCGCCCGGTGCCTCACCCGGGGTAGGATATTCGCCATTGCCCCGGGCCAACACGCTTGCCAGCCTGGCAACCCCTCTCCCGGTGACGGAAGCTCGCCTGAAACCACGCCCATGGATGCCGACAAGTTCTCGATCCGCCAACAGCTCAGCCGGCTCGTCCCCCATCGCTTCTGGTCCATCCTGCTCATTGTGACGGGCTGCGTGGTCGTGTCCACGCTCCTTGTCTTCGGCCGACTCCACTCCGAGTTCGCCAGCGAAGCCATGCGCAACACTCAGGCATTCAAGACCCAGATCGACCGCCTCAACTCCCTGCTGGTGCTGGTGCTCGATGCGGAGACCAGCGTTCGCGGCTATCTGCTCACCGAACTCAATCCCGCCTATCTTGAGCCCTACGAGTCCAGCGAACGCACCATCCAAGGGCTTCTTGACGCCATCAACCGCGACTTTCCGGAAGGCAGCACCGACCGCAGCGAATTCGAAATGCTCATCGGGCTCATCGACGCCAAGCGCCAGATCCTGGCGAAAGCCGTACGGGAAGGCGGGGTGAGTTCCGTCATTCCTCCCGGCCAAAGCGGCATCGGCAAAATCTACATGGACCAGATCCGCGTTTCGATTGCCCGCCTGCGCGAACGCCTGGAGGAGCGCAACCAGCATCTGGTCACGGAGACGGCAAAGCGTCTGAACGATACCCAGCAGACCATCACGATTCTGGCTCTGGGTGCGCTGGGCCTGATCATCGCACTGTTCGCCGTTCAGCAGCGCCAAGCCGCTCTGCGCGCACGCATTGCCGAATTGCTTGCACACGAGAATGACGTGCTCGAATCGACGGTCGTCCAGCGCACGCAGGAACTGTCAGACCTCGCCAGCTACCTCACCGACGCCCGTGAGGCCGAGAAGGCGCGTCTGGCTCGGGAGATGCACGACGAGCTCGGGGCGCTCCTGACGGCGGCCAAAATGGATACGAGCTGGCTGCTGCGCAGCCTGGGCCAGGACATCAGCCCGGATATCCAGACCCGCTTTCGCCGTCTCATCGACACCATCGGCTCCGGCATCACCCTGAAGCGGCGCATCATTGATGATCTGCGGCCGCCTCTGCTTCAGGGGCTTGGCCTCGTGGAAGCCCTGCGCGCAATGATCGACGATCTGGGCAGCGAATATTCCATCACGCTCAAACTGCCTGATCAGGACATCCAGTGCCCCGAACAGCAGGGCCTCGCCCTGTTCCGGATTGCCCAGGAAGCCGTGACCAACATCCGGAAATATGCCAAGGCCAGTCAGCTGGAGCTGGGCCTGGAGGCGCAGGGCGGAGAAATCCATTTATGGATTTCCGACGATGGCTGCGGTTTTGACACCACCAGCCCCAAGCTGAATCGGCACGGTCTGGCGGGCATGAAACATCGGGTTCAAATGTTCGGCGGCCGATTCACCATGGCCTCCGCACCTGGGTCAGGCACACGCATCGACGCCCGCATGCCCTTCCTGAGTGCGCCCCCACAACCAGAATCAATCCACCATGAGCCCATGGCGTAAGGCGTAGGCGGCAAGTTCCGCGTTGCTCGTCACCTCGATCTTCTCAAGCAGGCGCGAACGATAGGTGCTCACCGTTTTGACACTGAGATTGAGCACCTCGGCAATGCCGGAAACCGACTCACCTTTGGCCAGCCTGAGAAAGACCTGCAACTCCCGTTCGGACAGGCTCTCGTGCGGCAATGCTGCACCAGCACCCGCCAGGTCATCGGCCATGAGTTCGGCTGTCCGCGCCGAAACATAGCGCCGCCCCTGGGCAACCGTGCGGATGGCCTTGATCAGTTCATCGCGCTCGCAATCCTTGCACAGGTAGCCGTTGGCCCCATTGCGGATCATGGGAAGCGCATAACGCTCTTCCGGGAAGCCACTGAGCACCAACACTTTGAGGGATTCATAACGCTGGCGCACCGCGCGCAGCACATCGACACCGCTTTGCCCGGGCAAGGACAGATCAAGCATCAGCACATCGCAGGGCGTGTCGCGCAAACGCTGCAGGGCCTCCTCACCGCTGGCGGCTTCGAATTCGACCCGAATCCCCAATTCATCCGCGAGCATTTCCCGGAACCCCGCCCGCACGATCTTGTGATCATCCACGATGGCCAGACGCAACATAGCTATTCTCCAGGATTAATCGTGCCCATTTTATCGGACGGCCCGCATGCCGCCCGTCTTCCCCGTCTGACATTGATGCAGGAATCGTCCTACACGCCCACCCCGGGAGTCCTCCCCCTGTCGGAAACCTAGGCGCATCGCGGCGGCGGTAGGAGTCCGCCTACGCCACAATCAGTGTCGAACGACGGACCCGGGCCGGACGTCGGGGTGATGATGATTTCATCATCAGACGCCCATTCACCCGGCACACCCGCTTTCACCACATGATCTCCCGAACCCCTTCCGCCCTGGAGGCAAGCCATGGCTCGGCGCACCACACCCTCAAGGCCCAGTGATCGAGCCGCCATTCTGACAAGAAGACGGCGCCGCAAAATGGCGCGCTCGGCCCACGCCTATGTGCGCGGAAACACCGAGCGCTTTTACGAATGGCTCCAGGCGGACACGCAGCGCACCCTTCCGGAAGGGCCGAGCATCTGGATCTGCGGAGACTGTCACGTGGGCAATCTGGGCCCGGTGGTGGACGGCGACGGCCGGGTTGGCGTGCTCATCCGCGATCTGGATCAGGCCGTGATCGGCAATCCTGCCCACGATCTCATCCGTCTCGGCTTGTCCCTCGCAAGTGCCTGCCGCAGCGCCAACCTGCCCGGCGCAGTGAGCGTGCGGGTAGTGGACCTGCTGCTCAACGGCTACACGAAAGCCTTCAAGCCCCGCCCTACCCCCGTTGAAGCCCCGGACGCAATCAAAACCCTGCTCAAGCGGGCGATCGGCCGAACCTGGAAGCAACTTGTCCGCGATTACCTCTCCCATACCAAACCGAGGATTCCGCACGGTACGCGCTTCTGGCCCTTGTCCAGGCAGGAGGAGCGCGCCATCACCCATGCCTTGCCCGCTTCAGCGCTGGAGTCGCTGGCAGACCAACTCGGCATCGCGACCCCCGACGAGACAGTGACCTTGGCCGACGCGGCCTATTGGGTCAAGGGATGCAGTAGCCTGGGCCGTCCGCGCTATGCGGTACTCCTCGCCATCAACGACGCCAAAGGTAACGCCAGACTCGCAATGCTGGATATCAAGGACGCGCCGCCCGCCGCCGCGCCCCGCAGCGATGGTGCAGGCATGCCGCGCGATAATGCCGAGCGCGTGGTGGCCGCAGCACGGGCCTTGTCACCGGGCCTGGGGAACCGGATGCGTGCCCTGCGCATCCTCGACCGCCCCATGGTGCTTCGGGAGCTGGCACCGGAAGATCTCAAGATCGAGCCGGACCACCTTCCGCCCACGGCCATGAATGCGCTTGCCGCCTACCTGGGGTGGGTGCTCGGCGAATCCCATGCGCGGCAGATGTCCGCGGATGAACGCAAGCAATGGCGGGGCCGTTTGCAGCAATCCCGCAGTACCCAGGTGGATGCGCCCTCCTGGCTATGGCAAGCCATCGTTGACGCGCTTGCCAACCACGAACGGGGCTACCTGCAACACTGCCGTCGGCATATCGCCATCATCGAATCGCGATGAGCAGAGGACGTCACGGCAGTTCAAAGGTGGCCCCGAGTCTGAAGGCCCCACACCTCGGATCGAAGTCCCGCTGCTCAAGCACCCGTCGCTCGACGCCTTGAAAGCGCTCGATGCGCAGCACGTTCACCGAGTTGGGCCACCCCCGCCGTGTGCGCCCCGACACCGCCGTGCCCGCCACCGCCACCCAGCACCGCCCCGCGCTGGGGCCATATCGAACGGCCAGGGCACGGCACAAGGGCTGGTGCACATGGCCCGACATCACCAGATCGGCACCCGCACTGGCCCATGCCGACACGGCGTCCACCGCGCCCCGGACGATATCGCCCGGGGCCAGCCCATCACTCACGTCAAGCGGATGATGGACCACCACAACCCGCATCACTGCAGGCCCGGCACGGCGGAGACGCTCCGCTACCGCTGCAACCTGCGCTGCCGTCAGACAGCCCTGCTTGTGCCGCCAGGGGCGGACACTATTGACACCGGTGATGAACAGATCGGGAAGACTGCAGGAGGGCTCCAGCCGCTCACCACAACTGGCCGCATACGCACGAAATGGCCGGGTCAGACGGGTCGCGAGGTCGAACAGCGGAATGTCATGGTTGCCGGGCACCGCCAGACACGGTGCCTGCAGCAGGCGCGCCACAAATGCCCGATACGCGGCGAACTCCGATTCACGTGCCCGCTGGGTCAGATCACCCGACAGCACGATCAGATCGGGTTTGAGCTGGGCGACAAGCCCCACCAGGGCCTCCACAACCTCGGCTCGCTCCGTACCGAAATGGGTGTCGGAAACCTGCAGAACAAGGCTCACGCTTGCGCCCCCCCCGTCAGGCGGCATGGCGCAAGCAGCCACAGGGGCCTGGGTGAGACATCAAAAACGAGCGGGCTGCGCATCCGAAACTGCTCGCCATCCAGCGCAACTTTCACTGTCTTGCGTCGCCACCAGCCCCCGGGCGCCACCTCCAGGTGCCGGAACGCCACACGCTCGACCTCGTCGGCATCACCCAAGCGGCCCATTGCCCCCTGCACGGCAAGCCGGAGCAGGCCCAGCCGCCCGAGCGGGCGCAGGATCATGCCCAGTAGCAGCCCGTCATCGACAAGCGGCGCTTCGGGCACACCCACGTGTTCGAGCTGAAGGCGGTTGTTTCCGACGAATACCGTAGACGCCAGCATGGACTGCTCCTGCCCGCCAGCCTTCAGATGCAGGCGATGAAACCGGTGTTGCCCGAAGAGCGTGAGCAGTGCCGCGCCCCATGCTGCCGGGCGGCTGCGCCCCCATTGCCGCTTGAATGCTTCCCTGTCCTCCAGCAATTGGGGATAGAGCCCGAAGCTGGCGTTCACCAGAAAGATGTGCCCGTTAACCTGCCCGACCTGAATCGGGCGAAGCTCGCCTTGCAGTATCGCTTGAATGGCCACCCGGGGCTCTTCAGGGAAGCCGTGGCTGCGCCCGAAGTAGTTGAAGGTGCCGCCCGGCACCGCGGAAAACACAGCTCCCGCCCTGATGGCCGCAGCAGCCACCGCACTGAGCGTTCCGTCCCCCCCAACCCCCACCAGAACACCATTGCGCTCCCTGGCCTGACGCGCGGCCTGTTCGGCAATGCCCGGAATCTCCTCGGCGTGGGAAACCAGCCGAATGCTGCCCTGAATGCCCGCCTTACCGAGGGCATCGCGAATAAGGCCGGCAATCGCTTCACCCTCCTGACGCCCCGAGGCCGCATTGATCACGACCACCCATGGAGGGCGGGTATCAAGCGGAGGGCGCGCCATGGCGGACATGATTCAATGACGCGAGGCCAAGGGAAGATGCCCCGACAGGAAGGGGAGAGCAGATTCGTAGCCCAGCATGCCCACCTGTGCGTCCCTCGGAAACTCGACGTTCGAGCGCCCACGTCCAGACTTGAAGAAACTGAGAAGATAGCCGTACATATCACTGCCCCCATAAAGAGATGCCATCCCCGGACGAGACGGCCATGAACTCATGATAGGAGCCTGCCGAACGCCGAGATGTGGGCCGAACCCGATGCAGACTGTAGGAGATGGCCGACAGACACTGAACGGTTCAAGCTTTAAGCTGAAAGAAGATGTAACGATATCCGCCCTGGTAGTCGCCTCCGACCGACCAACGCGGCGTCGCCGATCCCGCCACGTTCAAGTGTTCCAAACCATGTCGTCATCCAAGCCACCGATCACTACGGTCATCGTCGAAGACAATCCCTCCCTCCTGGCACTGCTCACAGGGATGCTGGAAGGGATCGACGGCATCCGCATCGTGGGATCGGCAGCCAGCGAAGCCGATGCCATCACCCTGATCCAGGCGGCCCGCCCCCAGCTCGCCATCGTGGACCTCGAACTCCGCGAGGGAACCGGGCTGAGAGTATTGAGCGCCATCCAGAGCACGCAGGGCAAGTCAGGGCCGACCCGCGCAGTGGTTTTCTCGAACCACGCCCATCCGGTTGTTCGCGCCCGCTGCCTAGCCCTCGGGGCCGAGGCGTTTTTCGACAAATCCTTCCAGATGGATGAACTGCTGGAGTTCGTCCACGGGGTGTCCGGCGCGTCGCCCTGACGCCCCGGACGGCGTCCCGGAGGAAGGCCGTCGCAGTGTGCAGGGACAGTTGCGCTTCACTTCGTTCGCTGTGATCAACTTACGGCGGGACTTACACCCGCAGGAGTGCGCCCATGCTGGGCGCACCCATGAAAAAAAAGGGGTGGCGAGCCACCCCTTCTTCTGCCTTGGCACAATCCGCCTTATGGACGGACCAGAATGTCATTGCGGACCGAACTCACACCCGGAGTTCCGCGGGCCAGCTCTTCAGCCTTGTTCCGCTCGGCACTGCTCTTCGCGAAGCCGGAAAGCTGGACAACCCCCTTCAGCGTTTCGACGTTGATCGCCATGGCACTTACCGTGGAATCCTCCGCAAATTTGGTTTTGACGCGGGTCGTGATGGTGGTGTCGTCAACATACTGACCGACCGTGGACTGCTCGCGAGTAACCGCGCAGCCTGCGGCAGTGAAGGCAAGCAGGCCGGCAAGAGCGAGAGTGGCGACGTTGGTTTTCATTTTCGGACTCCTTGAGATGTTCTGTCTGGCCCGGAAAACCGCGTTTCCGGTTCGTACTGCTGATTCCAGAATACGGCCCGACCACTGGCCGAACTGTCCGAAAAAGCGGATTGGCATGTAGGACGAATCTGTCGGCCTATCACCGGGGCAAGGTCGCTCCCTCTGCATTCTGTGCGCCACCACCGACGCCCCGATTGACGCAAGGCGCGATCAAGCCTTGAGGAGGGAGGCACGCCCGCCGAACCACCGCCGGGTAACCTCATCCGCAAGCTGGGGGGCATCGCGCAGGGTGGACTCGGCCAGATCGCGGGCAAGCTCGACCAGGGGCGCATCGGCCTCCAGATCGGCATAGCGCAACAAGGGAACACCGCTCTGGCGGGCGCCGATGAACTCCCCGGGGCCGCGGATGCGCAGATCCTCCCGGGCGATGACGAAACCATCGGTGTGCTCGTAGATCGCCTTCAGGCGCTCCCGCCCGGTTTGGGACAGGGGCTGGGCAAAGAGCAGGATGCACACGGACTCATGCACGCCGCGGCCAACCCGCCCGCGTAGCTGATGCAGCTGGGCCAGACCGAAGCGCTCGGCGTGCTCGATCACCATCAGGCTGGCATTGGGCACATCCACGCCCACCTCGATGACGGTGGTGGCCACCAGCACCTGCACTTGGTTGGCGATGAAGGCGGCCATGGTGGCGGACTTCTGATCGTTCTTCAGACGCCCATGCACCAGCCCGATCGTCAGCTCTGGCAGCGCCGCCGAGAGCATCTCGAAGCTCTCCTCGGCGGTCTTCAGCTGCAGCGCCTCGGACTCCTCGATCAGCGGACACACCCAATAGGCCTGGCGGCCCTGCAGGCAGGCGTCGCGCACCCGCTGGATCACCTCGTCGCGGCGCTCGTCCTTGATCAGCTTGGTGACGATGGGGGTGCGCCCTGGCGGCAGCTCGTCGAGCACCGACACATCCAGGTCGGCGTAATAGCTCATGGCCAGGGTACGCGGGATGGGGGTGGCCGACATCATCAGCATGTGGGGCGACTCACCGGCCTGGCCCTTCTCCCGCAGGGCCAAGCGCTGGCGCACGCCGAAGCGGTGCTGCTCATCCACCACCGCCAGGGCCAGCAGGGGCAGGGCCACCGGGTCTTCGATCAGGGCGTGGGTGCCTACCGCCAGCAGCACCTGGCCACCGGCAAGGCGGGCCACGGTGGCCTCCCGCTCCTTCTTGCGCCGACTGCCGGACAACCAGGCCACTTCGATGCCCAGGGGCGCCAGCCAGTCGGATAGCTTGCGGTAGTGCTGTTCGGCGAGAATCTCGGTGGGCGCCATCAGCACCGCCTGGCGGCCGTTCTCGGCGGCCTGCAGCATGGCCAGCGCGGCCACGCAGGTCTTGCCGCTGCCCACGTCGCCCTGCAGCAGGCGCTGCATGGGATGGGGCGAGGCCAGGTCGCGGGCGATCTCGGCAAAGGCGCGGCTCTGGGCCCCGGTCAGCGCAAAGGGCAGTTGCTCCAGCAGGCTGCGGGTCAGGGTGTCGTGCAGGGGCAGGGCCGGCGCATTCTTGGCCCGGCGGGCGGCATAGGCCCGACGCAGGGAAATCTGCTGGGCAAGGAGCTCATCCAGCTTGATGCGCTGCCAGGCCGGGTGGCCCCGGTCTTCCATGTCCAGGGCCGATACCGACGGCGGCGGCGCATGCAGCAGGCGCAAGGCATCCGGCAGCGACGGCAGATGCAGACGCTGGCGCAGGGTTTCGGGCAGGTCGTCATGCACCGGGTTGTGGCGCAGGGCGCCGCCGATCAGCTTGCGCAGGGCCGACTGGGCCATGCCGGCGGTGGTCGGGTAGATGGGGGTGAGGCTCTCCGGCAACGGCTCGCCGGCGGCCACCGGACGCACCCGCGGATGGATCATCTCGGCCCCGAAAAACCCGTCACGCAGCTCGCCAAAGATGCGCAGGCGCGCGCCTGCGGCCATCTGCTTCTGCTGATTGGGGTAGAAATGCACGAAGCGCAACATCACCTCACCGCTGGCGTCGGTGGCCCGCACCACCAGCTGGCGGCGCCCGCCGTGGGTGATCTCGCAGGACTGCACCTCCACCTCGCACTGCACCGGCACGCCCGGGCGGGCATCGGCCAGCCGGGTCAGGCGGGTTTCATCCTCATAGCGCAGGGGCAGGTGCAGGATCAGGTCGGCCGGCGCGAAGATGTCGAGCTTGGCCAGGCGCTCGGCGAGCTGCGGCCCGACACCCGGCCAGCCGCGCTGCGCGGGCTTGCGCGGTGCGGCCGGGGGTGCGGCAGCAGGCTCGACCGGCACGGGCATGGGCGGTTAACCGATGACCAGGACGGCGTCGGCTTCGACGACGGCACCGCGGGGCAGCTCCTTCACGCCCACGGCGGCCCGGGCCGGGTAGGGCTCGGAGAAGTAACGGGCCATGACTTCATTAACCTTGGCAAAGTTGGCCAGGTCGGTAAGGTAGATGTTGAGCTTGACCGCGTCGGCCAGGGAGCCGCCAGCAGCCTCAGCAACAGCCTTGAGGTTCTCGAAAACCCGCACGGTCTGGGCTTCGAACCCCTCCTCCAGTTGCATGCTGACCGGATCGAGGCCGATCTGGCCGGACAGGTAAACGGTGTTGCCGGCCTTGACGGCCTGGGAGTAGGTGCCGATGGCGGCGGGGGCGCTGGATGTGGCGATGATCTGTTTGCTCATGAAGGGGCTCCGGGTAGAAAAAGGCCGGCAAACCGGCGGAATCTGCTCGCGCCGGAGTTTACCCTGCTCCTGCCCGGCGCACGCCGGTGGCAAGATTCGGGTTTCGCCCGTCAGAACCGGAAAGACACCATGCCTGCCCTGCCCGCCCCCCTTGTCCAGCAGCTCACCGAACGCTTCGGCAAGCGTTTCTCCACCGCCGAAGCCGTGCGCGCCCATCATGGCCACGACGAATCCCACTTCCCCGATGCCCTGCCGGACGGCGTGGTGTGGCCCCACAGCACCGCCGAGGTGGTGGAAGTGGTAAATCTGTGCCGGGAACACCGGGTACCGCTGATCCCCTTCGGCGTGGGCAGCTCCCTGGAGGGCCACATCCTGGCCACCCGTGGCGGCATCAGCCTGGACATGTCCGAGATGAACCAGGTGCTGGCCATCCACAACGAGGACATGGACGCCGTGGTGCAGCCCGGCGTAACCCGCAAGGCGCTCAACGCCGCCCTGCATGGCAGCGGCCTGTTCTTTCCCATCGACCCCGGCGCCGACGCCTCCCTGGGCGGCATGACGGCCACCCGCGCCTCGGGCACCAACGCCGTGCGCTACGGCACCATGCGCGAGAATGTGCTGGCTCTGGAAGTGGTGCTGGCCGACGGGCGGGTCATCCGTACCGGCGGCCGTGCCCGCAAGTCGGCTGCGGGCTACGACCTGACCCGCCTGTTCGTCGGCTCGGAAGGCACTCTGGGCGTCATCACCGAAGTCACGGTGCGCCTGCACCCGCTGCCCGAGGCCATTTCCAGCGCCACCTGCTCATTCCCCGACGTGGCCAGCGCCGTGCAGACGGTGATCCAGACCATCCAGTTGGGCGTACCGGTCGCGCGCATCGAACTTCTCGACGCCCTCACCGTGCACGCGGTGAACCGCTACAGCAAGACCAGCCTGCGCGAATCGCCGATGCTGTTCTTCGAGTTCCACGGCTCGCCCAACGGTGTCGAGGAACAGGCCCGCACCGTCCAGGAGATCGCCGCTGACAACGGCGGCGAAGGCTTCGAGTGGGCAACCCACCCGGAAGACCGCAGCCGCCTGTGGCAGGCCCGTCACGACGTGCTCTACGCCAGCCTGGCCCTCAAACCGGGCAGCCGGGGCATCTCCACCGACGTCTGCGTCCCCATCTCGCGCCTTGCCGAGGCCATCGCCGGCGCCCAGGCGGCCATCGCCGAAAGCGGCCTGACCGCGCCGGTGGTGGGCCATGTGGGCGACGGCAACTTCCATGTGGTGATCCTCACCACCCCGGACGACCCGGCCCAGGTGCATGCTGCCGAAGAACTCGGCCGGCGCATCGTGGAATGCGCGCTGGCCCTGGATGGAACCTGCACCGGTGAGCACGGCATCGGCATCGGCAAACGGGACTTCCTGCTCGCCGAACACGGTGACGGCGTCGCCGTGATGGCCGCGCTGAAGACTGCCCTCGACCCCTTGAACCTGATGAACCCCGGAAAAGTGCTCGCAACGCAAGCCTGTTAGTCACTGGCGATGGGTGATTTTTGCCATACCCGATCATCAAGTCGCCCAACGCTCAGCCGATAAGAATTTGAACTTGACTTGCCCATGACCATTCCAGCCATGCACGCCACGAACATTCGCGCCGACGATGTCGCCATCTTGTCCGGCATCGGCCTGTCCCTGGCAGGCATCGCCGCCACCGCGTTTGGCGGCCCCGCATGGCTGGCCTACACTCTGGGCATCGGCACCATCCTGTCCCTGCTCGCCGCAACCACCATCAGCCATCGCGCCCGGGCCCGGGCCCGGCGCAACCAGCAACTGCAGCGCGAAAGGATCGACAGCAGCGTGCATGAGTACGACGCCCTGTGCGAACGCATCGCCGGCAGCAGCGAACACCAGTACCAGCGCCTGCAGGAGTCCCTCGGCCAGATTCAGGAAGTCTTCTCCAACGCCCTGTCCGACCTCAATCGCAGCCTCACCGGCAGCAACACCCAGCAATCCGACTCCCTCCGCCACCTGGCCGACGAGCTCCTGGCCCTGGCCAGCGCCCAGGATAGTGCAGCCCGCAACAGCGGGCTGACCCGCTTCGCTGCCGAAACCCGCGAAACCATCGACGCCTTCGTCAATACCGTGCAGCAGCTCAAGGCCAGCGGCACCGACATCGCCGAGCGCTTTACCACCATGCGCGGCAAGGTCGACGCAGTGAGCCGCCTGATGACCGAGGTCAACCAGATCAACAGCCAGACCGAGCTGCTGGCCCTCAATGCCGCCATCGAGGCGGCCCGGGCCGGCGAGGCCGGGCGCGGCTTTGCCGTGGTGGCCGACGAAGTCCGCAAGCTGGCCCAGCGCACCGAGAAATTCAGCGAACAAATCGACGCTCTGCTGGCCGAAATCCATACCGCCATCAACGACGTCGGCAGCGCCGTGGATGTCACCGCCTCCACCGACGTGAGCAAGGCCGAAGCCTCCCAGGCCAGCGTCACCGCCATGGGCCAGGAGCTGCAGGAGCTGACCGCCCGCGCCGCCGATCAGTCCCGGCGCATCAACGAAGTGTCGGCGGCCATCCACCGCCTGGTCATGCAGGGCGTCCTGTCAATGCAGTTCGAGGACATCGTCAGCCAGCTCCTGGGCAAGCTGCGTCAGCACACCGACTTCATGGGCCAGTACACCCACGGCTTCTTCGATGTGCACCGGGACGTGGAAGAGCGCGATGGCCTGGCCCGCATCCAGCGCCGCAACGCCATCCTGACCCAGCTGCTGCAGGCCTCCACCCGCTCAGCCGAGGAAATCCGTTTCGACTCGGTGCGCCAGACCGACGTCCATGCCGGGGCCGTGGATCTCTTCTGAAACGCCACGGACGGAGATTTGCGGCGAAACAACGGTCGCCACACCCCGCCCCCTTGCCCCTGGCAGGGAATGCGCTACCATCCCTACGGCATCATCCGCTGATGCACAAACCAACAAACACAGACTGAGGGTAAGCGCCATGAAAAAACTGCTGTTTCCGCTGGTCGTATTCCTGCCCGTGACGGCCTTCGCCGCCGCCAACAACGTCGGCTCCTGCGGCCTCGGCTCCAAGGTCTTTGAAGGTCAGCGGGGCCTTGCTCCCCAGGTCCTCGCCGTCACCACCAACAGCCTCTTCGGCAACCAGACCTTCGGCATCACCTCGGGCACCCTCGGCTGTTCGCAAGACGGCGTCGTCACTTCTGCCTGGAAGACCGCCCTGTTCATCGATGGCAATAAATCGCAGCTGGCCCGCGACGCCGCCTCCGGCCAGGGTGAAACCCTGGACGCCCTGGCTGCCCTGCTGAAGATCGACGCCCAGGACAAAGCCGCCTTCGTCAGCCTGACCAAAGCCCGTCACGCCGAGATCTTCGCCTCCGTCGACTCCGCCGAGGCCATCGCCACCCAACTGAAGGCTGCCCTGCAGTCCGACGCCCGTCTGGCCAAGTACGCCGACGCGGTATAAGCCTCCGCGGCTGCGGGTCACCCCCGACCCGCGCCACGCCAAGCCCTGTGCCCGCACAGGGCTTTTTCATGTCGGCGCCTGCCCACTGATGAAGATCCTGATCGCCCTCGGCACCGCCCTGAGCCTGAACCTGGCCACTGCCCCTACCTGGGCCGACACGCTGGCCGACGCCCGCGCTGCAGCCCGCGAGGCCAGCCTCGCCGCAGACCCGGCCTGGGCCGACCTGCTCCAGTACGAGCCCTATCCCTTCACCGGGCACCTGCGCAGCCTGGCCGACGACCCGGGCTTCTTCAACGCCCCGGATGGCGCTCGCAACCCGGCGGCAGAGCTCGACGCCACCCTGGCCCGCCTGTTCGAACCGGCCCGCCCCGCAGACCCCGACGATCACCCCCAGTGCCGCTTTCCGGCACGCCACCACTGGCTGCGCCAGCGCCTCGCCCTGAGCCCGGCCCAGCTGCCCGAACAACCCTGCCCGCGCCTGGAAAAATGGGTGGCGGAGATCAGGCCCGGTGGCGTCACCCTGGTTTTTCCGTCCGCCTACGTGAACAGCCCGGCCTCCATGTTCGGCCACACCCTGCTGCGCATCGACCCCCCCGGGCAGACCGAAGCCACCCGCCTGCTCGCCTACACCATCAACTACGCCGCCAAGGCCGACCCCACCGACGGCCTCACCTTCGCCCTCAAGGGCCTCACCGGGCGTTATCCCGGCACCCTGTCCAGCTCGCCCTACTACGCCAAGGTGCGCGAATACGGCGACATGGAAAGCCGCGATGTGTGGGAATACCGCCTCAACCTCAACCCGGACGAAACCCGCCAACTCCTGCGCCATGCCTGGGAAATCGGCGCCACCCGCTTCGATTACTGGTTCTTCGATGAGAACTGCTCCTACATGATCCTGCGCCTCCTCGACGTGGCCCGCCCCGGCCTGCGGGTGTCGCAGCAATTCTTCTGGACGGCCATCCCCGTGGACACCGTGAAGGGCGTAGTCGCCAGGCAGGGGCTGGTCAGCGACATCAGCTTCCGCCCCTCCACCGGCACCGAGCTGGCGCACCGGGCCAGCCGCCTCGACCCGGCCGGCCTGGATGCCGCCATCGCCGTCGCCGAGGGCCGGCGCCCCCCGCAAAGCCTGGGGCGCACCCCACAAGCCATTGAACAGCTTGAGTTCGCCGACCGGCTGGTGTCCTTCCGCGGCCATGCCGGCAAGCTCGACCAGGACGACGCCCTGGCCCGCCTGAAAACAATCCAGACCACCCGCAGCCAGCTGCCCGCCATCGACACCGGCACGGTCCCTGAGCCCACCCACCCCGAAAGCGGCCACGCCTCTGGCCGCGTCGGCCTGGCCGCAGGCCGGCTGGGCGGCACCAACGCCCTCTTCCTCGACCTCCGCCCGGCCTACCACGATCTCCTGGACCCGGAAACCGGCTACGCCCGGGGCGCCCAGATCCGCTTCCTCGACCTCGGCGCCAGCCAGCGCGAGGGGCAGGGCTGGCGGCTCGACCGTTTCCTGCCGGTGGATATCGTCTCCGTCGCCCCGCGCCTGAGCTGGACCCAGCCCCTGTCCTGGAAAGTCCGCTTTGGCTGGGAGCGCACCCTCGGCGCCAGCCGGGCCAGCGGCCCCACCCTCGCCGGCGGCCCCGGCGCAGCCTGGGAATGGAAGGGCCTGCTTGGCTACGTCTTTCTTGAAAACCAGCTCCTTGGCCATGGCCAGCTGCAGAAAAACTGGGCCATCGGCAGCGGGCCCCTGGCCGGCCTGCTATGGGACGTGGGCACCGACACCCGCCTGCAGCTCGAAGCTGGCCGCCAGTGGTTCAACGATGGCCGCCTCGACCGCAGCATGGCCCGCAGCCACCTGCGCACCCGCCTCAGCCCCCGCGACAACCTTGTCGCCGGCTACGAATGGACCCGCATCGGGCTGTCCGACACCGACCGCACCGAGCGCCGCCTGAGCCTGGGCTGGCAGCATTACTTCTAGCCAATTCATGCCAAATGAGTTGCCGGCGGAAAATCCCGGCCGTGGCGCAAGGGCGGCTTGAGTCCAGAACATCCATGTTAAAATCAAGGGCAAACACCATCCCCGGCACGCATGACCCGGGATGCCCATCCTCATCCCGAAGCCGCTATCTGCCATGGACACTCTGACCGTCATCCGTGAATTCCTCGTCGATCGTCTTGAAATCGACCCCGCGAGAATCCAACCGGAAGCGACCCTGGAAGAACTCCAGATCGACTCCCTGATGCTGGTCGAACTGATCTTCGAATGCGAAGAGAAGTACAACGTGGTTTTTGAGCGGGATGTGCGCTCGCCGAAGAACATCGGCGAGCTCGTCAGCATCGTCGACGAGTTCGTCGTCGAAGCACAGAAAGCCAAGCAGGCCTGAGCCATGGCAGTCCCCCACCGCGTAGCCGTCACGGGCCTTGGCGTGGTTGCCCCTTCGGGCATCGACGCGCGGCAGATGTTCGGCCGTCTGGTGGACGGCGAATCCTTCATCCAGCTGCACACCATCGACCAGCCCCCCCGGCCGGTCACCCAACCCGCCATCCACTGCGCGGGTTTCAGCCCGGAGGCCCATATCGGCAAGGCCCTGGCCAGCACCACCGACCGCTCCGTCCAGATGGCCCTGACGGCCTGTTTCGAAGCCTGGCGCGACGCCGGCCTGCCCCGCGACAAGGAAGGCCGGCATGACTACGGCGTGTCCTGGGGCTCGGCCCTCGGCAGCACCAGTACCTGGGAACGGGGTTACCGGGAGATGTGGCAAAACGGGCGCGACCGCCTGCCGCCCCTGGCCGTGGTGCTGGGCATGAGCAACGCCGCCGCTTCCCATATCTCGATCCAGCTCGGCCTGGGCAATTCCAGCCTCACCTACGTGGCGGCCTGTGCCTCCGCCGCTGCGGCCATCGGCGAAGGCTACAAGCGCATCCGCAACGGCGAGGCCCGCCTGATGGTGACTGGCGGCTCCGACGTGCCCCTGGCCTACGCCGTCATGAAAGCCTGGGACGCCCTGCGCGTGGTCGCCCAGGGCGACGCCGACACCGCCCCCTCCAGCTGCCGCCCCTTCCACCCCGGCCGCAGCGGTCTGGTGCTCGGCGAAGGCGCAGCCACCCTGATTCTTGAGGAGTGGGAGCATGCCCGCGCCCGCGGCGCCACCATCCTCGCCGAAGTGGTGGGCTACGGCACCTGCAGCGACCACTCCCATCTCGTCCGCCCCGACCGGGACGGCCAGGTCCGCGCCATGCGCCTTGCCCTGGAAGACGCCGGCCTCACCCCCGATGACGTCGACTACATCAACGCCCATGGCACGGCCACCATCGAAGGCGATGCCATCGAGGTGGACAGCCTGCGCGCCCTGTTCGGCGACCGGGCAGCCCAGCTCCCGGTAAGTGCCACCAAGTCCATGCACGGCCACCTGATGGGCGCCGCCGGCGCCATCGAGGCCGTCACCACGGTGTTGGCCCTGGCCGAAGATGCCCTGCCGCCCACCGCCCACCTCGACACCATCGACCCCGCCTGCGAAGGCGTGCGCCACATCACCGGCGGCGCACTCCGGGGGACAGATGCACGGGTCGCCCTGTCCAACTCTTTCGCCTTTGGCGGATGCAATGCCGTGCTGGCCTTCCGCAAGGCCGATCCGGCCTGAGCATCGGCGCGGTTTCCTCTTCACGACTTTCCGTTTGCAAGCGCACCCCACACCATGAGCACCACGCCTTCAGAGAACACGCCGGGCGCCACGCCCGCCTTTGTCGCCGAAATCGCCGGGATCATCGTCTCCGCTCTCAATCTCGAGATGTCCCCGTCCGAGATCGATCCCGACGGCTCCCTGTTTGGCGAGGGCCTCGGGCTCGACTCCATCGACATCCTCGAAGTTGCCCTCGTCATCTCCAAGCAGTACGGCATCCAGCTGCGTGCCGACGACGAAGACAACACGCACATCTTCCGCTCCCTGCGCAGCCTGGCGGACTACGTTGCCGCCTCCAGGGCCGCATGACGAGACGGCCCGGCCCTCTCGCAACCGCGCTACTGGCAGGGGGCGCGATCCTTGCCTACGACGTGCTGGCCCATTACGTCAGCGCCTCCCCGGATGCGGCCCCCTGGGTGGCCCTGCTCACCCTGCTGCCGGCAAGCATCCTGCTCATCGAACTGCTGCACCGGCGCCTCGGCCTGACCGCCGCGCTGCTGGGCGGCCTCGCCGGCGTCGGCTGCGGCCTGCTGGTCTGGCCCCTGGTGCGCAACAATCTGACCCACCTCTACCTGCTCCAGTACCTGGGTACCAACCTGGCCCTGGCCAGCTATTTCGGTCACAGCCTGCTAGGTGGCCGCACCCCCGCGTGCACCACCTTTGCCATGGTGCTGCATCCGTCGCCAAGCCCCACGGTCATCCGCTACACGCGCCAGGTCACGGTGGCCTGGACGGTGTTCTTCGTCGCCAGCGCCAGTACGTCGATGCTCCTCTACCTGCTGGCACCGGTCGCCCTGTGGTCGGCCTTCACCAACCTGTTCTACCTGCCCTCACTGGCTCTCATGTTCATCGTTGAAGGGCTGGTTCGGCGCAAGCGCCTGCCGCCGGAAGAGCGTCACGGGATCATCGCCTCGGTGAAGGCCTACGTGACCGCCAGCCGCACACCCCCACCGCCACTCACCGACCCCGACCTGCCCCCCCGGATCTCCTGATGAGGCAAGCCTCCTGTCTGCTGACCGACCTCCCCGCCCCCGACAGCATCATCGCCTGGCTGCCCGCCGGCCCGGTCACGCGCAACCAGTTTCTCGCTGACGTACGCCAGCTCGCCGGGCAGCTCCCCGAGGGCCAGCACGTACTCAACATCTGCCACAATCGCTACCACTTCCTGGTAGGCCTGGCCGCCGCCATCGTCTGCGGCAAAGTCAGCCTGTTGCCCTCCAGCCTGACGCCAAATACCGTCACCCGCCTGCGCCACGACGCCCCGGACCTGTTCTGCCTGCATGACACCAGCCTGGACGACATCGATCTGCCGGGCATTCCCTTCCCCCCTGCTCGGGCGCCCGTCGAGGGCATCCTGGCAGTGCCGGAAATCCCCGCAGACCAGGTCGTGGCCCATGTATTCACCTCCGGCTCCACCGGCACGGCCCTGGTTCATCGCAAAACCTGGGGCAGCCTGGTGATCAACGCCCTGTCCGAGTCCGAGCGCCTCGGTGCCCGCGGCTGCACCCTCGTCGGCACAGTGCCACCCCAGCACATGTACGGCTTCGAATCCACCGTGCTGATCTGCCTGCACGGTGGCGCCGCCTGCTGGTCCGGGCGCCCCTTCTACCCGGCAGACATCAGCGCGGCCCTCGACGCCGTTCCGGCCCCCCGCGCCCTCGTCACCACCCCCTTCCATCTGCGCACCCTGCTGGAGGCCGGCCTGAGGCTGCCGCCGGTGGACTTCCTCCTGTCCGCCACCGCCCCCCTTTCCGAAGAGCTCGCCGCCCGTGCCGAGGCCGCCTGCGGCGCCCCCTTGCTGGAGATCTACGGCTGCACGGAGACCGGCCAGCTGGCCAGCCGCCGCTCCACCCAGACCCGTGCCTGGCAGCTCCTCGGTGAAGTCACCCTGTGCGCCACCGAAACCGGCCATGCGGCCCAGGGCGGTCATGTGGAAGGAACGGTCCCCATCGGCGACGTGATCGAACTCGTGGACGAACGTCATTTCCTGCTCCACGGCCGCAACGCCGACCAGGTGAACATCGCCGGCAAACGCACCTCTCTTGCCTACCTCAACCAGCAGCTCCTGGATGTGCCGGGCGTGACCGACGGGGTGTTCTTCATGCCCGACGCCGAGCCCGACGACCACGCCACCCGCCTGTGCGCCTGCGTGGTGGCACCCGGGCACACCCGCCAGAGCCTGCTCGCCGCCCTGCGCAGCCGCATCGACACCGCTTTCCTGCCGCGCCCGCTGGTGTTCGTCGAGCGCCTGCCCCGCAACGCCGCCAGCAAGCTGCCCCGCGCCGACCTGCTGGCCCTGCTGCCCGGCACGACGGCCGGCACCGGCACCGCCGACACCCCTGCCAGCACACGCGAACGTCACTGGCGCGTGCCCGCCGCGCACTCCGCGTTTCCCGGGCATTTCCCCGGCCGGCCCATCCTGCCCGGCGTGGTACTGATCGATCAGGCCATCCAGCTGACCGACGGGCTGCTGCCGGCCGGCTGCGTCATCCGCGGCCTGGGCAACGCCAAGTTCTTCGAGCCTGTCGGCCCGGGCACCCAGCTCGTCTTCAACTACGCGCCAGCCAGCGCGAAGGCCCTGGCTTTCGAAGTCCGCACTGATGACCGGGTGGTCGCCTCCGGCAGCCTTACCCTCGGGCAGCAGACGTGAGTCGTCCGCCCCCGTCCGCCGCAGCCGCTGCAAGCTGGGCCCGCCAGGCGGAGCGCAGCAGCGTGCCGGTCATGCGCTTCATGGTGTGGCTGTCCCTTACCCTGGGGCGCCAGCTCAGCCGCACGGTGCTGCACGGCATCGCCGCCTACTTCCTGCTCTTCTCGCCGAAGGCCGGGCGGGCCTCCCGGGCCTATCTGCAACGCATTCTCGGGCGCCCCCCCCGTCTGGCCGAGCGTTACCGCCACATCCTCACCTTCGCCACCAGCATCCACGACCGCGTCTATTTCCTGAACGGCCGCTTCGATCTGTTCGACGTCGAGGTACACGGCCTGGAGCACGTGGAGGCGCACATGGCCACCGGCCGCGGCACCCTCCTGTTCGGCGCCCACCTGGGCAGTTTCGAGGTACTCCGCGCCGTCGGCCATCGCCATGCCACCCAGCGGGTCTGCATGCTCATGCACGCCGAGAACGCCCGCAAGATCAACCAGGTGCTGGCCGCCATCAACCCCGCCGCCAGCCAGGACATCCTCCCCCTCGGCCAGCTCGACTCCATGCTGCAGCTACGCGACCGGCTCGACAGCGGGCAGCTGGTCGGCGTGCTGGCCGACCGCAACCCCGGCGAGAGCGGCGTCCGGAACCTGCCCTTTCTGGGTAGCCCGGCGCCCTTCCCCAACGGCCCCTTCCGCCTCGCCGCGCTGCTGCAACGGCCGGTGCTCTTCATGAGCGGCACCTGGCAGGGTGGCAGACGCTACCGGGTGGAGCTCTCCCCCCTGGCCGATTTCACCGGCGTGGAGCCCCGCGAGCGCGCCGCCGCCATCGCCCGGGCCCAGGAAAGCTACGCCGCCCTGCTCGAAAACCACTGCCGCAGGGCCCCCTACAACTGGTTCAACTTCTTCGATTTCTGGAGCGATCCCCGTGCCCGCTCCGATCGTCCAGCCCCATGAAGTCTGCTCTGCGCCTCGCCGCCTGCCTCCTGACACTCGCCACCATGCCGGCCTTCGCCGCATGGGACCTGCCCCAGCTGATGACCGAACTCGCCCGCAACCAGGGCGGGAAGGCCCTGTTCACCGAACGCAAGTACATCGCCCTCCTCGACAAGCCGGTCGTCTCATCGGGCGAAATGCGCTACGTGGCACCGGATTACCTCGAAAAGCGCACCCTCACGCCACGTCTTGAACTGATGGTGCTGGACAAGGATGAGATCAGCCTGGAGCGGGGCAAACAGAAAATCACCCTGCGCCTGCGCGAGCAGCCGGAAGTGCTGGCCTTCGTGGCCAGCATCCGCGGCACCCTGTCGGGCAATCGCGCCGCGCTGGAGCAGAACTACGCCCTGCACCTGTCGGGCCAGCGGGACAACTGGACCCTCAACCTCTCCCCCAGCAACCCGCGCATCGCCGAGCTGGTCACCCGCATCACCATCAGCGGCAGCCGCCAGCAAGTCCGCAGCATCGAGTACCTGCAGGCCGACGGAGACCGCTCGGTCATGTCCATCGACCCCGTGGACGCCCGATGAAGCGCCTCCGCGCCCTGCCCGTCCTGCTCTGGCTGCTTGGCCTGGCCCTGTGCGCCAGTGTGGCCCTGCGCGCCCACTACACCGCCGACATGTCGGCCTTCCTGCCGCGCAGCCCGACGCCGGCCCAGCAGCTGCTGGTGGACCAGCTCACCGAGGGCGTGTTGTCCCGGCTGCTGCTGGTGGGCATCGAAGGCAGCACGCCGGCAGCCCGTGCCGAACTCTCCCGTGGCCTGGCCAAACGCCTGGAAGACGGGGGCTTGTTCCTCTCCGTGCGCAATGGCGACGCAGCCACCCTGGCCCGCGACCGGGAGCTGCTGTTCACCCACCGCTACCTCCTCAGCCCGTCGGTTCGCCCCGAGCGCTTCACCCCAGAAGGGCTCCACGCCGCCATCGGCGAGAGCATCAACCTCCTGGCCTCGCCAATGGGGATGATGCTCAAGGGCTTGCTGGGTCGCGACCCCACCGGCGAGCTGGTCGAGCTGATCGGCAGCCTCGACACCAGCGGCAGCCCCGCCAGCGAAAACGGCGTGTGGGTGTCCCGCGATGGACAGCGGGCCATCCTGATGCTGCAGACCCGTGCATCGGGCTCCGACACCGACGCGCAAGCCCTCGCCATCGCCCGGATCCGCTCCGAATTCGCCGCCCTGTCCAGTGACGCGAAGCTGTCCGACGCCCGCATGCTGGTATCCGGCGCGGCGGTCTTTGCAGTCAACTCCCGGGCCGCCATCGAATCCGAGGCGGTGCGCCTGAGCACCCTGGGCACCACTGCGGTGATCCTGCTGCTGCTGCTCATCTACCGCTCCTTCACCGCCGTCTTCCTCGGCCTGCTGCCGGTGGCCAGCGGCGCTCTCGCCGGCATCGCCGCCGTGGCCCTGGGCTTCGGCAACGTACACGGGCTCACCATCGGCTTCGGCACCACCCTGATCGGCGAAGCCGTCGATTACTCCATCTACTATTTCGTACAGTCCGACGACGACGAGGACGGTGGCTGGATGAAGCGCTTCTGGCCGACCATCCGGCTCGGCGTGCTCACCTCCATCTTCGGCTTCGCCTCCCTGCTGTTTTCCGGCTTCCCCGGCCTCGCCCAGCTCGGCCTGTACTCCATCGCCGGGCTCATCACCGCGGCCATGGTGACGCGCTTCGTGCTGCCGCACCTGCGCCCGGCCCGGCTGCGCATCCATGACATCGCCCCCATCGGCCGGGCCCTGGCGGGCTTCTGGGCCTGGCTCTCCCGGCTGCGTCTGGTGGTGCCGGTGCTGGGGCTGGCGGCAGCTTTCATCCTGTTTGCCAACAAGGATCACGTGTGGAGCGCCAGTCTGTCTGGCCTCAGCCCCGTCTCCGCCGCTGACCAGGCCCTAGACCAAAGCCTGCGCGCCGACCTCGGGGCCCCCAACCTGCGCTATCTGGTGGTGCTCAAGGCCGCCAACCGTGAAGCCGCCCTGGAGCGCGCCGAGTCTGTCGGGGAACGCCTCAAGGCGCTGGTGGCGGATGGCGTGCTCAGCGGCTTCGAGAGCCCCGCACGCTTCCTGCCCAGCACCGCAACCCAGCAGGCCCGCCGCAACGCCCTCCCGGAACGGGACACCCTGGCCCGCAACCTGCAAACCGCCCTCGCCGACCTGCCCCTCCGCGCCGACCGCCTGAACGCCTTCCTGGACGACGTGGACACGGCCCGCAGCCAGCCCCTTCTCACCCCCGAAACCCTGCGCGGCTCCACGCTGGCGCTGGCCGTGGACTCGCTCCTGCTCGAACGCCCGCAGGGCTGGACCGTGCTGATCCCCCTGCGCACCCCGGAGGGCGATGCCCCCTTCCAGAGCGCGCGGGTAGAAGCGGCCCTGAGCGGCAGCGACGCCCTCTTCGTCGACATCTTCGGTGAATCAAACAACCTCTACCGGACCTACCTCGACGAGGCCATCCTGCTGTCCCTGGCCGGCATCCTCGCCATCATCGTGCTGATGGGCGTGGTGCTGCGGGAGCCCATGCGCCTGCTGCGGGTGATGGTCCCGGTGGTCACCGCCGAGCTCATCGTCATGGCCGGCCTTGTCGCCACCGGCCACACCCTGACCCTGCTGCACCTGGTGGGCATGCTGCTGATCGTCGCAGTGGGCACCAACTACGCGCTGTTCTTCAACCAGGCCGACCGCAACCCGGGTGACGACCCCCGCACCCTGGCCTCGCTGCTCCTCGCCAACCTGGCGACAGTGATCGGCTTCGGCATCCTGGCCTTCTCGCCCGTGCCGGTGCTGCAGGCGATCGGCATCACCGTAGGGCCCGGTGCGGTACTCACCCTGGTCCTCTCCGCCATGCTGGCGCGCCGGATCTCCCGCTGAAATGCGCAACTGGCGGCCCAGCCCGACCTTGCAAGCGAGCGCCCTCGTGCATGCGGGCGCCCTCGCCGGCATGCTGTTCGAGCCCGGCAGCTGGCCCACCGCAGCCGGTGCCCTGGCTGCCAATCATGTGCTCCTGACAGCGGCCGGCCTGCTGCCCCGCAGCACCCTGCTCGGCCCCAACCTGACCCGCCTGCCCGCCGATGCAGCAGCCCGTGGCGAGGTAGTCATCAGCATAGACGACGGCCCCGACCCGGAGATCACCCCCCGGGTGCTGGACCAACTCGACGCCGCCGGCGCCCGGGCCAGCTTCTTCTGCATCGGCCAGCGCGCCACCGCCCATCCGGGCCTGGTGCGCGACATCATCGCCCGCGGCCACACCATCGAGAACCACAGCGAACACCACTGGAAGCGCTTCTCCACCCTCGGCCCTGGCGCCATGGCCCGGGAAGTGGCAGCGGCCCAGGCCAGCCTCGCCGCCCTGACCGGGCGGCGCCCCCGTTACTTCCGGGCCCCTGCCGGCCTGCGCAACCCCTTCCTCGACCTGGTGCTGACACGCCTCGACCTGCAGTTGGCCAGCTGGACCCGCCGCGCCTACGACACCCGCAACGGCGACCCGGCCAACGTGCTGGCGCGGCTCACCCGGGGTCTCGCCGGAGGCGACATCCTGCTCCTCCATGACGGCAATGCGGCCCGCACTCCCGCCGGCCAGGCAGTGATTCTGGAGGTGCTGCCGGCCCTCCTCGACCGCATCCGCGCGGCCGGCCTGCGCCCGGTGTGCCTGTGAGCCGCAGCATCCAGCGCAGGCTGGTACACCAGGCCAGCGCGCCCTACCGCCCAGCCGGCCCATGGGCCTGGCATTTCGCCCGGGGCAAGCTCGGCGGCGACCCCCTCTTTGCGGCCCTGCTGGGCCCGGGCCTGCTCCCGGCCGACGGCCGTTACCTGGACCTGGGCTGCGGGCAGGGCCTGCTGGCCAGCTGGCTGCACGCCGCCAACACCCTCCACGCCGGCCCGGACTGGCCGGCGGCGCAGGCCGCCCCGCCGCGGATCAGCGCCTATCATGGGCTCGACATGCATGCAGCCGCCATCGGGCACGCTCGGCAGGCCCTGGCCGGCTGCGACTTTCCAGTCCATCTCGAACTGGGCGACCTGTGCGACTGCGTGTTGCCCGAGGCCGACGTGATCACTCTCTTCGACGTGCTCCACTACCTCCCCGCCAGTGCCCAGGAACAGCTGCTGCGACGCATCCACCGCAGCCTGCCGACGGGCGGCAGGCTGCTGCTGCGGGTCGGCGACGGAGCCGCCGGGCTACCCCACCACCTATCCCGCATCGTCGACAGTCTGGTGGTCCGGGCCCAGGGCGGCGCCTGGCCACGCCTGCACTGCCGCCCGATGACCGCGTGGCAGGCCCTGCTGAACGAAGTGGGCTTCCGCACCGAACCATGGCCGATGGTCGGAGCAGGCTTTGCCAACGTTCTGCTTCACGCCCGCCCGCTCTGACGCCTGCGTCATGAAACGGGATGAATCGGTCTACGGGCCCCTCTGGTAGACTCCCGAAACCGCCCGAAAAGACCGCACCGTGACACCACTCCACCTTGCCCATCACACCGTAAGCTGCTGTGCAGGCGATGGCCTGGCACCTCTGCGCGCAGCTCTCCGCAACGGCAGCAGCGGCCTGCGCCCCCACCGCATCGAAGGGCTCGGCATCGATACCTGGATCGGCGAGGTCCCAGGGCTCGACGACACGGCACTCACTTCCGTCATGGCCGGCTTCGACTGCCGCAACAACCGGCTCGCCCGACGCGGCCTGGCCGCCGACGGCTTCGAGGACGCCGTTCGCAGCCGCATCGCCCGCCACGGCGCCCGGCGCGTGGGGGTCGTGCTGGGCACCAGCACCTCGGGCATCCTCAGCACCGAGCTGGCCTACCGCCAGCGCCCGCCCGAAGGCGGCCCGCTGCCCGCCGGGCTGAACTACCCGGGCACCCACAGCACCTATTCCCTGGCCGATTTCGTACGGCACTGGCTGGCCATCGAAGGCCCGGCCTGTGTTGTATCCACAGCCTGTTCATCCTCCGCCAAGGCCTATGCCACCGCGGCCCGGCTGATCCACGCGGGCCTGATCGACGCTGCGGTGGTCGGGGGTGTCGACAGCCTGTGCTTCACCACCCTGCACGGTTTCGCCTCCCTTGAGCTCACCTCCGCCGAGCCCTGCCGCCCCTACGACGCCGCCCGCTCCGGCATATCCATCGGTGAGGCCGCAGCCTTCGGCCTGCTGGAGCGCACCACCGACAGCCTCGATGCCGATGCAGTGCTGCTACTGGGCTACGGCGAATCCAGCGACGCCTACCACATGTCCTCCCCCCATCCGGAAGGCCTAGGCGCCCGGATGGCCATGGAAGGCGCACTGGCCCGGGCCGGCCTGAGCCCCGCCGACATCGACTACATCAACCTCCATGGCACTGCAACGCACAACAACGACGCTGCCGAGGGCTGTGCCGTGGCCGGCCTGTTCGGCAGCCGGGTAGCGGCCAGTTCCACCAAGGGCATTACCGGACACACCCTGGGCGCCGCAGGAGCCCTGGAAATCAGCATCAGTGCCGTGGCCATGGCCGACGGCCTGCTGCCGGGCAGCGTGCATACCCGCAGCCCGGACCCGTCCATCCCCATCGACTATGTGCTGACTTCGCGCGGCGCCCCTCTGCGCCATGTCATGAGCAACTCCTTCGGCTTCGGTGGCAGCAACTGCAGCGTAATCCTCGGGAGGGCAGGATGAGCACCGACATGTCTCTGAGTGCATGGATTGACGGCATCGGTCTGCTCGCCCCCGGCCTGCCCGACTGGACCCATGGTCGGGCCGTGCTGGCCGGCCGGGAGCCCCACGTGCCAGCCCCCACCGTGCTGCCGGCGCCCATGGTGCTGCCGGCCAACGAACGCCGCCGCGCCAGCCGTGTGGTACGCGTAGCCCTGGCCAGCGGCCTGGCCGCCCTGGAACAGGCCGGCCTCGACCCATCCAGCGTGGCGGCGGTCTTCGCCGCCTCCACGGCCGACGGCCACAACTGCCATGCCCTGTGCGAAACCCTGGCTTCCAGCGATCAACGGGTGTCGCCGACGCGTTTCCACAACTCCCTGCACAACACCCCGGCGGGCTATTGGAGCATTGCCACCGGCGCCATGGCGGCCAGCCAGTCCCTGGCCGCCTACGACGCCAGCTTTGCCGCCGGCCTGCTTGAGGCCCTGGTGCAGATCCACGCCACCGCCGCCCCCTGCGTGCTGATCGCCTACGATGCGGAGTACCCGGAGCCCATCGCCAGCCTGCGTCCCATCCCAGACGCCGCCGGCATCGGCCTGGCCCTCAGCCCCCAGGCCGGCCCCCGCAGCGTGGCGCGGGTGGACATCCACCTCGGTGACGGCCCTGTCACCACGCTGGGCACGCCCTCCCTGGAAACCCTGCGCACCACCATCCCGGCCCTGCGCGGCCTGCCCCTGCTGCAAGCCCTGGCCTCGGGCAGCGGTGGCGAGTTCGCCGTCGAATACCTCAGCCCTCTCAGCCTCCACATCCGCCTGACCCCATGCTAGACCGCCACGCCATCGCTGCCCGCATTCCGCACCAGGGCGACATGAGCCTGCTCGACACCGTGCTTGAGTGGGACGCCACCCACATCCGCTGCACCGCCGTCAGCCACCGGCAGGCGAACAACCCGCTGCGCAGTGCCGGACAGTTGGGCGTGGCCGCAGGCATCGAGTACGCCGCCCAGGCCATGGCCGTACATGGCGGCCTGCTGGCTGAACAGGCAACGCCCCCACGCCAGGGCTACCTGGCCAGCGTCCGCCAGGTGCAGTTCCATGTCCCCCGGCTGGACGATCTGCCCGGCGCGCTGCAGATCGCCGCCGAACGCCTGTCCGGCGATGCCACCCAGGTGCTCTACCGCTTCACCCTCAGCAGCGGTGACACGCCGGTGCTGGACGGCCGCGCGGCGGTGATCCTCGACGCCGGGGCCCTGTCATGAGGCGCGCCCTCGTCACCGGCGCCAGCGGCGGCATCGGGGCGGCCATCGCCCGGCGGCTGGGTGCAGACGGCCACCATGTGCTGATCCACGCCAACCGCAACCCCGAGCGCGCCGCCGCCGTGCAGGCGGACATCCAGGCGGCGGGCGGCTCGGCCGAGGTCGTGTGCTTCGACCTCACCGACGCAGCCGCCACCGCCGCCGCAGTCAATGCCATGCTCGAAGCCGGCCCGGTCTCCATTCTGGTGAACAATGCCGGCCTCCATGCCGATGCCGTGTTTCCCGGCATGAGCCCGGAAAAGTGGCAGCAGGTGATGGATGTGAACCTCAACGGCTTCTACAACGTCACCCAGCCCCTCACCATGCCGATGATCCGCGGCCGCTGGGGCCGCATCATCACCATCACCTCGGTGGCGGGCCTGGTGGGCAACCGGGGGCAGGTCAACTACGCCGCGGCCAAGGGTGCCCTGCACGCCGCCACCAAGTCCCTCGCCCTTGAGCTGGCCAGCCGGGGCATCACCGTCAACGCGGTGGCACCCGGCATCATCGCCACGGGGATGATAGAAGGCAGCTTCGATCAGGCCAGCATCGAGCGCCTGGTCCCCATGAAGCGGGCCGGCAGACCCGAAGAGGTCGCCGATCTCGTGGCCTTCCTGGCCTCGGAGCAGGCCACCTACATCACCGGGCAGATCATCTCGGTCAATGGTGGCATGGTCTGAGCACGCCCCCATCCGATCACCGCTGCATGGGCTCACCAGGCCCGGCATGACACGCAACAACAGGAGCCCCGCGTGAGCACCACCTCCCAACTGGCCGGCCAGGTGTCGGTCCATAAGGCCGAGGCCGTCCTTTTCTTCGCCCTCCTGCAGCTCACCGTGATCGTGCTGGCGGGCCGTATCGGCAGCATTGCCGCACGCCGGGTGGGGCAGTCATCTGCCGTTGGCGAGATCATCATCGGCATCCTGCTGGGGCCGTCGCTTTTCGGGTTGCTGTTTCCCGACATCTTCGACCACGTCTTCCGCTCCGGCCCTCCGGAGCCCATGCAGATCCTGTCCCAGGTCGGCCTGATCCTGCTGATGTTCCAGATCGGGATCGAGTTCGATTTCTCCCACCTGTCGGAACGCCAGCACCGCAAGACGGTGCGCCGGGTCGCTTTCGCCGGGCTGGTGGCGCCCTTCATCCTGGGTCTGGGTTTTGGCTGGCTGGTCGCACCGGAGCTGTCACCCCAGGCCAACCGCGTGGCATCCGGGCTGTTCATCGCCACGGCCTTCTCGATCACCGCCCTCCCCATTCTCGGGCGGATCATGATCGAGTTCGAGCTTACCCGCCGCCCCATCGGCGTGATCGCCATCAGCGCTGCCGCCGTCAATGACGTGGTGGGGTGGTTGCTGCTGGCCCTGGTGACCACGCTGACCCTGTCCCATTTCAACCCGGCCGACTTCACCCTGAAAGTCGTGCTGGTGATGGTGTTCATGTTGGCGGCCTGGTTTCTCATCCGCCCCCTCATCAAATGGGCGATACGGCGTACCCGCCATGACGGCCACCTCTCTCCGCACCTGATGGGTCTGCTGCTGGCGGCCATCTTCCTGTGCGCGATGATCACTTACAAGCTCGGCATCTTCGCCATCTTCGGGGGCTTCGTGATGGGGGTGCTGGTACACGACGAGCCGGAGCTGGTGGAGGCCTGGAAGGAGCGCATCGGCCACTTCGTGACCGTGTTCTTCCTGCCCATCTTCTTCACCTACACCGGCCTGCGCACCAACATCGGCGGGCTGGACAGCCTCGTGCTGTGGGGCTGGTGCCTGCTGACCATCGCCCTGGCCACCCTGGGCAAGTTCGGTGGCACCTATGTGGCGGCCCGCAGCTGCGGGCTCGATCATGCGGCTTCCAGCGTGCTGGGCATCATGATGAACACCCGGGCCCTGATGGAGCTGATCGTCATCAACGTGGGCTACGACCTGGGCGTGATCTCCCAGGACATGTTCACCATGCTGGTGCTGATGGCCATCGTCAGCACCGTGGTCACCACGCCGGGGCTGCGCCTCTGGCTACCCCGCATGGGCCTGGCCGGCCGCTGAGACAGAGCCCGACGGGCCGCTCACCGGCCACTCAGGCGGCGTACGGCCAGGCGCGGCAAGCGCAGCAGAAAGCCGATGAACAGCCGGGTGTGCATCCAGGTGAGCAAGCGGTTGTCACGAAAATAGCGGAAGTGGGACACCCCGCCCTCGTCGCTGCGGAAGTAGCGCACCGGAGCGGGCAGATTGATCGGGCGCACTCCGGCCCAGGCGAGGCGCACCACCGCCTCGGGGTCGAAGTCGAAGCGCCGCATCCAACGCTGACGGGCCATGATCCGCTCCAGCGGCGCTACGGGGTAGACCCGGAAGCCGAACAGGGAGTCACCGATGCCCATCCACAAGGTTTCCAGGTTAGCCCACCAGTTGGAGATCTCCCGCCCCTTTACCCGCAATTGAGGCGCCGCGGCATCGAACACCGGTTTGCCCAGCACCATGCACCCCGGATTGCGGGCTGAGACCTGCATGAACTCGGGAATGCAGTGCGCCGGATGCTGGCCGTCGGAATCCATCGTCAGCACGTGGGTGAAGCCCGCGGCCGCAGCGGCCCGCAGCCCCTCCAGCACCGCCGCCCCCTTGCCCCGGTTCTCGGGCAGTTCAATGATGCGCAGGCCGGGGTCGGCCGCGGCCATGGCGTGCAGGCGGGCCGCGCTGCCGTCAGTGCTGCCGTCGATCACCACCCACACCGGATTCCAGCAGGCACGGGCCTCCCGGACGGTGACGTCGACCTTCGGGCCGGGGTTGTAGCTGGGGATCATGACCAGGTGGGACGAGGAGGCTTGCATCACGATGCCGTGCTTTCTTCGGGAGTGCGGGCTGTGCCTGCGCTGGCCGCCGGAGGCTGGCTCAGGCTGCTGCGGTAGTAGTCGCCCAGTTCGGCGGTAAAGGCCAGCACCCGCGTCGGCGGGTCGAAACGCCGCCCCAGCCGGATGCCGAAACGCAGGGGCAGCTCAGGCTTGCGGAACAGGGGCCAGGCTTTGCCCAGATAGGGAGAGCTGAAGTCGATGAACAGGGTCTGAACAGGAGTCTGCGCATGCCGGGCAATGAGGCTTGCCGCGCTGGTACAGCCGTCAAAGGGGAAGTTCGAAGTGCGCGACCCCTCAGGAAAGATCACCAGGTGCGCACCGGCGTGCAGCTCCCGGGTTGCCCGGCGGACCATCCGCACCGGCTTGTCATTGTGGATGTAGCGGGCCAGCCGGGCCGCGGCTCCCAGGAGGATGTTGTCCATCAGCGCAGCCTTCATGATGCACACCGCATTGGGCAGGCGCGAGGCGATCAGCACCACGTCCAGCAGTGACGGGTGATTGGCCACCACCACTAGGGAAGGCCCCTGGCGCAGGGCGTCCAGTGCCTTCAGATCGAAGCGGCAGGCACAGAACACGGTCAGGAAATGCAGGTACAGGCGAAAGCCGATCATGATGGCCAGCCGCCCGACAAAGCTGCCCAGGCGGCGCGGCAGCACGCTGCAGAGCAGCGCAAACGGCAGCCACACCAGGCAGATCAGCGCCAGCGCCCCCAGCCCCAGCACCATCGCCACATACTCGTAGGCGGTCCACAGCAGCTTGCCACAGCGGGCCAGCGGACTAGTCATCGACATTCACCCGCTCGCTCGACTCACCGAAGATCCACGCCACCGCCACACCCGCGGCCAGGTAGTGGTCACGGGCCACCAGCGGGCTGTCGTCGAAGGCCGCGTGCTGCAGCATATCGTAGCGGACAAAGGCTCCGACCCAATGGCGCGGATAGCGCCGCGACAGGGAAGCCAGCACCTGGGTGCCGCTGTAGCCGCCGCTGGCCGTGTAGGCCGGGCGATCCGGCCGGGCCTCGGTGGGGCTCACCTGGTAGTAGTAGGCGTGCTGGCGGCGGGTTGCAAAAATGGGGCCGCTGCGCAGGCCGAGGCGCCAGCCGGCCAGGCCGGGGGGATCGACCAGATCCAGGTTGAAGGCCGGCGAAAACACCCAGCCGGCATGGTGGGGGCTACTGCTCAGGGTGAAGGCGCTGCGCACCGGGAGGATCAGTTTGAGCTGGCTGGCCCGGTCCGGGCTGCGCCACAGGGTGAGGTCGAGCTGCGGGCCGATCTCGACGGTGGCGTCCAGCTCGGCCATCCCGGCTCGGGCGGTACTGCTGTCTTTGCTCACCGGCGGCGAGGCGCCGAGACTGACCCCCAGATCCACGCGGTCGGAATCGAAGAGCACCCCGCGCACGCCTTGACGATCAGCGCGCAGGTAACGCCCGTGGTAGATGAAATAAGGTACCGGCAAGACCAGCTCGCGGGACTCCGCCGCACCGCGCCAGGCCGGCAGATGCATTACCCCCAGGCCGGCACCGGCCTCCCACAGGGGCTTGTCGGCGGCGGCCGCGGCGCCACTGACCAGCTGTGCCGCACACCCCAGCACGACGCAGGCAGATGAAAACAATCTCATGAAAAACTCAACTCAGTAGGTGGCAGGCCTGGGCCTCGACTTCGACCAGCAGATCGGCACGGCACACATCGGCCTGGAGATAGACGAGCTGCGCCGCGGCCCCCAGGGCCCGGGTCAGCTCGGCCTGCACCGGGGCCAGGTGCTCGGGGTGGCGCACATACACCCGTGCGCCGAGCTCGGACAGGTGATAGGCCGGGCCGGCACTGCAGCGGCTGGCCTCGGCCAGAAGGGCGTCCAGGTTGGTCACGATCTCCCGGGTCTGGGCCACCGGATCGCCGGGATGCACACTCTGGTGACCGACGATGCTGGCCGTCCCCGACACGAACAGCCACTCGGAGTCGGCGTGCCGCCCGAGTGCAGCCCGGGAGAAGGTCGGGCTGCACGGGCCGTAGTCCGCCGGATAGCGGAAGGCGCTGAGCTGACGCGGATTCTCGATGGAGCGGGTAGGTGCGCGCCCGGCCAGGAAAGCCACGCTCAACGGCCCGCCCTGCACCCCCAGCGCGCTGGCCGCGGGGATGCTGTCCATCACCAGGCGCCCCGCCGCTTCGAAGGCCAGGTGGCGCCCGATGTTGAACTGCCGGTAGCGTTCCAGGCCGTCGGTCTCCTCGTTGATGCGAGGCAGGTAGTTCCAGATGCGCCACAGATGGGGGTAGCCCTCGTCGGCGAGGAGCCTGAACACCGATTCATAGGCATGCTGGCCGGCCCGCTGCAGCCCCGGGCCGCTGCTGCAGTCCAGGGCGGCGACGTCCTCCACGACCTCAATGACGCCGAACATCAGCTCGCCGTCGTGCCGGTAGCGCACGCCGTGAAGGGCCCCGGCCTCGGCCGGCCTGGCACCAAACCAGGCCTCGACGGGCTCACCGAGCAGACAGGGGGCATGCAATTGCTGGCACGGCAGGCCCTGGGGCACGCAGGTGGGCTCGACCAGCCCTATCCAGGACAGGCCGAGCAGGGCCGGATCGGGCTGCCCGCCGGCAAGCACGGCACCGGAAAGAAAGCGGTGCAGATCATGCTGCATGCCCGTCACTGGCCGGCCCCCAGGCCGGCTTCATCCACGGGCCGGATGTTGATCCGGCGGTTGCGCCAGCCCCGGAGGGATTGGCGCAGATTGCCCAGGAAAGACAGGTAGTAGATGACCTTGAAGATGCGCAGCGGCCACCAGATCGGGGTGCTGCCGTAGATATCGCCGGCGAGCACCGAGAGCAGCGCCTCCTGGACCCGGAAGATGTTGCGCGGCCCCATGAACATATCGCGCATGGTGGGGTTGGTGATGCGGTAGATGAACCAGGAAAACACCTCGGGCCCATGTCGCACGACCCGGTCGAACTCCGCCAGCGCAGCACCTGCCTCGGCCGGGCGGGACAGACAGGTGTCGATCGCCTTGGCCCCGGCGAAGCCGCTGTTCATGGCCAGCATCACCCCGGACGAGAACACCGGATCAATGAAGGCGAAGGCATCGCCCAGCATCAGGTAGTTGGAACCGTGGTTACGCTCCGACACGTAGGAGAAGTTGCCGGTGGCCTCGGCGTCGGTGACCATCTGCGCATCCTTCAAGCGCTCGGCCAGGGCCGGGCAGCTGGCGATGGTGTCAAGCAGGAACTGGGTCAGGCTCCGCCCGGCCCGGGTCTTCATGTAGTAGGGCCACACGGTGGCACCCACGCTGGTCAGCCCGTCGGAAAGGGGGATGAACCAGAACCAGCCGTGGTCGAACCAGAAAATGGTGATGTTGCCTTCCGCCTGGCCCTGGTGACGGCGAGCGCCAGCAAAGTGGGCATACATGGCCGAACTGTTATGGCGCGGATTTCGGTGCTTGATCTGGAAACGGTTGGCCAGGAAGGTGTCGCGACCCGACGCGTCGACTACGAAGCGCGCCTGCCAGCGCTGCTCTCGCCCGTCATCATGGGTAGCCCGGACCACCGCGCCCTGCGTGTCCGACTGAAAATCCACCGCCCCCACCTTGCAGCCTTCGATAACCTCGACGCCCTCGCGGGCCGCATTGCGGATCAGGACATGATCGAAGTCGGCGCGCTTGACCTGATAGGCCATGGGCAGCGACTTGTTGAGGGCGTCGGCAAAGCGGAATTCCTGGCCGTGCTCATGCCACGGGGAGACGAACTCCGCCCCCCACTTTTCCATGCCGATGGCCCTGACCTCTTCAGCCACACCCAGGGTCTCAAGCAACGGCATGTTGGCCGGCAGCAGGGATTCACCGATATGGAAGCGGGGGTGATGGGCCTTCTCGAGCAGCACCACCTTGTAGCCCTGGCGGGCCAGCAGCGGCGCAACCGTGCTGCCCGCCGGACCACCTCCAATCACCAGCACATCGCACGTGCCCATTGCAGTCTGCGGGTCTTCCCCGCGTGCAGGCTCCACCATTTCGTTTCCTCGCATCCAGCGCCAGGACGGCGGCGCGGTTATACCGTAATCCTTCCCCTCCCGCCACCGTGGCTGCCGCGCCACAGGCCGGGTGAAAGGGCCGCCGCAACCGCGGCAAGAACACTGCCGGCAAGCACATCCAGCAGGACATGCTGCTTCGTTGCCAGCGTCGAAAACACGATCAGGCCGCTCCACAGCCAGTTGCCCCAGTGCCAGGCCAGGCCGCAGCGCAGCTCACGCAGCTCACGCCCCAGCCAGACCGCTGAATACAGGGCTGCCGCCACGTGCAGGGACGGGCAAGCATTGCCCCCGGGGTCGATCCCCTTGAGCAGCGAATAGCCCGGGTAGAGCCCCCAGTCCACGTCGGCTGGCGGTACAGCTGTGGGCCAGAAAACGTAACAGAGCAGCCCCACCCCGCACAGGCACCCCATGTGCAGGCCCAGGCTGAACAGACGCTTGAAGCCCGGGGCCAATGCCGCGGGGAGGGACACGTAGATCCACAGGGAGGCATATACCGCCAGCGCCCAGGGCTGAAAGCCCACCTGTCGATCCACCCAGGTCAGAGGCATCTCGAACACCGGTCTCAGCGGGTGATGGAGCAACTCCAGGTAAGCCTGGAAGAACACATACATGAAGAGACTGGTGCCGAGGCCCTTGAACCACCACCAATGCCGCAGGCGTGCGCCGATCCGGGCCAGGAGCCGTGGCGTATCGTCGGCCGTTTCCGGCACGGCACGGGACGCCGGCTCATCGACCGGCAGCGGGTGTGGTTCCAAGGATCGCGCTCCAGGCAGAGTCGGCAGATTGTAGATCGCAGCGTGAATCGACAATTTTCAGCGCCCTATATTACGCGATCACGGAGACCGACAAGAGCACCTGACATCCGACATACCCCGAACGCACCGGAACCGGCAGGCCATCAGGGTATCCAAGTATTGAGCTGCCACCCCCCGGCGGCCAGACTCGCCTTGCAACACCTCCGCGGCGGCACCCACAAGGCGCCTCCCGCGAGCGGATCAAAAACACGATTTTTGCGAGGAAACCATCATGGCCGAGCAGGACCCCGTCCGCGCCCTAAGCGCCCCCATATCGGGTAGCACGCTACTCGACGACAAGTACGCCACGCCCTCAGGGCGCGTCTATCTCACCGGCTATCAGGCCCTGGTGCGCCTGCTGCTGATTCAGCGCGAGCGCGACCGGGCCGCCGGGCTCGACACCGCCGGCTTTGTCTCCGGCTACCGGGGCTCGCCCCTGGGCGGGCTCGACCAGACCCTGTGGAAGGCCAAGGCCCACCTGGCCAACCACGACATCGTCTTCCAGCCCGGCATCAACGAAGACATGGCGGCCACTGCCGTGTGGGGCAGCCAGCAGGTGTCCCTGTCACCCAATGCCCGCGTCCAGGGCGTGTTCGGCATGTGGTACGGCAAGGGGCCGGGGGTGGACCGCTGCGGTGACGTCTTCCGCCACGCCAACGCCGCCGGCAGCGCGCAATACGGCGGGGTGCTGGTGATCGCCGGTGACGACCACGCCGCCAAATCCTCCACCTTGCCCCACCAGACCGACCACTTCTTCAAGTCGATGATGATGCCGGTGCTGGCCCCGGCCGGGGTGCAGGACTATCTCGACTTCGGCGTGCATGGCTGGGCCCTGTCGCGCTATTCCGGCTGCTGGGTGGCCTTCAAGGCCCTGGCCGATACAGTGGAGACCTCGGCCTCGGTGGACGTGGACCCGCTGCGGGTCACCACGAAGATCCCCGACGACTTCGCCCTGCCTCCCGATGGCCTCAACATCCGCTGGCCCGACCCGCCCCTGGTGCAGGAGAAGCGCCTGCTCCACGCCAAGCTCTACGCTGCCCTGGCCTACTGCCGGGCCAACGGCCTAAACCGCATCGTCATCGACTCGCCCCAGCCCCGCCTGGGCATCATCACCAGCGGCAAGAGCTATCTGGACGTGCGCCAGGCCTTCGACGACCTGGGCATCGACGCGCAGCTCGCCGCCGAGATCGGCATCCGCCTGTACAAGGTGGGCATGGTGTGGCCCCTGGAGGCCGAGGGCGTGCGCCACTTCGCCGAGGGTCTGGACGAGATCCTGGTGATCGAGGAGAAACGCCAGCTGATCGAATACCAGCTCAAGGAAGAACTCTACAACTGGCGCGAGGACGTGCGCCCCCGCGTTGTCGGCAAGTTTGACGAGAAGGGCGAGTGGTCGCTGCTCACCACTCTCGGCCCCGACGGCCGCACCACCGTAGACCACGGCGAATGGCTGCTCCCCGCCGCTGGTGAGCTGACCCCGGCCATGATCGCCCGGGTCATCGCCGCGCGCATCGGGCGCTTCTTCACCTCGGAACGCATTGAGGCCCGCCTGGCCTTCCTGCAGGCCAAGGAGGCCACCCTCGGCCGCCGCGTCTTCGCCATCGACCGGGTGCCCACCTTCTGCCCCGGCTGCCCCCACAACACCTCCACGGTGGTGCCCGAAGGCAGCCGCGCCATGGCCGGCATCGGCTGCCACTACATGGCCACCTTCATGCCCGACCGCAAGACCGGCACCTTCACCCACATGGGCGGCGAGGGCGTGCCCTGGGTCGGCCAGGCGCCCTTCCTGAACGAAGCGCACATCTTTGCCAACCTGGGCGACGGCACCTACTTCCACTCCGGCCTGCTGGCCATCCGCCAGGCGGTGGCGGCCTTCAACCGGCCCGGCGGCAGCGGGCCGCAGGGCAGTGGCATCACCTACAAGATCCTCTACAACGATGCCGTGGCCATGACCGGCGGCCAGCCGGTGGACGGCGATCTGAGCGTGCCCAAGCTGCTGCGCCAGCTGCAGGGAGAAGGGGTGAACACCATCGTGCTGGTCACCGACGGCACCGACCGCCCCTGGCACGTGGCCGACATCCCCCACGGCATCCCGATCCGCCACCGGGACGAACTGGAGGTGATCCAGCGCGAGCTGCGCAGCACCGCCGGCGTGTCGGCCCTGGTCTTCGACCAGACCTGTGCCGCCGAGAAGCGCCGCCGACGCAAACGCGGCACCTACCCCGACCCGCAGACCCGTGTCTTCATCAACGAGGCGGTATGCGAAGGCTGTGGCGACTGCGGCCGGGAATCCAACTGCATGGCCATCCTGCCGGTGGAGACCGAGTTCGGGCGCAAGCGCCAGATCGACCAGTCGGCCTGCAACAAGGATTTCTCGTGCATGAACGGCTTCTGCCCGAGCTTCGTCACCGTTGCTGGCGGCAGGGTGCGCAAGGGGCGTGGCCTGCAGGGCGACGACAGCCGTTTTGCCCCCCTGCCCGCCCCCCGGCTGCCCTCCACCCGCGAGCCCTGGGGCATCCTGGTCACCGGCGTGGGCGGCACCGGGGTGGTCACCATCGGCGCCCTGATCGGCATGGCCGCCCACCTGGACGGCAAGGGCGTCACCGTGCTCGACATGACCGGCCTGGCCCAGAAGGGCGGCTCGGTGTTCAGTCACGTACGCATCGCCGACCGGCCCGAAGACCTGCACGCCGTGCGCATCGCCGCGGGTGAGGCCAACGCCGTGATCGGTGGCGACGTGGTGGTCACCGCCAGCGTGGACGCCCTGGCCAAGATGTCCACCGGCCGCACCCGGGGCGTGGTCAACTGCGCCGAAACCCCCACCTCGGAATTCACCCGCAACCCCGACTGGCAGTTCCCTCTCGACAAGATGCAGGCCGCCATCGTCGAGGCGGTGGGCAAGGAGGGCTGCGACTTTCTCGACGCCCAGCACCTGGCCACCCGCCTGCTCGGCGACGCCATCGCCACCAACCTCTTTTTGCTCGGCTACGCCTGGCAGAAGGGCTGGGTGCCCATCAGCGAGACCAGCCTGCACAAGGCCATCGAACTCAATGGCGCAGCGGTGGACATGAACCGGCAGGCCTTGCTGTGGGGCCGCCGGGCGGCGGTGGACCTGCACGCGGTGGAGCGGGAAGTCACCCCGGCCCCGGTGATCCCCATCCGCCCCGAAACCCTGGACGAGCGCATTGCCCGCCGGGCCGCCATCCTCACCGACTATCAGGACGCCGCCTACGCCCGGCGCTACACCGGGCTGCTGGCCCGCGTACGTGCTGCCGAGGCTCCGCTGGGCAGCACGCAACTGAGCGAGGCGGTGGCCCGCAACTACTTCAAGCTGCTGGCCTACAAGGATGAATACGAAGTCGCCCGCCTGTATACCGACCCGGCCTTCCAGGACGCCCTGGCGCGCCAGTTCGAGGGCGACTTCCAGCTTCACTTCCACCTTGCCCCCACCTTCCTGGCCCGCCCCGACCCGGCTTCCGGACGCATCCGCAAACTCGTCTTCGGCCCGTGGATGCTCAGCGCCTTCAAATGGCTGGCCCGCCTGCGCCGCCTGCGCGGCACACCCTTAGACGTGTTCGGCTACCACCCGGAACGCCGCGCCGAGCGAGCCTTGATTCTGGAGTACGAGCAGGACATCACCCTGCTGCTGGCCACCCTGGATACCGGCCGCCTGCCCCTGGCGACAGAGATCGCCAGCCTGCCCGAAGGCATCCGCGGCTATGGCCATGTGAAGGCGGCGGCGATCCGCCAGGTGGCAGGGCAACGCCAGACCCTGCTCGGTCGTTGGTCGGACAAAGCCGCCAAGGCCAGCCAGGCCGCCTGAACGGCACGGGATGCCGCTTCCGGTGCACGGCGCCGGGGCGGCATCCGTCCATTTCGTCACGCTCGAAACGCAATCTCACCTGCCCACGCCCCGCCAGCCCGGTGGCGGGCTTTGCAGCGCCCCGAAATGGCTTCATCATCCGGGCACATCCTTGCCATCCCGGTCACGAAAGCCTTCCATGAAACACCTGTCCCTGCTGGTCACAACCCTGCTCATCGGCAGCTCCGCCTTTGCCGCCCCGCCCAGCAATGAATCCATCTCCCAGCTTCTGGTCGCCACCCGCATGGAGCGCTCGGTCAGCGTTGCCCAACAAAGCCTGGACCAGGCCGTGCGCAACTCCATCGCCCAGGGCCTGCAGGGCAAGACCCTCACCCCCCAGGGCCGGAAGGTGATCGACACCTTCACCGCAGAGGCCGGCACCATCATCCGCAAGGAGATCAACTGGGCCGATCTCAAGAGTGCCTACATCAAGCTCTACGCCGAAACCTTCACCCAGGAGGAAGTGGATGGCCTGCTGGCCTTCTACCGCAGCCCCGCCGGCGTGGCCCTGCTGGAGAAGATGCCGATCGTGACCCAGAAGTCCGCTGCCATCACCCAGCAACGCATCGGTCCTCTGGTGGAAAAGCTCAAGGCCTCCATGGCCAAAACCGTCCAGGACGCCAAGACGGCCAAGTAAGCCCACGCCTCCCGGCACAACGGATGCACCAACGGCAACTGACGGCCCGTGGGTCGAATTCACTCGACCCCACGGGAAACGCCACGGAGCCCGAGGTGGCAGACGACTTCAAACTGAGGAAAGCAGGATGAAACTGCCCCCCGCCCTCAAAGCCCTGCTGGCCCAGCTCGTCGGCACGGCCGCGGCGCTGGCCGTGGCCCGCAGCGGCGTGCTGCCGGGCGGGCTGTGGCCGGTGGCCGTAGTCCAGGCGGTGGCTGCCGCGGGCGCAGCCACCGCCCTCGGCAGCGCCCCCTGGTGGCGCTGGATCCACCTGGGTTTCGCGCCCCTGGTCCTGGCCGCCCTGCAGCTGCACATCGCCCCGGGTTGGTATCTGGCGGCCTTCATCGGCTTCGCCCTGGTCTTCTGGAGCAGCTTCCGCACCCAGGTGCCCCTGTTTCTGTCCAACCCCAGCACCGCCGCCGCCGTCGCCGAGTTGCTCCCCCGGCAACGTCCCGCCCGCCTCCTCGACCTGGGCAGCGGCACGGGCTCCCTGCTCCGCCCCCTGGCCCGGATGCGCCCGGACTGCCGCCTCGAAGGCATCGAATCGGCCCCTGCGCCCTACGCCCTGTCGGTCCTGCTGTCACGCCGGCAACCCACCATCGCCCTGGCCCGGGGCAATTTCTTCGAGATCCCGTGGACCGACTACGACCTCGTCTACGCCTTCCTCTCGCCCGTCCCCATGGCTGAGGTGTGGCGCAAGGCCAGCGCCGAACTGCGCCCGGGCGCCCTGCTGGTCAGCAACAGCTTTCCCGTGGACGGCATCGAACCGGAACAGGTCATCGAGGTGGGCGACCGCCGCCGCACCCGCCTCTACTGCTACCGCCCCGCCGGGCCGGCCTATCAGCAGAAATCCGGAATTACAGGCAGATAGCCCCTCAATTCCGCCCCTCCTGCGGCCGTTAATGCCCGAATAATGGCGCCATCGCGCCTGGCGTTCAGCGAGAGGATTCCCACCATGTCCCGGATCATCTGCATCATCGGCAACAAGGGCGGCACCGGCAAAACCACCCTGTCCCACATGCTCTGCCAGGGCCTCGGCCTGCTCGGCCAGCGCTCCGCCTGCGTCCTCACCGACACCTCCCGGGAGCCCCTAAGCCCGGACGGCCGCCGCTATGTCACCGCCGACGCCCGCACCCCCGAAGCCCTGCACAAGGTGGTCGGCAAACTGCGCACCATGAACGGCTGGATCGGCGTCATCGACGGCGGCGGCAACCGTGCCGACGTGGACCGCATGCTGGGTGGCCTCGCCGACATCGTTATCCTGCCCTTCCGTGACTCTCACGAAGACCTGCGCACCGTGCTGGCCGACCTCGAAGCCTTCCCCCACGCCTACGCCCTGCCCTCCCAGTGGCCCACCAACGCCTGGGCCCGGGACGCCGCCGACCGCAGCGTGGCCCAGATGCTCGGCGCCCACCGCAACCGCCTGCTCCACCCGGTGGCGAGCCTGTCGGCATCCAAACTACTGCTCCAGAAAAGCATCCCGGATGGCCTGCCCTCCAATGTGGGCAACGCCTGCCGGGCGCTGGCGAGGCAGGTGATGGAGGTCGTGGAGATTGGGGATGGCGCCCCCCACGACCCCCAGACCGACGAGCAGGCAGAGCGCGCCACCACCCCGCCCCCCTCCGTGTTGCCCGAAGGCTACGCCAGCACGGCCCACCACTGAGAAACCTCAGCCCCCTTTACTTGACCTAGGCGGTTTACCCACCCCGGTGGGTCGGGCAGAATGCGCCGACCTTTGACTTCCCGGTGTGCCCCCTGATGCTCAGTGCCCACGGCCTGGCCTGCGACCGCGGTGATCGCCGCCTGTTTTCTGCCGTGGACCTGTCCGTGTCCCCCGGCGAATGGCTGCAGGTCGAGGGCGCCAACGGAGCCGGCAAGACCAGCCTGCTGCGCATGCTTGCCGGCCTGTCACCAGCTGCCGACGGGCACATCGAATGGGAGGGCCAGCCAATCGGCGAGGCCCGCGACGACTACCACGCCCGCCTGCTTTACCTGGGCCACGCCCCGGCCATCAAGGAAGACCTCTCCGCCCTGGAAAACCTGCAGACCGCCGCCGCCGTGGCCGGTCGCCCCCTGGACGAGGCCACCGCCATCGCTGCCCTGCGCCGCATCGGCCTGAAAGGCCGCGAGGATCTGCCCGCCCGGGTGTTGTCCCAGGGCCAGAAACGTCGGGTGGCCCTGGCCCGCCTGCTGTGCAGCCAAGCCCGCCTGTGGATCCTCGACGAACCCTTCGTGGCCCTCGACGTGGCGGCGGTCACCCAGCTGTGCGGCATCCTCGACGAACACCTGGCCCGGGGCGGCATGCTGATCTTCACCAGCCACCAGGCGGTGCAGCTGGCCGGCAGCGGCACCACCCTCAAGCTGAGCGCAGCCACGCCTCCGCGGGCGGGCGCCGAGGCCCGGGAGGTGGCCGCATGAACGCCTTCATCGCCATCGTCCGCCGTGACCTGCTGCTCGCCGCCCGACGCAAGAGCGAGGTGTTCACCGCCCTGTTCTTCTTCATGATCGTGGTCAGCCTGTTTCCCCTGGGGATCGGGCCGGAAACCGCCATGCTCCGGCGCATCGCCCCCGGCGTGCTGTGGGTCGCCGCGCTGCTGGCCGCCATGCTGTCCCTCAACCGCCTGTTCGCGGCCGACCACCAGGACGGAACTCTCGAGCAGATGAGCCTGTCTCCCACTCCGCTGGCCGTGCTGGTGAGTGGCAAGGTGCTGGCCCACTGGCTGACGGCCGGGCTGCCGCTGGTGCTACTGGCGCCGGTGATCGGGCTGCAGTTCGACTTGTCTGCCCGGGCCCTGGGGGTACTGATGATCAGCCTGTTGCTGGGCACGCCGGTACTATCCTTGGTGGGTGCCATCGGCGCCGCTCTCACGCTGGGGGTGCGCGGTGGCGGCGTGCTGCTGTCCCTGCTGGTGCTGCCCCTGTATATTCCGGCACTCATTTTCGGGGCCGGGGCAGTAGAGGCCGACGTGGCCGGCCTCGGCGCAGGCGGTCACCTGTCCCTGCTCGGGGCCCTGTTGGCCCTGGGCGTGTTCTTTGCTCCCTGGGCGGCCACGGCAGCCCTGCGCATCGCCCTCGAATAGGGCGGTCCGATCCAATCAACCGGATTCATCCATGAGTCAGCGTCTCATCAACTGGTTCAAGTTCGCCTCGCCGGCCAGCTTCTACCCCCTGGCAGGAAAGATGTGGCCCTGGTTTGCAGCCCTGGGCACCGCTCTTGCTGCCGCGGGGCTGTGGATCAGCTTCTTCGTCGCGCCCACCGACTTCCAGCAGGGCGAGGGCTATCGGATCATCTTTATCCACGTGCCAGCCTCGTGGATGTCCATGTTCATCTACTGCGTGATGGCCTTCTGGGCGGCCATCGGCATCACCTTCAACACCCGCCTGTCGGGCATGATGAGCTCCGCCCTGGCCCCCACCGGCGCGCTGTTCGCCTTTCTGTCCCTGTGGACCGGGGCCCTGTGGGGCAAGCCCATGTGGGGCGCCTGGTGGGTGTGGGATGCCCGTCTCACCTCCGAGCTGATCCTGTTCTTCCTCTACATCGGCTACATCGCCCTCACCGCCGCCATTGATGACCCGCGCCGGGCCGACAAGGCCGGCGCCATCGTCGCTCTGGTGGGCGTGGTGAATGTGCCCATCATCTATTTCTCGGTGAAGTGGTGGAACACCCTGCACCAGGGTGCATCCGTATCGATGACCAAGGCGCCGACCATGGCCACCACCATGTTGTGGGGCATGCTGATCATGGCCCTGGCCTTCTGGATGTACAGCATCGCCATCGCCCTCTACCGGGTGCGGGCCATCATTCTCGAACGGGAACGCCACGCCACCTGGGTGGCCGAACTGCCGGAGATGCAACGATGAACTGGGGCAGTGCAGGCGAATTCTTCGCCATGGGAGGCTACGGCCTTTATGTGTGGGGCAGCTTCGGCGTCACCGCTGCGGCGCTCCTGATCGAGGTGGTGCTGGTGCGCCACCGCCTTGCTGCCGTGCGGCGCGGCCTGCGCCGGGAACTCGCCGCCGACCGGGACACTCAGGACTGAACCATGAAACCACGTCAGAAACGCCTCGCCATCATCGTCGGTGGGCTTGCCGCCCTCGGCATTGCCGCCACCCTCATCCTCAACGCCTTCCAGAGCAACCTGGTGTTCTTCTTCACACCCACCCAGGTGGCCAACGGTGAAGCCCCCAAGGAGCGTGCTTTCCGCATCGGCGGACTGGTCAAGGAAGGCAGCCTGCAACGCAGCGACATCGTTGCCCGTTTCGTCGTCACCGACACCGCCAAGGAAATCCCGGTTTCCTATCAAGGCATCCTGCCGGACCTCTTCAGCGAGGGCAAAGGCGTGGTGGCCCAGGGCGTGCTGGGCGCGGACGGCAAATTCACCGCCACCGAGGTGCTTGCCAAGCACGACGAAAACTACATGCCGCCGGAAGCACAAGCCGCTGTAGACAAGGCCCACGAAGCTACCCGTACCCTCAAGCAGTAAGCCCGGAGGCTCCCCCATGATCCCGGAAATCGGCAGTTTTGCCCTCGTCCTCGCCCTGCTGGTGGCTCTCGTCCAGGGCACCCTGCCCCTGATCGGTGCCCAGCGCGGGGTGCCCGCCTGGATCGGTCTGGCCCGTCCGGCCTCGTCGATGCTGTTCCTGCTCATCGCCGTGGCCTTCGCCTGCCTGACCGCGAGCTTCATCAACAACGACTTCTCCGTGGTGTATGTCGCCCAGCACTCCAACTCGCGCCTTCCGCTGGAATACCGCATCTCCGGCGTGTGGGGCGGCCATGAGGGCTCACTGCTGCTGTGGGTGCTGATGCTGTCCCTGTGGTCCCTGGCGGTGGCGGCCTTCTCCCGCAGCCTGCCCGACGACATGGTGGCCCGGGTGCAGGGCGTGCTGGGCCTGGTGGCTGCCGGCTTCATCCTGTTCATCCTGCTCACCTCCAGCCCCTTCGAACGCCTGCTCCCCGGCGCCGAAGATGGCCGCGACCTGAACCCCTTGCTGCAGGACCCAGGGCTGATCTTCCACCCGCCGATGCTCTACATGGGCTACGTAGGCTTCTCGGTGGCCTTTGCCTTTGCCATCGCCGCACTGCTGTCGGGCCGTCTGGATGCAGCCTGGGCGCGCTGGTCTCGCCCCTGGACGACCGCCGCGTGGATCTTCCTGACTCTGGGCATCGGCCTAGGCTCGATCTGGGCCTATTACGAGCTGGGCTGGGGTGGCTGGTGGTTCTGGGATCCGGTGGAAAACGCCTCCTTCCTGCCCTGGCTGGTGGGCACGGCGCTGATCCACTCCCTGGCCGTCACCGAGAAGCGCGGCAGCTTCAAGAACTGGACGGTACTGCTGGCCATCGGCGCCTTCTCCCTGTCCCTGCTCGGCACCTTCCTGGTCCGTTCCGGGGTGCTGAGTTCGGTGCATGCCTTCGCCTCCGACCCCAAGCGCGGCATCTTCATCCTGCTCTTCCTGGCCGTGGTGGTGGGCGCGTCCTTGACACTCTTCGCCTGGCGAGCACCGAAAGTCAGCCTGGGGGGCGCCTTCGCCCTGGTATCCCGGGAAACCCTGTTGCTGATCAACAACGTGTTGCTGCTGTCCGCAGCCGGTGCAGTGCTGCTGGGCACCCTCTACCCCCTGGTGATTGACGCCCTCAACCTGGGCAAGCTGTCCGTTGGCCCCCCCTACTTCAACGCCGTGTTCACCCCACTGATGGTGCCCTTGCTGTTCCTGATGGCGGTGGGGCCGGTGGCGCGCTGGAAGCAGGCCAGCCTGGCGGAGATCGCCCGCCCCCTGCGCTGGGCTTTCGGCGTTGCCGTGGCCGCCGGCGTCAGCATCCCGTTCTTCTACGGAGGCTGGTCGGGCAGCGTAGCCCTGGGCTTGGGGCTGGCGATCTGGATCGTTGGCGCCTCGGTGTTGCAGATCATCAGCCGCGCCCGCAGCAGCCTGCCGCCCCGCGCCTTCTGGGGCATGCACCTGGCCCACATGGGTGTGGCCGTGACCGTTGTCGGCATCGTCATGGTCACTCAATACGAATCCGAGCGGGACGTGCGCATGGCTCCCGGCGACACCGTGAAGACCGGCGAGTACCAGATCCGCTTCCTGGGCGTGGAGGGCATCAGCGGCCCCAACTACAACGCGGCGCGGGGCAACCTGGAGCTGCTCAAGGACGGCACGCTGGTCATGTCCCTGCACCCGGAGAAGCGTAAGTACTTCTCATCGGCCATGCCCATGACCGAAGCCTTCATCGACCCGGGTCTGACCCGCGACGTCTATGTGTCCCTCGGAGATCCGCTGGAAGGCGGCGACGGCGCCTGGAGTGTCCGCGTGTATTACAAGCCCTTCGTCAGCTGGATCTGGGGCGGTGCCGTCCTGATGGCCCTGGGCGGGCTGCTTGCCGCCAGCGACCGGCGCTATCGCCTCAAATCCACCGCAGCACGGGCCGGCAAGCTGGCGGCCCAGGGAGCCGCATCTTGAAACGTTTCCTGATTCCCCTTGGCCTCTTCCTGACGCTGGTCGTGTTCCTGGCCATCGGCCTCAACCGCGACCCCCACGAAGTCCCCTCCCCCCTGGTGGGCAAGCCCGCCCCGGCCTTCAGCCTGGAAAAGCTCGCCGAGCCCGGCAAGACCTTCTCGCCTGCAGACATGCAAGGCCAGGTGTGGCTGCTCAACGTGTGGGCGTCCTGGTGCGTGTCGTGCCGGGCCGAACACCCGCTGCTGGTCGCCTTTTCCAAACAGGGCGGGCTGCCCATTGTCGGCCTCAACTACAAGGAAGTGCGTGGCGACGGCGGCATCGACGCCAAGAAGCTGTCCCTCGCCGACGAGACCAGTCTGACCCGCCAGCGCGCCGGCGCCTGGCTGAGCCAGCATGGCGACCCTTACACCCTGTCGGTGCTCGACATGGATGGCCGGGTCGGCATCGACTACGGCGTGTATGGCGTGCCCGAAACCTATCTCATCGACAAAAAGGGCGTGATCCGCTTCAAGCAAATCGGCCCCATCACCCCCGAGGCACTGGAGAAGAAGATCCTGCCCCTGGCCCGCCAGCTGGCCGCGGAGTCCTGACATGAAGGCACTTCGCCGCACCCTCACCACCTGCGCCACCGCCCTGCTGCTGGGGCCCCTTGCCCCCGTCACCCACGCCGGCGAAGCCACGCCGATGGCCGAGAATCCGGTCGTCGAGGCCCGCCTGATTGCCATTTCCGAAGAGTTGCGCTGCCTGGTATGCCAGAACGAAAGCCTGGCGGGCTCCCGCGCCGAGCTGGCCGAAGATCTGCGCCGTGAGGTACGCAAGCTGATCCAGGACGGCAAGACCGACCCTGAAATCAAAGATTACCTGGTGGCCCGCTACGGCGACTTCGTTCTCTACCGCCCGCCGGTCAAGCCCACCACCTGGCTGCTGTGGTTCGGCCCCTTCGCCCTGATGGGCGGCGCCGTCATCGGCCTGATCCTCTATCTGCGCCGACGCGCCACCCGCGTTGAGCCCAGCCACCTATCCGCCGCCGACAGGGCCTCTGCCGAAGCCCTCCTCGCCGACACGCCTCCCCGCCCGAAAGACCCCGCATGACCGCCTTCTGGATCGCCGCCGGGCTGCTCACCGCCCTTGCCCTTGCCGTACTGTGCTGGCCACTGCTGCGCCGCCGGGAAAACACCAGCGCCTCCCGGCGCGCCATCAATGCAGCCATTTTCCGTGATCAGATGAACGACCTGGAGCGTGACCTGGCCGCCGGCACCCTGTCCCAGGCCGATTACGCCACCGCTCGCGACGAGCTGGAACGACGCGTCCTCGAAGACGTGGCCGACGATGGCACCACCACCGCCGGGACGGCCAGGCGTCTGCCCCGCACAGCCATCGGGCTGGGCCTCAGCCTGCCGGCCGCCGCCGTGGCCCTGTACATGGTCCTGGGCAACCCTGCCGCACTGGACCCTGCGGCCCAGCGAGGCGGCATGCCGAGCCAGGCCGAGGTCGAACAGATGGTTGCCACCCTGGCCGCCAAGCTCGAAAAGAACCCGGAAAACCAACAGGGTTGGGCCATGCTGGGGAGGAGCTACAAGGTCATGGGCCGCCTCGAAGAGGCCGGCAAGGCCTTTGACAAGGCCGGTGCGATCATGGAGTCAGAGCCCGAACTGATGCTGGAAGTGGCCGAACTATCGGCCGAACTCAACCAGGGCAAAATCGAAGGCCGCGGCGCGGTGCTGCTCAAGAAGGTGCTGCAGACCCAGCCCGACAACCCCCAGGCCCTGGTGCTGGCCGGCACCGACGCCTATTTCCGCCAGGACTACCCCGCCGCCCTGCGCCACTGGGAGCGGGTGCTGGCCCAGGTCCCGCCAGATTCCGAAGACGCCCGTAACCTGGGCGCGGGTATCGAAAAGGTGCGCAGCATGATGGGCCAGGGCACGCCCACCGCTGCACCGACCGCCAAACCTGCTGCCACCGGCAAGGCCGCCGCGGTCAGCGGACGGGTCAGCCTGGCGCCGGCCCTCAAGGACAAGGCCGGCCCGGACGACGTGGTCTTCATCTTCGCCCGGCCAGTCAGCGGGCCACGCATGCCCCTGGCCGTGCTGCGCATCCGCGTTGCCGACCTGCCCAGAGACTTCACCCTGGACGACAGCATGGCCATGAGCCCCGATGCCAAACTGTCCTCAGCCAGCGAGCTGCGCATCGAAGCGCGCATCTCCAAGGGCGGTGATGCCATCGCCAAACCGGGCGATCTGAGCGGCGAGATCTCACCCGTGAAGCCCGGCGCCACCGACCTGAAGGTCGTCATCGACAAGATCCTGCCCTGAAGCTGGCCCGGGCGGCGGTGGCTCGGCCGGCGCGGAGCTTTCCTCCGCCTCCGGCCTGTGTCTGAAGAAACAAATGGCGTTTCGCCCTGCTGCCTTGGCCCGGTACATCGCGATATCAGCCTGTTTCAGAAGTTCATCGCGGGTTTCTCCGTGCCTGTTGAACAGGCACACCCCGATGCTCGCGGTACAGTAGTGACTCACCGCTACATCGCCGGAGGGCAGCACCAGCAGATAAGGCTCGGCCAATGCCAGGCGCAGCTTCTCGGCGACCCGCCCGGCATGGGCAGCGGCCGCCTCCGGCCCCTCGTCGAGGCCTTCGAGCACCACCACAAACTCATCACCGCCCAGGCGCGCCACCGTGTCCGTCTCGCGTACGGAGGCGCTCAGGCGCCGGGCCACCTCCAGCAACAAGGCATCGCCCATGACGTGGCCGTGCTGATCGTTGAGGCCCTTGAAACCATCCAGGTCGAGGAACATCAGCGCTCCCCGAGTATTGTTGCGGGCACTTGCCGCCAGGGCCTGATCGAAGCGGTCATGGAAGAGCCGTCGGTTGGGCAAACGGGTCAGGGGGTCGTAAAAGGCGAGCTGCTGGATCTGCTCCTCGGCCCGCTTGTGCTCGGTGATGTCCGAAAACGCTGCCACGTAATGGGTGATCCGCCCAGCACGGTCGCGCACCGCCGAAATGGTGACCCACTCGGCATAGATCTCACCCGACTTGCGGCGATTCCAGATCTCCCCCTGCCAGAACCCATCCCGTGCCAGACCCTCGCGAAGGCTCCGGTAGAACTCCCCTTCGTGACGGCCGGAGCGGAGCAGGCGCGGCGTCTGTCCGATCGCCTCGTGGGGGGTGTAGCCGGTCATCGTGGTGAAGGCCTGATTGACCCGCACGATATGCTCGTCGGCATCGGTGATGAAGATGCCCTCCTGGGTCTCGAAAGTGGCCGCGGCAATGCGTAGTTCGCTCTCGGCGTTCTTGGCCTCGGTGATGTCCATGGCAAAGCCCTGCCAGGTCAGGCTGCCGTCGGCCGCGGCTTCGGGGACGGCATCCATGTGCATCCAGCGCAGGCCGCGCCGGGGATGACGGATGCGGCACTCCAGGTGCCACGGCTCCAGGGTGGAAGCAGAGGTCTGTAGGGATGCCGCAAAGCCCGCCCGGTCGTCTTTGTGCAACGCATCCACAAGCCCGTCGGCCGCGCTCGCCAGGGTATCGGGGGCGAGCCCCCACACCTCCCGGGCCGCATCGCTGACAAAAGGCAGGCTGTGATGCCCGTCGGCCCCCACCCGGTACTGGAAGACCACCCCGGGGATCTGCGACACAATGACTCGCAGACGCTGGTTGAAGCCATGCTCCGCAGCCCGCGCCTCGCCTTCTATGATCGTCCGCAGCAACCCATTGAATGCCCCGGCCAGCGCCCCGATCTCGTCATCCCGGCGCACGGGCAGGGGCTGACGGGGAATGGCCCCATCGCGCATGGCCCCCAGCAGGCCCACCGCCTCCCCCAGGGGCCGGAGCTCCCGCCGCAACCACCACCCGCCAACGCCAGCGGCCAGCACACTGAGGACCAGCGACGAGACCAGCAGACGCCAGCGCAAGGCATAGAAAGGGGCAAAGGCCTCGTCGGCCGGCAACACCGACTGCATCAGCCAGCCCGTCGAGCGCACCTTGCGGCTGGACGACAGCTCCACCACGCCCCGCGAACTGCGTGCCAGGCCGGAACCCTCGTAGCCGTCGACGTAGCGGTCGTACACCGGGTTGATGCCCACCGATGGCCCCGGCTGCATGACCCGGGACTTGTCGGTGCCGGCAATGAAGATGCGCTGCACCGGATCGGTGATCAGATAGCCTCCCTGGCGGCCAAAGCGATTGGCCCCGATCTCGTCAAGAAAGTTGGGCTCTGCCAGATTTGTCAGTCCGATCAGGCTACCGACGACACCCCCGTCTGCATCCCGGATGGGAACGATCATCGGCACCACCGGCTGATGGGTGGTCTTGCCCACCTGGGCAGCGCCCACCCCGGCGCGGCCGGTTTCCAGGGTCCGGGTAACGGCCGGGACGTCGGCGTAATTCACCCCCTGGCGGCGATGTTCGTACGGCAGGCTGAGCAGTGCCGTCCCGTGGCGGTCGGTGACCAGCACGCCCCAGTTGAAGAGCGTCAGCAACACAGCCTGGCTGCGGATGGATGCATCAAGACGTTCGGGTTGCGCCAGCAGCGGCGCGTCGATGCTGGCGGCCAGCACCTCCAGAGCCCTGAGTCGCTCGGCAACAGAACGGTCGATATCGTCGGCAAGCAGGGACACCACCGAAAACTGCTGCGTTGACAGGATCCCCAGCATTTCCTGCTCCAGGGAGTACATCAGCGCCAGCGTGGTCAGCCACAACGCCACCATCACCCCAGCCAACACGCCGGCAGCCACGCGCAGACGCAGGGATGTGGACAAGAGCTTGAATGCTGTGCCCATGCACGACTTCAGAGTCACCATGCTTGATCCCACCTCCTGCGCTCAGGGTAAGCCCTTACCCCCCCGTACGGGTCACGTCAAAACCCATTTCGGGCACATGATTGGCGATGGCATGATAGGAATGGACTATCCGGAGCATGCCCACTTTCAATTGGCTGCAACCGCCTGCGCAACGTATGATCAGTCCACGTTTTTGCTGCCCTCCGGGGCATCCGGAACGTGCTTGAGCGGCGCGCCGGGGCACAACAAAGACCCCCAGAAACCCCACAGAGACTTCATCCCGGCGCAGCCTTTTTCCCGCCTCGCTCCCAGCCTGCCCGCCAAGCCCCTTGTCTCGCCACAACCTTTTCTCCCCGCTCCCACCCGTCGGCCCGGAAGAACACTTCGAGCCCCTGCTGAGCCGGCCCGGCTTGCGCATCGAACGCATCGTATCCCACCGCCACGCCAGCCCACCGGGCTTCTGGTATGAGCAGACCGACGACGAGTGGGTGATGCTGGCCCAGGGCAGCGCCGAACTGGAGTTCGACGATGGCGAACTCCAGGCACTGGCCCCCGGCGACTGGCTGCTGATCCCGGCCGGGCGGCGCCATCGGGTTGCTGCCACGGGCCCGGATACCGTCTGGCTGGCCATCCACATGGCACCCTGAACTCCGCAGCGGGCGGATATTTGGGTACTCTCTTGTCCTTTTACGCGCTGGAGCCCCAACCCATGATCCGTCATAGCCTCACCCGCCTGGCCCTCGCCCTCGTCCTTGGCACGGCTCTCCTGCCCGCCACCCCGGCACTGGCCGAAGCCCCGGCCGTGCGCACCCAGGTGCCCGGCTTCTATCGCCTCGCCGTAGGCGACGTGGAAGTGACCGCCCTCTACGACGGCTTCATCGATCTCGACACCAAGATCCTCAGCAATGCCAGCCCGGCCGAAGTCCAGCGCCTGCTGGCGCGCATGTTCCTGGGTGGTCAAAAGGTCCAGACCGCCGTCAATGCCTTCCTGGTCAACGCGGGTGGCAAACTGATCCTCGTGGATGCCGGCGCCGCCAAGGCCTTCGGGCCGACCCTCGGCTACATCGGCGACAATCTGAAAGCCGCCGGCTACAGCCCGGATCAGGTCGACGTGGTGCTGCTCACCCACCTGCACGCCGACCACGCCGCCGGCCTCCTCGGCGCCGACGGCAAGCCCCTGTTCCCCAACGCCCAGGTTCGGGTCGCCCAGGCCGACCACGACTTCTGGCTGTCGGAAGAGATCGCCGCCAAGGCGCCGGACGGCTTCAAGCCCTTCTTCAAGCTGGCCCGGGACGCTGCCGCCCCCTACCAGGCCGCCGGCCGCTGGAAGCCCTTTGCCGGTGAAGTCGAGGTGGCCCCGAGCATCACCGCCGTCGACGCCAACGGCCACACCCCCGGCCACACGGCCTACCTGATCGAATCGAAGGGCCAGCGCCTGCTGATCGTCGGCGATGCGGTGCACAGCCACGCCGTGCAGTTCGCCCGGCCGGAAGTCGCCATCGAGTTCGACAGCGACAAGAAGAAGGCCGTGGCGGCCCGCAAGAAGCTCTTCGCCCGTGCCGCCAAGGAGAAGCTGGCCCTCGCCGGCATGCACCTGCCCTTCCCGGGCCTTGGCCACGTGCGCGCCGAAGGCAAGGGCTACGCCTGGGTGCCGGTGGAGTTCAGCCCCCTGCGCAGCGACAAGTAAATCGTTTTCGCGCATCCATGCAAAAGGGCGACCCGAGGGTCGCCCTTTTGCATGTCCGGTCAGAGCCGGCTTACAGACCCGCGTCGGCCCGCAGCGCGGCGGCCTTATCGGTGTTCTCCCAGGTGAAATCCACCTCGTCACGGCCAAAGTGACCGTAGGCGGCGGTGCGGGAGTAGATCGGGCGCAGCAGGTCGAGGGCCGCGATGATGCCCTTCGGGCGCAGGTCGAAGTGGGCGCGCACCAGCTCGACGATGCGGTCTTCGGAGATCTTGCCCGTGCCGAAGGTTTCCACCATCAGGCTCACCGGCTGGGCCACGCCGATGGCGTAGGCCACCTGCACTTCGCACTTGTCGGCCAGGCCGGCAGCCACGATGTTCTTGGCCACGTAACGGCCGGCGTAGGCGGCAGAGCGATCCACCTTGGACGGATCCTTGCCCGAGAAGGCGCCGCCACCGTGGTGGGCTGCGCCGCCGTAGGTGTCGACGATGATCTTGCGGCCGGTGAGGCCACAATCGCCATTCGGGCCACCAATCACGAAGCGGCCGGTGGGATTGATCAGGAAGCGGGTATTGGCGGCGAGGAGTTCCTTCGGCAACACCGGCTTGATGACTTCCTCGATCACCGCCTCGGTGAGGTCGGCGTGGGAGATGTCCGGGTGATGCTGGGTGGACACCACCACGGTGTCGATGGCCACCGGCTTGCCGTCCACGTACTTCACGGTGAGCTGACTCTTGGCGTCGGGGCGCAGCCAGGGCAGGCGGCCGTCCTTCCGCACCTCGGCCTGCCGCTGCATGATGCGGTGGGCATAGTAGATGGGGAAGGGCATCAGGCTCGGCGTTTCGTTGGTGGCGTAGCCGAACATCAGGCCTTGGTCGCCGGCACCCTGGTCCAGGTCGAGGCCTTCGCCCTCGTTCACGCCCTGGGCGATGTCGGAAGACTGGCGGTTGATGGCGGTGAGCACCGCGCAGCTCTTGTAGTCGAAACCGATGTCGGAATCGTCGTAGCCGATGCGCTTGATGGTCTCGCGGGCGAGATCCATGTAGTTGATGTCGGCGCGGGTGGTGATCTCGCCGGAGATGACCACCAAGCCGGTGGACACCAGAGTCTCGCAGGCCACCCGGCCACGGGGGTCCTGGGCCAGGATGGCGTCGAGCACCGCATCGGAAATCTGGTCGGCGACCTTGTCCGGATGACCTTCGGAGACGGACTCAGAAGTAAACAGGAATTCACGGGCCATGCAACGCTCCTCAAAAAGCAAAAATCCCCAGTAGTTCGGCGTTGCCGTCTCTGGGGATCTTCGGAGCGGCGACGCTTTAGCAGTATTTTTTGGGCGCCCTGGCAGCCTGGCTGCGCGGTGCCCCCGCCCTGCAAGTTGTCGGATTAACTCGGCGGAATCACAATTATAACTTTGCGCACCCGGCCGTCAATTCGGCCGCAACCCGGCACTGGCTGATGGCGTCCCTGATATTCAAGTTTCTTGCCGGTCTTCCCCTCGGACTCCTCCAGTCCCTGGGCGTTCTCGCCGGCTGGCTCACCTACGCCCTGTCACCCACCTATCGACGGCGCCTGCGCGCCAATCTTGAGCTGGCCCTCGGCCACGACGAGGCCGGGCGCCTCTGGCGGCGCTGCGTCGGCGAGATCGGCAAGCAGGCCCTGGAGCTGCCCTGGGTGCTGCTGCGCCCCCAGGCCGAGATCACCGCCAAGGTGGTGCAGGTGACGGGCTGGGAGCACGTGGAGGCCGCCGAAGCCAGCGGTGGCGGGATCCTCTTCATCACCCCGCACCTGGGCTGCTTCGAGATCTCGGCCCAGTATTTTTCCATGCACAAACCGATCACCGTGCTCTACCGGGCCCCCAAGAAAGCCGTGCTGCAGCCGGTGATCAATGCCGGCCGTCGCCGCGGCAACATGCACCTGGCGCCCGCCGACGTGAGCGGCGTGCGCCGCCTGATCAAGGCCCTGCGCGCCGGTGAAGCGGTGGGCATGCTGCCCGACCAGGTGCCCGGCGGCGGTGAAGGTGCCTGGCTGCCCTTCTTCGGCCGGCCGGCCTATACCATGACGCTGGCGGCGCGCCTGTCGGAAGTCGCCGGTGTCTCCACCCTCTTCGCCTGGGCCGAGCGCCTGCCCGGCGGCAAGGGCTTTCACCTGCACCTGCGCCCGGCGCTGACGCCCCTCGGCGGCGACACCTCCGCCCGGGCCACCGCAATCAACCGGGAACTCGAGGCCCAGATCCGCGAGAATCCTGCCCAGTACCTGTGGGGCTACAACCGCTACAAGCGCCCATCCGGCGCACCGCCCGCACCTGCAACCCGGTAATCCCCGTTCATGAGTCGAATCATCGTTGCCCTGCTGTGGCTGCTCCACTGGCTGCCCCTGTCCATCCAGGCCCCCATCGGCCGCAGCATCGGCCTGCTGCTGTACTGGATCATCGCGCCCCGCCGCCGGGTGGTGCACACCAACCTGCGCCTGTGCTTTCCCGATCTGCCCGAAGCCCAACGCCGAGCCCTGGCCAGGGAACACTTCGCCCTGGCCGGGCGCAGCCTGATCGAACGCGGCCTGGCCTGGTTTGCCCCGGAGGCGCGGGTGCGCCGGATCGTGCGCGTGGAAGGCGAGGAAATCCTGGCCCGCCTGATCGCGCAACGCCAGCCGGTGATCATGCTGACACCTCACTTCCTCGGCCTGGATCTGGGCGGCACCCGGCTGGCCGCCAGCTTTGACTGCGTGAGCATCTACGCCCGCCAGCGCGACCCGGTGATCGACCAGTGGCTGTTTCACGGGCGCAGCCGCTTTGGCAGCCAGGTGCTGCTGCGCCGGGACGAAAGCGTGCGCGCCTCCATCAAGGCCATGAAGGAAATGCGGCCCTTCTACTACCTGCCGGACATGGACAATGGCATCGAAGACTCCATCTTCTCGCCCTTCTTCGGCGTGCAGGCCGCCACCCTCTCCGCCCTGCCCCGCCTCACCCGCCTGGGCGGCGCGGTGGTGGTGACCTGCGTGACCCGCATGCTCCCGGGCGGCCAGGGCTATGTGGTGACCCTGAGCGAACCATGGACGGACTTCCCGAGTGGCGACGTGGAGGCCGACGTGCATCGCATGAACGCCGCCATCGAAGACCTGGTCCGCACCATGCCGGCCCAGTACTACTGGGTGCACCGCCGCTTCAAGACCCGGCCGGAGGGCGAGGCGAAGGTGTATTGAGGGCTGAGGGCCGACATCACCGGGCTTTCGGCGACGGCCGGCCGGTGCGTCAAGCTACGCAGTGCAAATGAAGTCGCCCCCACGAGCCGCGGGGATCTTCCTGTAGGGGCGAATTCATTCGCCCGCGGACGCCGGGCACAGGCATGCCCATACCGAAAGGAGCAGCCCTCAGCCCTGCTCGTCCTTCGCTGCCAGCTCCGCCAGCACCAGCGGAAAGGCCGCGCTCCCCACCAGCGCCACGCCCGACACCAGCAGCACCAGCCCGGCGCCGGACTCCTGCAGCAGGGGATGCAGATCCACCCCCAGACCCGCCAGCAGCAGGCCCCCGGCGATCAGGCACAGCAGGCCGGGAACCCCCAGCAGCCAGGCACCGGCCGGCAAGCGCTTGAGGGCCACGCTCAGACCTTGCGGAAAACCACGTCCCACACCCCGTGGCCCAGCTTGATGCCGCGGTTCTCGAACTTGGTGAGGGGGCGGTAGTCGGGCTTGGGCGCAAAGCCCTCCGCCGTATTGGCCAGCATCGGCTCGGCGGACAGCACCTCCAGCATCTGCTGGGCATACTCCTCCCAGTCGGTGGCGCAGTGCAGGTAGCCCCCCGGCGCCAGGCGCGAGGCAATCAGCTTGACGAAGGGCCCCTGCACCAGGCGGCGCTTGTGGTGGCGCTTCTTGGGCCAGGGATCGGGGAAGTAGATATGCACACCGGCCAGCGAGCCCTCGGGAATCATGTCGCGCAACACCTCCACCGCATCGTGCTGGACGATGCGCAGGTTGGTGATGCCGCCCTCCTCGATCAGCTTGCACAGGCCACCGACGCCCGGCGCATGCACCTCGATGCCGACGAAGTCGTCACCCGGCCGCGCCTGGGCGATCTGGGCCGTGGCCTGCCCCATGCCAAAGCCGATCTCCACGATCTGCGGCGCCTTGCGGCCGAATACCTGGGCCAGATCGATGGGCTCGGGACGAAAATCGATACCGACCTTGGGCATCATCTCGTCCAGAAAGCGGTGCTGCGCGTCCGACATGCGACCCTGGCGCAGCACGAAGCTGCGAATGGACTGGGAGGTCAGGCGGCCAGCCGGCTGCGCTTCATCGCCGGACACCGGCGGCTGTTGTTCGTCACTCATGAAAAATCCGTCAAACCAAAAAAGCAGCGCGTCCGCGCCCCGATCAGCTGCCGATCATGCCCGTCGTGGGCGAGCTCGGGCTGGCGGTGTAGAACTTGCGGGGCATGCGACCCGCCAGGAAGGCCTCACGGCCGGCTTCGACACCCTTCTTCATGGCGCCGGCCATCTTCACCGGATCCCGGGCCAGGGCGATAGCGGTGTTCATCAACACCCCGTCACAGCCCAGCTCCATGGCGATGGCCGCGTCCGAAGCCGTGCCCACCCCCGCATCCAGCAACACCGGCACCTTTACCGCGTCCCGCACCAACTGCACGTTCCAGGGGTTGAGCACGCCCATGCCGGAGCCGATAAGGCTCGCCAGGGGCATCACCGCCACACAGCCGATGTCCTCCAGCATCTTGGCCTGGATGGGGTCGTCGGAGCAGTACACCATCACCTCGAAACCCTCCTTCACCAGCACCTGGGCGGCCTTGAGGGTTTCCGGCATGTTGGGGAAAAGGGTGTGCGGATCGCCCAGCACTTCCAGCTTCACCAACTTGTGGTCGTCCAGCAGCTCCCGCGCCAGGCGCAGGGTGCGCACCGCGTCATCGGCCGAATAACAGCCTGCCGTGTTGGGCAGGTAGGTGAATTCGGACGGGGGCAGCGCATCCAGCAGGCTGGGCGCGTTCCGGTCCTGCCCGATGTTGGTCCGACGGATCGCCACGGTGACGATCTGCGCCCCGCTGGCCAGCACCGCCTCGCGGGTCTCGGTGAAATCCTTGTACTTGCCGGTGCCCACCAGCAGCCGGGAGGAATAGGCCTTGCCTGCAATCGTCAGCAAATCGTCCATCGAAGCGCCAGTCTGAAATAGAAGGGAAGAATGAAGGGGCCACCCGCCGCCCCGGAAACCCCGTTACGGAGCCTAGCCACCACCCACGGCAACGACGATCTCGAGGGTGTCGCCCTCCGCCAGCTGCGTCGCGGCATGCAGCCCCCTGGGCACGATCTCGCCATTACGCTCTACGGCCAGCCGCTTGCCGGTGAGGCCCATCTGGTCGAGCAGACCCGCCACGGAAACAGGCCTCACAAGGGCACGGGCCTCGCCATTGACGGTGACGGAAAGGGATGCGGAAGAAGTGGCTTGGGCAGACATAGCGCGAGTTTACCACGCCCACCGGTTGCCCTCCGCCTCCGCCCTGCGTACAATCCCGGCTCTCCGAGCGGGCGTCGTATAATGGTAATACCCTAGCTTCCCAAGCTAGAGCCGTGGGTTCGATTCCCATCGCCCGCTCCACCGGATTCCGGCAGGTCGTTGATCTGCGAGCAAAAAGGCCAACCTCTAGGGATTGGCCTTTTTGTTGTCGGGTCGGAGCCGGGTAGGGAGTGGTCTAGACCCATCAAGTTCGTCCCAACTGAGGTGTCCTGCCAATAATGGACACCCCTGCTTCAAGCGACAGCCGGCTGTCCGCGGAAATCTTGTGCAAACACTGCCGGCGCCAGATAGCCAAGGCGTGAGTGACGCCGCTGGCGGCGGGAAGGTGGCCTGTGCCCTGCCAAGCGTAGAAGCCGCTGCGCGACACCTCCAGAAGTCGGCTTGATCGTGTCCCGCTCCATGCTTCCTCTCTCTTGGGAATGTACCAGTCGGGTAGTGTCTATCTTTGTCAGGCTAGCTCAGGGTGGATGGGCATTTATCGCACGGCGTCTAGAAAGTGCAGGTGGCGGTGATATTGGTCGAGGACGTCGTGAATGACCTCCTCTCTGGTCCAGCCCATGATGTCGTAGTCCTGCCCGCCTTCGCGCAGGTGCACCTCGGCACGGTAGAAACGATCCCCATCAGGGCGTCCACGGCGAAGATCCTCCATCACAAAGGATGGCGGGTTGTAAGGTCGCGGGCGTACGGAATAGAAGAAGTCCATTTCCTGGCCATGCCCCACCTCCAGCCACACCCTTCCATCGGCACCCGCATCCGTGCGCGCCGCCAGACCTTGCTTGACCAACTCCGTGGCCACTTCGTCCAGTGCAAACCGCACCTTGTCTCGAAGGTATGCAATCACCTCTTGCTCGCGGGGCTGGTGCACCAATGCGCGGAGTCTCCCCTTCCAATCCGTTCCGGCCAAGCTCCCTGGCGCCATGCGAGCGGTGCGGATAGCCTCGCGCTTAGCGACGTCTAAGCGCATAGCGCGCAGCAAGCCCACGCAGGCAAGGATCATGACCACAGTGAACGGCAGTGCGGACGCAATGGTGGCGGCCTGCAGCGCTGTGAGGCCACCAGCGATAAGCAAAGCGATCGCGATGGCGCCCACAAGCAGTGCCCAGAAGATCCGCTGCCACACAGGCGACTCGCCGCCGTCCCTGGACGAGAGCATGTCGATGACCAGAGCCCCCGAGTCGGCAGACGTTACGAAGAAGACTATCACCAGCAGCGTGGCCACGGCGGACGTAACGCTTGGCAGGGGAAGCCTTTCAAGGAAACTGTAGATCGCGACCGAACTGTCGGCAGAGACGGCACTCATCAGATCCGTGGCGCCGTCGGTGAGGATCATGTGCAGCGCGGCGTTGCCGTAAATCGTCATCCACAGGAACGTGAAACCCAGAGGCACCAACAGTACGCCGACCACGAATTCGCGGACTGTTCGGCCGCGCGAAATACGCGCGATGAACATACCCACGAATGGCGACCAAGCAATCCACCAGCCCCAATAGAAGAGTGTCCAGCCACCAATCCAGTCAGTGGGCTCGTAAGCGTAGAGGTTGAAGGTCATGCCAAACACGTTGGACACGTACATGCCAGTGTTTTGCACGAAGGCTTGGAGCAGATGCACGGTGGGACCGGTTGCGAGAACAAACAGCAGCAGCGCAGCGGCCAAGATCATGTTGAATTCAGACAGCCGGCGCACGCCACGATCTAAACCGGTGAACACCGAGACGGTGGCGACCGACGTGATGCCCGCGATCAGAGCCACCTGCACGCTCGTCGATACTGGCGTTCCGAACAGATATTGCAGCCCTGAATTGATCTGGATGACGCCCAAGCCCAAAGACGTCGCCAGGCCGAAGATCGTGCCCAGCACCGCAAAGGTGTCCACCGCGTGGCCGATCGGGCCATGGATGCGTTCGCCAATCAATGGATAGAGTGCGGAGCGAATACGCAGCGGCAAGCCGTGTCGATAACCGAAGTAGGCCAGAGACAGCGCGACCACTGCGTAGATGGCCCAGGCATGTATGCCCCAGTGGAAGAACGTGATGCGCATGGCCTGCCTGGCCGACGCAATGCTCTCTGGATTGCCGACGGGTGGTTTGGCGAAATGCATTACCGGCTCGGCAACGCCGAAATACATGAGGCCAATGCCCATGCCTGCCGCGAACAGCATGGCGAACCATGTGCCGTAGCTATAGTCGGGCGTGCTGTGGTCCGGGCCCAATTTCAGCAGTCCCAGCTTGCTGAAGCCCAATGCAACGACGAACACCAGGAAGGCGGCGACGGACAGCACTGTGAACCAGCCGGCTTCATTTGCAGCCCACGACTTTGCGGCGCTGAATAGTGCCTGTGTCGTTGCAGGAGCGAGGACGGACAGTGACACCAACGCCAGCACCAAACCGGCAGAAGGGTAGAACACCTGCGGAAGGATGCCGCCGGTGTTCAGCTTTGAGTTTTCGGCTTTTGCCACGCGATTCTCCTATTTGCTGCCCTCTGCTTTCGATCCGCGCACATCCGTGCCCGAGAGGGAAGTGCTCTGAAGCTGCACGTGTGCCGGCAGCCGGAGCGGCGGGAAAACGCGTTACAACGGGATCGTGTCGAGAGACTTCTCTGGCAGAGGAACGGTCTATGGTAGACCAAGACCGAACGCATCCACAGGATGGTCCGAGCGAAGACTCCTCTGCGAACGGGCCGCCTCATACAAGTTGCAGATGCCGGTCTGCCAAGGGCGGCAAGCTACGCACCGAACCCAAGCGCAAGCGCCACGGGATCGTGCTGGCGGGCGAACACACATCCGAGGCCGTCTACGGGCAGTGGCTGGCACATCGCAAGCTGTCCTTGGAGGTGAGGCGGCAAACCAGCCTGAAACAGATCACCCGCGCCTTCAAACCAGCCAACCGGCCTGGGCCACACAGGATGCCATGTCGCTGGACGACGGCCGGCAAGAGCCCAACCACGCCGAACTGGACGGAAGACAAAACAAACCCAGTGCGATGAAGCACAGCGGGCGGATACCGTTCATGGCCGCGACTCGGTCTGTCGATCAGGCGTCGTCGAGCATGCGCCGGTCGCCCCCCATCAGGGCAGGAAAGCCCTGCCGCCTGGCAAACCACACCACCACGAGCGTTGCCGCCAGCAACACCAGCAAGACTGGTGCAAAGGCGCCGACGCCCAGCCGTTCAAGCAGCACGCCGCCGACGATGCCGCCACCGGCAATCGCCGTGTTCCAGGCAGTGACCAGCATGGACTGCGCGACATCCGCGGCATCACCTGCTGTTTTGGCCAGCGCAGTCTGGAATAGCGTCGCCGCGCCGCCGAAGGTCAGGCCCCAGGCGGCCACCGCCGAATAAACCACGCCGGGGGCATCGCCCGCCACGCCGAGTGCCAACGCGGCCAGGCCGAACAGGACCGTGCTGGCAAGCGTCAGCGCACGCAGGTGGCGGTCGATCAGCACCCCAACGATCCAGATGCCCAGCAGCGACGAGACGCCGAACACCAGGAGCACCAGATCCGTCCGTTCGGCCATGCCCACTGCTGACAGGAACGGCGCGATGTAGGTGTAGAGAATATTGTGTGCCAGCACAAAGGCCAGCACCACGAACAGTACCGGGCGCACGCCGGGCGCTGTGAACACCTGCCCCAGCGCCAAGCGCCTACCTGCCACCTGTCCGGTGAAGTCCGGCAGCGTGATGCGCACCCACACCATGAGCCCCAGCGCCAGTCCGCTCATGATGCCGAAGCACGCCCGCCAGCCGATCAGATTGCCGAGGAAGGTGCCCGCCGGCACGCCAAATGACAGCGCCAATGGCGTGCCGACCATCGCAACGGCTATGGCCCGACCCTTCTGGTGATCAGGCACCATGCGGGAGGCACATCCTGCCAGCAAGGCCCACAGCAGCCCGGCCGACACGCCCGCCAGGAAGCGCGCCACCATGATAAGAGCATAGCTACTGGAAAACGTCATGACGGTATTGGCGACGACGAAGCCCGCGATGGCCGCCAGCAGCAAGGGGCGTCGGCGCACGCCTTGCGTGGCGGCGGTCAGCGGAATGGCCACCATCAGCGAGCCGATGGCATAGATGGTGACGGTCTGTCCGACCCAGGCCTCCGACACCGCCAGGCCCTGCGCCATCTGCGACAGCAGGCCGGCCGGTAACGCCTCGGTCAGTATGGTGATAAAGGCTGCCATGGCCAGTGCCAGCAACGGCGCCAAGGGCAGGCGGTCATCGGCAACAGCGCTCATCGTCCGCCCTCCCGCGCCGCCAATTCCCCTGGGATACGATGCTGCCCGATCATGTCCGGCGCACGAAACAGCGTGACCGCTTCACCGGCGGCCTCGACGACCCCGTCTGCATTCCAGCCCACGGAACGGACAGCATCGGAAGCAGCGACCAGCCCAGCCCGGATCGTGGTATCCACCGGATTGACCAAACCCGCGCGAACCACCACAAGCAGGTCGTGCAGCCCTGGCGCCGGGTGCTCGGTGTTGATGTCGGTCAAGCAATCCTGATCGACCAGCGTGGAACCGCAGCGAAACGCAATGGCCGCCATGCGGGCAGATGCGCTCGTCATCAGCGCACCTCCAGCGCGCCGTAGACGGCATCGCGCAGGTCGGTGACGAAGCGGCCGGACATGCCTTCGTACAGCGTGTTGGTGAAGGCGACGACACTCAGGCCCTGCACCCGGTCCACGAACCACGCGTGGCCGTAGGCGCCACCCCAGCGCCAGGTGCCGACCGATTCCGGCGAATCGGCCAGCCGAGGGTCGCGCAATACCGAAAAGCCCAGGCCAAAACCGAAGCCCGGTGCTGCTGCCAGTTCAAGGCCACCGGTCTGGTCGCGTCCCATTTCCTCGACCAGGTCGCCGGGCAGCAACGCGCCGCCCCCCTGGCGCAGGACTTCCAGCAGGCACAGGAGATCCCCGGCGGTGCCGGCCATGCCAGCGCCCCCCGACGGGAAAGCCTGTGCATCGAAGATGCGGGCCGGGCTGTAGACGATGCCGACGGTGCCCTCGAAGGCCGAAACGGTCTCGCCCTCTGCCAGCGGGTGCGGCTGCGGCACGTCGTTGACATAGGCGCTGGCCATACGCCGCGCATCATGGGCGACGAAGCCCGTGTCGGTCATGCCCAAGGGGCCAGTCACCCACTGCCGCACCGCTTCGCCCAGCGACGTGCCGTGAATGCGCGCGATCAGCGCACCCAGTACGTCGGTCGCCAGCGAGTAGCCCCAGGCCGTACCCGGCACGTACAGCAGGGGCACGCTGGCGAGGCGGCGCAGGCTCTCTGCAAGGGTGATGCCAGCGGCATCCATACCATCCGAAACACCAGCCCGCGCATAGGGGCCATCTGCATCGGCCTCGAAGAAGCGATAGCCCAGGCCTGCCGTATGGCTGAGCAGTTGCCGCGCAGTGATGCGCGCCGGTCGGCCATCGGCCAGCCGGGGCCGGAATTCGGGCAGCCAACGCTCAATGCTCGCATCTAGGTCAAGCCGGCCTTGTGCCACCAGCGCCAGGGCCGCGGTGGAGACGATGGGCTTGCTGACGGAGGCCAGCCGGAACACCGTGTCCAGCGTCATCGGTCGCGCGCTTTCGCGGTCGGCGAAACCGGAGGCCTGCTGATGGATCAGCTCGCCGTCGCAGGCAATCAGGACGACGGCACCGACAAGGCGGCGGTCGTCCAGGGCTTGCTGTACGACCGCCTGAACATGGGCGGACAAGTGCGCGGGCGGAACACTTTTGCGCAGGGGGCAGTGGAGATTCGTCATGGCAAATACCTCGATTCAATGGGCAATGCCTTGATGATAAAAATCTCTCTATTAACGAAAAAGTAGGCTACCTTTCCTTGATGTGCGGAGAAAAATGTCCGCAATTGTGAGGAGTTTCGATCATGGACAGCCTGAATGGCTTCGTGGTGTTCGTGCAGGTCGCCGAGACGCGCAGCTTCGTCGCCACCGGCCGGCTGCTGGGCGTGTCGGCCTCGGCGGTCGGCAAGAGCGTGGCGCGGCTGGAAGAGAAACTGGGCGTACGCCTGTTTCACCGCAGCACGCGCAGCGTCACGTTGACCGCCGAGGGCACGCTGTTCCTGGAGCGCAGCCGCCGTATCCTGGCCGAGATCGAGGCGGCGGAACTGGAGCTGTCGCAAGCCGCCGCCGCACCGCGCGGGCGCCTGCGCGTGAGCCTGCCGCTGGTCAGCTCGCTGGTGCTGCCGGTACTCGGCGACTTCATGCGCGAGTACCCCGAGATCGAGTTGGACCTGGATTTCACCGACCGGCTGGTCGATGTGGTCGAGGAAGGTTTCGATGCCGTGGTGCGCACGGGCGAACCGGCCGACTCGCGCCTGTCGGCCCGCCGTCTGGGAACCTTCCGGACACTGCTGGTGGCGTCACCAGACTATCTCGTGCGCAGAGGGACACCGCACAGCACAGCCGAATTGCGGCAGCACAGCTGCTTGCACTATCGCTTTCCGAGTAGTGGCAAGTTGGAGGCTTGGGTACCGCGGCAATCACAGGCCGAACCCGACCTCCCACTGCCCAACTCGATGATCTGCAACAACATCGAAACGCGCGTGTGTTTTGCGTTGCAAGGGCTGGGGATCGCCTCCCTGCCGGACTTCGCCATCCGCGAACCCCTGGCCGATGGGCGGCTGGTGCCGCTGCTGGCCGAAGTCGGGCGCACCGGCGTCTTCCATGTTCTGTGGCCGGCGAGCAAGCACCCTTCGCCCAAGGTTCGAGCGCTGGTGGATTTCCTGTCTGCGCGGGTATTTCCGGCCGCGAAGAGCAACGCACCCGGCGCCAAAGGTCAGCGCAGTCGATAACGAGGCGTGGTCGCTGCCGCCTCCGCTTGAAGCAGGAGTGTCCATTATTGATAGGACACTTCACCCGTCAGGCCACTGAGATCCGATGACCAGGCCGGAACCCATGCGCCCGGGCCGACCAGGCCACGGCCAGGGCCAGCAACGCCAACACCGCCAGAGCCCACGGCAACGAGGCCGCTCCCCGGCGCTCCAGAGGCACACCGCCGACCACGCCGCCACCGGCGACAGCCAGATTGAAGACAGTCACCAGCATGGATTGCGCCACGTCTGCCGCTTCGCCCGCCGCATCCGCCAGCGCGGTTTGCAGCAGCGTTGGCGCACCGCCGAAGGTCAAGCCCCAGGCAACCACACCGACGAGAACGGCGACGATGGAATCACCCGCAAAGCCAAGCACCAGAGCAGCGATAGCGAACACGGCAAGACTCACCAGAATGAGCGCACGCAGACAACGATCCACCAGCAGCCCGGTGAACCAGATCCCCGCGATGGACGCCACGCCGAACAGCAGCAGTACCCCATCGACACGCTGCCCCAACTCCACGACCGCCAGATAGGGCGCGATGTAGGTGTAGAGGGTGTTATGCGCCAATATCCAGGCGAACAGGGCCAACAGTACCGGGCGAATACCCGGCATCGTGAAGACGCGCCGAATGGGAAGCCGCTGCCCGGCCGACTGGCCCGCAAAATCCGGCACCACCATTCGCACCCACACGAACAACAGCAAGGCCAGCGCCGACATGATCCAGAACACGCCGCGCCAGTCGAACAAGGTGCCCAGCCACGTTCCCAGTGGGACGCCGATGGCCAATGCAATGGGCTGCCCGACCCCCGCAACCGCCAGCGCCCGCCCCTGCAAGCGGGGTGGCACCAGCCGCCTGGCATAGCCGGCCAGCAGCCCCCACACCACGCCAGCGGCCATGCCCGCAAGGAAGCGCGCGGCCAACGTCAATCCGTAATGGGCGGACAGCGCCGTGATGGTGTTGAACACCAGCAGGCCGCCAATCGCCACCAAGAACAGCGTTCGGCGATTCCATCCGCGCGTCACAGCGATGATCGGGATGGCCGCCAGCACCGAACCCAAGGCATACAGCGTCACCAGTTGTCCCGCCAGCGCCTCGGAGACGCCCAGGCCATTTCCGATCTGCGGCAGCAGCCCGGCGGGCATGGTTTCGGTCATGATGGCAAGGAAGCCCGCCATCGTGAAAGCAAGCAGCTTCCAGACCGGCAGGTCATCAGCCTGCATTGCAGGCGCGGCGGTGGGGGTGTTGGAGGCGCTCATTCGGCAATGACTCCGGCATGATTGTCGCTGGCGAGATAGGAGGCAGCCATGTCTTTGTCGCCGTATCCTGCAGCCAGGGCGCGCTCGAAACGCCAGAGACCCGCCTGTGCCACGTCCACCTGCACGCCGGCCTGGGCAGCGGCATCAACCACCAAGCGAGCGTCCTTCACCGCATTTGCAATCGAGAAACTGGTGCCGTAGTCGTCTGCGAGAATGGCGGCCGCCTTGGCCTGGAAGTAGCCACTGTCCATTGGGCCGCCCGTGACCACATCCACAACCAACGCCGGATCAACGCCCAGCCCCTTGGCCAATGCCAGGCTTTCGGCCAGACCGTGCGTCAACGCGAACACCCAGTTGTTGAGCGAGAGTTTCAAGCGGCTGCTTGCGCCCACCTGCTCCGACACCCACAGGGTGCGCTTGCCAATAGCATCAAAAACGGGGCGCACGGCTTCGCGCTGGGCGATGGGGCCGGACGCCAGGATGAGCAGTTGAGCCATTTCCGCCGGTTGCCGGGAGCCTTGCACCGGGGCGTCGTAAAACACCAGACCAAGCTGCTCGGCCCACCCGGCCAGGGTGCTGACACCCTCGATACCCACCGTGCTCAATTGCAGCCAGATCGCCCCCTGACGCAAGGCGGGCGCGGCAGCTTGCATCGCCTCCTGCACGCTCGGGCCATCCTTGAGCACCGTCACGATGATGCCGGCACCGCGCACCGCTTCGGCAGGGCTGGCGCAGGCTTCGACGCCATCAGCAGCCAGAGCCTGCGCCTTGGCTGCAGTGCGATTCCAAGCGCGTACGGTGAATCCCCGCTTGCGCAGGTTGCGGGCAACCGGGGCACCGATCAGGCCGGTGCCAAGAACAGCGATGGTGGGCGATGTGTCTGTGCTCATGAAAATCCTTGCTATCAAAAGGAAACAAACAGGACCAAAACGGAACGATCGTTCCCATTCAGGCCAAAAAAATCGACGCTCCGTGCAAACACGCCACAACGTCGGGTTGGCAACTATAGCGTGTCGAGCGCTACGTCGATCACATCCATCAGGCACTGACTGCGCTGCGTCAGTGGACTGCCTTTGCCGAGCACCCGCATCCCCTGCAAAGTGTTGACGAAGAACCGCGCCAAGGCTCGGGGGTTTCTGGCGGCGGCAACCTCGCCCGATTGCTGTCCACGCAGAATCAGCTTTTCCAGTGCCTTTTGCAGACGCAGGAAGTTGTGCGCCACCAACTCGGCTACGGCCGCGTCGTGGCCGGCCAACTCCAGCGTGGCGTTGGCGACGAGGCAACCACGCCGCTGTGGATCGCCCAGTTCGTCCTCGGCAACACTCACCAGCAATTGGCGGATCAAGTCCCTGGGGGAGCCGGCGCCGGACAGCAATTCAACGTTGGCCGTGGTCACTGCCTCGTAGCGGCGCAGCGCCTGTTGGTACAGCCCCTGCTTGTTCTCGAAAGTGCTGTAAAGGCTGCTACGCGACAATCCGGTGCCTTCGACCAAATCCTGGATCGAGGTCGCAGCATAGCCGCGCTGCCAGAACACGCGCATCGCAGCGTCGGCGATCTCGTCAGGCTCAAACTCCTTGCTACGCATGGCACTTACTCATCAGGAACGATCGTTCCAAAAACTATACAATGTGCTCCATAGCGCGTCAAGCACAAAACGGACAGCCTCACCAGGGGGCGAAATCCTGGCACATGGCGAGGTCGTCGCTGCCCAATGGCTGAGCCGTGTTGCCGTCCAAGCACCCGGAACACCGCCTTTTGATTTCAGGACCTTGGAGAGACAAGGAGCTAGCCGGCCCGTTTGCGCCCCGGCGCTTTGACCATGGCGAGGGGGGCTGCCCGGCTCATGTCTGGCAGGGCGGTGCTAGCGTTTGGTAGCTTGAACTGGGAGATGGCCTCGACCAGGCGCTCGGCCTGGACCTCCAGGCTTTCGGCGGCGGCGGCAGCTTCCTCCACAAGGGCGGCGTTCTGCTGGGTGGTCTCGTCCATCCTGCCTACGGCAACGCTCACCTGTTCGATACCCAGGCTCTGCTCCCGGCTGGCTCCGCTGATCTCGGTGACCAGCTCGGTGACCTGGCCGAACACCGTCACAACCTCATCCATTACTGCGCCGGCTTCATCGGCCAGGGTTGCGCCGTTTTCAACCTGGCCGACCGAAATCGCGATCAGCGCCCGGATCTCCCGGGCGGCAACGGCGCTGCGCTGGGCCAGTTGGCGCACCTCGTTGGCGACGACGGCAAAGCCTCGCCCCTGCTCGCCGGCCCGTGCGGCCTCCACCGCAGCATTGAGAGCCAGGATATTGGTCTGGAAGGCGATGCTGTCAATGACGCCGATGATGTCGGAGATGGTGCGGGAGCTTTCGCGTATGTCGGCCATGGTCACCACCACCCGCTTGACGGCTTCGCCGCCCTGGCTCACCACGTCGCAGGACTGCCTGGCCAGGGCGCTGGCCCGCTGGGCGTTGTCAGCGTTCTGCTTCACCGTTCCGCTGATCTCCTCCATGGAGCTGGCGGTTTCTTCCAGGCTGCTGGCCTGCTCTTCGGTGCGGCTGGAGAGGTTGGCGTTGCCGGCGGCGATTTCCCGGGCGGCGCTGTTGATGGAGCGGGCAGCCCCCTGCAGCCCGGCCACCAGCGTCTGCAGGTGTGCCACCGTGGTGTTGGCGTCGTCACGCAGGCGCGCAAAAGTGCCCTGGTAGCTACCGGCCATCTGCTGGGTCAGGTCACCCCGGGCAAGGGCCTCAAGGATCCGCGAGACGTCACCCAGCCCCTGGTCGCTAACCTCCATCAAGCGGTTCAGCCCCTGAACCATGGCCTTGAACTCGTACTGGAAGGCCTCCGCATCACCACGCACGGCGAAATTGCCGCTGGCTGCGGCATCCACCAGGGCGCGGATCTGCCCGCTCATCCCTTGCAGGCTGTGCTTGACCCCATCGATGACCGCGGTGATCTGGGCCTTCTTGCCGGGCAAGCGGTCCATATCCACCGATAGATCACCAATGGAGTAGCGCTTGACCACATCGACGATGCGCATCTTCACGGCAATATGGGCCTGCACCAGCCCGTTGATCGTGCGTGCCATTTCCCCTTACACCCCCGGGAAACGCTGACCGTCGATCTGGTGGTCGATGAAACCCAGTTCATGCTGATGGGCATTGTCGCGCTGGGCATCGGCAAAATCCCGGAAGGTGTCGACCATGCGCTGCATGGCCTGCAGCAGCTGGCCGGTTTCATCCTCGGCAGTGATCTCGATGTGCTCCGGCAAGCGGCCTGCCGCCACGGCCTGACTGATCTCCACGGCCTGGGCCAGTGGGCGACTGACGCTGCGGCTGATCAGCCAGGCCGCCAGTGCCCCCACCACCACCATACCGGCCGCCAGCAAACCGAGCATCTGCGCGGCTCGGGACACCGCCGCATCGAAGGCCTCACAGGCCGCCAGGGTTTCCACCGCTTGCTGGGCCAACAGTTTGCCAAGGGCCACACCGATGGGCTTGTCAGCGCCAGCGATGGATTTGTCCACCTCGGTCACCGATGCGCCACTCGCCTTCAGTTCGACCACGCGGGCGATGACAGAACGGTACTTCTGCCCGCCACTGCCGATCTCGTCCAGCGCCGCGTCGGCTTCCGGCGACAGGGGACCGACGGCCCGATACTCCTGCATCAGCTTGTCGATGGCGTCCATGCTGGCTGTGAACCTGGCCGGGTAATCGGTGCCCCCGCGCAGCACGGTGTTCTTGAAGTAGTGAATACCGTTGCCAAGTTCCACCTGGCCACGGAAAGCCAGGCGTTCCCGAACCAGCATCCGGGTTTCGTAATCGCTGAACTGCTGCCGCAGTTCAAACAGGTTGTACAAGGCAATGCCGGCAACGGAGATGCCCAGGGCTAGGACAAACCCGAAACCCAGTGCCAGGCGCTTGCCGATCGTCAGCTTTTTCATGCGTGTTCCTCGAAGCCGCCAGAAAAGGCGTGCCGGTACAGAAGGTCAGCAAGATAACGACCTGCGGGCCGGGAACATTAGCCAGGGCCGGCGATTGCAACCGGCCCCCGGCAAGCGCCTCGGTTACCCCGCCCCGCCGCCATGCCCTGCTGCTCGCGGGCCTGATACGGTGCCGGCGCGAGACAGTCGATCAAGGATGGCGATGCGCCCCACCTCCGGGCGGGAGTGCCTTGTCTGGTAAATTGCGGGCCGCTCAAACAATGTCGCGCCCCCATGCAAGCCCTCCTCGAAGCCATAGCCAGCCTGCCCCTGCCCAGCGACGCCCGACGCGTGTTCCACGGTCGCGGCGGGATGTACCCCGGCTGCGAGCAATGGACGCTGGATGCCTTTCCGCCCGTCTGGCTGCTGACCAGCTTTCTGCCGGCCACAGAGGCCGAACTGGCTTCCATCGACGCCGCACTCAAAGCCCGCTGGGCCGAGCTGAAGCCCACCGAGCCTCTCAACTGGGTCTATCAGTACCGCTTCGAGGCCCGGGCCGAAACGCGTCTGATGGCCGGCAGCGTGCCCGAGCCCCATGTGATCACCGAGAACGGCGCACGCTTTGCGGTGCACCTGCTGCGCGGCCTCAACCACGGCTTTTTCCTGGACATGGCCGAGGGCCGGCGCTGGGTGCGGGAGCACATGGCCGCCCGCCCCGGGCAGAAGGTGCTCAACCTCTTCGCCTACACCTGCTCGTTCTCGGTAGCAGCCCTGCTGGGCGGCGCGCAACAGGTGACCAACATGGACATGGCCGACGGAGCCCTGGCCATCGGCAAGCGCAACCACCTGCTCAACGGGATCAAGGGCGGGGCGGGCTTCCTGCCCCATGACATCTTTGCGTCCTGGGGCAAGATCAGCCGCGGCGGCCCCTACGATCTGATCGTGCTGGACCCGCCCAGCTACCAGAAGGGCAGCTTCGTGGCGGAAAAGGACTACGCCCGCCTGATGCGCCGCCTGCCCGATCTGCTGGCCCCCGGCGGCCACGCCCTGCTGTGCCTCAACTCGCCCAAGCTGGGGGTGGCCTTTCTGCAGGAGCAGATGCAGGCCCTGGCCCCCGGGCTCGCCTTTGTAGAGCGCCTGCCCAACCCGCCCGCCTTTGTGGATGTGTCCAGCGACCGGGCGCTGAAGGTGCTGGTGTACAAGGCGCCAGACTGATCCGGCTGCGCACCGGGCAGACAGCAAAAACCCGCCACCAGGGCGGGTTTCGGAATGGGGACTGGTGCGTCCTGACGGAATCGAACCGCCGACCTCCACGATGTCAACGTGGCGCTCTAACCAGCTGAGCTAAGGACGCACGCCTTTCCCTGAATGCCATCCGTGCCAGAGGCTGCCCGGCGGCGGGGAAAGAAGGGGGCGGATTATACGGCCCGAAAGCCGCATGACAAGCCCCCTCCCCGTTTTTTTCCGCTGGCTCAGGCCGGGGCCGAGCTACGGATGAGGTGATCGAAGGCACTCAAGGACGCAGTGGCCCCCGCCCCCATGGCGATGATGATCTGCTTGTAGGGCACGGTGGTGCAGTCCCCCGCCGCAAACACCCCCGGAAGGGAAGTCGCACCCTTGGCGTCGATGATGACCTCGCCCCGGTCGGACAGCTCGATGGCGCCCTTCAGCCAGTCGGTGTTGGGAAGCAGCCCGATCTGCACGAAGATGCCTTCCAGTTCCACCAGCTGCTCGGCACCGCTCACCCTATCCTTGTAGCGGATGCCAGTCACCTTCTGGCCGTCGCCGGTCACCTCGGTAGTCAGGGCCGACTTGATCACCGTGACATTGGGCAGGCTGTAGAGCTTCTTCTGCAGCACCGCGTCGGCACGCAGGGTGTCGGCAAACTCCAGCAAGGTCACGTGGGCTACGATGCCGGCCAGGTCGATGGCCGCTTCCACACCGGAGTTACCGCCACCGATCACCGCCACGCGCTTGCCCTTGAACAGGGGGCCGTCGCAGTGGGGGCAGAAGCACACGCCCTTAGCCTTGTATTCCTTCTCGCCGGGCACGTTCATCTCGCGCCAGCGGGCCCCGGTGGACAGGATCACCGACTTGCTCTTCAGGGTTGCGCCGTTCTCCAGCTGGATCTCGATCAGATCCCCGGCCACCAGCTTGGTGGCCTTCTGCAGGGTCATCAGGTCCACCTCGTACTGCTTCACGTGCTGCTCCAGCGCCGCGGCGAGCTTGGGCCCTTCGGTCTCCTTCACCGAGATGAAGTTCTCGATGCCCAGAGTGTCCATCACCTGGCCACCAAAGCGCTCGGCCACCACGCCGGTGCGGATGCCTTTGCGGGCGGCGTAGATCGCCGCCGCCGCGCCGGCCGGGCCACCACCCACCACCAGCACGTCGAAGGCCTCCTTGGCGCAGATCTCTTCGGCAGCCCGGGCCGCGGCGCCGGTATCCACCTTGGCGAGGATCTCCTCGATGGTCATGCGCCCCTGGCCGAAGCTCTCGCCGTTGAGAAAGACGGTGGGCACGGCCATGATCTTGCGTTCATTGACCACGTCCTGGAACAGGGCACCGTCGATCATGGTGCTGGTCACGCCGGGGTTGAGCACCGCCATCAGGTTGAGAGCCTGCACCACGTCCGGGCAGTTGTGGCAGGACAAGGAGATGAAGGTCTCAAAGGCGAACTTGCCAGGCAGGGCCTTGATCTGGTCGATCACCGCCTGGTCCACCTTGGGCGGGTGGCCGCCGGTCTGCAACAGGGCCAGCACCAGGGAGGTGAACTCGTGCCCCATGGGGATGCCGGCAAAGTGGATGCGCGGTGCCTCACCCGGCTCGGCCACGCCGAATGACGGGCGCAGGGTGTGGGTGCCGTTGTCGCGCAGGGCCACCTTGGGCGAGAGCTCGGCGATGTCCTTGAGCAGGCCGCGCAGTTCTTCCGCCTTGGCGCTTTCGTCCAGGGAGGCAACCAGTTCAATCGGGCGCTGGAGCTTTTCGAGGTAGGCCTTGAGCTGGGTCTTGATGGTAGCGTCGAGCATGGTGGTGTCCTTTCTCTAACGAGGGATTCGGGTTGAATCGCGTCGCCAGGCGCTCTCGGGGAAAGCGCCTGACGCCGGAATTCCGGTGGCTCAGATCTTGCCGACCAGGTCCAGGGACGGAGCCAGGGTGGCGTCGCCTTCCTGCCACTTGGCGGGGCAGACTTCACCCGGGTGGGAGGCCACATACTGGGCTGCCTTCACCTTGCGCAGCAGCTCCGAGGCGTCACGGCCGATGCCCAGGTCGTGGATCTCGGCGACCTTGATCTGGCCTTCCGGGTTCACCACGAAAGTACCGCGCAGGGCCAGGCCTTCTTCTTCGATCATCACGTCAAAACCGCGAGTGATGGCGCCGGTGGGGTCGCCGATCATCGGGTAATTGATCTTCTTGATGGTATCGGAGGCGTCGTGCCAGGCCTTGTGGGTGAAGTGGGTGTCGGTGGAGACGGAATACACCTCGACGCCCAGCTTCTGGAACTCCGGGTACAAGTCGGCCATGTCGCCCAGCTCGGTGGGGCACACGAAGGTGAAGTCAGCCGGGTAGAAGAAGAAGATGGACCACTTGCCCTTCAGGTCGGCGTCGGTCACGGGGACGAATTTGCCGTTGAGGTAGGCGGTGGCAGCAAAGGGTTTGACGGTGCTGTTGATGATGGCCATGTGATGTGCTCCCAAGTGGTTGTCGGAATGGATCTGGAGAAGACAGAACGAATATTAGAAAACCCCGGGAAATTGGTCTAATTGATTGATGGAATGAAGTCGATACAAGGTGCCTATCGGGCATCAAGACCCCGCAGCGCCGCATTCTGCGCCACCCCGGGCCGGGAAAGCCCGACCTGAATCAAGGGTCCGCCACCCCATCCGCAGCGCTATCATCCCCGGGTCCCGAAAAACCGGAGCCTCCCATGTCAGCCCTGTTCTCGCCCTACACCCTTGGCACCCTGCCCCTCGCCAACCGCATCGTCATTCCCCCCATGTGCCAGTACTCGGCCGTGGACGGCAACGCCACCGACTGGCACCGCATCCACCTGGGCAACCTGGCCCTGTCCGGTGCGGGCCTGCTGATCATCGAAGCCACCGCCGTCGAAGCCATCGGGCGCATCTCGCCGGCCGACCTGGGCCTGTGGTCGGACGACAACGCAGCCGCCCTCGCCGGGGTGCTGGAATCCATCCGCCGCTATTCGACCATGCCGGTGGCGGTGCAATTGGCCCACGCCGGGCGCAAGGCCTCCAGCCATGTGCCCTGGGAAGGCGGCCAGCTGATCCCCCTGGCCGACGGGGGCTGGGAGACGGCCGCACCGTCGGGTCTGGCCTACGCCCCGGGCGAACGCTCGCCGCTGGCCCTGGATGCGGCGGGGCTGCGGCGGATCCGCGAGGCCTTCGTGGCCGCCACCCTGCGTGCTGCGCGCATCGGCCTGGACGCCATCGAGGTGCACGGCGCCCATGGCTATCTGCTGCATGAGTTCCTGTCGCCCCTGGCCAATCAGCGCGACGATGCCTACGGCGGCAGCCTGGAGAATCGCCTGCGCTTTCCGCTGGAAGTCTTCGACGCGGTGCGCGCCGCCTTCCCGGCGGGCAAGCCGGTGGGCATGCGCATCTCCGCCACCGACTGGGTGGAGGGTGGTTGGGATCTGGAGCAGAGCGTGGTGCTGGCCGAGGCCCTCAAGGCGCGGGGCTGCGACTTCATCCACGTATCCACGGGGGGCCTCTCGCCCCTGCAGAAGATCGCCCTTGGCCCCGGCTACCAGCTGCCCTTCGCCGAGCGCATCCGAGCCGCAACCGGGCTGCCGACCATCGCCGTGGGCCTGATCACCGAGGCCGAGCAGGCCGAGGCCATCGTCGCCACCGGCCAGGCCGACCTGGTCGGCGTGGCCCGGGCCATGGTGTACGAACCCCGCTGGCCCTGGCACGCAGCCGCCAGGCTGGGCGCCCAGGTGGACGCGGCGCCCCAGTACTGGCGCTGCCAGCCCCGGGGGCAGGCCGATCTGTTCAAGGGCGCACGGATCGGGCAGCGTTAGCCGGGCAGGCCCGCCGGCAGACGCCCGGTGGTGTGGCGCAGGATGACCCGCACCATTTCCTCCGGATCGATGGGCTTGGCCAGGTGGTCGATCATGCCGGCCTCGGCGCAGCGGGCCCGCTCCTCGTCAAAGGCGTGGGCGGTCTGGCCGATCACCGGAAGATGGGGCGCCAGGGCGAGGATCGCGCGGGTCGCCGCGTAGCCGTCCATCAACGGCATCTGCACGTCCATCAGCACCACGTCAAAGGCCTGGGGCCCCTGGGCGTGCAGGCAATCCACCGCCTCCTGGCCGTTGCCGGTCAATACCACCTTGGCGCCCTCGCTGACCAGCAGCTCCTCCAGCACCATCTGGTTCACGTCGTTGTCCTCGGCCACCAGCACACGCAGGCCCGCCAGCCTTGCCCCATCGATGCCCGGCAACGCTTCGGGCCCGGCCAGGCTGTGCTGGACGGCCACCGCATCCACCACCACACAGGGCAGACGCACCTCAAAGCAACTACCTTCACCGAGACGGCTGTGGGCCCGCAGGGTGCCGCCCATCAACTCGACGATGCGGTGGGTGATGGTGAGCCCGAGCCCGGTGCCGCCGAACTTGCGGGTGGTGGAGTTATCGGCCTGCTCAAAAGGCGCAAACACCTTGGCCACTTCTTCCTCACTCATGCCGATCCCGGTGTCGCTGACCTCAAAGACCAGGTGCTCGCCCTCCCGCCCGACCGCCAGGGTCACGCTGCCCTGCTCGGTGAACTTGATGGCGTTGGAAAGCAGGTTGAGCAGCACCTGCCCGACCCTTAGCGGATCGGTGATGCAGGACTCGGGCAAGGCCGAAACCCGCCGGAAACGCAGGGCCAAGCCCTTGGCCTGGGCACGCTCCTCCATCAGGTCAAGGGTATCGCCGACGACCTTGGCCAGATCCACCGGGATGGCCTCGATGCGCAGCTTGCCAGCCTCGATCTTCGAGAAGTCGAGAATGTCGTTGATGATGCCCAGCAGGAGCTGCCCCGAGGACAGGATGCGAGTGAAAGTGTCCCGCGCCCTGTCGCGGCCGCGGCTCTCCCGGAAGCCGATGTGGGCCAGGCCCAGCACCCCGTTGAGGGGAGTGCGGATCTCGTGGCTCATGTTGGCCAGGAACTCGCTCTTCACGCGGGCCAGGCGCTCGGCCACCAGTTCTTCCAGGCTGTCCCGATAGCGGGCCAGTTCCCGGTCCTTCAGCAGGCGCTCGGTGATGTCCTCGAGAATGGCAATGCCGCCGATGATCTGCCCGGCCTCGTCACGCAGGGGAGCGCAGTTCATGGCGATGTTGAGATTGTGGCCGTCGTAGGTGGTTTGGTAGGGCCCCTCATAGCGCCCGACGCGCCCAGCAATGGCATCCCGCAGGGCAGGCACCACCCGCGTATCACGGAGCGTACTGCAGTCGAGCTGGCGCATGTAATCGAGTGGCGCGGTCATGATCTGGGCAAACTGCTGGTTGCAGTAGTTGACCTTGAGCCGGGTGTCGTACTTCACGATCCCCACGGGCGAATGCTGGAGCAGCAGACGGTAGTGCTCCTCGCTCTCCCGCAAGGCGATCTCGGCGATCTTGCGGTCGGTCACGTCCGATTGCACGCCCTCCCATATCACCGAGCCATCAGGCTGCAGGCTCGGCCGAGCAATGGCCGAAATCCAGCGAATCCGGTCGTGAATCCGGATGCGCCCCTCCCACTCGAAGGAGTTCAGGCTGCGCTCGACCCTGGCCTGGGCCTGTCTGAACGACGCCCGGTCATCCTTGAGTATCTGCCGGTAAGGCACCCGCGGGTCCGCCAGCACAGTGGCCGCATCCAGCCCGAGCTGCTCGCAGAAACGCGGGCTCACGTACTCGAAACGGCTGCCTCCGGCGGGGCACCAGTGCAGCTTGAAGACCCCTACCGGAATGCTCGCCACCAGGCGCTCGTACTCTTCGAAAGCCTCTTTGAGGGAGGCTTCGGCCTGCCGCCGGTCAGTCACGTCCTGCACTGCACCATGAATGCGCACGGGCGCGCCGGATGCGTCCCGCTCGGCCCCTGCCAGGCCGTGGATCCAGCGCACCTCTCCGTCCGGACGAATGAAACGGTAAACGTGATCAAAGGCCCGCCCCCCATGCAAGGTACCCTCATCAAAGCGGGCCAGGGTCTCGACCCGGTCGTCCGGGTGCAGACCAGCACGCCAAGCATCCAGGGGAAAGCCCTTCTCCGGGGCTGCCCCGAAAATCTCCATCAGCTGCGCAGAGCGGTGGGACAAGCCGGTACGCAGGTCTATCGAGAAGACACCCAGCCCGCCGATCCGCTCGGTGATGCCGAGCGCCTGGTCCCGGTCGCGCAGATCAGCCAGGGCCTCCCGGAGCCGCGCGGCATGGACCTGCTGGCGCCGGTAGTAGCGGCTCACCAACATCGCAGAACCGATGCTGGTAAGCACGAACACCAGCAGCAGAGCCCCGGTATGGGCCACGTCGCGATGCCACGCCACCAGATAGTTCTCGCTGGCCATCCCTACCACCAGCATGAAAGGCAGCCCCTCTACCCGGCGCACCGAGTTGATCCGCTCGACCCCATCGAGCATGCGCCGGGGTTGATGGCTGCCTGCCCCTCCCCCTGCGCCCAGCAACTGGCGCAGTTCATCGGAGATCGCGGCATTGCTTATCTCCTTGAGCCCCCCGGCCAGGGGCGGGTGCACGCTGATCAGGCCCAGATCCTCGTAGCTCAGCATGGCCATCCCCCCCGGCCCCAGGTCGGGCCGGGCAAGCATCTCGGCCATGTAATCCACCGACACCGTTGCCGCCACCACACCGCCGAAACGGCCATCAGGCAGCCCCAGCCGGCGCGCGAAAGACACCACCCACTTCCCTGTGCTGCGGTCGAAGTAGGGGCGTGACACCACCATGCCCGGCTCGGACTCGCCGGCCAGACGCTTGAAGTAGTCACGTCCGGCTTCGCTGACCTCGCTGCCGGCAGCAGCCTGTGCGCCGCGCAGGGACCGCCCATCGCCATCAAAGACGCGCAAAGTCTCGGTCTCCGGCAACCACGCCTTGTAGCGGGCCAGCAGAGCCAACACCTCGTCTGGCGGGGGCAGGTGCCCCGTGCGGACGCTCCGCTCGATCTCCTCCACAATCGCCCGCAGGGTCACGTCGATGGTGCGCCCGACACCGCTCAGGCTATGGTCGAGCACCTGGACGAGGTTGCGGGTACTCAGGGTGGCCAGCTCTTCGGCCCGCTGGCGACCTTCGGCAAGACTGAACCAGGCAAGCTGGACCGCAGCCAGGTTGGTGAGCACCACGGCCAGCACGAGAAACCGTTCGAAGCGCCAGAACCGCGGCGCTGCCTCGGGCTCCAGCCCCGGCGGGGAGGGAAGCGGAGACAGGCCGGACGCAGGGGGTGAAGAGCTCATGTTCCAGCTCGGACAAGGGCTGCCGGCATGGGCAAAAACCGTGGAGACATCACTTGCTATCGGCGCAGGCTGGCGAGTCTGTAGATGGGGATATCCCGGTCGGTGGGCAAACGCGCACGGGCGACTTCATGTGCCCCGATGGAGACCGGACAATGGATCATACCCCGCAGCGTCACCGGCCTGACACCTCCCTGGCACGTGCCTGTCACGGCCACCGGGCACAGTCGCCGCATGGATGCCCCCGCCCTGCCCCGCCATACCCGCTGGAAGCTGCTGTGGCTGCTGCCCCTGCTGCTGAGCAGCACCGACGCTCTGGCCTGGGGCCTGTACACCCATGTCTATTTCGCTCAACTGCTGCTGTGGGCCATCCCCCTCGCCGACCCGGCCCTGCGCCGCCTGGCCCGACGCCATCCACAGCTGGTGATGGCCGGCGCCTGCCTGCCCGATGTGGCCCTGACCGCCCGCAGCGCTGGCGCCGAGGCCCTCACCAGCAGCCACCGCTGGCCCCAGTTGCATGCCCTGATGGAGGCCGCCCGCAGCGACGCCGAGCACGCCGCCGTGCTCGGCTACGCCAGCCACCTGATGGCCGACATCATTGCCCACAACCACTTCGTACCGGCCCACGAGCGTCTGTGGTTCGAATCGGACATCACCACCCACGTGGCCGTCGAATGGGCCATGGACCGCCATGTGGCAGGCCACCTGTTCAGCCGCCCCGCGCGCCTGCTTGAAGACGCCGGCACTACTCTCACCCCGCTGATGTCACGGGCCTTTCAGTGCCCTCCCGAACGGGTCGGGCAAGCCCTGAACACCTTGACCCGGGGTGAAAGCTGGCTGCGCAGCAGCCACCTCCACACCGGGCTCTACCACGCCGCCCGGCTGATGGACCGACGCGTACAGCGCCGCTTCAACCTTTACCTCAGCCACACCGGCCGCCGCCTGGGCCAGCTTGGCCGCCTGCTTGAGGGCGAGCTGCCGGGATGGACCGCCGAAGTGGAACCGCTGGCAGCCCGGGCGCGCCTGGACGCAACCCCCGACCGCATCCTGCGCGCCTGCCTGCCCCTGCCCGAAGACCTCTTTCTGAGAGCCTGAGGGCAAATGCCGACGGCGAGAGGGAAGCGCCTTCCACGCCTGGCGCGAATGTTGCCCGTTCATGCCATTCGGCCGCGCCCCGTTGAACCGATGGCTTTCCATTGGCTTACGCCCGTGGGGGCGACTGAAGTCGCCCCCACGGAGGACCGTATCGAGCGTCCTACGACGCCGCCAGTTACAGCAGGGCGATCACCCCGTGCCCCAGGCAGGCACCGATCGCTGCACCTGCCAGCACGTCGCTGGGGTAGTGCAGCCCCAGTACCGGACGCGATGCGGCCACCAGCACGGCGAAGCCGAAGACCGCGGGGGCCAGGGCCGGAAAGTGATGCGCGAGGATCAGGGAGAAGCTCACCGCATGCAGGGTGTGGCCGGAGGGAAAGCTGAACTTGTCCAGAGGGCAACCGGTGCACACCACGTCGCTCACCACCTCGAAGGGGCGCGGGCGCAGGGTGTGGGTCTTGAGCAGCTTGTAGATCCCCACCCCGAGCACACCGGCCACCAGCATGTGGCGCAGGGCCGGCAGGGCCTCGGCGCCAAACAACACGTACAGACAGGCGGCCAGGGTGTACCAGGCCACCCCGTCACCAAGCCGGCTCACCGCACGCATCAGGTCGCGCAGGCCGCGGTAACGGGAGAGGCGGTTGGAGCGCACCGCCAGACGATCATCGAGCAGCTGAAGTCGGGCGGGCAGGGCAAACATGGCTTACCTCCGGGCGGAGACGGGGGAACTCAGGATGACCTGGCGCTGCAGCGCCACCAGGCGTTCGACGATGGCCTGCCAGGCCAGGCTGGCCACCCGCTCCCGCGCGGCCAGGCGCTGGTGGGCGCGCAGCTCGGGGGCTTCGGCCAGGGTCACGGCGCCAGCGATGAAAGCGGCCTCATCACCCGGCTCGGCCAGCCAGCCGTGCTCCCGGTGGGCAATCAACTCCTGGGCCGCCGCGTCCCGGTAGGCGACCACCGGGAGGCCGCTGGCCAGAGCTTCGGCCACCACGTTGCCGTAAGTCTCAGTCAGGCTGGGAAACAGGAAGAGGTCACCGCTGGCGTAGTGCTCGGCCAGGAAGGCGCCGGTCCTGGAACCGCAGAACACTGCCGCCGGCTGCCTCGCCTGCAAGGCCTGCTGGGCCGGGCCGCTGCCCACCAGGATCAGCCTCGCCCGGGGCTGACGGGCGCGGATTGCCTCGAAAGCCCTTTCCAGCAGGGCCAGGTTCTTCTCGGGGGCGATGCGCCCCACGTACACCACCGCCAGGTCATCCTCTTCCAGCCCCCAGCTGCGGCGCAGGGACGCGCTACGCCGGGCCGGGTCGAACAACGTGGTATCCACACCCCGGGAGACGACGTCAACCCGGGCGATGCCCTGCCCGGCCAGCTCACCGCACAGGGCCCGGGTGGGCACCAGGGTGAGGTCGGCACGGTTGTGGAACTTGCGCAGGTAGGCGGCGATGGGGCGCTTCAGCCAGCCCACCCCATAGTGGCCGCTGTAGCGATGGAAATTGGTGTGGAACTCGCTGATCACCGGCAGACGCAGCTTGCGCGCCGCCGTCAGCGCCGACCAGCCCAAGGGGCCTTCGGTCACCACCTGAACCACGTCGGGGCGCTGGGTCGACCAGCGCCGCAGCAGCACCTTTCGGGCCGGCAAGCCGAGCTGCAGGTTGGCGTAGCGGGGCAACGGAATGCCGCGGGAGAGCATCTCCTCCACCCCCTCGGCTCCGTCCGGCAGCTGGATGGCCCCCCCCTCATGGGCCTGGCGGGGGCGGATCAGATCCACCCGGTGCCCGGCAGCCACCAGGCCTTCCACCATGCGGCCAGTGGTCATCGCCACCCCGTTGATTTCAGGTGGATAGGTCTCCGTCACCACGGCCACCCGGAGGTAGGTCAGTGGATGGGCGATTTCCTGGCAAACGAGTCCGGCGCGGTCCATGCATGCAGTGTTGCGGCGGCATGCTGCACGGATGTGACGCGGAGGTGATGGCTGGGTGACGGCTGGGCCGGCCGCCGCCTCACGCCCTCAATCGACCCGCCCGCGGCCGGCCTTGACGGCGCTGCGGCGGGCCTTGCCCTCCAGGCGCCGGGTGACCGAGCCCCGGGTCGGGCGGGTCGGGCGACGCGCTTTCGGCACATGGGCAGCGCTGTCCACCAGCTCCTGCAAGCGGCGCAGGGCTTCGGCGCGGTTCTTGTCGAGGCTGCGGAATTCCTGGGCCTTGATGACCACCACCCCGTCCTTGCTGACCCGCTGGTCCCCCAGCAGGAGCAGACGTGCCTTGATGGCGTCGGGCAGTGTCGAGGCGGCGATGTCGAAACGCAGATGCACGGCGCTGGACACCTTGTTCACGTTCTGCCCGCCCGCCCCCTGGGCGCGGATGGCGGTGAACTCGACGTCGGCTTCGGAGAGGCGTGGCGGGGCGTGCATGCCCGCCACTTTACCCCAGCGCCTGCTCCCGGGTCTCCAGGTAACGCCGGAACTCGGCGTCCGGCAGGGGGCGGGCGAAGTAGTAGCCCTGAACCTCGTCACAGCCGAACTGGCGCAGCACGGCCAGCACCTCGGCGTTCTCCACCCCTTCAGCGATGGTGCTGAGATTGAGGCTGTGGGCCATGTCGATGATGGCCCGAACGATGGCCGAGTCTTCCGGGTCGCTGGTCAGATCGCGCACGAAGGACTGGTCGATCTTGAGCTTGTTCACCGCCAGCCGCTTGAGATAGGCCAGGCTGGAGTAGCCCGTGCCAAAATCGTCGATGGACAGGCGCACGCCGGACTCGCGCAGCTGGTGAAGGGTGGCCAGCACCTCGTCGGTCTGGTGCAGCAGGGTGCTCTCGGTCAGCTCGACTTCCAGCAAGTGGGCAGGCAGGCCGCTGTCGCGCAGGGCCTCGGCCACTGTCCGTTCGATGCCGCCACGCTTGAACTGGATGGCCGAGATATTCACCGCCACCACCAGATCGAACCCCGAGGCCCGCCATGCTGCTGCCTGGCGGCAAGCTTCGCCCAGCACCCAGGCACCCAGGGGCACGATCATGCCGCTGCTTTCGGCCACCGGGATGAACAGCCCCGGCGGCAACAGGCCGCGCTCCGGGTCCTGCCAGCGCAGCAGGGCTTCGGCCCCGACCACCCGGCCGCTGCGCAGGTCGAGCAGGGGCTGGAAGTGCAGCACGAACTCCCGGTTGTCGAGACCGCGCTGAAAGTTGGAACGCAGGCGCAGGGATTCCTGCACATGCTGGTTCATGGCCTCGTCAAACAGGCGATAGGTGTTCCGGCCCGCGTCCTTGGCGTGGTACATGGCCGTGTCGGCCTTCTTCATCAGGGTGGTGAAGTCCCGCCCATCCCCCGGAAACAATGCCACTCCAATGGACACCGAGGTGGATAGCTGGCGCCCCGGCAACGCCACAGGCGCCTCCACGCTGGCCAGCAGACGGCCGATACGCAGGGTCAGGCCGTCCAGGTCACGCACCCCGGGCAGGATCACCAGGAACTCGTCTCCTCCCAGGCGGCACACCGTGTCCGCCTCCCGGAGCTGCTGGCGCAGCCGGGTGGCCAGGGCCTTGAGCATCTCGTCGCCCACGTCGTGGCCGAGGGAGTCATTGATGGTCTTGAAGCCGTCCAGATCCAGGAACAGCAGGGCGACCCGCTCGCCTGCCCGGGCCGCCTGGGCGCGGGCCTGTTCGAAGCGATCTTCCGCCAGCAGGCGGTTGGGCAGGGCGGTGAGGGGGTCATGATGGGCCAGGAACTCGATCCGCGCCTCGTTGCGACGGCGTTCGGTGATGTCGGAAAACAGCAGCACTGCACCCATCTGGGCGCCGTCCTTGACCAGCGGATAGGCATCGAAACGCACCTGCAGCAAGCTGCCGTCAGCCCGGGTGAACAGCCCGTCATTGCTGTGCACGGCGGTGCCCACGCTCACCGCCCTGCGGATCACGCAGGCGTCCGGGGCCAGGGGCCGGCCGACCGCATCATGAGTGTGCAACAGCGCCGGAATGTTCTGCCCCTGCAGCTCGGTCTCGCTGTGGTAGCCGAGGATCTGCAACGCCGCCGGGTTGGAGAACAGGTGGCGCCCATCCCGATCCATGCCGCAGATACCCTCACCCACCGAGTTGAGCAGTAGCTGGAAGCGGTCTTCACTGGCCTGCAACTCCCGGTCAGCCCGGCGGCGGTTCTGCTCGGTGAAGTACAGACGGCCCAGCAGCAGGCCCAGCAGCACCAGGAAGAGCGTTGTCGCCCCAAGCACACCGACGGCGTTGCGCTGCCAGTGGACCAGGTAGTCGCGGCGGGCAATCCCTGCGGCCACATAGAAGGGATAGCTCCCGACGCGCTTGAAGGCATACACCCTCTCGGTCTTGTCGATGGCGGCCTCGAAACGGATGGTCCCCTCCTGCTCACCGGCCTCTACCCGCAAATGCATGGGGTTGTTGCTGAGGGTCTGATTGACCCGCCCCGGCTCGGCCGGACGGCGCAGCACCAGGCGGCCATCGTCGGAACGCCGGAAGGTGATCACCCCGCCCGGCCCAAGATCGACGGCATTGAACAGGCTTTCCAGATAGGCCAGCTCCAGCGGTGCCATGGCGACCCCGGCGAAACGCCCCGCTCCATCGCGGATCGGCACCGCCATGAAGAGCTGCGACCGCCCCGCCATGCGGCCGACCGCCACCTCCGAGAACACCAGCGGCAGCGCCGGATTCGCCCGCAGGGCCTCGAAGTAGCTGCGCCCGGCGGCCGATGCGCGGGGCTCCCCGATCTCCGACGCATAGCGCACGGCGCCAGTGGTGTCGATCAGGCGGAAACCGGTGATCTCGGGAAAATGCCGGGCCTTGAGTGCCAGATGGCGCTGCAGCAACTGACGCTGGGTCGGGGATACGTCCGCCTCGAAGACGGACGGCGAGGTGTCGGTGGCGAGCTCTTCAAGGCCCGCCTGGGCCCGCCGCAGGGTGGCCTCCAGCCGGGCCTCAAGCACCCCCACCACATTGCGGGCATCCCGCTCGGCCTGCCGATGCAGGTCGCCAAGAACCGACACTAGCAGGAACACCAGGGGTGCGCCGATAGCCAGGGCAACAAGAACGAAGAAGCCTGGGTATCCAAGGCGAAGGCGCGAGGGCATGGCCCGTCATAACGGCGCAATCACGCCAAACTGAAGCCACCTCACCCGGGCCCGCCTTCCGGAGCCGTCCCCCGCGGCCCCCCCGGCCGTATGCATCCCCCTGAAAACAGGGCAGAAATGGCCTATCATTCGCCCCCTCATGCGCATCGAACACCTCCACCAGCGGCTCGCCGACCTCGGCGCCAAGCCTGTCCATGTCCAGCGCATGCTGCGCGCCTGGACCCACGCCCTGCCCCTCGATGCCGGCCCGAGCCGGCGCGGCCCGGCCCTGCCCGCTGGCGTGGTGGCCGCCCTCCCCGCCCTGGAGGCCGAACTGGCCGGCCTGGCCCGGGTACACGCCGAGCACCCCGGCGAGGACGGCTCGGCGCGCTTGCTGGTGCAGCTGGGCGACCGCCAGACCGTGGAAAGCGTGCTGCTGCCCCGGGACGGCCTGTGCGTCTCCAGCCAGGTGGGCTGCGCGGTGGGCTGCGTGTTCTGCATGACCGGCCGCGACGGCCTGCTGCGCCAGGTGGGCAGCGCCGAGATCGTCGCCCAGGTGGTGCTGGCCCGGGCCCGCCGGCCGGTGAAGAAGGTGGTCTTCATGGGCATGGGCGAACCCGCCCACAACCTGGACAACGTGCTGGAGGCCATCCAGCTCCTCGGCAGCGAGGGCGGCATCGGCCACAAGAACCTGGTGTTCTCCACGGTGGGCGACCCGCGCGTCTTCGAGCGCCTGCCCGAGGGCCCGGTCAAGCCGGCCCTGGCCCTGTCCCTGCACACCAGCCGGGCCAACCTGCGCGCCGAGCTGCTGCCCAAGGCACCACCGATGACGCCGGAAGAGATCGTCGAACGCGGTGAAGCCTACGCCCGCGCCACTGGCTATCCGATCCAGTACCAATGGACCCTGCTGGACGGAATCAACGACACCCCGGAGGAGCTCGACGGCATCGTGCGCCTGCTGTCGGGCAAGTACGCGATCATGAACATGATCCCCTACAACACCATCCCCGACCTGCCCTACCGCCGCCCGGCCTGGGAGAAGGCCGCCGACATCGCCCGCCAGCTCCACCGCCGCGGCATCCTCACCAAGCTGCGCAACTCCGCCGGGCAGGACGTGGACGGCGGCTGCGGCCAGCTCCGCGCCCGCGCCATCGCCGGCGAAGCACCGATCCGAGTGATCAAACGCCAGCGCAGCTGAGGCCCGTGGGGTCGAATTCATTCGACCGCGGTCCCGGATTAAAGGCATGCCGATGACTTGGGCGAGTGAGGTAGGATGAATTCGCCCCCACAAAGGCGGGCCCGCTCAAGCAAGCTCACGCGGTTTCAATGCCCTCCGGGCTCACTCTTCCAGCAGCAGCTTCTTCAGGTTCTCCGGGACGTTGGTGAGCACCAGGGTATTGCTGGCCTTGTCGTATTGCACCGCACCGGAGCGCAGGCCGCTGCGTTCGAATTCGAGCTTCCAGTCTTCGGCGCTGGCCTTGAAGCGGATCAGGGGGCGCAGGGCGCGCTTGTCGGGGACGAAGCCGCTGGCCAGGTCGAGGGCTTCGTCCTGCAGGGTGGCGCTGAGTTTCTGCGGGGCGTCGGGGAAGATCTGCCCGGCCACGGCCTCCAGGTTGAGGGCGGCACCGCTGTCGCCCATCTCTTCGAGCACCAGGTGGGCCCGCTCCAGCAGTTCGTCACGCTCGGCAGCGTCAAGCTGCTGGGTTTCGGCGAAGTGGCTGAGGGTCTCCACCAGCTTCTTGGTTTCCTTGAGGGCGATGACCACGTCCGTGCAGCCGAGGAAGCGCTTGAACCAGCCTGCCACGTCGCCGCGCCCCTTGAGGAAACTGATGTAGCGCTCGGCGCCAGCCTGCCAGGCACTGATGTCGATGCGCCCGGCCACCTGCAGGGCCGAGAAATCCAGGTGCGGGCTGTCCTGGATGCTCAGGCCGTCGCCGATCACCGTCCCGAGGGTCTCCTGCAGCAGGGCAACGTAGAGGCAGTCGGCGCCGAACACGGTGGCGCGGGCGATGAGCACGTAGCCGCCCTCGTCCATCTTGTCCTCGTCCACCCGCTGCTGCAGCTGGGTCACCATCTCCTTCGACAGGGTGGCGAAATCCATGCTCTGCTCGATGGCATGCTCGCGCACCAGGCGCGGCATGGGGAAGCTGCGCTCATCCTTCTCGAACCAGCCGAAGCCCTTGCCCGGGCGCTCGGCGAAGTGCCGGCACAGGCGCTCCATCAGGCGCGCGGCGGGCTCGTCGAGAGGGTTGGCGGCGGGCCGTAGCTCTACCTGGGACGGGCCCTCGGCGGCGCGGATCAGCCGGTGGATGACAAGGCCTGAGATGGCGTGGGTCGACTCGGTCATGGGAGGGTCCGGGAGGGAAAAAACGAGGGGCGCGATTCTCTCACGGGAGAACGGCCAGCTCGACACAAAGCCGGGCCCTGCTGCGGGGGCTGCGCTCAGAAGCGCATGGCGCGGCGCTTTCCGGGCAGCTGGCGGAGCTGTTCACGACGCTGCTGCCCGGCCGAAAGCGGCCTGGCCCGGACTGGCGGTTGCTGGGCGGCGAGCTCCGGCGGGATGTTGGCGCCCACGCCTCGCGGGCAGAAGCCGGTAGTGGCGCAGGTGCAATTGACACAGGGCTTCTTGCCGGAGGGAGAGGTCATGGCGTGTGCTCAGGCAAAGAGAATGAGGCTCCACACTACCACCACATTGACCAGGGCGACGAAGACTGCGGCGCTGCCGATGTCCTTGGCGCGCTTGGCCAGGTGATGATGGTCGAGGGAGATGCGGTCCACGGTGGCTTCGAGGGCCGAATTGACCAGCTCGACGATGATCACCAGCAGCACGCTGGCGATCATCAGGGCCTTGCCGAGGGCGGAAACGGGCAGGAACAGGGCCAGCGGGATGAGCACCGCTGCCAGCCAGGCCTCCTGACGGAAGGCGTCTTCGTTGCGGTAGGCGGCGGCCAGGCCGGCCATGGAATAGTGGAAGGCGTTCCACACCCGGGTGAGGCCGGTCTTGCCTTTGAAGGGGCTTTCTTGCATGGCGGCGATAGGCCTGAAAAGCGTTGAACCCTAGAGCACGAAAGTGACAGGGGCACTATCCAGCCCCGCCAGGAAAGCCTGCACTGCCTCGGCAAAGGCCTCGGGCTCCTCGAAGGGGGCGAGGTGGCCGGCATCCAGCTCGCGGTAGCAGGCATTGGGAATGCGCTCGGCCATGCGCTGCAACACCAGCGGCTGAGACACCTTGTCGTGGGTGCCGGCTAGGACCAGGGCCGGCATGGTCAGCCCACCCAACGCGGCGCGCTGGTCGAAGCCCACCACCGCCCGCATGGCGGACCGGTAACTGGCCGGCGGAATGGCGGCCATCACGTCCACCGCGTCGCCCACCACCTGGGGGTCACCGCCAGGGCCGACCATGGTGGGGATCAGCTCAACCGCCAGTTCGCGCATGGAGGCGCCATCGTCGAGCGGCCCGACACGGCGGGCCAGGAAGGCTTGCTGCTGAGGGCCACCACGGGCGCCGAAGGCGGGCGTGCAGCAGGCCAGCACCAGGCCGGACACCCGGTTGGGAAAGGCAGCCGCCGTCTGCAGGGCCACCATGCCGCCCATGCTGTGGCCCACCAGCGCCACCCGGTCGAATCCCGCGGCATCGATGAGTGCCACCAGAGCGGTGGCCAAGCCGTCGAAATCAAAAGGATCGATGGGCGCACTGCTGCCATAGCCGGGCATGTCCCAGGCCAGGCCACGCCATCCCGACGGCGTGATGCGCGGCAGCAGATCGCTGGCCCCCAGGGCCCCGCCGCTCACCCCATGCAGAAACACCAGCCCGTGGGAGCCGCGACCGGTTTCGATCCAGCGCGGGGGATGCATGCCTTACGCGAGACGGCGGTAGGAACCACCCTGGAAGACCAGGGGCTTGCGCGCCTCGCCGGACTCGAAACGGATCACCTCGCCAATGAAGATGACGTGGTCGCCGCCGGGATGACGGGCAAACTGGCGGCACTGGAACCAGGCAGCGCAGCCGGGCAGCAGGGGCACGCCATCGACGCCTTCGGTGTAATCCAGGCCGGCGAACTTGTCGTCGCGGCGGCTGGCAAAACGCTGGGACATGTCCTGCTGGTCTTCGGCGAGCACGTTGATCGCGTACACTGCCGCGTTCTCGAAGATGGGCACACTGGGCAAATGCCCGGACAGGCTCCAGACGATCAGCTGCGGCGTCAGGGACACGGAGTTGAAGGAGCTGACGGTGAGCCCGATGGGTTCGCCGCTGGGGGCCCGGGCGGTGATGACCGTAACGCCGGTGGGAAACATGCCCAGCGTGTCGCGAAAGGCGCGGACCGCCGGATCATTCTTGGGAACAGTCATGTCGAAGTCGGTTGAGCCACGCCACCGGGGCGGGCCTGAAGCCTGTAGGGGGCCCGCATTATCGCCGCGCGGGGCCCCACCGTCGAGGGGTTAAGAGATTGAATACATTTGCAGAAACCCTGATCGCCTGGCAGCGCGGGCACGGCCGCCACGGCCTGCCCTGGCAGGTGCGGGATGCCTACCGGGTGTGGCTGTCGGAGATCATGCTGCAGCAGACCCAGGTGGACACGGTGATCCCCTACTACGTCCGTTTCCTCGCGCGCTTTCCTGACCTGCCCAGCCTGGCCGCGGCGCCAGTGGAGGATGTGCTGACCCTGTGGAGCGGCCTCGGCTACTACGCCCGCGCCCGCAACCTGCACAAGTGCGCCCAGGCGGTGATGACTCGCCACGGGGGCACGTTTCCGGTGGATCCGGCCGTGCTGGCCGAGCTGCCGGGCATCGGCCGGTCCACGGCGGCGGCGATCAGTGCTTTCTCCCACGGTACCCGGGCGGCGATCCTTGATGGCAACGTCAAGCGTGTGCTGACCCGCTGCTTCGGCATCGACGGTTTTCCAGGCAGCAAGAACGTGGAGAACTCATTGTGGGCTCTGGCCGAGAGCCTGCTGCCGACCCGCGATGTGGATGTGTATACCCAGGCCCAGATGGATCTGGGTGCCACCGTGTGCACCCGCGGCCGCCCGGCCTGCGGGCGCTGCCCGGTGGCGGAGCGCTGCGTAGCCCTGCGCGACGGCCGGGTGGGCGAGCTGCCCACACCCCGCCCGAAAAAGGCGGTTCGCGAGCGGGACGGACGCTTTGCGGTGATCCTGGCCGACGGCGCCGTGCTGCTGGAGCGCCGCCCTTCGACCGGCATCTGGGGCGGCCTGCAGAGCCTGCCGGAACTGCCCGAAGATGCAGACACGGCCAGCTGGGTGCGCACCCGCTTCGGCCTGACGGTACGCAAGGTGGAGCGGCTGGCCGGCTTTAGGCACGTATTCACCCACTTCACCCTGAACCTGCAGCCCGAGGCGGTGGAGGTGGACACACCCTCCGCCTGCAACGAAGCCACCCTGCTGTGGCACCCCCTCGACCGGCTCGACGAGGCGGCCCTGCCCGCCCCAGTGCGCAAGCTGCTGCTGCAGCTCACCCAGCGCGACCTGCTCGCCGGGGCGGACTGAAGGCCCGTGGGGTCGAATTCATTGGTGATGTTCGCGTTGAGCGTGGAAAGCGTTTTCGCCCCGACAGGTAAGGCTTGAGTCCTTACTTGCGGGCGTTCCGTTGCTTGGCGTGAGGTTGGCCGGGATTTCGCCCCGGCGGGCGACCTCCTTTCTTGCTTCGCCAAGAAAGGAGGCAAAGAAGGCGACCCGCCACCCCCGGTCGGCCTACGGCCGACTGCCCTGCGCTGCTCCCAGCAGGCGGCCGGCGCGGAACTCGCCCTTCGGGCTCAGACAGCCGCGCCGGAAGGCCCCGCCTGCTGGTGCGCTGCTCGGCGGGGTCGGAACGGGCTTTTCGGATGCACCGAGCCCCTGCGGAACTTGAGTCGGGCACTGGCCGTTGATCACCTGCATTTCCTCTCCCCTCTGGCGTGCCGACTGGAGGTGATGACGGGCGGAAAGAGGGCTTCGCATGTTTGAGCCCGCAGGGCGAGTTTGCGAAGACCCCGCCCGGCATTGCCGGAAGGAGGGAACCCCCGAAGGGGGCGCGACAGCGGGGTACGTTTCTTTGCCTTCTTTCTTGTCGTACAACAAGAAAGAAGGTCGCCTGCCGGGGGCGAGTCCCCGGCCAATGTGACGTCGTACAACGGAAAGCCGTCCGTAAGCGCTCACCGGTTCAAGGTCGAAGGGAGGGAAGCGGGTTTCTCATACCCTCTCAGTCGTCCCCCAGCAGCTTGTGCTGACGCAGGTAGGCCTGGATGATTTCCAGCCGCGAGATGGGGTCGTCGAGCTCCAGCAGGCGCTGGCGGGCCTGCACCGGGATGGGCAGGATCTCGGCCAGGCGGTAGCCCACCCAGGTGGCGTCGTCAAAACGATGGGGCAGCGGAAAGGCCTCCTCGCCCGCGTCGGCCACAATGGCCCGGAGCAGGGGCAGCACATCCTCAAGGGCTTGCGGCAAGGGCTGCACCGGCGGTTCGGGCAGCAGGGTGATGTGCGCGGTGAGCAGGCGGTCGGGGCGGGTCGTCTGCTCCACGATGCGGAAGCGCTCACCACCTTGGGCGGTGATGAAGAGCAGGCCGGGCTT
>NZ_JAQVCN010000018.1 GCF_028689785.1 Zoogloea sp. | reverse complement strand
TTCATCCCCACGCCCGTGGGGAACACACAAAGACCACCGGCACCAGGCGGCTGATTCTCGGTTCATCCCCACGCCCGTGGGGAACACACGCAGGCTCAAAGCGAGAGGGCGCAGTAAGCCGGTTCATCCCCACGCCCGTGGGGAACACACTTCCTCTATCCCCATGAAAAAACACGGAAATATCAGAGACCGGAATTCTACCGAGAAAACACTACGACATTGGAATTGTCAGGAGCAGTTCAGAGTTTTTCTTCTCGAGGCTCCGGGAAGAAGCTGACCAGACGTACGCCATCCCAGTCAGCAGGGGTGCGGCGGTTTGCGCCAAGGGTTTCGAATTCGAAGCCGGCTTCGTTGTTCATCTGCCAGGCGATCACGGCATTGCCGTCCTCGATGCCGGACTTCACTTGATCCCAGATATGTTCGCGGACACGTCTGGAGTAAGTTCCAACATACACACCTGCGCGGATCTCAAGCAACCATACCGCGAGCCGGCCTCGCAGGCGAGGTGGTGCATTCTCAAGAACGATGACCAGCATCGCCAATCTTCTCTGCGTCAGGAAAGGCCGGGCCTACTGCATCCTGCGAGGCCTCCGGCCGGGATATCTCGCCAGCGGCGAGGATCACCTCGATGTCGGGAATGATGCGTTCAAGGAGCTTGGTCTGCCGAAACACGTCACGGCAGGCAAGCCTTACAGCGCGCTCGGGATTCGGCGGCTTGTCCGACGCGATCTTGAAAGCAACCGGGACAACCGTGTCGAATTTGTAGATATCAGCTACGTCATAAACAAACGACAGGGGCTTTCCGGTATGAATAAAGCCCACCGCAGGGGCGTAGCCTGCCGCCAGCACGGCTGCTTCGGTCACACCATAGAGCGCGGCCGTGGCTGATGAGAGGCAGCGGTTGGGTAGATCAGAAACGTCCCAGCTTTCGGGGTTGTAGTCTCTCCCTCGCCACTCAACCCCGAACTTGCGGGCCAGCAACTGGTAGGTCTTGCGGACTCGGATACCTTCAATGCCGCGCAACTGCTCAACGCTGCGCCGTGCGGGGGGCTCCTCGCCAAAGCGCAGCGCGTACATCTTTCTGACAACCTTCAGGCGCAGGGTTTCGTCCAGCGCAAGTTTCGCTTGGTAGAGCAATCTGTCAGCCCGGGCGCCCCCAGGCTGACCAGATGAATACAGACGAACGCCAGCCTCCCCTACCCAGACCAGCAAGGTGCCCACCCGAGCGGCCAAGGCTGCGGCCATATGAGAAACCCGTGTTCCGGGCTCCAGCATGATGCACGCGACGCCACCAACGGGAATGTGAGTGAGTACGGGCCGAACCCGGAAACCCTGCTGATCGACAACAACAAACGCCCCGTCCACGACATCGATCTCGCCCTTCTCGACAAAAACGATGGACAGACGCTCCTTGATAGGAATGGGCTTGAGTGGCGGCAGCATCTGTTCAGCTCTGCAGCGGTGCGATGGAGAGAAGCCCTAACCCAAGCGCCTTGGCGTGGCCCAGCCCATTGATCAGCACTTCATGTACCTTGCCGACATCCTCCACCGTCAGAACGCCATCGAAGCGCACTGTATCCACAGTCATCCGATGCCCACTGCGGGATTGTTTGACGGTCAGGCGGGATGATCCGGTAACAACAGATTCCCGCAGGGCAAAGCCATTGCGCTCTGCCTGACGGCTCAACCACTCGCGCTGCGCCTCTTCACCGACCAAACCATAACGTTTGCCAGCCCGAGTCACTGTCGGGTTGGCGAGAAGGCGAAACGAGTAATGCCGTCCGCGCCGCAGCAAGGCGTCGAGTACGACCTCCTTCTGGCCCGCCAACCGATAGCCTTCGAGATTCTCGATAGCCTCCCAATTGCCCGGCTGGGCCGACTGGATCAGAACCGTCGCAGCACCCACGGCGCCTTGACCAGCATCGGCTTCAAGACGCCACAGGAATCGCCTAGGCGGGCTTGTTTCATTGTCAGCAAAAAACCTCACCAAGGTCCGGTGCAGTTGATAGGCGTCGGACAGATCACGCCGAACGTGGGCAAATGCACCATCCAGAACAAGCTTAGCGAGGAACATCAATGACCTCCGGCAAAACAAAGCGTGGTCCGAACCGCCGCAGCGCGAAAGGCGCTATCGGTTGATCCAGGCGTACAGCGCCCTCATGAGCATGCTCAAGGATCAGACGCAAGCGCCGCCCCGGATACTCCTGCAACGGTTTGGCAATCAGCGGATGGCTAGCCAGAGCCTGCTTCAGATCGCTTTCCACGAGGCCATCCTGCAGCCACACAGATTCACCTGGTGGAAAGCTCTTGCGGCCGAGACACAAGGGCCACACCGGATGTCTGAGCGCATCCTGAATGCGGGCGAGGAGATCCCTGTCAGCGCCTTCCAAGCCAACCAGGAAGGCCGCATCGGCAAGGTAGTAGCGGGGGCTCACCACGGTACGTTTCAGATCAGGCTTACCCGTCGCGATCATGACCCCTGTTGCTGTCTGGTAATCCCGCATCAGCACACCCTCCCGGTCTACCCTCACGCCCATGCGCAAGCTCGCCAGATCATCCACCGGCTCCGCTCTGTCTCGCCCAAGGGCCGCGCAGATCAGGCCGAGCACCCCCGACTTGGAGGGCTCAAGCTGCGAGTCCCGCTCGTCGAACCGGCTGGTTGTACCCCAGGACTGCATGAACCCAGACAGACGCAATAGCAGCGTCGCCATCTCAAGCCTCCAGCCTGGCGGTCACCTGCTCCTGCAGCCAGTGGGCCAGGCCATCCAGGCTGTGCTGCGCCTCGCCCTTGGTGGTCGGCCACGCGCCGGTAAGGTCCAGGTAGGCCCAGGCATCCTGGCCATCACCGTAGAATCCGCTCACCTTGTCGTCGTAGTCCGACATCGCCCTGACTGAGAGCGTGCTTAGAGGAAGCTGATGGTCGGGCCAGACCGGCCTTTCGAATGCGTTGGCGAGGTTGATGGGGCTTGAGCAGCGCAAGGTGACACCCACGAATGCAGGCGGATTGTGCGCGGCAAAAGTGTTCTGCTTTCCAGTGGGAATGGCCAGTGCAATCGCCCTGGCAAAAGCTGACAGGCCTGTCAGCGCGAGGTCAGCGTCCTGCTGCAGATTCGCGACCAGCTTGGTCACGTCAATCACCGCATAGCGGTAAAAGGTGGCGGAATTGAACTCGATTTGGCCGATCATTCCGGCACCGCTCTCGTCCGGATCGCCCTTGTCATCCACGGCGGTGAAATAGTCGAACTCCCGCTCGACCCGGTGTGTGCTGATTGCGTGGGCCACCTGGCAAGCCGCGTCCTGGTTCACCTCGGGGAGATCCGCCAGCATGCGGCCGAACAAGGCCACATCTACCGCCTTGCCCCCATCGAGCAAAGCTTTGGCTTTCTTCTGGACTTCAGCGGGGGCACTGGCCTTGGTCTCCTTTTTGGTCTTTTTCTCGGTAGCTGGCGCCGCACTCGTCCCGAGTTCGTCCCAGAACTCATTGACCAGTCCCGCAAAACCTTCCACCTCCTTTTCGCCCAGGAAGAGCAGGTACTCGGTTCGGCCGTCATCCTTGACCTTGAGGCCCGCAGCGCCCAATGCCGCCTCGACTCTGGAGCGGGCGTCCGTCCGTCCCAGAGCAGCGAGGCGATCTTCAACCAGCTGAACGAGCTTCTTGGTCCGAACCCCCAGAAACTCGGCAGGGATAGCAGCCTTATCTTTGGCCAGGAGGCGAATGGCTCGCTTGAAGCACTGGCTGCTTACTCTCGCCCGCCGATAGCCGCCAAACAGCGCATCCTTGGGAGCGCCGGTGTCGTCACGATTGAGGTTTGACGGGGCAAAATTCTGAATAAGATGGAATTCAACAAAGAGGGACATGGCGGCTTTACCAGATCAGGAGTGGTTAAGGGAGTTGGCGGAGTCTTCGGTCGATGCGGCCGAACCGAGGGGCAGCGCCGTGGCACGATAAAAATCCTGCGCCCAGCGCTGCCTCAATTTGTCCAGGCGCTCCAGCTCTCGGGTATCGAGCCAGACGGCCAAGTCGTTCAGCAAGCGGACGTAGTCGAAGGAAAGATCATCCGCCGCGAGCAAAGAGGCGGCCTGCCTGAGGTGTGCAGGAAGGCTTTGTGCGTCTGCTGACAAGAGCGCGATGAAGCGACGCTCAATACCATCGCTCTTCTGGCTGCTCTTTCGCTGCTCGCTGAGCCGGCCGTAGGCCGAGGCAAAGCTGTTCCCCTTTCGATGCAGGGGGTACAGAGCAAAGAGGCCTGCGATGAGATATAGCGCCCTGCGATACGCGTCCTGGGCATGGCGGGCACCGGCAAAGCGCTCCACATAGGGGAATGCACCGACATATGCGCCTGGCTCATGGCTCAAGCTGCGCCGCAATTCGGCCATGGCGCCCCGATTCGACTTGGCAAGTTCAAGAAGATGATTGACGAATGTCTCGCCATGGCTTGGGCTTTGTACTGGCGTGGATGAGTCGATCACGAATGAACCTCCTGGTCGGGCTTGGGTTGAGTTTGGAACGAGGATGAAGAAGACGGGACAGGCCCTGCTGAGCCATCACTGGTCTCGTTGCGCAATTCCCGCAACAATCGATCAAGCTTCCACCGATGGAGGGCTTCAGCGCGCAGGGCGACTGACGAGGTACCCATGCTCCGGCTCACGGCATCCCATGCTGAGAGGGAAGCCGCCAACAGGACTTGCCGCCAGACAGCATCGGCCTCATCCAGCGCGTCCTCGCGGATATGGCTCATCAGATCGGGCAAGGCGCGCTCGGCAGCGGAAAAGAAGGTTGCCTCGCAGGGCCCGCAATCCACAGTTATTCGGGCACGGGAACGGGTGTCTTTGTTACCCGGATCAGCCAGGGTCTCCGCCACCATATCCACCGCCATGCCCCGAAGCCGGTGAAAACTCTCTTCGGCCTGACCTAGCAGAGTACGCAGAAACTGGGCGCTATCGGGCTCGGACAACACTATGGCCGGCAGCGCAAAGCGCTCTGATCGCCAACGCAGCAGCTTCGCTTGATCACTCGCCAATCCGGCAACGAGTACAGGAAGATGGGCACGTCGATTCCCCACGGCACGCTGGAGATTGGCCGCCCACCCAAGCACAGCGGCAGGACTGGCGTGCTTGCCCAAGGGGTCCGCCAGCAGGCTTGGCAGATCACGCCACAGTGCCCGCCCTTCGCTGAAGGACAAGCGCACAAGACCATTTGTGCCCATCCGGTAGCTCGCCATGGGGTCCGGCGCCTGCGCGTCGTCCTCCAAGGCCAAGCCGGCTGCAAAGCGGATCACCCGAACCGCGCACCGGGGCCCTTCGGGCTCCAGCAACACGGCACGGGACAGGCGGGTGTAACGATCATTGGGCCCAGTTGCCAAGCGGGCATCCGCACTGAGGTCAAGGACGCTGGGGGCGGGCTGCTCCCACGCGGGCAGATCGTTCTCGCTACGCCCGTCGATCCCGTGGAGCCCCAGACAAAGGGTCTGGCAGAGATTGCCTCCCATTGGAACGGCAGCTGCGGTATTTGCCAGGGCACCGGCCTTATCCGCACCACGGATCACTTTTACAAGCCCACCCGGAGTGAACTGGAGGAAGCCCAACAGGTACCGCAAGGCCAGAGCCGCTTCTATCACAGAGGGGGCCCCATCCACCGAGTGGTCGAAGAGCACAGGGGTATTGCCACTGGCCCGATCCAGGGCGATCTGCGTCCACGGCTTGGTTTTGCTCCGGGTTTCCTCACAATGGGCCAGCGCAGCGACCTGCATGAAGGGCACTTCCGGGTGAAACAACCAGAAACGCTCCCGCCATTTCTCCAGGTAATCGCGCATGACATCCACGGGCAGCCCGTCCCGATACCACTGAGCCCTATCCTTGTCGCGCCAAGTACCCAGAGCCATGAAAAGAGCACGGTTGGTTACCGCCAGCAACAGGCGATGCAGTGCAACGAGACTTGGCGGCGAGGTCTCCGCAAGTGCCGTAATCTCTCCCAGTCGATCAAACAAAGCCAGCAAACCCACGTCCTCGACTGCGTCGGAAGTCAGGCGCACGGGAATCCAGGGCTCGTCCAGCAGATTAAAACAGGTACTCATCATTCTTCCTCGGCTGTGACAGGGGAAAAAACGGTGTCAGGGGTTTCCAGAACGAGACCCAGCACGGGGTCCAGACGCACGATCAGATTGCCCAGTTCGACGCAGCCATTCACCAACCTAAGCGGCTTCATGTCCCGCAATAGAGGATGCGACTCAAAGGCCGGTGGGGCAGTCTCCGCCCCCAACGCGGCAACAATCGCCTTGCGGCTGATCTTCATCTGTCGGGCATACAGGGCGCGAGCGACGGTATCGCTGACCGGTTGCTGTGGATCGATGGGGATTTCGCTACCTTTTATCTGCCACCCGTCAGAAACAACCTGAACGGGAATCACCGAGATGCCATCGTCACCCAGGCGAGTGCGATTCTCGATGCCCAGATCATTGCCGTCCTCACTGCCATGGGGCTTGCCGATATACGCATCCTGGGGTTCGAGGTTTGCGTCGATGGCGGCATTGAGCGCTTGTTGGGCCTCATACCGAACCTTGGCGTAGAACTCGCCGTAATCGCCCTCCTCGATGCGTTTTCGGTCTGAAGCAGGCAGATCTTCCGGTAGCTCAACATTATCGTCATACACCCTTTGGACCAGACGATCGATGTCTCCGGGCAACTGCCATTCCGGCTCGATGGCGGCCAGAGCCCAGGTACGGCCCAGGATGTAAGGGTCATAGACGTACTTCCAACGGGTCTCTTCCAGTTCAGGAAAGTGCCCGCGGATCAATCCGGCTACAAAGAACCTTGGGTGGAGATGAGCCTCGGGCCGAGCCCGCTCGTGACGGTGCAAGCGCCCGGCGCGCTGCAACAGCAGGTCGATAGGCGCCAGATCGGAAATCAGGAAATCCAGATCGATGTCCAAGCTCTGCTCTGCCACCTGGGTGGCGATCAGCAAAGCCCGAGATGGCCGTACTCCACCCTGCCCGAAGGTGGTCAATACCTGCCTCTCCCGTTCGCCCCGCTCATCGGCGGGATAACGGGCGTGGAACAGGATCAGCTCAGAGGGGGGCAAGGTTCCTGCCAGGGCGGTGTACAAGGCCTGCGCCCGGGCGACGGTGTTGACGATGATGCCGCCGCAACCACCCTCCGCCATTAGCGCACGGGCCTTGTCAGCGATGGCATCAATGGACTCTTCGATACCCGACACCTGGATGGGCGGCAGCGGTCGTGCCCCAAAGCATGCACCCTTGGCCCCGCCATTGTCGGCCAGCATGACTCTAGGGTAGCCGAGCCCTTCCACAGGTGCCGGATCCACGCCCCAGGCGTTCAGCAACTCCTTGCGGCGCTTGCCGGGAAGCGTGGCACTCATCAGCACAACGGAGCACCCCAGGGCCTTCAGCCAGCGCAGCAACGCGGCAATCAGTCCACTGGTATAGGTGTCATAGGCATGGACCTCGTCCAGCACCACCACCCGATTGGCCAGCCCCCACAAGCGCACAAAGTGGTGCTTGACATTGAGCGTCGCAAACAGCGCCTGATCAACGGTCCCGACACCATAGGGGGAGATCAGCGCTCGCCGACGCTGGGCGAACCAGGCCGACGAGGCGACGCTGTCATCGGTCCTCCCAAAAACGCCCCGCAACCGCACAATGCGTTCATCAAGCATCGCGCCACCGTGGGCGAGCTGGATATCGAGCCTCGCCCCCCCGGAGAACGCCCGGAGAAAGCGCAGGGTTCGGTCGAACATGGCATTGCCCGTAGCCTGAGTCGGCAAGGCCACATACAGTCCGCGGTGCTGGTTTGCAGCCTGAAGGCGCAAGTGTGCCAGCATGGCCAGCTCTGTTTTGCCTTCCCCCATGGGCGCTTCGACCAGCAACAAGGTGGGCCCATGGGCCTGGGCCAGGAGCCGATCACCGACCTCCTGCAGAGACCGTGCATACATGGGCTGGTCTGAACCGACGATACGACCAAGCAGTTCGTCCGTGCTATGCGGTGCATCCAGAAGTGCGGCAAAACCTGGCCAGCCGATGTCATCCAAAGCCGACTCGGCAAGCCTGAGAGACGCTTCGAAATGGGCAGTCAGGGAGTCGCCCCGCTCCTCCGCTGTGAAGTAGGCCTCGTTCGACCCGATCCAGTCCGCCACGCTGGTCAGCCCCGCCAGCCAGGCCACCGACGGAAGAGACAAGGTATCCACAGACGGAGCGCCCTGGGGGTCGAGGGCGGCCCAATAGGCCTCAAAGACCTCACGTCTGGCGAGCTTCCAGGCCTTGCCCTCTTTGGGCGGATGAGCCGCGTCGATCTCCCGCCTGATGAAATTGAAGCCGTGGTGGGCGCTGATCGCCTGGAGCACGGCGTCCACCCACTGGGGGTCAGCACCGGTTCGCTCGACCAGGGGGTCATACAGCAGCGCAGCAGTGGCACAGGCATGATCGGTCACCGCCTTCAGGGAGAATGCGTCGAAGCTCAGTCCCGCCGCCTCATCGCGCAGCTGCCCCTCTGGCCACTTTGCCTGGAAACCGGCAATGCCCTTGCCAAAATCATGAAGCCCGACACAGCCAGCAATCCAGACATCTGCCCCGGGCACCGGAAGCCCAAGACACTCCGCCATGCGCGCACGGCTGCTAGGACTCTCCCTTCGCAAGATGGTGAGGGCAACCGCCGCCACGTCCAGCATGTGCGCCAGCAAACCATGCCCGAGGCCATCCGCACTCTTGGCCCATAAGGATCGGCTGGCCCTTTGAAGATCAGCAAAGCGTGTCATCGGAACTCCGAATGGATGAACTCGATACAGCCGATTCTGAAGGTGAGCAGGCTCACCGGATGAGCTCGAACTCAGACGGTTCCGCACCGTCTTTGCATTACCGCAATCTCTTCAGCCACCACTGCCCGCAGTGATTCCGGCCCAAGCACCTGGCAATGACGGCCGTGCTTGAGGATGTCCATCAACAGTTCCCGATGGTCGGCGTAGGGCACTTCGAGCAGGTAGTGACCGTCACGCTCATGCCATCCTTTCTGCTCCGGATGCCAGTGTTCGTTGGCAACCCAACGAGCACGCTCGGGACTGAAGCAAAGACGCGCAACCTGAAGTCGATTGCCCGCGAAGATTCCGTAGCCGGGACCTAGCACTGCGCTGATGGCCTCGTCAGACACATCCTTGGCCGCCCAGTCCAGCAATTGGACTTCGCGGAGGCTATCTACGGCGAAATTGCGCAACTCATCGCGGAGATGGCACCACGCGAGCAGATGCCAGTTTTCCCTGTAGTGGACGAGGCGCTGGGGCGAGATCTCTCGTTCGCTCTCTTCCCCACTGCTGCGCGCGAAATAGCGGATTCGCAGGCGCCTGCGCCGCAACAGCGCCACACCGATGTTCTCGAAATGCGCCAGCTTCAGGCTTCGCTTGCCAACGCCGATGATCATCACCCGCCGACGAATCTCTTCGGAGGGGTCGTCAGCCGCACCCAGCATGGTGTTGAGACGAACCATCAGTGGCTCGACGTGGGGTGAAATCAAGCCGCCCGGATCGAGATTGGCGAGGAGGTGCTGCATCGTCAAGATGGCATGGATTTCCTTGTCGGAGAACCACATGCTTGGCACTGAAATCGGCGTACCGGAACTCTGCGAGGCATCCAACCGGTAACCACCCCGGTCCCGATCCCAGATGATCGGGGTGTTCATGTTGTCGCGGAGAAAGGCAATGTCCCGCTTCAACGTAGCAGGAGAGACTTCGAGCGTTTCCAGCAGCGTCTGCCGGGAAACCAGCCGTCGTTCGGACAACATCGTGTTGATACGGGTGATGCGATCAAGCTGGCTCATCGAATGGTAGGGATAGCACTGCGTCGGCGAATGTGGCCGCCAGGAAGCCAGGGACATGCGGTAGAGATACGGCTCCAGCATCTCACTTCCTGCTCATCGCAGCAGTGAAGTGTTCCACTCGAATCTCAGCCGCTGCGCTGACTCCCCAATCCTTCTATGCCATCCGAACACGGACAAAGAACCGTAGAAGCGCGAGCCGGCGCCGGGCGTCCTACGACGGCTCTCTGCCGATGAGCACCCGCCCCTAAAAGCGCTCTGTCGGTGGTGCGCTCTCCCGGCGCCCGGTCTCGCCAAAGCCCTTGGGCACGCCCACCTCACCCGTCTGATCGAAATCGAAACCACCAAAACTGCCGGTCACCAGGCGGCCGCGGAGGCGGTATTCCACCTTGTCCCGCATTTTGGAAAGCTCCCGGAACTGCCGCAGCAGGCGGGGCAGGCTGGTGGTGGCGGTCACTTCCACCAGCCCCTCGCCGAGGCGGGGGATGAGCACCGGCTTGTTGCTGACCCCGGTGGCGAACTGCTGGCCGTTGAGATCAACGCGGAAAGTGAGGCCTTCGATGGGGATCTCGACGCTGTTCGGGTTGGTCACCCGCAGGTTGAGCACGAAGCGCTGTTCGAGCAGGTTGGCATCCAGGGGGCGGATGTCCACCACAGTCACCTCGGGCTTCTTCATGCCGAACTGCAAGCCGGCACAGCCCCCCAGCACGGTGAGCCCGAGGCCAGTGAGGAGCGTAGCGGCGACGCGGCGACGTAAGGCTGACTTCATCTGATTACTCCTTGTCGGCACCGGGCCACTGCCCGGGCTCCAGCATCCGCAGCAGGCTGGCCGTGTCGTCCCGCCCGCAGCCCATTGCCATCAGCGCGTTGAGTTGCTGCCAGGTCTGGGCGGCCACCGGCAGAGGGGCACCCAGCTGGCGGGCTTCTTCCATCAGGATCGCAAAGTCCTTGTGATGCAGGCGCGACTGGATACCGGCGGCAAAGTCGCGGCGGGCCATGCGGTCGCCCATCACGTCCAGTACCCGGGAGGCCGCCGAGCCGCCCATCAGCGCCTCGCGCACCTTGTGCAGATCCACCCCATGGGCGCCGGCCAGGCGCATGGCCTCGGCGCAGGCCTGAATGGCGTTGACCATGATCATCTGGTTGCAGGCCTTGGCCACCTGCCCGGCACCGGCGGGGCCGATGTGCACCACGGTCTTGCCCAGGCAGGCCAGCAGCGGCCGCACACGCGCCAGCACCGTGGCCTCGCCGCCGGCCATGATGGCCAGGGTGGCATCCCGCGCGCCGATCTCGCCCCCCGACACCGGAGCATCCAGCCAGCCGATGCCATTTTCGGCATAGCGGGCGGCCACCTTGCGGGCGGTGCCCGGGGCGATGGTGCTCATGTCCACGTGGATGCCGCCGGGGGCAAAGCCCTCGATCAGGCCCTGCGGCCCCAGGGCCAGGGCCTCCACGTCGGCGCTGGCGGTGACCACCGAGATCACCACCTCGCAGCTTTGCGCCAGCGCGGCCGGCGTGGCGCAAACCTGCGCGCCCAGGGCCGCCAGCGGGGCAACCGACTCGGGCCGCCGCGCCCATACCGCCAGCGCATGGCCGGCGGCAATCAGGTGCCCGGCCATGGGCCGGCCCATCACCCCCAGTCCGACAAATCCGACCTTCACCTCATTCCCCCGACAGGCTTTCCAGCAGCTTGAGGGCGGCCACCGAATCCTCCTCACCCAGGCCGCTACCCACCATGGCATTGAAGAGCTGGGCGGTGGCAGCACTGCTGGGCAGCATCAGCCCCAGGCGGTGGGCCTCCTGCATGACGATGTTCATGTCCTTCTGGTGCATCCAGGCCTTGAAGCCGGGCTTGAAGTTGCGGTCGAGCATGCGCTGGCCGTGGTTCTCGAGGATGCGGCTATAGGCAAAACCACCCAGCAGCGCCTCACGCACCTTGCCGGCATCCACGCCGCTCTTGCGCGCAAAGTTGAAGGCCTCGGCCACCGCCAGCACACCCACCCCGGTGAGGATCTGGTTGCAGGCCTTGGCCACCTGCCCGGCGCCCGGGCCGCCAATCAGAGTGGCCGCCTTGCCCATGCAGGCAAACAGGGGCTCGACCCGGGCAAAAGCCGTTGCGTCACCGCCCACCATGATGGTCAGGCCACCATTGATCGCCCCTACTTCACCGCCCGATACCGGCGCGTCGAGCATGGTTACGCCCTTCTCCAGCAGCCACGTCGAGATCGACTGGGCCGCCGCCGGGGCGATGGTGCTCATGTCCACGTAGATCAGGCCTGGGCGGGCGCCTTCAGCCACGCCGCCGTCCCCCAGGGCCACCTGCTCCACGTCGGCCGCATCGGCCACCATGGAGAACACCACGTCACAGCCCGCCGCCACCTCGGCGGCGCTGGTCGCGCCTATGGCTCCCGCTTCGAGCAGCGGCGCCATGGATTCGGCGCGGCGTGCCCACACGGTAAGATCGAAGCCGCCTTTGAGGATATTGAGGGCCATGGGCCGCCCCATGATGCCCAGACCGATGAAACCAACCTTCATGACGTGTCCCTGTTGCCGGAAAAAAGGAGCGAGCCTAGCCGCCGCCGGCCCCCAGCGCAATCGGGGCGCACCCGGTCAGCCGCCGTAGCTCACCCGGTAGATCGCCCCGGCCCGGTCGTCGCTGATCAGCAGCGATCCGTCGGGCAGCTCCAGCACATCCGCCGGCCGGCCCCACACGTCTTCGCGCCCGCTGGCATCCACCTGCAGCCAGCCGTCCACAAACACCTCCTGGCGGGCGCTCTTCCCCTGTTCGTCGGCAATCACCCGGACCACCCGGTAGCCGGACTTGCGACTGCGGTTCCACGAACCATGCTCGGCGATGAAGGCGTTATGCCGGTAGGCGGCGGGAAACTGGCTGCCCCGGTAGAAGCGCATCCCCAGGGCCGCCACATGCGCGCCCAGCTTTGCCACCGGTGGCGTAAAGGCGCCGCAGGCTCGGGACTTGCCAAACTCGGGGTCGGGCACGTCGCCCTGGTGGCAGAAGGGAAAACCGAAGTGCTCGCCCGGGCGGCCCAGGCGGTTGAGCTCGTCGGAGGGCAGCTCGTCGCCCAGCATGTCGCGGCCGTTGTCGGTGAACCACAGGGCCCCGTCCCGGGGGTGCCAGTCGAAGCCCACCGTGTTGCGCACCCCGCGGGCCACGATCTCGGCGCCACTGCCATCCGGGCGGATGCGCTGGATGGTGGAGAAGCCCTCGGCGTCCCGGTCGCACACATTGCAGGGCGCTCCCACGGGCACGTAGAGCCAGCCATCCGGGCCAAAGGCGATGAACTTCCAGCCGTGGTGGCGCTCCTGGGGAAACTGCTCCGTCACCACACGGGGGGTGGGGGGCTGGTTAAGTCGCGCCCCGACGCCATCCAGCGCCACGATGCGCGACACCCCGGACACAAACAGGCTGCCCGCCCGCCAGGCCACCCCCACCGGCTGGGTCAGCCCCCGGGCCAGCACATGCACCTTGCCGGCCCGGCCCTTGTCGATCTCCACGCCGTAGACCTGCCCGGCCTCGCGGCTACCCACGTACACCACGCCACGTCCATCCACAAAATCCCCCAGAGCCATGCCCCGGGCGTTGGGCACCTGGTCGGTGAGCACCTCGATGCGAAAGCCCGCCGGCACCCGCAGCCGCTCCACCGGCAGGCCCGCAGCCACCGCCACCGTCGCCGCCATGCTCAGTCCAAAGCCCAGACACCCCCTCCACCATCGCTTCATCACGCTGCTCCCTATCCGTTCAAAGTCCGCAGCCTGCCCCGGTCACGCCCTGGGCGCCACCCGCTGCAGCGTGTCTGTTGCGGCGCCGCATCCGCTACACTGGGCGCACTGTCCAACTCACTCCGCCGCCCCATCATGTCCTACGCCCCATTCATCAAGGAGATCGGCCGCGGGCCGAAAGGTTCTAAGCCCCTCAGCGTCGAGCAGGCCGAAGCGCTGTTCGGAGACATGATGGACGGCCGGGTGCACGATCTGGAGCTGGGCGCCATCATTCTGTCCATGCGCATCAAGGCGGAATCCCTGGACGAACTGCTGGGCTTCCAGCGCGCCCTGGATGTCCGCACCACGCCCGTCGTGGTTCCCCCCGGCCCCCGCCTGGTGGTGCTGCCCACCTACAACGGCGCCCGCCGCCAGGCCAACCTGATGCCCCTGCTGGCCCTGTTGCTGGCCCGGGAAGGTGTCCCCGTGCTGATCCAGGGCCGCCACGACTTCGACAGTCGGGTGAGCCCCTTCGAGTTACTCGATGCTCTGGACATCCATCCTGCGGCCAGCATCGCCGATGCCGAAGGGCAACTGGCCACCCGCCAGCTCGCCTGCCTGCCCCTCGACACCCTGGCCCCGGGCCTGGCGCCGCTGCTCGCCCTGCGCCCGCGCCTGGGCGTGCGCAACAGCGCCCACACCCTGGCCAAGCTCCTCGACCCCGCCCCCGGCCACAGCGTGCGCGTGGTCTCCATGACCCACCCGGAATACCTGGAGCGTATCCACACCCACCTGGTTGCCCAGGGCGGCGTCGCCATGCTGCTGCGGGGCACAGAAGGCGAAGCCTTTGCCAACCCGCGCCGCCGGCCCCGCCTGGAGGCCTTCATCCACGGTCAGGCCAGTGTGGCCTTCCCCGCCGAAGAGGGCGGCGCCCCGCCCATCGAGGGCCAGCCCGACAACCCGGAGGTGCAGGCCAACGCGGCCCTGATCCGTGCCATGCTCGAAGGCAGCCTGCCAGTACCCCAACCCATCCTCGACCAGGTCGCCGCCCTGCGCGACCTAAGCTTGGTGCCACGCGCCTGACAGGGCCAGGTCGGCGCGGCGCAGAAGCCGTTGACCTTTCAAGCACCGGTGCTTAAATCCATATTCCATAGCCCGGCCGCGTGCCGGGCCCCAGCGCCTCCGCCGGCTGCCGCGACAGCCCCCGGGGGCGGACACGAGAGGGAGACGGATCATGAGCAAGAAGGCGCTGTGCATCGGCATCAACGACTACCCCGGCACCCAGAACGACCTGTCAGGCTGCGTCAATGACGCCACCGACTGGGCAGCTGCCCTCACCACCCGGGGCTTCACCGTCACCCAACTCATTGATGCCCAGGCCACCAAGGCCGCCATGGTTGCCGGCATCGGCGGCCTGGTGAGTGGCGCCGCCAAGGGCGATACCCTGGTGATCACCTATTCCGGCCACGGCACCTGGGTGCCCGACCTCAACGGCGACGAGCCCGACGGCCGTGACGAAGGCCTGTGCCCCTGGGACATCGGCGCCGGCAAGGTACTGCTCGACGACGAGCTCGCCCCCCTCCTCGCCAACCGGGCCGCCGGTGTACGCGTGCTGCTGATCTCCGACAGCTGCCACTCGGGCAGCGTCACCCGCGGCGACAACGCCGACCTCGACGCCGGCATGCCCCGGGCCCGCTTCCTGCCGCCGGAAGTGTGGATGAAGGCCGAAGACCTGCCCGCCCCCAGGGCCGCCCGGCTGCCTGCCGTCGGCGGCCTGACCCGCAGCGGTGGTGACCTGCTGCTGGCTGGCTGCACCGACACCCAGTTCAGCTGGGACACCCGCTTCAAGAGCCGCCCCAACGGGGCCTTCACCTACTACGCCCTGAAAGCTCTGGCCGCCCTGCCCGCCAGCGCCACCTACCAGGACTGGTTCAAGAAGATCACCCCGGCCTACCTGCCCACCAACCAGTTGCCCCAGAACCCGCAGATCTTCGGCACGCGCACCGCCCGCGCCTGGAAGGTCTTCGCCTGAGCCCCCCGCCGGGGCCGGCGCCCACGTGCCGGCCCCGGCGGCCCTTGATCGCCATGCACCCGGGACGATCTGCCCCGCCGAGGACTCCGCCATGAGCAGCCCCATCCCCCGCCCCCTGTTCCGCCTGCCCCTCAGTCAGCAGGCACAGGACGACAAGCCCTCCCTGCCCGGTGTGCTTTCCATACCGGGCAGCCGCGCCGCCGACGGCAGGCCGGAGACGCTGCTCCCCAACGTCAGCGTCAAACGCAGCTGGACTCTCGCCCCCGCCAGCCGCAGCAGTGACGCCCCCGGGAGTGGAGCCCTGAGCGACGACACCGGCCTGCTGGCCCTCGAAGCCCAGGATGGCAGCACCGTCTTCATGCGCGCCGACGTACTCGCCGCCCAGCTCAGGCGCACCCGGCCTGAGCTGCTCGACCCGGACGGCGCCATCGATTTCGCCCGCTTTCGCGACACCACCACCACCCGTGGCGCCATGGACTGGATCTGGCGCAAGGTCAGCGAACTGGAGATCGGCCGGGACGAGATCATCGATGCTGCGCTGGAGCAGCTCCGCGACAAGCTTGAGGATAAAGCCGTCGACTGGGCCTCGCGCAAGGGCGCGAAAGCACTGATGGAGGCCATCGAGAGCCGCCTCGCCGGCCCGCCTGGCGTTTACGCCTGGCGCGGCGGCGAGCTGACTCCCGCCGACCGCTGCGCCGAGGGCAGCCCGCTGCTGGCTGCGGCCCTGGCCACCGGCCCGGCCCTGCTATTCATCCACGGTACAGGCTCCCACACCCTGAGCGGCTTTGGCGCGCTGCCGAGCAGCAAGGCCTGGCGGGAGATCGACGCCGCCTTCGGCGGCCGCATCTTCGGCTTCGAACACCGGACCTTTTCGGAAAGCCCCATCGACAACGCCTTGCGCCTGCTGCGCACCCTTCCCGACGACGCCCGCCTGCATCTCGTCACCCACTCCCGCGGGGGGCTGGTGGGCGACCTGCTGGCCCTCGACCCCCACGACCCGCAGTTGGACGACCTGATCGACCAATACACCCGCCCACCCCGCCCCGACGACGCCGAAGCCGAACGCCAGGACCCCGCCCTGAAGGCCGAACGCCTCAAGGGCGAAGCCCTCGAACAGGCCGCCCTGCGCGAGCTCGTCGGGCTGTTGAAGCAAAAGCGGCTGCGCATCGAACGCTACGTGCGGGTGGCCTGCCCGGCCCGGGGTACCGCCCTGCTCTCCGACAACCTCGATCTCTTCCTCAGCGGCCTGCTCAACGGCGTGCGCCGCTTCGGCGCCTGGGGTGCAGGGGCCCTGGTGGGGAGTGCCGCATCACCCATTGCCGGAGAGACGGCCAAACGCATCACCAACGAGGCTCTTCGCTTTCTCACCCGTGTTGTCCTGGAGATTGCCGACAAGCGCATCCAGCCCGGCGTGGTGCCGGGTATCGAAGCCATGCTGCCGGAAGCCCCCATCGGCACCCTGCTTGGCCGCGCCGCACTGGCACCCACGGTCCGGGTGGCTCTGATCACCGGGGACGTGGAGGGTGACCCCAACAGCTTCTTCCACCGGATCGGGGTGATGTTCGTGGACTGGGCCCTCTTCGACCGGGCCCGCAACGACCTGGTGGTGGACACCGACTCCATGTACGGCGGGCTGGCCAACCGGGCCCGCGATGTCCGCGCCATCTACGTACACGGCCCCCAGGTCAATCACTTCCGCTACTTCCGGGACGACGTGAAAAGCCGCAACGTGCCGCTGCCCACGGCCCTGCACCAGTGGCTGGTGGCCCCCGATCCGGACAAGCTCGAACCCTGGCAAGCCCTCGGCCTGCCTGAACTCGATACCGTGCGCCCGCGCCGGATAGGCCGGGGCGGCGGCGAAAGCCCCGCCGACAGCCTGCCGGTGGTGCTGTATGTGCCGGGCATCATGGGCTCCCACCTCAAGGCCGACAACCAGCGCGTGTGGCTCGCCCCCTTGGCCCTGGCCAGCGGCAAACTGACTCGCATCGCCATGGACAGCCGCCGCAGCGTCAGCCCTGACGGGCTGGTGGACCTGGCCTATGGCGAGCTGGCCGACTGGCTGGAAAGCAGTCACCGGGTCATCCGTTTCGACTACGACTGGCGCCAACCCATCCTGGATCTTGGCAAAACCCTGGCCGTCACCCTGCGCGAAGCCCTGTCAAAACACCCCAACCAACCGGTGCGCATCCTCGCCCACAGCATGGGCGGGCTGGTGACGCGCGCCGCCTTTGCCGCCGACCCCACCCTGTGGCGTGACATCGTCGCCCGCCCGGGCGGCCGCCTGCTGATGCTCGGCACCCCCAACAACGGTTCCCACCTCTTCGTCGAAACCTTGCTCGGACAGTCAGACACCATCCGCACCCTGGCCCGGGCCGACCTGCAGCACGACATGCAGGCCGTCCTCGATGTGGTGGCGGGCTTTCCCGGTGCGGTGCACCTGCTGCCTGCCCCGGGCTTCGTGGATACCGCCGGGGTTGCGGAACACGATTTCTACGCCGAGCAGACCTGGGCAGAGCTGGCCGCCCTCAACAACGACTTCTGGTTCGGCCGGCACCTGGCCGGGCGCCCGGCAAAGGCCACGCTCGAGAGCGCCGTCCACTTCTGGCAGGTGGTCTCCGACACCCGCTGGGTGCAAGAGGCACCGGAACGCATCGCCTACGTTTTCGGCCAGGCCGACAACACCCCCTGCGGCATCCTCATCCAGCGTGACGGCGACACGCCGGTAGGCGTCGCCCTGCGCGGCACCCCCAGCGGAGATGGCTCCGTCACCTGGAAATCCGGGCGCCTGACCGGCCTGCCCGAAGATCGCTACTGGTACATGCCCGCTGACCACATGGGCCTGACCAGCACCGAAAAGTACTTCAGCGAGATCCAGTCCCTGCTCGTCCAGGGCAGCGCCAGTCGCCTGGGGCGCCTGCCCGTCAGCCGCGGTGAGGCAGCGGCCGGGCGTCTCACCCGCTACCGGGGTGGTCCGCCGCCGGCCTACCCGACGCCCCTGGAACTCACCACCCGGGCCCTCGGCGGCCGGCCCAGGGTGCAAACCCGTGGCAGCCGTCGGGCGCTGGCCGTGTCGGTGCGGGCCATGGACCTGCGCTTCGTGCAGGTGCCGCTGATGTGCGGCCACTACCGGGGCGACCCGATCTCCGGCGCCGAGGCGGTCATCGATCGCTGGCTGGTGGGTGGCGCCCTGAGCCACCGCCAGCGCCTGGGCATCCACACCGGGGATCTGGGCAACGCCACCGTGGCCCTGGCACCGCGCAGCCGCGAAGAACGCCTGCGCGGCACCGGGCGCGGCGCGGTGGTAGTCGGGCTCGGCGAGATGGGCAAACTGTCGGCCGAAGGCGTCACCGAAGCCGTCCGCGCCGGTGCCCTGCGCTACCTGCTCCACGCCGCAGATCGCTACACCGAAGAAGCCATGGCCGACGGCACCCCCCAGGCCGACACGGAAATCGAGCTGAGCCTCGCCAGCCTGCTGATCGGCACTAACTCCGCCGCCCAGCTCGACGGCGCCGATGCGCTCAAGGCCATCGTACTGGGCGTGCTGCGGGCCAACCGGGAGTTCGCCGAAGGGGCCGTGGGCCGCGACGGCGCCCGCCGGGCGGTGATCACCCGGCTTGAGCTGGTCGAGGTTTACCGAGACGCCGCCCTCTCCGCCGCCCACGCCCTGCGCCGCCTCGACGAGGTGCTGGAGAGCGAGCTACAACGCCTCGAAACACGCCTGGACATCGCCGAAGAGCTTCAGACCGGCGAGGGCCTACGCCAACGCCTCAGCCTGACCCCCTTCGGCGACTACTGGCCGCGCCTGGCGGTCAGCGACGCCGACCGGGACGACGATGACTGCGGCAGCGCTGCGTTCGCGCCCACCCTGCGCAGCCCTGTTCCGCCGGAAACCCTGCGCCGCCTGCTCACCCTGTACGGCCGCCCGCCGCTGCCCGAAGACGCCCCGCTACCAGCCCTGGCAGGGCTTGACGGCGCCCCCGCGGTGCGCCACGCCCGGCGCCTGCGCTTCGTTTATATGGGGGAGAAGGCCCGCGCCGAATCCGTCATCCAGCAACGCCAGCCAGGCCTGGTGGAAACCCTGGTAGACACGACCCTGCGCGGCCCGGGCAGTACCCACTACTCACCGGACACCCGCTTTGGCAACACCCTCTTCCAACTGCTCGTACCCCTTGAGTTCAAGGCCGTCGCCCGCAAGACCAGCAACCTGATCCTGGTGGTGGATGAAGGCACCGCCAACCTGCCCTGGGAAATGCTGGAGGCCGACGGCAGACCCCTCATCCGCAGCATCCGGATGGTGCGTCAGTTCGCCACCACTGCCTTCCGCCGTGAGGTGATCCGCACCGACACCCTGAGTGCCTGCGTGATCGCCAATCCGAGCAGCGAGGGCTTTCATGCGCAGTTCGGCCCGCCGGGCTGGACGGCTACACCCAAGCCCGACGGCAGCGCGGGCTGTGACGAGCTCCCCAGTCTCGAGGAGGCCGCCCGGGAAGGCGAAGCCGTGGTCGCCGTGCTGGAAACCGCTGGCTACGACGTCAACCACGTCCCACCCGACGCCATGGCCACCCAGGTGTTCACCGGCCTCTTTGCCCGCCCCTGGCGGATCGTGGTGATCTGCGCCCACGGCATCTACGCCCGGCAGGCCCGGGACGGCAGCTGGCGCAGCGGCGTGGTGCTGTCCGACGGGCTGCTGCTGTCGGCCACCGAGATCGGCCTGATGGAGAACGTGCCCGACCTCGTCTATCTGAGCTGCTGCAACCTGGGCAAGGCCGGCATCCATGAGGGCGGTGGCAACCGCCTCGCCGCCAGTCTGGCCCGGGAGCTCATCGACATGGGCGTGCGCTGCGTGGTCGCCGCCGGCTGGGAGGTGCGCGACGACGCCGCCCGGACCTTCTCCGAGACCTTCTTCGGGCAGATGACGATTCACGGCGCGCGCTTCGGCGATGCCATCTTCAAGGCCCGCAACGCCACCTTCGACGCCCACCCGGACTGCAACACCTGGGGCGCCTACCAAGCCTACGGCGACCCTGCCTTCCAGCTGCGGCAGGCGCCCCGGGCAGAGCGGGACGACGCGCCCCTGCAGGCACCGGACGAGCTCATCGACTGGCTGGAGCAACGCCGGCTGGACTGCAGGCTGCCCGGTGGTGGCGGTGATTTCAAGACCCTGACTCGTCGGCTCAACGCCCGCCTGAACGCCGTTCCGTCCGCCTGGCAGGCCCGGCCCGACGTCCAGGCGGCCCTAGGGCGCCTCTACGCCGAGTACCAGGGCGCCGGCTTCGAGGCCGCCCGCAGCGCCCTGCTGCAGGCCGTCACCGCAGATTCGTCCCTGCACGCTGTTCCCATTGCCTGCATCGAGCTGCTCGCCAACATCGAGGCCCGGGAAGCTGTCCGCCGCAGCGAGACAGGTTCCCCCTCCGATCCGCAGCGCCTGGCCGAGGCCCGCACCTTGCTCGACACCGCCATCGGGCGACTCGAAGCCCTGCTGACCCACCTCGCCCCATCTACCCCCAACCCCGAACGTCAGTTCCTCCTCGGCAGCGCCCTCAAACGCAAGGCCCTGCTCGCCGCCCGCGGCAAGCAGGGCTGGGCAGAAGTTGCCCGACTGCTGGGCGAGGCCCGGCAAGCCTACGCCACCGGCGAGGGCGACCCGGCCACCCCCGGCTGGAACCCCTACGGGCGGATCAACCGCCTGCAGCTCGACGCCCTGCTCGGCCAGCCCGGCGCCATCGACGCTGACGTGGATATCTGCGTTACCGCCACGCGGGCACGCTTCCGGCAGAGCTTCGACTTCTTCGATGCCGTGATGCAGGCCGATGCCGCCCTCGCCCTGTGGCTGGGGGCAGATCACCCGCCCCCCGGCGCAGGCACCCCGGCCGACTACCTGCTGGGCATCTACCGGAATGCCATCCAACCCCTGGCCCCCCTGCCACGTGCCATCGATTCGGTCGTGTGCCAGCTCGACCTGCTATGCGAATTTCTTGCATGCCGGAAGCAGACCGGTGACACGGACAAGGCTGCGGTGTTGCGGGCGGTGGCAGAAGGCCTGAGCGGCCGACCCGGCACGGCCGAAGACAACACGGCTGTCACCAGAAAGCCGCGGCGACGCTCGGCAAGCACCAAGGCAAGCTCCTGAAAGCCGGGCCGGCCCCACCCCGGCCCATGCCCGCAGATGGTGCGTGCCCACCAGGCATGCACCATCCCCGCGCCGGCACACCCCGCCTTGGTGCAGTCAAAGCCCCAAAGGACGCCCGAACGGCCCTTCTGCTGCATGGCACAAGCCTTGCTAATTCCTGCCATCAGAGGAGTCGTGATGGCAGAAACCAAATCTACCTGTTGTTACTGCGGCGTCGGCTGTGGTGTTTTGATCGAACATGAAGCCGGGCGCATCATCGGCGTCAAGGGCGACCCGGACCATCCGGCCAACTTCGGCCGTTTGTGCACCAAGGGTTCGACCCTGCATCTGACCAGTGCCCCGGAAACCCTGATCGCCCGGGCGCTGCACCCCGAACTGCGCGATGACCGGGCCCAACCCCGCGAGCAGGTGAGCTGGGACGCGGCCCTGGACGCCGCCGCCGAGCGTTTCGCCGCCATCATTGCCCAGCACGGCCCCGATGCCGTCGCCGTGTATGGCGCCGGCCAGTTGCTGACCGAGGACTACTACGTCTTCAACAAGCTGGTGAAGGGCCTGATCGGCACCAACAACCTCGACACCAATTCCCGCCTGTGCATGTCCAGCGCCGTGGCCGGCTACAAGCTGAGCCTGGGTGCCGATGCGCCGCCTTGCAGCTATGAGGACATCGCCCACACCAGCGCCCTCTTCATCTCGGGGAGCAATACCGCCTTTGCCCACCCCATTGCCTTCCGCCGCATAGAGGACGCCCGCAAGGCCAATCCGGACATGCAACTGGTGGTCATCGACCCTCGCCGCACCGACACGGCCGAGGCCGCCGACCTGCACCTGCCCCTGCTGCCCGGCACCGACATCGCCCTCTATAACGCGATGCTCCATGTAATGCTGTGGGAAGGCTGGGTGAACCGGGACTATGTGGAAGCCCATACCGAGGGATTCGATGCCCTGAAGAGAACCGTCCGCGAATACACGCCGAGCATGGCGGCGGCGATCTGCGGCCTGGAGCGCAAGGCCATTGAGCAGGCGGCGCAGATCTTCGCCACCTCCCCGGCCACCCTGTCCATGTACTGCCAGGGGCTGAATCAGTACAGCTTCGGCACCCACAACAACTCGGCGCTGATCAACCTGCACCTGGCCACCGGCCAGATCGGGCGCCCCGGCGCCGGCCCTTTCTCCCTCACCGGCCAGCCCAACGCCATGGGGGGGCGCGAAGTGGGTGGCCTCGCCAATCTGCTCTCCGCCCACCGGGACATGGCCAACCCCCAGCACCGGGCCGAAGTCGCCGCCTTGTGGGGCGTGGAACAAGTCCCCGAGAAGCCGGGCAAGAGCGCCGTCGAGCTGTTCGAGGCGCTGCAGTCCGGCGAGGTCAAGGCGGTGTGGATCGCCTGCACCAACCCGGCCCAGTCCATGCCCGACCAGGCCCTGATCCACGACGCCCTGCAGAAGGCCGAGTTCGTCGTCGTTCAGGAAGCCTTCGGCCATACCGAAACCTGCGCTTACGCCGACCTGCTGCTCCCCGCCACCACCTGGGGCGAGAAGGAAGGCACCGTCACCAACTCGGAGCGAGCCATCAGCCGCGTCCGAGCCGCCGTGTCCGCGCCGGGTGAAGCCCGCCACGATTGGGCGATCGTGGTGGATTTCGCCCGGCGTCTGGGCATCCGCCTGGGCAAGGGCGAACTTGCCGCGCGGATGTTCCCCTATACCACCCCCGAGCAGATCTGGAACGAGCACCGGGAATCCACCCGCGGCCGCGATCTGGACATCACCGGCCTCAGCTACGCCCTGCTCGAAAACGCCGGCCCCCAGCAGTGGCCCTTCCCCGAAGGCGCCAGCCGGGGCAAGGTCCGGCTCTACGAAGACGGCATCTTCCCGACGCCTTCCGGCCGGGCCCGCTTCGTCGTCACCGAGCACCGCATCACCGCCGAATCGCCAAACGCCCGCTACCCCCTGCACCTCAACACCGGCCGCCTGCGTGACCAGTGGCATGGCATGAGCCGCACCGGCCTGGTCGCCCGCCTCTACAGCCACGAAGCCGAACCCCTGCTGCACATGCACAAGGACGACATGGAGCGGCGCGGCCTGGTGAGTGGTGATCTGGTGCAGGTGAAGAGCAAGCGCGGCGCCGTGGTGCTGAAGGTGGTCGAATCCGCCACCCTGCGCCCCGGCCAGACCTTCCTTCCCATGCACTGGGGGGGCAACACCATGGGCGGCCAGGGCGTCAACGTGCTGCTGCCACGCAATTTCGACCCCTCTTCCAAGCAGCCCGAACTCAAACACGCAGCCGTGCAGGTCGCCAAGTACACCGCCGGCAAGGCGCTGGTGGCCATGCGCCGCTCGGAGCCGGACGCTGACGGCCGCCTGCAACCCAACCCCCTGGATGTGATGGACAAGCTGCGCCGCTGGCTGCCGCACTTTCCCTACGCCAGCCTGACCCTGTCAGGACGCAATTCACCCGTGGTGGTGCTGAAGGCCCGCGGCGAGGAGCTCGCTCCTGCCCTGCTCGAAGCCCTGGACCGGGATCTGGCCCTGGACGACCCCACCCAGGTACTGTCCTATCAGGACAGCCGCAAGGACGTGGCCAAACGGGCGCGGGTGACGGGCGACTCCCTGAGTGCCGTGCGTCTGGCCGGAGAAACCAAGGCCGCCGAATGGCTGGCCGACATGATGGTACAAGGCCACTCCGCCGCTGCGGTGCGCCCCTGGCTGCTTGCCCCGCTGACCCAGCCACCCGCCGGGCAGGCGGCACGGGGCAAGGTGATCTGCAACTGCTTCGATGTGGCCGAAGACGACATCCTCGCCGCCTTCCGCAGCGGTGAATCCCTCGAAGCCCTGCAGACCCGCACCAAGTGCGGCACCAACTGCGGCTCCTGCCTGCCCGAGCTGAAGCGGCTTGGGCAAAGCGCGAAGCACTGAGAAGGAAGGGCACCGGGGCGAGTGCTTACTCGCCCCCGCGGATAGAATCAGCGGGCCAGGCCCCTGGCCTGCAGCCAGGCATGGGTGGCCTCAGCAACGGCCTGGGCCTCTCCGGGGCCGGAGAAGGTATGGTCGGCTTCCGCAAAGCGGGTGATGTCCAGGTCGGAACGCGCCAACGCCTTACGCCACTCGGCATTCGACTTGCACGCATCATCGAACTCCCGTGCCACGTAGTCACGTCCACTCAGAAAAATGGCCAGCGGGCCCTTGCGTGCCAACAGCCCCCGGGCCATACGCTCGGGAAAAGCACCGCCCGCGTCACTGACAACATCAGTGGCGGTGTCGGCCGGCGCCTTGCGTGCCGCACGGAAAAAGGAAAACAGGCTGCCGAAGGATTTCAGAAAACTCACCTGACCGCTGCCGAGCTTCTTCCAGAAGGAAGGATCGGTGATGCGCTGCAGGTAGTAGTGCTTGAGGAAGACCTTGGCCTGGCCCGCCTGGGTATGCACCCAGGGGTTCAGCAACACCGCCGCGGCCACCCGCACATCCTGCTGGGCGGGGTACAGGCACACGGCGCTGGCCCCGTCACACAGGCCCCACAACACCACCTGGCGCAAACCCGGACACGCCTTCAGGAAAGCGCCGATGGCGGCATCCACGTCTTCGCTGACAGATTCGAAATCCCGAGCCGGGCCGGTGGAGTCGCCCATGCCCCGGTAATCGAAGCGCATGCAGGGCACCCCCTGCGCGGCCAGGTAACGCGCCAGCAGCACGAACTGACGGTGGGAACCGGCACGGTACTGCGGCCCGCCCACGATAACGAGCACACCGGTTTCCGTCGCCGCTTCGGGCACCGAGACGATGCCCACCAGGGATTCCCCGGCGCAATCGAAAAGCACGGCACGATCCTGCCAGCTGCGCGGTGCGGCCGTCATGAAAAATCCTCCAGCACCCTCACGGATGCCTCGATCAGCCCCGGGCACAGCTCGATCTCCTGGGTTTGCCAGAAAGCCGGGCCCGCCACCGCCTCGGCGCGCACCTGTACGCCCGCCTTCGACCAACGCTCCACCAGCACCCGCAGGGCCGGAGAAACCTCGGTACGATCAGGGGGGCCGACTTCGAAAGCAGCCACCGGCGCCCCGTAGGCAGCCGGCAGACTCAGCGTTGCTGCCTCCATGCCGCTCGCCAGAGCTGCAGACAGGCTGTAACCGGCGATCTCCACTGCATCGCCAGCCTGCAGGCTGGCGCGGATGGCCTCCATGGACGCCTTGGCATCTGCATCGGCAAGCATCTCGCCAGCCGCCTTGAGACGCAGGAACTGGGTAAGGTGCTGACGGCCATTGGCCACGGGTTGCCACAGCAGCAAGGGGGCTACAACCCCGCTCGCACGCAGCCAGTCGGACAGCACCAGCGCACCGCTGCGCAGGCTCCACAGGACCAGCGGACCGGAAAGGTGCTCTGCGGCCCAAGCCCAGGCATCCTGAAGATCCCCTTTCCAGGCCGCCCAACTGGCATCGCCAAAATCACCGTCGCTGTCACCACAACCGGTGAGGTCCACCTGCAGGGTATTCCAGCCACATCCGGCAAACGCAGCCGCCGCGAGGGCCACCATCCGCCGGGACTTGTTCATCTCCTCGGCGAAGGCATGGACGAATATGACAGTGCCTCGGGGTGCTTCAGCGCGGGTCAACAGACAGAAACGCGGGCAGAAGCGACCTCCTGCCGTCGCCCCGCCCGGGAGGAAGAACGCCTCCCGCCGGGGCAGGATAGCTGTCACTCAGGCAAGCTTTCCGTTCACGAAATCGACGAGAGAGCCAACCGTTGCAAAGGTTGACCCGTCAATCTCGTCGTCTTCCACGACGAAGCCGAAGCGCTCTTCCATCATGTTGATCAAACCGACGACCGCCATGGAGTCAAGATCGGGCAGGGCACCCAGCAGCGGGGTATCGAGCTCGAATTTGGCAGCAGCGCCACCCAGACTCAGGACTTCGTCGAGAATCGACAACACTTCGTTCTTCGTATCCAAAAGCAGACTCCAGTCGGAAAAATCCATTTATGCAGACACAAGTCCAAGGCCGGCAAAGCCGGAAACAGCAGGCTTGATATCATCGCATTATATGCGACAGGCCCCTCCGGGGCACCGTGAAGTAGGTTGCAGAGCAGCAAGCTCGGTAACAATCAGGACAAATTATCCTTGTTTTGCATTTTTCCACAGTCCCTGGCAGGCATTGCGGTTACCTTTCGCGCCAGCCAGCTCCCGGCACCCTCGCTTCATTGATCTCGCCCGATAATGCCCTTTCAACGCATCCGCACCACCTACAAGCAGTTGGGCGCCCTTGATGGCAGCCTCTACTACCTGAGCCTGCTGCTGGACAAGGGCAGCCTCGGTCATGTCCGCCTGGTCCGCTACTACCTGGTTGCCCAGCCGATTCACGGAGAGGCTGCATGCCGCCCGTCGGTGAAGAACCCGATTGTCGAACTCACCCCGGACAATCCTTTGATTCCTCGCTTTCCCCGCCCGCCCGAAGTCATCGCCCGGCGCATGCGGGACAAGGCCCAGTGCTTCGTAGCACGCTCCGGCGACGAGTTCGCCGGCTTTCTGTGGCTCGCCTACGGGGCCTATGACGAAGATGAAGTGCGCTGCCGTTACGAGCTGGCAGACACCGCCACCTGCGTCTGGGACTATGACGTTCATGTGGAACCCAAGCACCGCATCGGGCGCACCTTTGCGCGCCTCTGGGACGCCGCCAACAGCCACCTGGACAAGCGCGGCATCCGCTGGAGCATGTCGCGCATATCGGCCTACAACCCGACCTCCCTCGCCGCCCACGGCAGACTGGGCATCCACAAGCTGTGCAGTGCCACCTTCCTGTGCATCGGTCCGCTGCAGATCAGCTTCATAGGCACGGCGCCGTGGTTCCACATCAGTCTTTCGGCCGCGTCCCGCCCCACCGTCAAGCTCGCGCCACCACAACACGGACAATGACCGACGGAAGCACTATTTGGCAAAATTTGTGAAGGGTGTCGGTTACACTCCGCGCCTCAATTCAAAGTAAATTTTCCGGCATCCGTCGAAGCCCAGGCCTGGCCGGGCGGGCGCTCCGGATGCACAGTATTCATGACCGACAAGCGTGTGCTGATGATTGCCTACCACTACCCGCCCGTACGGACGAGCAGTGGTATCCAGCGAACCCTGAAGTTCTCGGAATACCTGCGGGACCACCACTGGGAACCGATGATTCTCACCGTATCCCCGCGGGCCTATGAAGCAGTCAGCAACGACCAGATGGGCGAGATCCCGGCCGGCATGGTGGTGGAACGGGCCTTCGGCCTGGACACCGCGCGGCACCTGTCCCTCAAGGGGCGCTACCTGCGCTGGATGGCCCAGCCCGACCGCTGGGTCAGCTGGTGGCCGATGGGGGTGATCCGGGGCATGCAACTGATCCGCCGTTACCGGCCCAAAGCCATCTTCGCAACCTTCCCCATCGCCACCGCGCCGATGATCGGCCTGACCCTGCACCGGCTGTCGGGCCTGCCCCTGGTCCTCGACTTCCGGGACGGCATGACCGAGCCCGGCTACCCGGTCAACCCCAGCACCTGGAAGATCCATCGGCGCCTCGAATCCCGACTCATTGCCGCCTGCAGCCGTGCCATTTTCACCACCCGGGCCACCCGGGACATGTACGCCGAGCGCTATCCTGACAAGCCGGCCAGCTGCTGGGCAGTGATCGAGAACGGCTTTGACGAGGACAACTTCCGCGACGCCGAACAAGGCCTCGACACCCGCCGCCTCGGCCCCGAGGGCCAGATGGTGCTGGTGCATAGCGGCGTGCTCTACCCCGCCGAACGCGATCCGCGGGCCTTCTTTGCAGCCCTCCAGGCCATGAAGCGCGCCGGCGAGATCTCCGCAGCAAGCCTGCGCATCGTCCTGCGGGCCACCGGCACCGACGATTACTACAGCAAGCTGCTGGCCGAATACGGCATCGACGACATCGTGGTGATCGAACCTGTGGTGGCCTACCGCAGCGCCCTCCAGGAAATGATGCGCGCCGACGGCCTCCTGCTTTTCCAGGCCGCCGCCTGCAACAAGCAGATCCCGGCCAAGCTCTACGAATACGCCCGCGCCGGCAAGCCCATCATCGCCCTCACCGACTTTGCCGGCAACACGGCGGGCACCCTGAACACGCTCCAGGCCCCGTGGATAGCCGACATCACCGATGCAGCGCAGATCCGCGAGATGCTCGGCACCATCATCGCCCGCTGGAAGGCCGGCACCCTGCAAGGGGTCGAACGCCAGCTTGCCGACACCTGCTCCCGCCGCTCGCGCACCGCCGAGCTGGCCAGGCTGCTCGACAGCCTGCCCGCCTGAGCCACTGAATCACCCCGGCTGTGATCCATCACGCGTATTCGGTCATGAAGCTCAGATAGACTGACAGCCGCAGTCCAACGGTGGCTTTGCCCGCTCAACCGGTTCGCAGAATTCACTCCACACCCATGCACACGACGACTCTCCTCCACGAACTGATCTCCGCCTCGGCGGAGCGTGCCCCCGCCTCCGCCGCCCTCACGGCGGGCGCAATCACCCTCAGCTACCAGGAACTCGACACCCAGGTGGCCGGCTTTGCCGCCGGGCTGATGGCCCTTGGTCTGGACCGGGGCGAGCGGGTCGGCATCTTCCTGGACAAACGCATCGAGATGGTGGTGGCGAGCTTTGGTACGGCCCGGGCGGGTGGCGCCTTCGTGCCGGTCAATCCCATCCTCAAGGGCGAGCAGATCGGCCACATCCTGCGTGACTGCAACGCCCGCGTGCTGGTGACCTCCCCCGAGCGCCTGCCCCTCCTGGCCGACACCCTCAATCACTGCCACGACCTGCGCCAGGTGATCCTCACCGGCCCGCTCACCAAGCCCGTCGAGCTGCAGTCGGCCAGCCTGCACCAGTGGTCCGAGGTGCTGGCCAGCGCACCCTGTACCGGCCACCGGGTTGTTGACAGCGACATCCTCTCCATCCTGTACACCTCCGGCAGCACCGGCCGCCCCAAGGGCGTGGTGCTGTCCCACCGCAACATGGTGGCCGGCGCCAAGAGCGTCGCTTCCTACCTGGGCAACAACCAGGGCGACACCCTGCTGGCCGCCCTGCCCCTGTCCTTCGACGCGGGCTTCTCCCAGCTCACCACCGCCTTTCACTCCGGCGCCCGGGTCGTGCTGCTCAACTACCTGCTGCCTCAGGACGTGCTCAAGGCCATGGTCAAGGAGAAGGTCACCGGCCTCACCGCCGTACCGCCCCTGTACATCCAGTTGGCCCAGCTCAAGTGGCCAGAAACCGTCACTGACCACCTGCGCTACTTCGCCAATACCGGCGGCCGCATGCCCCTGGAAACCCTCAAGGCCCTGCGCGCCCACCTGCCACGCACCCAGCCCTTCCTCATGTACGGCCTCACCGAGGCCTTCCGCGCCACCTACCTGCCCCCCGACCAGGTGGACACCCGCCCCGACTCCATTGGCAAGGCCATCCCCAATGCCGAAGTGCTGGTGCTGCGCGATGACGGTACCGAATGTGCCCCCAACGAACCGGGCGAGCTGGTCCAGCGGGGCGCCCACGTGGCCATGGGCTACTGGAACGATGCGGAGAAGACCGCCGAACGCTTCAAGCCCCTGCCCGCCACCGCACCAGGCCGCCAGAGCGGCTTCGTGCTGCCCGAGATCGCCGTGTTCTCCGGCGACACCGTGCGCCGTGACGAGGAAGGCTACCTGTACTTCATCGGGCGCCGCGACGAGATGATGAAAACCTCCGGCTACCGGGTCAGCCCCACCGAGGTCGAGGAGATCCTCTACAGCACCCAGATGGTGGGCGAATGCGTCGCCTTCGGCGTGCCCCACCCGGCCCTTGGTCACTCCATCTGCGTGATCGCCACCGGCAAGGACGGCGCCGCCCTCGACAGCGCGGCCCTGCTGGCCGAATGCAAACAGCGCATGCCCGCCTACATGGTGCCCTCGGTGATCGAAGTGCGGGACGGCCCCCTTCCTCGCAACCCCAACGGCAAGATCGACCGCAAGACCCTTTCCACCGAATTCGAGAACACGCACAAGGTGCAGCAATGAGCGATACCCCCCGCGAAAAGCCGGTCCATGCCCCCACCGACCAGTTTCCCGTCCAGGGCAACGAGCTGCTGGTGGGTGGCATCCCCCTGACCCGCCTCGCCGCCCGGGTTGGCCAGACCCCTTTCTACGCCTACGACCGCGCCCTGCTGACCCGCCGCGCCACCGAGCTGCGCGCCGCCCTGCCGGCCGGCATCAAGCTGCACTACGCCATGAAGGCCAACCCCATGCCCGCCGTGGTCAACCACATGGCCGGCCTGGTGGACGGCATCGACGTAGCCTCCGGCCTTGAGCTCAACGTCGCCCTCGACAGTGGCGCCGACCCCCGCGAGATCAGCTTCGCCGGCCCCGGCAAAAGCGACGCAGAGCTGCACAAGGCGGTGGCCGCGGGCATCCTCATCAACATCGAATCCTTCCGCGAAGTCGGCGTGCTTGCCGCCATCCAGCAGCAAACGGGCTGGACGGCCCGGGTGGCGGTGCGCGTCAACCCCGACTTCGAGCTGAAGAGCTCCGGCATGAAGATGGGCGGCGGCCCCAAGCAGTTCGGCGTAGACGCCGAACAGGTGCCCGAGCTGCTGGCCGAGATCGGCAAGGCCGGCCTGGGCTTCGAAGGCTTCCACCTGTTTGCCGGCTCCCAGAACCTGCGCCCCGAGTCCATCGTAGAGGCCCAGCGCAAGTGTTTCGACCTGGCCCTGCGCCTGGCCGAATCGGCCCCCGGGCCAGTCAAGTTCCTAAACCTGGGCGGCGGCCTCGGCATTCCCTACTTCCCGGGTGAGCAGCGCCTCGACCTCACCAGCATCAGCGCCAACCTGGCCGCCATCCAGGAAGACGCCCGCCAGAAGATGCCCCAGGCCGAGATCGTCATCGAGCTGGGCCGCTATTTCGTTGGCGAGGCCGGCATCTACGTCTGCCAGGTGGTGGACCGCAAGGTCTCCCGCGGCCACACCTACCTGGTCACCAACGGCGGTCTGCACCACCACCTGTCCGCCTCCGGCAACTTCGGCCAGGTGATCCGCAAAAACTACCCGGTGGCCATCGGTAACCGCGTGGATGCGCCGGCTGGTGAGGCCGTGTCCGTGGTCGGCCCCCTGTGCACGCCCCTCGACATCCTGGGCGACCGCATGAACCTCCCCGAGGCCCAACCCGGCGACCTGGTGGTTGTTTTCCAGTCCGGAGCCTACGGCGCCAGTGCCAGCCCCCACGGCTTCCTGAGCCACCCGGATCTGGTCGAGGTCCTGGTCTGAGCGACCGGAGCTCAAACCGCGGCATCACCAGGCCTGGCCCGATGCCGCAGCTGTCCGCCCTCACCTGCGCCCCTCCCGGACGTCCCCTTTCCTCTCCGAGTTCATGCCACCTCCCCAGAGAAGCCTCTTTGCCAACGCCCTGATTGTGGTGGCCATGCGCTGGACCGATCGCCTGATCGGGCTGATCAGCACCCTGATCCTGGCGCGCATCCTCACCCCCGAGGATTTCGGCATCATCGCCATGGCTTCGGTGCTGGTCGGCCTGGTGGACGTACTGCTGGACCTGGGCGTCAACATGGCGCTGATCCAGAACGCCAACGCCGACGACGAGGACTACCACACGGCCTGGACCATCCGCCTGATCCAGTCGGCAGCGGTGGGCGCCATCATCTTCGCCCTCGCGCCGCTGGCCGCCGACTACTACCGCGACCCGCGGGTGGCCGACGTGACCCGCCTGATGGCCGTGGGCATGCTGGTGGGCGGCTTCGAGAACATCGGCGTGGTGTGCTTCCAGAAGAGCATGGCTTTCGGGCAGGACTTCCGCTTCTTCTTCATCCGGCGCCTGGCGGGCTTTCTGGTCACCATCGCCCTTGCCGTCACCCTCGAATCCTACTGGGCCATGCCCCTCGGCGCTCTGGCCGGTCGTTTCACCGGGGTGGTACTGAGCTACACCATGCACCCCTTCCGGCCGCGCTTCTCCCTGTCCCGCGTCCGGCACCTGTGGTCCTTCTCCCAGTGGGCCCTGATCCGCAGCATCGGCGTGTATTTCGACACCCAGTTCGACCGCTTCCTGGTCGGCCGCATCTCTGGTGCGTCCACCATGGGGGCCTACACTCTGGCCACCGAAATCGCCCAGATGCCCTCCACCGAGTTGCTGCAGCCCCTCGGCCGGGTGCTCTTTCCGGCCTTTGTTGCCACCAAGCACGACCCGGCGCGGCTGCGTGAAGCCTATCTGGTTGCCCTGGCCGTCCAGGCGCTGCTGGCGATTCCGGCCGGGGTGGGCCTGGCCTGTGTGGCCGACCGGGCCGTGATGATCATGCTCGGTACCCAATGGGCGAGCGCCATCCCCTTCGTCCAGACCCTGGCCCTGGTGTTTTCCCTGGCGGCCCTGTCCCACGCGGCGGGCTACCTGCTCATCACCATCGGCAAGATCCGCACCCTCAGCCTCTTCGTGTGGGTCCAGAACATTGTCTTCCTGTCGATCACCGGCCTGATGTTCTCGTCCCTCAGTGCCCTCGACATCGCCCACCTGCGCCTGGGCGTGGCAACCCTCGGCCTCGGCCTCTTTCTCGGCGTGATCCTGCTGGAAGTACGGGAGCTGCGCGCCACCGACCTGCTGCGCGCCATCTGGCGCCCGGCCACGGCCGCCGGCCTGATGGCTCTGACCGACACGCTCGTCAGCTTTCCCGACAGTCTGCCCCTGTTGCTCGCCTTCCTGCTGGAGGTGGCCCTGGGCGCCCTGTCCTATTCGCTCGCCCTGCTCGGGCTATGGGCCCTGAGTGGCCGCCCCCAGGGCGCCGAAGCTTACATCCTCGCCAAACTGAAGCTGTCCCGCTTTCTGCCGGCCGCCCAGCGCAGCGATGTGCAGTAAATCCACGATTTGAACGGAGTCAGAGTTGGAAAGCAAAACCTTGATCCACGCCCGCCTGACGGCACCCCGCAGCGGCATTGCCCCCGATCTGGCCATCCAGCCCTCGCCCGAAGGGTGGTCCTGCAGTTGGGCCGGCGGACGGATGAACGTGAGCAAGCCGGCCACCCTGGCCGAGCGTAACGGCATCCTGTGCGTCAGCCGGGGCGCGCCGCGCTTTGCCGAGGCCGGCAACAATGCCGCCGAGCTCTGGCTGACCCGCTTCGAACAGCGGGGCGCCAAGGCCGTGGACGGCGTGAAGGGCCGCTACGCGGTGGCCTTCATCGACACCCGCAGCAACACCGTCACCCTCTTCAACGACAAGTTCGACACCGAACCCTGGTGCTACGGCGTCGAGAACGGCGAGCTGGGCCTGGCCGACCGGGCCGACGGCGTGCCTCTCGAAAAGCGCACCATCAGCGCCCAGACGATCTTTGACTACCTGTACTTCCACGTCATCCCGTCGCCGCTGACCATATTCAACGAGGTCCATCGCCTGCCTCCCGCCAGCCAGCTCCAGTGGAGCGGCGGCAAGGCCAAGATCAGCAAGCACTGGCTCCCCGAGTTCGGCGAGACCCCGGGCATCAGCCTGGCCGAGGCCAAGGGCCGCTTCCTCGACATCGTCCGCGAATCCGTGCGCAACGAATACGCCGGTCCCGACACCGGCTCCTTCCTGTCCGGCGGCACCGACAGCTCCACCGTGTCCGGCATGCTGTGCCAGGTGGGCGGCGCCCCGGCCCGTACCTACTCCATGGGCTTCAACGCCACCGGCTACGACGAGATGGAGTACGCCCGGATCGCCGCCAAGCACTTCAAGACCGACCACCACGAGTACTACGTCACCCCCGAAGACCTGCTCGAAGGCATCCCCCTCGTGGCCCGCAGCTACGACCAGCCCTTCGGCAACTCGTCCGCCGTGCCCGCCTGGATCTGCGCCAGCCGCGCCCGCGCCGACGGCATCACCAAGCTGCTGGCCGGCGACGGTGGTGACGAGCTCTTCGGCGGCAATTCCCGCTACGCCAAGCAGAAGGTCTTCGGCTGGTACGACACCATTCCGTCCCTGCTGCGCAGCACCCTGGTGGAGCCCCTCTCCGGCCTGCCCGGCTTGGGCAGCATCCCGCTGGTCAAGAAGGGTGTGAGCTATGTGGAACAGGCCCGTGTGCCCATGCCCGACCGCATGGAAATGTACAACCTGCTCCACCGCCTGGGCATCGACACCGTCTTCGAGCCCGGCTTCTGCCGCCGCGTTGACCTCGACTCCCCGGGCAAGCTGCAACGCGCCACCTGGGGTGAAGTAAAAAACGCCAGCCTGGTCAATCGCATGCTGGCCTTCGACTGGAAGTACACCCTGGCCGACAACGACCTGCCCAAGGTCATCGGCACCACCCGCCTGGCCGGCGTGGACGTAGGCTTCCCCTTCCTGTCAGACGAGCTGCTGGACTTCTCGCTCACCCTCCCCACCGAGTGGAAGCTCAAGGGCCTCAAGCTGCGCTGGCTGTTCAAGGAAGCCCTGCGCGGCTTCCTGCCCGACGAGATCATCACCAAGAAGAAGCACGGCTTCGGCCTGCCCTTCGGCATCTGGGCGGTCAAGCACCCGGGCCTCAGCAAGCTGGCCACCGAAAACCTCGAAGCCTTTGCCGCCCGCGGCGTGATCCGCCCGGGCTTCATCCGCGAGCTGCACGAAAAGTGGCTGCCCGAGAGCCCGGGCTACTACGGCGAGATGGTGTGGATCATCATGATGCTGGAGCAGTGGCTGCAGGCCTATGCGCCGGACTGGAAGATGGACAAGTAAGCCCGAAATCATAAGCCCGCGTCAGCGGGCTCAGACTGCTGACGAACCCCCGGTTTTTCCGGGGGTTCGTGCTTTCTGACGCCCTCTCGGACGACAGGAAACGCCCGGTAGCGGCCTGAGCCCGTGGCGCTCATCTGGAGAAAGAGGAGATGTTGGCCGCGTAGAGCGCTTGTGAGGGCGTGGTAAAGCCGGAATTTCGGGCCAAAAAGGGCGGCGGCCCGGTGGCTGGGGCGGCCGTAGCCCATCTCCCCATACAGGCCGCGCCCGCCGATGAGCTTGTGCTCGATCCCCGTCCCGGCAAAGCGACGCCGGCGGTTCTGGCTCAGCGTGGATGCGTCGGGAACCTTGTAGGTCAGGCGCAGCCCGAGAAACCAGCGGTAGGCCACATTGACCTCGATCTCGCGCACCAGCCGACGCTCGGAGTGCACCTCGACCAGCTAGCCGACGAACAGCATCTTGAACAACACCACCGGGTCGATTGCCGGGCGGCCGTTGTTGGCACAGTAGAGACCTTCGGTCTTCTCGCGGATGAAGTCGAAGCGGATGTGAGTGTCGATCAGGCGAAGCAGGTGATCACGCAGAACCAGTTGGTCCAGCGTCACCCTCTCCAGTTCGGTCTGAGCGGTGGCGGCAGCAGGCTTGAGCATGCCGATATTATGAAAAACAAGCCCCCGGCGGGCGGGGGCTTGGGGCTTTGTCAGCAGTCTGAAGACCCCGCCTCGGCGGGCTTTGGATTTATCTGGCGCTCAGGCGCAGATCAGGCATTCGCGGCCTGCATCGCACCGTCCGCCTCCTCCGGCTTCACCAGCATCCCGCCCAGGGCCTGGGCGATCCCGGTGATGCCTTCATTGGAAAGGCCAGCATCCTTCATAACCGCATCCACAATCGGCTTGGCCAGTTGGTACTGCAGCGCCGAGTTCATCACCTGCTCCGGAAACGTGGCCCCACCTGCGCCGCCGACGCCCGGGCTGCCGGACGTGCTGCCCGGTGCGCCGGGCACGCCGCTGACCTGGAGGATGCGGATCGAGTCGATTTTCTCCATCGGCCGCACTGCCTGCTCAAGGATGTCAGGCAGTTGCTGGAGCAGCAGGGTGCGCACCTGCAGATCCACCTGCGCCGCCGACAGGGTGTTGAGCGCTTCGTTGATGGCCCGCTTGCCGGCGGCTTCCGCCAGGGCTGCGGCCTGACGCGCCGTGGCTTCGATGGTGATGGCATCGGCCCGGTCGAGGGCCGCTTCCTTTTCGGCAGAGGCCGACACCTTGATGGCAATGGCGCTCTGCTCGGCCTCCTTGGATGCCTCGATCAGCTGGATGCTCTTTTCCCGCTCTGCCACCGCCACCTGACGGGCGGTATTGACCAGTTCCTCCGCCTTCACCGCCTCGGCCCGGGCCAGGTTGGCGGCCGCGTCGGCATCGGACTGCTCGCGGGACTTGGTGGCGATGGCGATCTGGGTGTCCTGCCGGGCAATCTCCACCTGCTTGCGCTGCTCGGCCCTCTGCATCTCGGTCTTGCGTTCGAGCTCGATCTCCCGGGTCTGGACAGCCAGATTCTTGTCGATCTCCCGCGTCTGGATGGCCAGGTTCTTGTCGATCTCGGCGGCCTTGATCTCCCGCTCCGACTCAATGCGCTTCTGGCTGACCTGCAGCTCCGCATTGATCTTGGCGGCCTCGGCCTCCCGGTTGCGCTCGGCCTGCTGGGTGGCGATCAGGGCCGCCTGTTCGGCGCGGCTGTTCTCGATTTCGCGCCTCTGCGACAGGGACGCAAACTCCTCATCCTTCTCGATGGTGAGCTTCAGGCGCGTCGCTTCCAGGTTCTTGGTGCGGACCAGGACTTCCGTGTCCTGCTCCACGTCATTACGCTGCTTGCGCCGTGCCTCGGTCTGCTCGGTAAGGCGGGTCAGGCCCTCGGCATCAAAGGCGTTGTTGGGGTTGAAGAACTGCTTGTCTGTCTGATCCAGGCTGGTCAGGGATACAGACTCCAGCTCAAGGCCATTCTTCTCCAGGTCTTCCGCCACCGCATTCTGGACCGCCTGTACAAAATCCCGGCGCTTGTCCTGGAGCTCCTGGATGGTCATGGTAGCCGCCGTGGCCCGCAGAGAATCCACGAACTTGTCCTCCACCAGAGTCTTCAGCTCGTCAGGGCTCATAGTGCGTGCACCCAACGTTTGCGCGGCAATGCTGATCGACTCTTCGGTCTGCTTGACCCGCACGAAGAAGGCGGCCGTCACATCCACCCGCATCCGGTCCTTGGTGATCAGACTCTCCCGTTCCCGTCGCAACACCTCAAGCTTCAGGGTGTTCATATTGACGAGCACCCGCTCATGAAACACCGGTAGCACGATGGCGCCGCCATCCATGATGACTTTCTGCCCACCCAGGCCGGTGCGCACAAAGGCGGTTTCCTTGGTTGAGCGTTTGTAGAGGCGTGCAAACACGATGCCGACAGCCAGCAACGCGATCAGCACGATGCCTGCCAGACCCAGCATTTCGATCAAGTTGGTCATTCGAAGATCTTTCTTGGAGGTTTGAAAAGGTGCAGCGCCAGCGGCGGCGCCTAGATCAGGGTGGGATGAGGGTTGGCGATGCAGCGATGGAAGGCACCCACCTTGCTCACGATAAGCACCTGCGTCCCGTCTTCGAGCACAGCGTCATCCAGGTCGGGTTCGACCATCAGGTAGTGGGAGCGCCCAAGGCCATCCCTGACGCGGGCCTGGGCGGCGAGCCCGCGGCGGGCCGTACCACCCACGATCACGCCAACACGCCCGATCAGGGTCTGCTCGCTGACACTGCTGGTCTCGTCCCGGGGGATGATGTGGGCCACCAGCGCGCCCAGGCCGCGCACGGTTGCCAGCCCGGACGGCACCGCCAGCACGCCCGCGATCCAGGCCGGCAGGTAGCCCCCGAAGAGCCCCCGGGCCACAATCTGCAGGCCGTAGCCGAAGAGCGTGTAACCGGCCAGAAACAGCAGTAGCAGGACCAGCGCCGGCACCTTGCCCAGGTGCAGCCAGCCCAGCACCCGATCCAGCCCGCTGTCACCGTCGATCTCGGGAATGAGGTCGTCCAGCATGTTGCTCGGGCTGAGGGAGATCAGCATGCCGATTCCCTCAAGCAAGCCAATGCCGATGATCAGGGCAAAGGCGATCCCAAAAGGCAGGGTTTGCTCCGCAGCGAAAAGACTCACCCCCGGCCTGCCTTGAGCTGGGCGATACGCTCGGCGATCTTGTTGTCACGCACAAGCTCGTCGAGCTCCCTGAGCTGCGCGGCCTGCTGCAGCGTGCTGCCCCAAGTGGAGGCGGTGAGCCCTGTCTGGCGCTCGTAGAGGCGGTCAAAGGCGTCGCTGACCACACCAATGCGCTGCTCCGCGCCGGCAGCCCCCGTCTTGACGCCTGTTTGCGCCACCGCGGCACGGCTCTTGCGGAATTCCGAGAGCGCCTCCGCCATCTCGCGCTTCTTGGCCAGCAGGGCAGCAACGAAGCCCTGCAGCTCGCGCTCCTGGAGGGCGTGCTCGGACAAGGTATTTTCAAGCACCGGGAGCTGGGCCTCGATATCGAGCTGCCGCGCCACCCCGGCGCGCACCAGCTCGTCGCGGCCCTCGGCCATGGCCTGCTCGATCTGTTCAGCGAGGCGGGCATGCTGGGCGTTCAGGCTGGCATGTTGCTGCTGGGACAGATGGCGGTTGGCCGCGACGATTCCGAGCTCATGGCGCACGTCCTCGATCACCTTGTCGGCCTCGCGCAAGGTCTGCTCCATCACAGCTTCCGGAGCCTGATCCTCCAGGCGATCCAGCAAGGCATGCACACCCCCGGCAATCACGCGACCAACACGGGTTTTCAGGGAATCCGCCATTTCAGGCTCCTTTCTTGAGGGGAAGACTCGTAGCAATCTCGACAGTAGCGGCCACATGGCGCCGGATGACCTCGCGGTCGTGCGCAGCAGCCGAGGCTGTGAGGGCCTGTCGCAGCAAGGTTTCGCACAGGGCAAAGCTCCTCCGGACGAGCGTGTCCTCAAGCCTGGCAGCCTGGCTGGCGTCTTTCGGGGCCTGACTGACGATGGCGGCCAAGGCAGCCGTCGTGAAATCCAGGATGGCGCCCAGCACTTCCGAGTGCGTCTCCCCCTGCCCTTCAAGCACAACCAGAGATTCCCGCAGCTGCCCCGTCAGCTCCCGCGCCCAGGCATGGGCCGCGGCATAGTCAAGGGCACCGTCATGCTGGCGCTTGAGCTGGCCGAGCAGGACACGCAGTTTGTCGCTGTTGGTGGACGCACCATCGACACGCAGCTGGGCCAGCCACAGATACAAATCGCCGGGTATGCGTGCGGAGATCGGCTCCATGCCACCTGCCTGACTCATACGCCTCTCCATGCACATGTCACATTGAACACAATTGTATTCACATGAACACAAAAGTCAATTCAGATATTCCGAATGGAAAATTCGAAAAACCTCTGCGTGCAAGCAGGTGACGGATCGGCAAGCCGCTGTCCAAAATACGAGGCAAACGGATTCAAGTCGATTGGAGAAGCGCCACGCCGGGTGGCAGACGGCGCAAAACAGAGAGGCCGGCCAAATGCAAAAAAGCCCTTGATTTCTCAAGGGCTTTTTATCTGGCGGAGAAGGAGGGATTCGAACCCTCGATACGGAGAACCGTATACCGGATTTCGAGTCCGGCGCATTCGACCACTCTGCCACCTCTCCTGGTGCCTGGCTTTCAGCAGACGCTGTCGGCTGATCGAAGGCAGAGATTATATATCAAATCGCAGGAAATACCAGTCATTCGGCGGGTTTGGCCGCGGCGGTAAATTCGTCGTAGGCGCGTACGGCCTCTGCCGCATACATCAGGCTCGGGCCGCCGCCCATGTAGGTACAGATGCCCAGAGTTTCCATGAGCTGCTCGCGGGTCATGCCGAGGCGAATCAGGGCCTTGACGTGAAAGCCGATGCAGCCATCGCAGCGTGCCGACACGCCGATAGCCAGGGCGATGAGCTCTTTCTGTAAGGCCGACAAGGCGCCTTCCTTCATCGCCTCCTTGGCCATGCCGGAAAAGCCCTTCATGGTATCGGGGATCTCGGCATGGAGGGCCTTGAGGCCCTTGTTCAGGTCTCCGGTGATCTGGACGAAGGACTTGCTGCTCATGGTGAAAGCTCCAAACAAATTAGAGCTTTCTAATATACAGAAAATCTGATGCTCCGAAAACCGGAAAGCGAGGCTTCCCGGCTAGCGGATCACGTCACAGAGGCGCGGCGAGCACAGTGAGACCGCCCATGTAAGGCTGCAACGCGGTGGGGATACGCACCGAGCCGTCGGCCTGCTGGTAGTTCTCCAGCACTGCCACAAGGGTCCGCCCCACCGCCAGACCGGAGCCGTTGAGGGTGGCTAGCGCCTCGTTCTTGCCCTGAGCGTTCTTGAAACGAGCCTGCATGCGGCGGGCCTGGAAGCTCTCGAAGCACGAGCAGGAGGAGATCTCCCGGTAGGTGTTCTGAGCCGGCAGCCACACCTCCAGATCGTAGGTTTTGGCCGCGCCAAAGCCCATGTCGCCGGAGCACAGCACGATCTTGCGGTAAGGGAGCTCAAGCTTCTGCAGGATGGCCTCAGCGTGGCTGGTAAGCTCCTCCAGCGCGTCCCAGGCGTTCTCGGGGCGCTCGATGCGGACGAGTTCGACCTTGTCGAACTGGTGCTGGCGGATCATGCCGCGGGTATCGCGGCCATAGCTGCCGGCCTCTGAGCGAAAGCACGGCGTGTGGCAGACGAACTTCATGGGCAGGGATTCGGCCGGGACGATTTCATCACGGACGATGTTGGTCACCGGCACTTCGGCGGTGGGGATGAGATAGAACTTGCCGCCATCGGCCTTGGGCACCGAAAAGAGGTCTTCCTCGAACTTGGGCAGCTGGCCGGTACCGTACATACTGTCGGCGTTGACCAGGTAGGGCGCGTAGAGCTCGGTGTAGCCGTGCTCGGCGGTGTGGGTGTCCACCATGAACTGGGCCAGGGCCCGGTGCAGGCGCGCCAGACCGCCCTTCATCAGGGTGAAGCGGGCACCGGAGATCTTGACTGCAGTTTCAAAGTCGAGTCCGCCCAGGCGGGTGCCGATATCCACGTGGTCACGCACTTCGAAATCAAAGCTGGGCACGGCACCCCAGCGGCTCACCTCGACGTTGTCGGCTTCCGACTTGCCTACCGGCACACTGTCGTGGGGCAGATTGGGCAGGCCGGCCACGAAGGCGTTGAAGCGCTCCAGCAGCTCGGCCAGGGCGGCTTCGTTGGCCTTGAGTTCGTCTCCGATGCCGGCCACCTGAGCCAGCACGGCGGAGGCGTCCTCACCCTTGCTCTTGAGTTGCCCCACCTGCTTGGACAGGGTGTTGCGCTGCGACTGGAGTTCCTGGGTGCGAGTCTGACGGGACTTGCGCTCATCTTCCAGGGCCTGAAAGGCGGCCACGTCGAGGCTCATGCCCCGGGTGGCCAGCCGCTCTGCAACAAAGTCCAGACGGGTGCGTAGCAGTTGTACGTCAAGCATGAGAATCCCTATTCAAATCAGAAAATTAGCCTATCAAAACAGCAGCGGCCCGGAAATTGCTCAAACACTACCACTATTTTTCGGTTATATTGCGCCGCAGCATGCATTTAACGCATGACGCGTTAGAAACAATAGAAATCAAGAAGTTAATAGCAGCGAAAGCCGGAAACTTTTCTTGATTTCACAAACTCAAATGTCACAATTGTAGAGAGGCGTGCAAAAGACTGCGCCATTCCAATGCGACCACCGAAGGAGACCCCGATGTTGTCCATTCGAGACTGCCTGGATTACTGCGACCTGACCGACGAAGATGTCGCCATCATTGCCGAACACCATGACATCCCCGATGCTGCAGCAGCCCAGATCGCCTGTGGGCTTGTCCAGACCCGCGAAGGCACCTTGATGCTCACCCAGTTCATGCTCGACCTGGTGGATGCCGCCGAAGAGCGCGGTGATCGGGCCAAAGCCAAGCGCTTCCGGGATGCCTGCGCCCGCTTCATTGCGGCGCACCCCCTTCCCTACGAGCAACACTGAGATCACTTCCCGCCTGACGGGTTTCCTTTCCGGGCTTCGTACTCCCGGTCGAGTTCCCGCAGGCGCTCCAGTTTCTCGGCGATCTTTGCTTCCAGCCCGCGGCCCGTCGGTTCATACCAGCCAGGCCTCTGCATGCCTTCAGGCAGATACGATTCGCCGGCCGCGTAGGCCCCCGGTTCATCATGGGCGTAGCGATAGGCCTTGCCGTAGCCCAGTTTCTTCATGAGCTTTGTCGGCGCGTTGCGCAGGTGTATCGGCACGGGCCGGGAAACATCCTGCTTCACAAATTGACGCGCCGCATTATACGCCTTGTAAACCGCATTCGATTTGGCGGCACAAGCCAGAAAGACTGCCGCCTGGCCCAGGGCCAACTCCCCTTCCGGTGAGCCCAGGCGCTCGAAGGTCGCACAGGCATTGAGGCAGATATCCAGCGCCCGGGGGTCCGCCAGGCCGATATCCTCGATCGCCATACGCACCAGCCGCCGCCCCATGTACAAGGGCTCGGCACCGCCGTCGAGCATGCGGCACAGCCAGTAAAGAGCCGCGTCCGGGTCCGATCCGCGGATGGACTTGTGGAGTGCCGAGATCTGGTCGTAGAAAGCCTCGCCCCCCTTGTCAAAACGCCTCAGGTTGCGCGACAGGGCTTCGTCGATGAAGGCCGGCGTCACTGGGTTGACCCCGGCGGTAGTGGCCGCCGTGGTCACCTGCTCCACCAAATTGAGCAGGCGGCGGGCATCGCCATCGGCAAAGCCCGTCAAGCGGTCACGGGCATCGTCCTCGAAGGCCAGCGCAGGGCAGGCCACATGCCGCGCACGCTCGAACAGTTCGGCCAACTCCGCCTGGCTGAGGGATTCCAGCACATACACAGCAGCCCGGGACAGCAGCGCCGAGTTCACCTCAAAGGAAGGGTTCTCGGTCGTTGCTCCGATCAAGGTGACCAGGCCCTGCTCCACATAGGGCAGAAAGGCATCCTGTTGCGCCTTGTTGAAGCGATGCACTTCATCCACGAAGAGGATGGTATGACGCCCCCGACTACGCTGGGCCTCGGCACGGGCGATAGCCTCGCGGATATCCTTGACGCCCGAGAACACGGCGGAGAGAGACTCAAACTCTGCATCGAAGGCGCGCGCCATCAGCCGCGCCAGGGTGGTCTTGCCCACCCCCGGCGGCCCCCACAGGATCATGGAATGGGGTTTTCCTGACTGAAAGGCCAGGGCCAGGGGCTTGCCCGGGCCGAGCAGGTGCTTCTGCCCGATCACGTCGGCGATGGTCTGCGGACGCATGGCCTCGGCCAGGGGCTGACGCGGCGGATCGAGGGTGTCGAACAGGTCGGCCATGGGCAGCGGTGCAGCCTAGTCGCCGATCACGTCGGCGCCCTTGGGCGGCACGAAGCGGAACAGCCCGGCATCAAGGGACGGATTGCGCTCCATCTGCAGGAAGTTCAGGGAGGTGGTCTGACCGAAGTTGTCGTGCAGCACCATGGCTTTGAGCTGACCACCGGAGAAACCCATGCGGATGCGCTCGAAGCTGCTGTCATCGGCCTTGGGCCGGGCCTCGACCCATTCCATGCCATCGGCGGCACCATCATCCTGCAGGGTGAAATTCTTTTCCAGCGAATTGTCACCGGCCAGGATGGCCGCCGGGGTACTACCCAGGGCCTGGCCCAGCTTTTTGGTGGTGACCTGGTTCAGCTCCTGGTCCCAGGCCCACAGTTTGCTGCCATCCCCCACCAGCAACTGGGCATAGGGCTTCTCGTAAGTCCAGCGGAACTTGCCCGGCCGCGAGAAAGCAAAAGTGCCGCTGGCCTGCTGGGGCTTGCGCCCCGATTTGGAGAACACCTGTTGGGTGAAGCTGCCCCGCGCCGAGCGGGTACCATCCATGAACTGCTTGAGCTGTGCCAGGGCATCGGCGTGGGCGGTGCCGACGGCGAAAAGCAGCGAAGCCAGCAGGACGCCTAGCGTGCGGGTACGAATCATCACTCTCCTTCACGGGGCGGCGTCACCACCTCCCGGTTGCCATTGCTGCCCATGGCCGAAATCAGGCCCGAGCGTTCCATCTGTTCGATCAGCCGGGCCGCCCGGTTGTAGCCGATGCGCAGGTGGCGCTGTACCAGCGAAATGGACGGCCGGCGAGTTTTGAGGACGATCTCCACGGCCTGATCGTAAAGGGGATCGGCCTCGCTGCCCTCACCACCGCCTTCTCCGCCACCCAGCAGGTCCCCCCCCTCTTCATCCGAAGGCGAGAGGATGCCGTCGATGTAGTCGGGTTCGCCCAGCGCCTTGAGATGTTCGACCACCCGATGCACTTCATTGTCGGCCACAAAGGCGCCATGGACGCGAATGGGCAATCCGGTACCGGGAGCCAGGTAGAGCATGTCGCCCATGCCCAGCAGGGCCTCAGCCCCCATCTGGTCGAGAATGGTGCGGGAGTCGATCTTGCTGGATACCTGGAAGGCCATGCGGGTCGGGATGTTGGCCTTGATCAGGCCGGTGATCACGTCGACGCTGGGACGCTGGGTAGCCAAAACCAGGTGAATGCCGGCTGCCCGGGCTTTCTGGGCCAGACGGGCAATGAGCTCCTCGATTTTCTTGCCGACCACCATCATCAGGTCGGCAAGCTCGTCGATGATGACCACGATGTAGGGCAGCTTGTCGAGGGGCTCGGGATTATCAGGGGTGATGGAGAACGGATTCTTGAGGGGCGAACCGACCTTTGCCGCCTCCGCCACCGCCTTGTTGTAGCCAGCAAGGTTGCGCACGCCCAGGGCCGACATCAACTTGTAGCGCTTCTCCATCTCGGCCACACACCAGTTGAGCGCGTTGGCCGCATGCTTCATGTCGGTCACCACCGGCGCCAGCAGGTGCGGAATGCCCTCGTAGATGGACAGTTCCAGCATCTTCGGGTCGACAAGGATCAGGCGCACATCCTCGGGTTCTGACTTGTAAAGCAGCGACAGGATCATCGCGTTGATACCCACCGATTTGCCCGAACCGGTAGTACCGGCCACCAGAAGGTGGGGCGTCTTCGCGATGTCGGCCACCACCGGCTGGCCGCCGATGTCCTTGCCCAGGGCCACGGTGAGAGGCGAATGCATGTCGTGGTAGGCCTTGGAACCGAGGATCTCGGACAGGCGCACCGTCTGGCGCTTGGGGTTGGGCAGTTCAAGGGCCATGCAGGTCTTGCCGGGCACCGTTTCCACCACACGGATGCTCACCACCGACAGGGCCCGGGCCAGATCCTTGACCAGGTTCATCACCTGACTCCCCTTCACACCTACCGCTGGCTCGATCTCGAAGCGGGTGATGACCGGCCCCGGATAGGCCGCCAGCACCTTCACCTCAACGCCGAAGTCAGCCAGCTTGCGTTCGATCAGGCGGGAGGTGAACTCCAGCACTTCGGCAGACGGCGGCTCCACATCGTGGGCAGGCTCGTCAAGCAGGGCCAGGGGCGGCAGTGCGCCGCCGGGAAGCTCGGTAAAGAGGGGCGTCTGGCGTTCCTTCTCGACCCGCTGGGACTTCTCGACCTCCACAATGGCCGGCTCGATGCGCACCGGCGGCGGGGGAGCAACGCCCTCCTTCTTGCGCTTGGTCTCAACCACGGCTTCGCGTTTCTGGGCCACCTCGCGGCCGACACGGCGGTCCTCCCAGGTCTGGACCCCCTGCGTGGCAAACAACCAGACCCTCTCCAGGCCGGCGCCCAGGGCTTCGGAAGCTTCGAGCCAGCTGACACCAGAGAAGAGGCTGAGGCCGCCGGCAATCAGGGCAAGCAGCAGCAGGGTTCCACCCGTGAAACCCAGGTATTGCAGCACCAGGTTGCCCAGCTCAATACCAATCACCCCCCCCGGCTCCATCGGCAAGCTGGCCTTGAGGGAATAGAAACGCATGGCCTCCAGGCCACTGCTGGCCAGCAGCACGACCAGGAAACCGATGACAACCACTAGAAAGGAGCGCCGGTCGGCACCAAAGACGAGCTGCAGACGGCGAAAACCGATGGCCAGGCCAAGGCCGAGAAAGACCACCCACCACCAGGCCGACAAGCCGAAGAGATACAAGAGCAAATCCGACAACCATGCCCCGAAGCGCCCCCCCGGGTTGCTCACGTGCTCTACCTGCACAGCGTGAGACCAGCCCGGATCAGCCTTGGAATAGCCGAACAGGACCATCGCAACATACAGAGCCAGCACGCCCAGCAGCATCCAGCGCGCCTCCTGCAGCAGGCTGGCAATTTTTTCAGGGAGGGGGAGCGGTCTGGTGGAAGGACGATTGAGCATGGATGGGTGTTGCCAAATACGGATGGAGCCTGAAACGCAAAAGCGCGGCAAGAGGCCGCGCTTTGATTATAAACCAGGGTCTCTGGTCGGCTCTTCCTCCCCTGGCTCCAAATGGGTAAGGAAGGATTTCCGGACCACTCACAAATCGTAGATTTTCTCGCGCAGGATCACGCCGCCATCGGTTTCCTCGATCAGGCCCCGCAGACCCAGATCCTTCATCACCCGGCTGACCATCTCGCGGGAGGCGCCGATCATCTTGGCGATATCCTGCTTGGAGATCTTCTTCTTCACCACCTTCAGACCGTCCACCTCTTCGGACATCTCGAGCAACAGGCGAGCCACCCGGCCGTAAACGTCCATCAACGCCAGGCTTTCGATCTTGCGGTCGGCGTCGCGGAGGCGGCGGGTGAGGTTGCACATGACGTGCCAGGAAAGCTCGAAGTTCTCCTGCATGAGGCGCTTGAAGTCGGTCTTGGCGATGGTCACCAGGTCGGACGGGGACACGGCGACCACCGATGCGGAACGGGGGCTGTCATCGAGGACGCCCATTTCACCAAACATCTCGCCCTGGCCAAGAATGGTCAGGATGACTTCGCGTCCATCCTCGTCACTGACCATGACCTTCAGATTACCGGTAAGCACGAAATAGACGAAATCAGTGCGGTCGCCCTCATGGACTACCGCAGAGCCTCGGGGTACGCGGCGCATCATTGCACAGCGCGCAACAGCCGCCAGCCGGTCATCGCCCAGGCCCTGGAAGATCGGGAAGGTCCGCAGGGCAATCGTGGACACGGAGCTGGTAACGGTCATAAGGCCTCTCCTAAGCAGGATGCAGATTAATTGGCAAGCGGCACAAGCTGGCCGTCATGCGCAGACAACGGCAAAGTATAAATCAAACTTGAGGCGCATCTAAGGACATGGGTACATAGCGCCCCGGCCGGAAGCAGCGAAGCCCGTCCCTTTCCCGGGCCGGACTGCCCCCCGGGGAACGGAGCGCCTTATAATCTGTCTCCCTTGCTCCAGACACTCGAAAGACCCATCAAGATGGCCACACGTCACATCAAGCTGCTCATCCTCGGTTCCGGCCCCGCCGGCTATAGCGCTGCTGTCTACGCCGCCCGCGCCAACCTGAACCCCGTGCTCATCACCGGCATCGCCCAGGGCGGCCAGCTGATGACCACCACCGAAGTGGACAACTGGCCCGCCGATGCGGACGGTGTGCAAGGCCCGGAGCTGATGGCGCGCTTTGAAAAGCACGCCCTGCGCTTCAACACCGAAATGATCTTCGACCACATCCACACCACGCATCTGGCCGAAAAGCCGATCCGTCTGGTGGGCGACGCGGGCGAATACACCTGCGACGCGCTGATCATCGCCACCGGCGCCAGCGCCCAGTACCTCGGCCTGCCCTCCGAAGAGGCCTTTTCCGGCAAGGGCGTATCCGCCTGCGCCACCTGCGACGGTTTCTTCTACCGCAACCAGGAGGTCTCCGTTATCGGTGGCGGTAACACCGCCGTCGAAGAGGCGCTGTACCTGGCCAATATTGCCAGCAAGGTGACCCTGGTGCATCGCCGCGACAAGTTCAAGGCCGAGCGCATCCTGATCGACAAGGTCATGGAGAAGGTTGCCGCCGGCAAGATCGTGCTGGAGCTGGACTCCACCCTGGATGAAGTGCTGGGCGACAAGACCGGCGTGACGGGCATGCGCATCAAGAGCACCAAAACCGGCGCCACCAAGGACATCGACCTGAAGGGCGTGTTCATTGCCATCGGCCACAAGCCCAACACCGACATCTTCGAAGGCCAGCTGGAGATGGAAGGCGGCTACATCGTCACCCAGAGCGGCCGCAAGGGCAACGCCACCGCCACCAGCGTCCCCGGCGTGTTTGCCGCCGGCGACGTGCAGGATCACATCTACCGTCAGGCCGTCACCAGCGCCGGCACCGGCTGCATGGCCGCACTGGACGCCGAGCGCTACCTGGACAGCCTCGGCCTCGCCAGCTGAAGCCATCACCCCACATGACGGACCGGGCCTCCCGGTCCGTTTCCATTTTCCGGACCCCCTTTTCGCAAGCCATGGGCAAGGACAAGCACAACCCCGGACTCGACGCTCTCAAGGCCATCAGAAAACAGGTGCCCAGCAAGGCCGTCGTCAAGGCCCTTGCCGGCAAGCCGCGCCGCGTGCCGGAAGCAGCCCGCCCGCCCGCAGAAGCGGACGACGCCAGCCTCTTCCGTCAGCAGGTGGGAGCCGTCCAACCGGTGCGAGGGGGTGGTCAGGCTGATCTGGCCCGACCCAAGCCGGCTCCCGTGCCGCGCCCCCGGCTTGCAGAACCCGAACCCGAGGCCTCCCAGCGCCCCCCCCGAGTCGACGAGAGCGACCCGATAGCCGTGTTCCGCGCCAGCCTCGGTGAAGTCGCCCCGATCAAGGACTTCAACCGGGTAGACCTGAGCCTGCAACGCCAGCGGGCCAACCCTCAGGTCCGCGCCGTTGACAGCTGGGTGCCGCCACCCAGCCTGCTCGACGAGCAGCTCACCCACGACCCTGCCGAACTTTTCCGCCAGGTGGCCGGGGCCGTTGCCCCGTTGAAGGACCGTAACCTGGCCGACGTTGAGCGCCCGGCGCCCGCCCCGCGGCCACGCCAACGCGAGGAGGACGAGCGTGAAGTACTGCGTGAGGCCATCGAAGCCCCGCTGAGCTTCGAAGACCGCCTCGATACCGGCGACGAGGCTGCCTATCTGCGCACCGGCCTGCCCCGCCGGGTGCTCACCGACCTGCGCCGGGGCCGCTGGGTCGTCCAGGGTGAGCTGGATTTACACGGGCTGACCCGCGACGAGGCCCGCGCCAGCCTGGCCCAATTCATCGCCCTGGCTCTGCAGCAGGGACGGCGCTGCCTGCGTGTCATCCATGGCAAAGGGCACGGCTCACCAGGCCGCATGCCCGTGCTCAAACACCTGTCCCGGGGCTGGCTGGCCCAGCGGGAAGACATCCTCGCCTTCTGCCAGGCCAGGCCCCACGACGGTGGCGACGGTGCATTGCTGGTCCTGCTGCAGGCCGGCAGCACCAGCCGTAGCTGACGGCTCCTTCCCTGCTACAGGCATGGCGAAGCACCTTTCTGCGGCAAAATTATCCTTATATTTCAGCATTTTCTAATAGAGATCCGGAAAATTCGCTGATTTCCGGTGGTCATTCGCGATTCTTGCCCAGCGTCAATTTCTTTCGGGTCTCCCACACCTAGAGTGCGCTGCGACGGATTGTCGCAGGGGCAAAACACCGCACCCCGGCTCCACCTCTCCTGCGCCGTCCATCCAGCAACGCCCGCCCCGCGGCGCGGCCTATTCGCCCTCGGCTTAGGGGCACACGGAGACCCGCAATGAGCACACAAGACATCAAGCACGACGACCAAGACATGGTTCCGGGACGCCGCAAGTTCCTGAATACCGCCGCCCTCGCCGGCCTCACCGGCGCCGGCCTCTCTGTGGGACTGTCGGCGTGCAAGCAGGAGTCTGCTCCGGTTGCCCCCCAGCCGGGCGCCGCGGCAGCACCTGCCGCCCACGCTGGGGCTGCCGGCGAACTCAACCTTCACCCGGCACCAGGCCAGCTGGACACCTACTACGGCGTCTGGTCAGGCGGCCACTCCGGCGAAGTGCGCATCCTCGGCCTTCCGTCCGGCCGCGAGATCAAGCGGGTACCGACCTTCAACATCGACTGCATGAGCGGCTGGGGCATCACCAATGAATCGAAGGCCATCATCGGAACCCGAGCCGACGGCAACCTGAGATACAAGACCGGCGACACCCATCACGTCCATGGTTCCTATACCGATGGCACCTATGACGGCCGGTATTTCTGGGTTAACGACAAGATCCACGGCCGGGTCGCCCGCATCCGTGGCGACATTTTCGAGTGCGACAGAATTACCGAGATCCCCAACATCCAGGGTTTCCACGGCATCTTCCCGGACAAGCGCGATCCGGTGGATCAGTCTGTAAACCGCACCACCCGGGTGTTCTGTGGCAACGAGTTCCACATCCCACACCCCAACGACGGGCGGGACATGGACGATACCTCCAAGTACGGCACCTTGTTCACCTGCGTCGACGCGGAAACCATGGAGGTGCGCTGGCAATGCCGCGTCGATGGCAACATGGACCTGGTCGCAACCTCGTACAACGGCCGCCTGGCCGCCGCCAACCAATACAACGTCGAGGGCGGCGCCCACTACGAGGACATGATGTCCGCCGAGAAGGACGCCTGCGTGTTCTTCGATGTAGCGCGCATCGAAAAAGCCATCAAGGACGGCCGCTTCACCACCATAGGCGACAGCAAGGTGCCGGTGGTCGATGGCACTCGGGGCGCCAACAAGGACCCGAAGACTGCGCTCACCTGCTATGTCCCGGTCCCGAAAAACCCCCACGGCGTCAATGCCAGCCCGGACGGCAAGTATTTCATCTGCTCCGGCAAGCTCTCGCCCACCGGCACGGTCATCGAACTGGCCAAGGTGGAAGCGTTTCTGGACGGAACGCTCGACGACATCAACAAGAGCATCGTTGCCGAGATCGAGCTCGGCCTTGGCCCTCTCCATACCACCTTCGACGGCCGCGGCAACGCATTCACCACCCTCTTCCTCGACAGCCAGATCGTCAAATGGAACGTGGATGCCGCCATCAAGTTCCACGCGGGCGACAAGAACATCAAATACGTGGTTGACCGCATCGATGTGCAGTACCAGCCGGGACACATCAGCGCCGACATGGGCGAGACCAAGGAAGCCGGTGGCCAGTTCCTCGCCGTGGGTTGCAAGTTCTCCAAGGATCGCTTCTTGCCCGTCGGCCCCCTGCACCCGGAGAACGAGCAACTCATCGACATCCGCGGTGAGAAGATGACGATGCTGGCTGACCACCCGGTTTACCCCGAACCCCACGACTTCGTGATCGTCAAGCGCGAAAAGATCAAGACCCGCCAGGTATTCAACGTCGATGACTTCCCCAATGCCGTCAAGGACCCCAAGGAGTCCGGCGTATTCCGCAACGGCAACAAAGTCACGGTCAAACTGGTCTCCCAGGCCCCGGCGTACAGCCTGCGTGAGTTCAAGGTCAAGAAAGGTGATGAAGTCACGCTCATCCTCACCAACCTGGACAAGGTGGAAGACCTCACCCATGGTTTTGCGATTCCAAAGTACGACATCAACTTCATCGTCAATCCCCAGGAGACCAAGTCGGTCACCTTCAAGGCCGACAAACCCGGGGTGTATTGGTGCTACTGCACGCACTTCTGCCATGCACTGCACCTCGAGATGCGTACCCGGATGATCGTCGAGAGGTAATCGGCACTCGTCAAAAAGGTCGATAAATGAAGTACTTGGGGGAGGCGTTCGCGTCTCCCCTTTTTTCGTTTCCGCTGCGGGCCCCAGGCTGCTGTGGCAAATTGACTCAGCTTAAGGTGAGCGCCCGGCCGAATCATCAGAATCCGCGCACATTCTGATTGAACAGCGGAGTCCTCCGATGAAAGCCCTGCGCCTCCTGAGCGCGATTGCCGGCAGGCTGGCCCTATGCGCCACCCTGCTGCAACCTGCCGCCTCCCAAGCGGACACCTACGAGGTCAAGCTGCCCCCGGAGCTCGCCACGGCCCCCCGCATGTGCGACTACGCGCCGTGCAAGGACGTCATTCCCGGCGCCACCACCTTCTCCGAGCGCAAGGGCCAACCCTGGTACGTGGAAGCCTACAAGGACGAAGCCGGGCAGAAGAAGCTCCTCGGCTACGTGATGCTATCCACCGACATCACCGACATCCCCGCCTACTCCGGCAAGCCGGTGGTCACCCTGATCGGCATGGACACGGCGGGCAAGTTCACCGGAGTGAAGATCCTCAAGCACTCCGAGCCCATCCTGCTGCTGGGCATCCCCGAGTCGGCGCTGGTCAAGTTCAACAACCAGTATCTGGGCAAGTTCGTGGGCGACAACATCGAGATCGGCAAGTCACGCCCCGAGGAAAACCTCATCGGCCTCGACGCCATCACCGGCGCCACCGTCACCGTCATCGCCCAGAACCAGGTGATGATGACCAGCGGCAGCGAGGTGGCCAAGCAGGTGGGCATCCTCAAACCGGTCAACCGCCCCCAGGCCCGCTTCCCGGTATCCACCGCCACACCCTCTTGGGCCGACCTGGTGGCCGACGGCAGCGTCCAGCGGCTCACCGTGAAGCCCGAAGAGGTGGGCCTGAAGAGCGATGGACGCCCCTACATGGACCTGTGGTTTGGCTATCTCAACCAACCCACCATCGGCCACGCAATCCTCGGCAAGGACGGCTACGACAGCCTGATGGGCCGCCTCAAGGAAGGCGAGCACGCCATCTTCATCGTCGCCAACAACAGCATGGACTCCTTCAAGGGCTCCGGCTTCGTGCGCGGCGGCCTTTACGACCGGGTCCAGGTGCGCCAGGACAAGGACGGCTTCACCTTCCGCGATCTGGACTACGTGAACCTGTGGGGCATTTCGGCCGCCGGCGCCCCGGCCTTCAACGAGTCCGCCATCTTCATCATCCGCGGCAAGAGCTTCTCCGCCGCCTACCCGTGGAAGCTGGTCTTTCTGGGCAACAAGATCGACAAGGAAACCGCCGCCAAGACCTTCGCCAACTTCGACCGGGAATACTGGCTGGCCGACAAATACCTGGAAGGCGGGCGGCCCGTGGTGGTCAAGCCCGACCCCACCTGGCTGAAAGTGTGGAAGGACAAGGTCGTGGAGATCATCGCCTTCACCGCCCTGCTCCTCGTCATCGCCGCCGCCTACGCCAGCCGCGACAAGCTGGTGCGCCGGGCCGATCGCAAGAACAAGTGGCCGGTGAACGCCTTCAAATACACCGGCTGGGTGCTCAGCATCGGCTTCGTCGGCTTCTACGCCATGGCCCAGCCGTCCATCACCCAGGTGCTCACCTGGTTCCACAGCCTGCTGTTCCAGTGGAAGTGGGAGCTCTTTCTGTCCGATCCGCTGATCTTCATCTTCTGGATCTTCATCATCGTCACCGTGTTCGTGTGGGGCCGTGGACTGTTCTGCGGCTGGCTGTGCCCCTTCGGCTCCCTGTCCGAGCTGCTCTACAAGATCGGCCAGGCCGTCGGCCTCAAGCGCTTCCAGTTCCACCTGCCCCAGGCGCTGCACGACAAGCTCAAGTGGGTGAAGTACGCGGTGTTCTTCGGCCTGCTGGCGGTGTCCTTCTTCAGTATGGGGCTGGCCGAACAGCTGGCCGAGGTCGAACCCTTCAAGACCACCTTCCTGGTCGGCCTCTTCAACCGCAGCTGGCCCTACACCCTGTTTGCCGGCGGCCTGCTGGGCCTGTCCATCTTCACCGAGCGGCCCTTCTGCAAATACCTGTGCCCCCTGGGCGCCGCCCTGGCCATGCCCACCACCTTCCGCTGGTTCGGCCTCAAGCGGAAGGACGAATGCACCAGCTGCAAGGCCTGCGCCAAGGGCTGCGGCTCCCTGGCCATCGACACCAAGGGCAACATCGACCAGCGCGAATGCATGCTGTGCCTGGACTGCATGGTGCTTTATTACGATGACCACGCCTGCCCACCCCTGGCCCAGGAGCGCAAGCGCCGTGACAAGGCCGGCCAGCCGCTCACCCCCATCAATGGCAAGGGCTATTTCATCCCCATCCACCCGGCACCGGCGAACACGAAAAAAGAAGGAGCGGCCGCATGACCATCGCAGACAAGAACGAACTGCGCCACCCGCCCTACGACCAGGCCAGCGGCTTCGGCTGGCTTCTTGCCGAACTCCGCGACCACCTGTGGCCCTGGGCCGGCAAAGGCCAGCCCGCCCGCAAGGCCATCCAGGGCGCTGGCTTTGCCCTGGCCCTGGCGGCCACCGTCGCCTGGGTGATGGCCGCCCTGGGCCACCTCTCGGCCGGCGCCATCATTGGCTGGTGGTTCGGTTGGAGCGTATTCGAGGTGCTGGTACGGCTGGACGCCAAACCCTACGTGAAGGAAGGCCCCTGGTGGGGCCACTTGTATCGCAGGGCCTCGGTGATGGACATGCTGTGCTACGTGAGCTTCAAAAACCTGCTCATCGGTGCCGCACTCTTCATCGGCCTCAAGAGCGCCGGCATCCTGCAGCTGTAGCCCGGGAGGCGCAGCGCGCCTCCGCAGCCTTCAGCGCCCGGCCTCGGTGTAGGCCGAGGGCGTTACCCCTGATGCCGCCAGGCATTCCCGCAGGTGCTTGACGTCCTGCTTGCCGAACTCATTACCGTGATGGGGGTGATGCAGGAAGAACTCATGGCCATTCAACACCACCCGAAAGCGCGCTCCGTGGCCAGGCTCGACCAGGGCATCCAGGTGATGTAGCAGGGATTCCACCTCCCGCCACTGGATGTTGCTGCTGATGGGCTCCCTGAAGATTGACTCCAGGAGATGCCGATGCTTGTTGCTCATGGTCTTCTCCTTTGCAGTCCCACTGCATCCATGGCGACATTGTCCTCCCTTGCAGCCCCCACGGCATCCCCTTGATGCATCATGGTGTGATCGCCGCAACGACTTCACCTGCATCAAGGCCAGCCGCGACATTCCGCCGCACACTGCGGCCCAGTCAGCTCCACATTCCGTCATGCCCCCAGCCCCCACCTCCTCGTACCGACCCCGCTACAGCCTAGCCGCCGTGACGCTGGCCGCCATGCTGGCAGGACACGCCGGTGTTGTCTCCAGCGCCGAATGGCAGGTAAAACCGGGTGACTCCATCCAGGCAGCCATCCAGAAGGCTGCTGCCGGCGACACCCTCCGCGTGGCCCGTGGCCACTATCCTGGCAATCTGCGCATCGACAAACCCCTGCGCCTGATCGGCGAGGGCCGGCCCACCATCGACGGCCTCGGCAAGGGCGACACCCTCCGCGTGGCCGCCGAGGATGTGAGCGTCGACGGCTTTATCCTCGCCGACTCCGGCGCCGATCTGGGCGAACAGAACGCCGGCATCTACATCCAGCCCGGCAGCCACCGGGCACGGGTAAGCCGCTGCGACTTCACCTACACCCTCTTCGGCCTGTGGATCGAGAAGGCGAAGGATGTGGTGATCGAGGACAACCTCATCACTGGCAAACGCGATCTGGACTCGTCCCAGCGGGGCAACGGCATTCAGCTCTACAACACCACTGGCGCCCGTATCCTGCGCAACAACATCAGCTTCGTGCGCGATGCCATCTATGTGGACGTGTCCCACGATGCCATCTTCCGCGGCAACCGGATGCACCACAGCCGCTACGGCACCCACTACATGAACTCCTACCGCAACCTGTGGGAAGACAACGACACCTACTACAACCGGGGCGGCCTGGCCCTGATGGAAGTGCGTGACCAGGTGGTGCGCAACAACCGGGCATGGGGCAACTCCGACCACGGCATCATGCTGCGCACCATCCAGGACGCCGTGGTGGAGAACAACATCGTCGCCGGCAACGCCCGGGGCTTCTTCATCTACGACGCCGAATACAACACCCTGCGCGGCAACCTGGTGGTGGATAACCAAGTGGGCATGCACGTGTGGGCCGGCTCGGTACGCAACGTAGTGGAGAAGAACGATTTCATCTCCAACCGCGAGCAGGTGAAATACGTCGCCTCCAGGGACGAAAAATGGGGCGCCGAGAGCGGCAACCACTGGAGCAACTATGTGGGCTGGGACCGTAACGGCGACGGCCACGGCGACGTGCCCTACGAGGCCAACGACATGGTAGATCGCCTGTCCTGGCGCCACCCGATGGTCAAGCTGCTGTTGGCCAGCCCGGCCATTCAGACCCTGCGCCTCATCGCCCAGCAGTTTCCGCTGCTGCGCGCCCCCAGCATCGTGGACCCAAAACCGCGCATGCGCCCCGAACATTCCGACTGGAGAAACTGGCTTGGCAAGCACTATCGTTGAAGCCCGCGGGGTGACCAAGGATTTCGGCACCATTCAGGCCGTCAAAGGTGTCGATCTATCCATCGCCCCCGGCGAACTCTTCGGCCTGATCGGCCACAACGGCGCCGGCAAGAGCACCCTCTTCAAGATGATGCTCGGCCTGATCCCCGTTACCTCAGGCACCATCCACCTCGACGGCGAACCCATCACCGGCCCGCGCTTTCGCGAGACCCGGCGCAAGATCGGCTACCTGCCGGAGAACGTCGTCCTCTACGACAACCTCACCGGCCTTGAGACCCTTTATTTCTTCGCCGACCTCAAGGCCGTGCCGCGCCGTGAATGTGCCGGCCTGCTCGACAAGGTCGGCCTGGCCGAAGCCGCCAGCCGCCGGGTTCGGGAATACTCCAAGGGCATGCGCCAGCGCCTCGGCTTTGCCCAGGCCCTGCTCGGCCAACCCCGCCTGCTGTTTCTCGACGAACCCACCACCGGCCTCGACCCCGGTGCCATCCGCGACTTCTACCGTATCCTGCGCGAGTTGCGGGACGAAGGCGTAACCATGGTCCTCACCTCCCACATCCTGGCCGAGATCCAGGAGCGGGTGGACCGCCTGGCCATCATGGAAGGCGGCCAGATCCGCGCCACCGGTACCGTCCAGGCCCTGCGCGAGGCCATGAACCTGCCCCTCACTCTCGAGATCGCTGGCGGCGCCGGCCTGCGCGAGCAGGTCGCCCGCGCCCTGGAAGGCCTTGCCATCGAAGGCATCTTTGATGCTGGCAGCGTGCTCCACATCCGCCTCGCCCGGGACGCCAAGATGCCCGCCCTCACCCGCCTGGCCACCCTGGGCGACACCCTGCGCGACCTCCACGTCCGCGAGCCGTCCCTTGAGGACGTGTTCTTCGGCTACCGGAACTGAGCCCATGCTTTCCATCGACTTCAGACAGATCGGCATCGTCGCCGGCAAGGAGTTCTGGGACCGCATCCGCAACCGCTGGGTGCTGGCGGTCTCCATCGTGTTCACCGTTTTTGCCCTGGTCATCGCCTACTTCGGCGCTGCCCAGCAGGGCGCGGTGGGCTTTCGCTCCATCGACGTGACCATCGCCTCCCTGGTCAGCCTGGTTATCTACCTGATCCCCCTGATCGCCCTGATTCTCGGCTTCGACGCCATCGTCGGCGAGCGCGAACGCGGCTCTCTCGACCTGCTGCTCACCCTGCCCATCACCCGCAAGGAGCTGATCCTCGGCAAATACGCCGGCCTCGGCGGGGCGCTGGCCTTCTCCACCATCGCCGGCTTCGGCGCGGTGGGCGTCATCCTGTCCCCCAGCCTCAGCCTGGGCGCCCTCTTCCACTACATTGGCTTCATGGCTTCGGCCATTCTGCTGGGTTTCGCCTTTCTGAGCCTGGCCGTGATGCTGTCGGTGTTCGCCGCCGACCGCACCCGGGCCTCGGGCCTCGCCATCGGCACCTGGTTCTTCTTCGTGCTGGTCTTCGACCTGCTGATCCTCGGCGCCCTGGTCGTCACCGCCGGAGAATACGGCGGCGCCGTGTTTCCCTACCTGCTACTCCTCAACCCCGCCGACGTGTTCCGCATCCTCAACGTCTTCAGCCTGGATGAGGTGCGCACCCTGTACGGCCTTGCCACCGTCTTTCCCGAAGCCCTGAGCAACCCCGCCACCCTCGGCGGCGTCATGCTCGCCTGGATCGTCGGCCCCCTCGCAGTGGCCATCTGGAGATTCGAACGATGAAAATCCCGCCCCTCGTTGCCCACACCGCCGTGCTGCTGGTGGCGGCCAGTCTGCTCGCCGCCTGTGGCCAGTCCAGCACCACCAGCATCACCCCCAGAGAGATTGCCCAGGACACCTATTGCGCCCTGGACGGCATGCTCCTCGCCGACTACCCCGGCCCCAAGGCCCAGATCCACTACGCCGGCCAGCCCGAACCCGAGTTCTTCTGCGACACCACCGAAATGTTCTCCCTGCTGCTCAAGCCCGAGCAAGCGCGCAAAGTGGCCGCCGCCTACGTGCAGGACATGGACAAGGCCGACTGGGCTGCCCCCAAGGGCGCCTGGATTGATGCCAAAGCCGCCTTCTACGTGGTCGGCTCGAAGAAGCGTGGTGCCATGGGGCCCACCATCCCGTCCTTCGGCACCCGGGAAGGCGCCCAGAAGTTCGCCACCGCCGAAGGGGGCAAGGTCTATCCCTATGTCGAGATCACCCCCGACATGGCCCGCCTCGACGGCGGCGCCCTCCACGACCAGAGGATGTAAGCCGATGGACCCGTTCTACAACCAACTGCCGCCCGACGATGCCATGGAGATCGAGCAGATCGCCCGGCTCATGTACGAAGTCCGCGTCGCCCGCGACAAAATGCTTGCCCGCCTGGGCGCTGCTGATGCCGCCCAGGCCCTCGACCGCATCCGCCGGGGCGAGCTGCCCGAGCATCCGTCCTACGAGCACTACCTGTCGGCCCGCATCCTCACCGACCTGGGCACCCAGGTGCGCGCCGATCTGGCCGCCCGCATCGAAGAGAGCCAGGGACGATGAGCATGCACCCCGATCTGGCCGTGCGCATTGAAGAGCACTTCGGCGAACACCTGGAAGGCGCCGTGGAGCTCAAGCTCGATGCCCTCATCACCCACCTCGCCAACGGCGTCAGCCTGGAAGCCCGGGTGGCCGACCCCCACGCCTACGCGTTCACCTGGGTGTGGGGAGAAGCCGAGCTGCGCATCGACACGGCCCCCCTGCACGCCGATCTGGCCACCTACCCCAACCACCTCCACGGCGCTGACGGCATGCTGCACCACGACCCACTCACCGTGCCTGGCGCCGCCCCTTGGGACAACCTGCAACGGCTCATCACCGCCATCCTGGCCGATCCGCTGCTTGGCACCTCAACCGGAAGCCCCCAACCATGATGCTCCGCCTCCTCTGCGCCGTGCTCGCCACCACCCTCCTCGGGCTGGCTCCGGCCACCCCCGTTGCCGCGGCCGACCTCTCTCCCCAGTACGTACAGCGCTCCACCCGTTGCCCGGTGTGCGGCATGTACCCCTACCGCACACCCCAGTGGATGGGGCAGATCGTCTTCAACGACCAGACCGCCAGCACCTTCGACTCGCCAGTGGACATGTTCCGCTTCCTCAACAACATGATCGTCTTCGACAAGCAGCACAAGCCCGCCGACGTGGGCGCGATCTGGGTCGCCGACTACGCCACCAAAGCCTGGGTCGATGCAAAAAAAGCCTTCTACGTTCAGGGCTCCAAGGCCCTCGGCCCCATGAACGACCCCAACCTCCCCGCCTTCGCCACCCGCGAAGCTGCCGACGCCCACATTAAGGCCCAGGGCGGCAGAGTGCTGCAATACCCCGACATCACCCGGGAGCTCATCAAGAGCCTGAGCGGCGCACACCGCCACTGAACCACGCAACAGGAACAAACCCCTTCCCCTACAGCAGATACTGCTCGATCCGGCTCACCGGGGCATTGCGCAGCAGGTAGAGCTGGGGGTTCTCGCGCTCGGCAGATTTGCTGCTCAGGCTCACCACCACCGGCCCCCGCTCCAGGATGCACAGGCGCCGGCTGACGCAATCGGCGCGCCATTCGGGCAGTGCCGTCTTGCCCCGCTCCTCCACGGCGATGCGGGTCAGTGCAAATTGATCGGTGGGGCCTTCCCGCTCCACCCGCGCCCGGATCGCGTCCCGGGCCTTGTCCAGGCTGCCCTGCTGTACGCACAGGTCGTACAGGGACGCCAGGCAGCGCAGGTTGTCGATGCGGATCGGCTTGAGGCCATGCAACCACGACAGGGCGGCGATGAGCTTGCGCCCGTACACGTCGTAAGCATAAGCCAGGGTTTCTGCATAGAAATCGGGCGTACGCCCGACCGCCTGCAGGGCCGCCTTCCAGGCCGGGTCGAAGTCGGTCTTGCGCCCACCCCGGCTCAGGGCGTCGGCCCAGGCGATCTGCCTGGCCCGGCTGGGCAGGCGCAGCATGGCCTGCCACGCGGGCCACAGGCCGCCGAAACAGGCCTGCAGGGCCGGGCCGTTGCGGGCCTCGAAGCGCCGGAACAGCTCCTGCAAGGTGCCGGTCTTGAGATTGACTTGCAGGGGCCCGAAAGACAACCCCGCCCCATCGAAATTGCCGGTCACCTGCTGAAACGGATCGCCACTGGTTTCGAAGGCAGCCGTCACCCGCAGGGCGTTGGCAATGGCCAGCTCCGGGCGCATGGCCGGCAACGCCGCAGGATCGGGCATTTCCAGGTAGATCCGCCCGCCCCGGAGCTCCACCTGCCGGAAATGCCCCTCCTGGGCCAAGCGGCTGGCCGACTTGTGCACTTCTGCCAACCGTGCCGCCGTCACCCACACGAAGCGCCCTTCCAGCCCGGCCCCCAGCCCCTCGGCCGGCAGCACCGAGTCGATCTGCAGAGGCATGCCTATAGCATCCCGCAGCACCTGGACGGCGCCCGCAAGCTCTCTGTGGATGTAGACGGTCCCGTCGTGGCGGGCGTACTCGCGCAGCTGGAAGCTGGGCGTCAGCTGGGCCGCCCCCGGCCCGCCGATGATGAAGTCCCGGGCATACTTGAATTGCACAGGCATGGCTCTTTCCTCCCTCAAGTGGAGCCTCAGGGCAGATCGCGCCCCAGGGCAATGCGGGGCTGACGGCCGTCCCAGTAGAGCAGCAGATCAGGCCCCGCCTCGGTCCCCAGCAGCACGCCCTCTCCCCGCCAGCCCCGAGTCATCCCCCGCCAGGCGCGGGCCTGGGCCGAACTGCGCTGGAGAACCCCGACAGGCGGCGGCCCGTCCTCCCAGATCGGGGTGGCAAAAAAGCGCCGGTTCTGGATCAGCACGCAGGCGGCGCTGCCCCGCCCCCTGTCCACCACCAGCAGCGCGGCGTTCGGATCAAGGGAGCGCTGCACCCGCCGCCACGGGTCGGCGGCCCGCCCGCGGGCATCCGGCAGGGCACCGGCAGGCAGGAACCACACCCGGTCCTGCCTGCCGTCACCGTCAAAATCCAGCAGCAGGACAGCATCCCCGGCAGCGGCCGGCGGCCCCGACTCGCAGGGCGAGGCGGCGAGCAGCGGGCCGGCCAGCAGCCACCCAACCAGCGCAAACACGGGCCTCATGTGCCCGCCAGCCATTTGCGCCATTCGTTGAGGAAAGGAGTCGGGTCCAGCAGATCGGCACGGCGCAGGAAGGGCACACCGTCGGCGGTGCGCGCCGACAGCTTCTCGGTCACCGTCAGACTGCCCGAACCACTGCCGTCGTACATTTCCAGGTGCAACATGGCACTGGGCACCTGGATGCCCACCAGCAACCCCACCCGCGCAATCACCTGCCCGGCCGTCACCTGCTCACCCTTGCGCAGGGCGCAATCAGGCTTGATCTCGCCGTAGCGGATCACAAAATCCCCGTGGTCGATCTCCAGCGCGTCAGTCTGAGCATAGAAGGCATAGGGGTCGCGGATCACCACCCCGTCCCGCACGGCGTGGATGGCACGCCCCACCGGGGCGTACAGATCGCAGCCCGCATGGGCACGCCGCCCTCCGCTGCGCCGCGAGCCGAAGGAACGGGGTGGGTGGGTCCAGTCGGCCACGGCCGGTTTGGCGAAGGGGAAAACCACGTCGCCACCGGGTGGCCGCGGTGTGTCTGCCAGCAACTGCACCAGCCGGCGCCAGCCATCCCCCTCCGGCGTCAGCAGTCCACTGGCCTCCAGCCCTGCCGCCGCCTGAAAGGCCCGAATGGCCTTCACTGTGGCCGACTTGCGCGGTGGGCGGGCAATGCTCCCGTCCACGCCCTCCGGGTCGGCGCCCTCCCAGCCGGGCTGACGGGCCAGTCGGGTCAGGGCCGACTGTACGGTTTCGACGTCCTGACGCTGGTTCTGCGCGCCTCGCTCCCAGGCCCCTACCGCCGCTTGGATCTCCATCTTCGCCTCCCGTGTCGTCCGAGCATGTTGCCGGCTCCGAATCTCAGGATAGTCGCCGGATAGCGGCTGTCATCGTCACCTGCTGGCGACAGGCAAAAAAAACCGGCCGCATGGTGGCGACCGGGTCTGGGCGCGTGGGGGGTTACGCGCTGAGGTGAGAAAGAGACAAGGATCTGATCGGCGGGCGCAGCGCCTCTTACTGGGCCTTGGCAACCATGAAGTTCACCACTTCCTTGATTTCATCGTCGCTGAGGGACGGGCTGCCTCCCTTGGGCGGCATGGCACCCTTGCTGCCGTTGAAGCCCTCGATGGCGTGCTTGTAGAGCGTGTCATTGCCCTGGGCAATGCGCGGGCCCCAGTCGGCCTTGTCGCCGAGCTTGGGTGCTCCGGCCACGCCAGTCTGGTGACACATGGCGCAGGTCTTCTTGAAAATGTCGGCGCCCTTTCCGCCATCGGCAGCAGCGGGGGCGGGAGCCGGCGCTGCGGCTACCGGCGCGGGTGCTGCCACAGGCGCGGCGGCGGGCGGCGCTTCAGACTTGCCGCAGGCGGCCAGCAGACCAACGAGAATCAGGGGGAGGAGTCGGGGCGTCAGCATGGGGCTCTCTTTAATTGAATGTTGGGTATCGGAAAACCCGTCCAGCGGGTTGTGGAGCGGATCGTATGCCGCCCTGCCCCACCGCCTCATTGACCCGAATCAATTACCCAGAATCGCTGCTCATCGGGAGCGTGCCAGGTCCATATCGGCCCCGTTGCGCTCATCGGAATAGAGAGTGATTTCGCCCCGCCGGCTGCTGGCGTAGCAACTCACGATCACATTGGAGAGGGGCCGGCCCCGGTGCAGCACGTCCACACCACAGCGCCCGAACACGCTCTCGATGGTTGCCAGCAGGTTGCGGGCATAGGGCGTTTCGAGCTTGCCGTCGAGAATCAGGTTGGCCACCAGCACCCCCTCCGGCACCAGGGCCCGGCGGGCGTCCTGCCAGAACTCCCGGGTCACCAGGTGGCCGGGGATGGAGGTATGGCTACTGAACACATCCACCACCACCGCGTCGTAACGCTCGGCCGTGGCGCGCACGTAGCGCCGGGCATCATCCACCACAAATTCGCCGCGGATCGGCGCCCTGAGGAAGCGCGTCTCGGCGATCTCGCGGATCTTCGGGTCGATGTCCACATAGGTGTAGCGGTTGGTGGGCTCCTGGTGGGACAGGGTGAAGCCGCCGGCCCCCAGCACCAGCACCGAGCGCCCTTCGAAGGCCAGATCCTCCAGCAGCAGTTTGCGCAGGTGCTGCACGTAGCGGGCGTAGCGCGGCGGCGCGCTGTCGTCCACCAGGGATGCCAGGGAGTTGTTGACGAAGAAGGCGCGGGGATCGGTGTGGTCCGCCAGACTCACCCCCTCCACGGCATAATCGGCGTAGGCGGTATCCAGCACCGCCGTAGGCGGAAACAGGTTGATGGCTGTGGCCGCCAGCCCGGTGCTCATGGCCAAGCCCCAGCGTCGCCACCCCGCTTCGGCCAGCTGCAGGCTGCCCACCGCCAGCAGCAGGGCACACACCAGCACCGCCACAGACACTCCCAGCCACTGCATCACCAGCAGCGACAGGCTCACCGACCCCAGGAAGGAGCCGAGGGTGGACCAGTACAGGGCGTAGCCGCTGGCCTCGCCGGTGCGCATGTGCTTCATCAGGTTGGTGAGCACCGGCACGGTCTGCCCGAGCAGCCAGGCCACCGGGCACAGCACCCCGCCGATGAACAGCAGATAGGCCACCCCCACCGGCTGCAGGTGGGCAAACAGGCCATCCACCGTCACCCGGGCCAGGCCCAGGCCTACCAGCAGGGCCGACAGCAGAAAATTGCGCGCCACCACGGTGGTGAAGCGCTCACTCACCCTGGCCCCCGAGGCATAGCCCAGTGCCAGGGCCAGCAGAAACAGGCCGATGGTGGGTGCGGTGATGACGATGGCGCTACCCACATGGGGCACCAGCCGGCGAAGGGCGATGACCTCGGCCCCAAGAGAGCAAAAACCCTCGATGAAGACGATCAGGTAAAGCAGGTGTCGGGGCATGGTGTCATGGTCGGGGCTGCAGAGCCGCCCGCCAGGCAGCCTGCATGGCGGTGTGAAAGGGGTCGTGCCCGCAGCCTTCCACCCACACCAGACGGCTGCCGGGCAAGCGGGCATGCACCCACAAGGCATTCTCTGGCGGACACACCCGGTCATCACGGCCGTGGATCAGAGTGACAGGCAGGGCCTGATCGGCCAGGCGGGCACAGGCCGCGTCAAAGCCGGCCTCGCCCAGAAAGCAGTCGGCCAGCAGGTAGTGGGCCTGGAGCCGGTACTTGAGCACCAGGCGCTCAAGGGCCGATGTGTCGGGCGGGGCCGGGATCGAGGCCCCGCTCATGGCCGCCTCATGCTGCCACCAGGCCAGGGCCGCCGCCCGGGCCCGCGCGGGATTAGGCTGGTCGAGGCCCGCCGCCAGCACCTCCAGGGAAGGCCCGCCCGCAAAGAAGGCATCCACCCGCGCTCGCGACGGAACAAACACACTGCGCAACACCAGATCGATGACCGCCTGCGGATGGGCCGCCGCGTAGGCCATGGCCAGGGTCGCCCCCCACGATCCGCCAGTCACCCGCCAGCGGGCAAGACCCAGATGGCGGCGCAGGGCTTCCAGATCGGCAACGAGGTGCGTGGTGGTGTTGGCGCCGAGCCCCCCTGCCGGCGTCGACCGCCCGGCCCCGCGCTGATCGGGCAACACCACGTACTGCCAGGCCAGGTCGTAGAGCTCGGCAAAGCGCGGGCTGCAGCCACTGCCGGGCCCGCCATGCACCACCACCACCGGCTCGTGACCGGGCTGGCCGAGGGTCTGCACCCACAGGCAATGCCCCTCTCCCACGGGCAAATGGAAACCGGCTTCGACGGACATGGCGATCGGCGGACGCGGCACACACCGCGAATCATGATTTTCGTGAGGCGGGAGTATGCCGGCCTTTGCAACACTGCGCTCCACGGTCATGCATCGCGCTGGCCGGATCAACCCAACTCAAATACTGGAGACTGACCATGACCTGGACCACCCCCCAAGCTTGCGACCTGCGTTTCGGCTTCGAAATCACTATGTACATCGCGGCCAAGTAATCCGCATCCGGTGCCGGCCTCGCCCCCCGAGGCCGGCACCCCCTCCACGCCATCTCCCCGCTCCCCATGAAAATCCGTGTTCTCGGCTCGGCCGCAGGCGGTGGCTTTCCCCAGTGGAACTGCAACTGCCGCAACTGCAAGGCCGTGCGTGAAGGCCACAGCGCCTTTCAGCCTCGCACCCAGTCATCCATTGCCGTGAGCGCCGACGGCGCCCGCTGGACCCTGGTCAACGCCTCCCCCGACATCCTCCAGCAGTTCCAGGCCTTTCCGGGCAGCTGGCCCACGGGCGGGCTGCGCGGCTGCGGCATCGAATCCATCGTGCTGGTGGATGCCCAGATCGACCACACCACCGGCCTCTACATGCTGCGCGAAAAAGGCAGCCCCTGGCCCGTGTGGTGCACCGACCCGGTCCATGAAGACCTGACCCGGGGCAACCCCATCCTGCATCTGCTCGAACACTACTGCGGCATCGACCGCCGGCCCCTGCCCGCCCATGGCGCCCCCTTCCACCCGGAAGGCAGCGAGGGCCTGGACTGGCAGGCCCTCCCCCTGCTGTCGGCCGCCCCGCCTTATTCGCCCCACCGGGGAAGGCCGGAGCCGGGCGACAACGTGGGCCTGTGCATTCACGACCCGATCACCCGCCGTCGCGTGTTCTACGCCCCCGGCCTCGCCGAGGTGGACGATGCGGTATTTGCCGCCATGCGCAATGCTGACTGCGTGATGGTGGACGGCACCTTCTGGACCGACGACGAGATGATCTCCATGGGCCTGTCCACCAAGCGTGCCCGCGACATCGGCCACCTGGCCCAGAGCGGCCCCGGCGGTATGATCGAACAACTCGCCCGCTTGCCCCGGCACATCCGCCGCGTCCTCATCCACATCAACAACACCAACCCCATCCTCGACGACCGGTCGGCGGAACGGGCAACCCTCACCGCCGCCGGAATCGAGGTGGCCTACGACGGCATGGAGATCGACCTGTGAGCCATACCTCCCCTCGCCCCTGGACGCCGGAAGAGTTCGAAGCGCAGCTGCGCGACAAGGGCAGCGCCTACCACATCCACCACCCCTTCAACGTCATGCTCAACACCGGCAAGGCCACGCAGGAGCAGATCCAGGGCTGGGTGGCCAACCGCTACTACTACCAGATCATCATTCCCCAGAAGGACGCGGCGGTGATGTCCAACTGCCCCGACCGGGAAGTGCGGCGGGAGTGGATCCAGCGCATCCTCGACCACGACGGCCACGGCGACGACGAGGGCGGCATCGAGGCCTGGCTGCGCCTGGGCCAGGCCGTCGGCCTCAGCCGCGAAGAGATCGTCGACCAGCGCCACGTGATTCCCGCCGTGCGCTTCGCCTGCGACGCCTACCTCAACTTCTGCCGCCAGCGCCCCTGGCAGGAATCGGTGTGCTCCAGCCTCACCGAACTCTTCGCGCCCACCATCCACAAGCAGCGTCTGGCCAACTGGCCCGAGCATTACCCGTGGATCGAAACCGAGGGCCTGCAATATTTCCGCAACCGCGTCACCCAGGCCCGCCGCGACGTGGAACAGGGGCTGGCCATCACCCTGGCCTATTTCGACACCCGCGCCCAGCAGGAACGCGCCCTGGACATCCTCAAGTTCAAGCTCGACATCCTGTGGTCCATGAACGACGCGATGATGATCAAGTACGGGCTGGCACAGACCGCCTGATCGCATCCCCGTGGGGTCGAATTCATTCGACCGTTTTTCCGATGATCCACCTCCGAGGTCGAATAAATTCGACCCCACGCTGCCATGACTGCCGACTCCGCCCGCCCCGCCATCAACCGCCTGTTCCGCTTTCAATGGGAGCCCGCCCAGCAGGCCCATGTGCTGCTCTACCCCGAGGGCATGGTCAAGCTCAACCAGAGCGCGGGGGAGATTCTCAAGCGCTGTGATGGCGCACGCACGGTGCCGCAGATCGTCGCCGACCTGGAGGCCGCCTTCAACGCCAGTGGGCTGGCCGCCGAAGTCGAGGCCTTCCTTGAGATGGCCGACGCCCAGAACTGGATCACCTGGAACACCGACTGATGGACACCCTGCTCGTTCCGCCCGCCGCCCTGCAGCGCCGCCCCGGCCCCCTGTGGCTGCTGGCCGAGGTCACCTACCGCTGCCCCCTGCACTGCGCCTTCTGCTACAACCCGGTGGACTTCGCCCAGGCCGGGCCCGAGCTGTCCACCGACGACTGGCTCAAGGTGATCCGCGAGGCCCGCGCCCTGGGCGCCGCCCAGTTCGGCATCTCCGGCGGCGAGCCACTGGTCCGGGACGACATCGAGATCCTCGTCCGCGAAGCCCGTCAGCTTGGCTTCTACACCAACCTCATCACTTCCGGCGTGGGCCTCACCGAAGCCCGCCTCGCCGCTCTGAAGGACGCCGGCCTGGACCACATCCAGCTCTCCTTCCAGGACGCCACCCGCGAGGCCAACGACCTCATCACCAACACCCGCACCTTTGACCTGAAACGCAAGGTAGCCGCCATGACCAAGGCCGCCGGCTACCCCACGGTGATCAACTGCGTGCTGCACCGGACCAACATCGACCACCTTGACCGCATCATCGAGATGGCCGTGGAGATCGGCGCCGAATACCTGGAGCTGGCCAACACCCAGTACCATGGCTGGGCCTTCCTCAACCGGGAAGCCCTGATGCCCACCGCCGCCCAGCTGGCCGAGGCCGAAGCCGTGACCGAGCGCTGGAAAGCCCGCCTGGGCAAGAAAATGCGCATCCTCTTCGTTACCCCCGACTACCAGACGAAGAAACCCAAGAAATGCATGAACGGTTGGGGTGAAGTCTTTCTCTCCGTCACCCCCGACGGCCTTGCCCTGCCCTGCCACACCGCCCGCATGCTGCCGGGGCTGACGTTTCCCAATGTGCGCGATCACGGCATCGACTGGATCTGGCACGACTCGCCCCTCTTCAACCGCTTCCGGGGTACCGCCTGGCTGCCCGAGCCCTGCCAGAGCTGCGAAGACAAGGACAAGGACCACGGCGGCTGCCGCTGCCAGGCCTTCATGCTCACCGGCCAAGCCGACGCCACCGACCCGGTGTGCCCCAAATCCCCCAACCACCGCCTCATCGAAACCGCCCTGGCCGACGCGGAAAAGCCCGGCACGGTGCGCCCCCTGGTGTTCCGCGATCCAAAGAATTCCGCCCGTCTGGCCCGCCCCTTCTGAAGCCGGCGCCGGGCCGCCAGCCTCCCGCCCGCACTTGTATCGCTCCAGGGGAGACAGCCGGGCATGCTAAGATCGCGCGCTGCCAAGCCTGCGACCCATGACTTCAAGCGCTTTCCGCCTCTCTCTCGCCGCCGCCCTGACGACCTGCATCCTCGGGGCCTGCTCCACCGCGCCCGTCACCACCACACCGGACGCCAACCCCGCAGCCACCGGCAGCAGCCGGGACGACGCCACATCGGGCAGCGCCACCCGCCCCGCTCCCCCCCGGCCCAAGGCCCCGTCCCGCCCCGACAAAGCTCCCGACAAGGCCCCTGCCAAGACGGACAAACCCGCCGCCACCAAGGGCCCCGAAATCATTGTCGAGGAAGCACCGCCCGAGCCGCCCCTCACCGGCCCGGCCTGGCTGTCCCAGTGCATCAACCGGCAAACGGAAGGCGGCGTGATCCGCTGCGATGCCGACAGCTTGCTCACCGAGCCCTCGGCCCACGTCAAGGTCTATACCCGCGAACCCGGCGCCGCCGGCCGCACCCGCACCGGCCCCATCCAGCTGCGCAGCAACCTCCCCCGCAAGTATCGCTTCTTCGTCGTGCCCTGAGCGCCTGCCCACCGAGCGCACCGCAACACGGCTGCAACATCGTGCAGCTTCAATAGCGTCCAGCCCGGCCACCCGGCAGGCAAGGAGATCGCTATCGACACCGCCGCGCCCAAGGGCGAACTGCACATCAGCCCCCTGGAGGCCACCGACTCCGCAACACGTGAGGCGGCGGCCCACATCCTGCTAAGCGCCTTCGCCGACCCCGAGCGCTACGGCATGACGCGCATTCTCGAACAGCTGCAGACGGCAGCACCGCCCTTCTATCGGCACTTCTTCATCTGCCGCCAGCACGGCGAAGTGGTGGGCGTGGGCGGCATCAAGGCCGCCGATTGGGCCAGCGACACCCACATCCTTTACCTGTCGGCCGTCGCCGAGCATGCCCGCGGCCAAGGCATCGCCCGCAGCCTTATCGCCACACGCATCGCCTGGGTGATGGAGAACTACCCCAGCGGCCGACTGCTGGTATCCACCGCTCGCAGCCGCCGCTTCGCCCGCCTCGGCTTCCGCCTGATGGGCAAACGGGAGGCTGGCGGACGGCGGCTGATGCTGATGGAGTTCTGAAAGCCGCGTTCCACGTCATCTGACCGCCAGCGCGACGGCTCCCGTGGGGTCGAATTCATTCGACCTCCGTAGCTTGAGCCACAGGCAAGCCGATCACCGGAAGTCCGCGGTCGAATGAATTCGACCCCACAGCCCCCCTCGCCGCGACAGGCTGGGGAGATCACGCAAGGCCTTGTATAATCGCGGGCTTTTCAGCATTCCGCAGCGCATCATGTCCGCCACCCAGGAAATCGCCCGCCGTCGCACCTTTGCCATCATCTCCCACCCCGATGCGGGCAAGACCACGCTGACCGAAAAGCTCCTGTGGTTCGGCGGCGCCATCCAGGTGGCCGGCGAAATCCGCGCCCGCAAAGCCGCACGCCATGCCACCTCCGACTGGATGGAGCTGGAAAAGCAGCGCGGCATCTCGGTCACCTCATCGGTGATGCAGTTCCCCTACCGGGAGTGCGTCATCAACCTGCTCGACACCCCGGGCCACGAAGACTTCTCCGAAGACACCTACCGCACCCTCACCGCCGTAGACTCGGCGGTCATGGTCATCGACTCGGTGAACGGTGTTGAAGCCCAGACCATCAAGCTGCTCAACGTCTGCCGCCTGCGCGACACGCCCATCATCACCTTCATCAACAAGCTCGACCGGGAAGGCCGCGAGCCCATCGAGCTGCTCGATGAAATCGAATCGGTGCTGGGCATCCAGTGCGCCCCCATGACCTGGCCCATCGGCATGGGCAAGCGCTTCCGCGGCGTGTATCACCTCTACAACGACAGCGTCCAGTTCTTCGACCCCCAAGCAGAAAAAGGCACCTCCGAGATCATCCAGGGCCTCGACAACCCGCGCCTGGATGAACTGATCGGCGACCAGGCCGACGAACTGCGCATGGACATCGAGCTGGTGCGCGGTGCCTCCCACACCTTCGACCGGGAAGCCTACCTGGCCGGCAAGCAATGCCCGGTGTTCTTCGGCTCGGCAGTCAACAACTTCGGCGTACAAAGCCTGCTGGACGCGGTGGTGGACCTCTCCCCCGCCCCCCTTGCCCGCCCCTCCAAGAGCCGCCAGGTGCAGCCCGACGAGCCCAAGTTCTCCGGCTTCGTGTTCAAGATCCAGGCCAACATGGACCCGAAGCACCGCGACCGCATCGCCTTCATCCGCGTCTGCGCCGGCCGCTTCGAGCGCGGCGGCAAGCTCAAGCAGGTGAGCACCGGCAAGAGCCTCGCCATCAACAACGCCATCACCTTCATGGCGCAAGACCGCAACACCACCGACGAAGCCTTCGCCGGCGACATCATCGGCATCCCCAACCACGGCACCATCCACCTGGGCGACACCTTCACCGAAGGCGAAGACCTGCAGTTCACCGGCATCCCCAGCTTTGCCCCGGAGTACTTCCGCCGCGCCCAGATCAAGAACCCCCTGAAGATGAAACAACTTCAGAAGGGCCTCGAACAGCTCGCCCAGGAAGGCGCCACCCAGCTCTTTCGCCCCACCACCACCAACGAACTCATCCTCGGCGCCGTCGGCACCCTGCAGTTCGACGTGGTGGCCCACCGGCTGGAGTTTGAATACGGCGTGGACGTGATGTTCGAATCCTGCAGCTACGCCACCGCCCGCTGGCTGCGCGGCTCCGACGCCGACCTGCGCACCCTGGCCGACAAATCCCCCGCCAACATGGCCTTCGACGGCAACGGCGACTACGTATACCTCGCCCCCAACCGGGTGAACCTGCAAATGGCCCAGGAACGGTTTCCGGACATAAAGTTTCTGGAGACGCGGGAGATTTACTGAGCCCAGACCCCCGGCGAATCGGGGGTTTTCTTTTGGCGGGGTCGAAGTCATTCGACCTCCCCGTACACTGCCCAGCCAAGCCCCAATCAGGCCCGGCGGGCGAATGCTCCCCCTACAACGCCCACACGATCTGATGCCTTTGTAGGGGCGAATTCATTCGCCCACGCCCGCCCAGCTGCACCACACCAAAGCCCCCGCCAACACACTCACCGCACCGCATCGAGCGGACTCACCACCCCGCGCCCACCGCGATTGAGCACATGGGTGTAGATCATGGTGGTCTTCACGTCGGCGTGCCCCAACAGCTCCTGCACCGTGCGGATGTCGTAGCCCGACTCCAGCAGATGCGTGGCGAATGAGTGACGAAACGTGTGCGGCGACACCATTTTGACGATGCCGGCGACTTCTGCCGCCTTCCTGACCGCCCGCTGAACCCGCCGCTCATCCAGATGATGGCGGCGCACCGCTCCATTCCGCGGGTCACTCGAAAACCCCGCCGCCGGAAACATGTACTGCCAACCCAGCGCCCTGGCCGCGCCCGGATATTTGACTGACAGTGCATCAGGCAACCACACCTCCCCATGCCCGTTTGCCAGATCCCTGGCATGCAGTTGTCTGACCGTTTCCATCTGCACCTGCATCTGCGGCACCAGGCTTTCCGGCAGCATCGTGACCCTGTCCTTCTGCCCCTTGCCATCGCGCACCAGAATCTCCCTCCGCGACACGTCCACATCCTTCACCCGCAAACGCAGGCATTCCAGAAGCCGCAGCCCACCGCCATACAGCAGCCGTGCAGGAAGTACGACGTCCGGATCATCCATCGCACCCAGCAGGGCCGACACTTCGGAGCGGGTCAACACCGAGGGCAAGCGCTTGGGTTTCTTCGCACGCACCAGATCATCCAGCCAGGGCAACTCGATACCCAACACATCCCGATACAGAAAGAGCAGCGCCGACAGAGCCTGGGTTTGCGTGGCCGCGCTCACGTTGCGCTCTACTGCCAGCACGCCCAGAAACGCCTCCACCTCCACCTTTCCCATGTCCCGCGGATGCCGCTTGTCATGAAAGAAGATGTAGCGTTTAATCCATCCCACATAAGCCTGCTCGGTTCTCAGGCTGTAATGCTTGACCCTGATCCGCTCCCGAACCTGATCCAACAAGCGGGGCGACGAGGGGGGAGCCGCAAGAAGGGTAGACGACATGATGACGCAAAACTCCTTGATTACTGTATTTATATACAGCAACTTAGCACATCTTGGCGGCTTATGCGACAGTCGTGTAAGACGCCAGAGGCGACATTTGTCGTCTACTTCACGTTGAACTAAACCGCTGACGCGGTGGCCGGTGCGCAAGGCATTTGGGATTTCCATCGTGCTTGGCGAGCACCGTCTTTCGAGCAGTTTTCCCAGCAAACTTCGCCGCTTGATCGATCCTAAAACC
>NZ_JAQVCN010000080.1 GCF_028689785.1 Zoogloea sp. | reverse complement strand
CCAGATCAAGGCCAATGCGCGTAATCTTCATGACGGACTCCTTCTTTCTGATTGACCGGGGGGTGACACTTCCCAGTCTGGCTCATCGAAGCCGTTGAAGGAGGGAGGAGTCCATCTCATTGACCTCCGCACGCTGGCCCATCGACATGCCGCCGCCCGAAGTCCGCGGTCGAATGAATTCGACCCCACGGATGCTGTCCAAGCTGCACGTCACACCGAAGAAAGGATGGCTTGCCATGAAAGTTCCGGTGTTTCTTGCCACGAGCCTGCTGGCCGGGTGCGCCAGCCTGCTGCCCACCTCCCGCCAGGATGTGAACAACCCCTGGAACGATTTTGACCAGGCGAAGAAGAGCTTCGACGAAATCGTGCCCTACGCCACCGACATGGACACCGTGCGCAAGCTGGGCTTCGACCCCTACAAGACGCCTAACATGCAGATCCTCAACCACTCCCAGGTGGTGCGCGCCGTGTTGCCTTCGCCCCTGCAGGATAGGGCGACGATTCCGCCGGGCATTCTGGACTGCATGAAGGCCCAGGAGGGCTGCGTGGGCTACTTCATGGAACCGAGCCGCATCGAGCGCAACCGGGTGGGCAACTTCACCCTCGACTTTCTCAACTTCAAGCGCGACACCCTGACCACCGGCTGGAAATTCGGCGCGCTGATCGTGGTGATCGACAACCAGGTGGTGTTCAAACAGTGGAGCGGCCGCCCGCGTATCGAGGAGACCGAGCTGCGCCGCAACCCCCTCGGCCCACTGCAAGGCATCGGCGAATCCCTCAAGCCCGTACCCTGAAACCCGCTGGCGACCGGGCACGCCATTTGGCGCTAAAGATTGACCCCTATTTGACGTAGATCAATAGGATTCAACTTTATTTCCAGATGCTAAATGAGCTGGCAAACCATGGGTCTTCGGACCAAGCTGATCACTGCAACTGTCGTTACCGTCGCCCTGGGTTTTTCCGTCACCCTGGGCATCGTCACCTACAAGAGCTACACCGCCACCTACGCCCAGGGTGAAGCCCTTGCCCAGGCCGAGGCCCTGGATGCCGCCGCCAGAGTGCGTCTGCGCCTGGACAACGCCATGTCGGTGGCCCACAGCCTCGCCCTGGACCTGGAAGGCCTGAATGGCACCGAAATGCGCAGCCGGAGCGCCATCAACGCGCTGCTGCGCCACAGCCTCGAAGGCCGCCCGGAGATTCTTGGCATCTACACCGGCTGGGAGCCCAACGCCTTCGACAACGACGACGCCCGCCATGCCGGCAAGGAAGGCCACGACAGCACCGGCCGCTTCGTGCCCTACTGGCACCGGGGCGGCGGCCAGCCAACCCTTGAACCTCTGGTGAACTACACCAAGGAGGGCGCCGGCGACTATTACATCCTCACCCAGCGCAGCAACAAACCCCAACTCATCGACCCCTACTTCTACACCCTCAACGGCAAGCAGGTACTGATCACATCCCTGGTGCAGCCCGTCCTCAGAAACGGCCGCTTTCAGGGCATAGCGGGGGTGGACATCGCCCTCGACACCCTACAGAAAGAACTCGCTGCCATCCGCCCGCTGCAGGCCGGGCATGTGGCCTTGTATTCCGCCTCCGGCCTGGTCGTCTCCCACCCCGACGCCGCCCAGCTGGGCAAGCCCGCCAGCCTGCCGGCCGACGCCCTTGCCGCCCTCAAGGCCGGCACCCCCCTGCGCTGGACCGACGGCAGCACGGTCAACTTCCTCGAACCGACCCGTATCCAGGGCCCCGAAACCCCCTGGGCCACCGTGGTCTCGGTGCCCACCGAGGCCATCATCGGCTCGGCAGAATCCCTGCGCACCACGGCCATCCTGCTTGGTCTGGTGAGTGCCGGCCTGATCACCGCGGTGCTGTTCGGCCTGCTCACCGCCCTCACCCGCCCCCTTGCCCAGCTCTCCAGGGCCATGAGTGAGCTGAGCAGCGGCGACGCCGACCTGACCCGCCGGGTGGCGATCGACCGGGCCGACGAGCTGGGCCGCACCGCCGCATCCCTCAACACCTTCCTCGACCGCCTGCACAGCATGTTCCGCGACGTGCGCGACGAGAGCCAGGCCTTGGCCCAGGGCCTGCGCGACGTCAATCGCTCCACCGAGCAGGTGGCCCGAAGCTCCCGCACCGTGGCCGACACCACCAGCGAGAACGCCGCCACCATCGAAGAGATCACCGTTTCCAGCGGCCACATTGCCGACCACGCCCGGGAAGCCGACGAGGCCATGCTGGCCACCCGCGAACAATCCCGGCGCAGCGCCGAGGCAGTGAACGCCATGGAAACCCAGATGCGCAACATCGGCACCACCATCGAACGTCTGGCTGGCTCCCTCGGCGAGCTGTCGGCCCGCTCCCAGCAGGTGGCCGGGGTGGTGCAGGTGATCCGCGAGGTGGCCGACCAGACCAACCTGCTGGCCCTCAACGCCGCCATCGAAGCCGCCCGTGCCGGCGAACAGGGCCGCGGTTTTGCCGTGGTGGCCGACGAGGTGCGCAAACTGGCCGAACGCACCGGCAGCGCCACCCTGGAGATCCGCTCCACCATCGACTCCATGCACCACGACACCGAACAGGCCGTGGCCGGCATGACCGGCACCCGCAACGAAGTCGAATCCGGCATCGCCAACGCGGCCGCCGTGGCCCGGGAGATCGCCGCCATCGAAGCCAGCATGGAGGCCGCCGCCCTGCGGGTGCGCGAGATCGCCGAAGCCACCCGCGAACAGTCCGCCGCCACCACCGCCCTGGCGCGCTCGGTGGAAGTCACCTCCAACATGGTCACCAGCACCGACGACGCCATCCAGAACGCCTCCGGCACCATCGTCCAGCTCGACCATGCCTCCGGCCGGCTGGGCGACCTGGTGGGGCGCTTCAAGCTCTGAGTTACATCCGAGGGGCCGGCGTCTTCCATGGGGCCGAATTCATTCGACCGCGGACGATGGTGAGCGGCATGGCGATGATCGACGTGCCGAGGTCGAATGAATTCGACCCCACGGGGCTGCGCCGATCTCCCACCCCGCGCCCGACCCCGGCACAATGGTCGCCCACGCCAACACCCGGAACGGCCCCGCCATGTCCATCACCGAACTCTTCGGCATCGACCTGCCCATCATCCAGGCCCCCATGGCGGGCGTGCAGGGTAGCGCCCTGGCCATCGCCGTCAGCCAGGCCGGCGGCCTGGGCTCCCTGCCCGGCGCCATGCTCACCGCCGACACCCTGGCCCGGGAGATCGGCGCCATCCGGGCCGCCACCGACCGCCCCTTCAACGTCAACTTCTTCTGCCACACCCCGCCGCAGCCCGACGCCGAGCGCGAAGCCGCCTGGCGCGCCGCCCTCGTCCCCTACTACCGGGAGTTCGGCATCGACCCCCAGGGCATCCCTAGCGGCCCCGGCCGCAGCCCCTTCAGCGCCGAGCTGGCCGACGCCATCGCCCCCTTCCGGCCCCCAGTGGTGAGCTTCCACTTCGGCCTACCCGCCCCCGCGCTGCTGGCCCGCGTCAAAAGCTGGGGCGCCCACGTGCTGTCATCCGCCACCACCGTGGAAGAAGCCCTCTGGCTCGAAGCCCACGGCGCCGACGCCATCATCGCCCAAGGGCTTGAGGCCGGCGGCCACCGGGGCATCTTCCTCAATGACGACCTCAGCACCCAGACCGGCACCTTCGCCCTGCTGCCGCGCATCGTCAGCGCCGTGCGCGTCCCGGTGATTGCCGCCGGCGGCATTGCCGACGCCACCGGCGTGGCCGCCGCCCTGGCCCTGGGCGCAGCCGGCGTGCAGGTGGGCACCGCCTACATGCTGTGCCCCGAAGCCACCACCAGCCCCCTCCACCGGGCCGCCCTGCAAAGCCCCGAGGCCGGCCACACCGCCCTCACCCGCCTGTTCACCGGCCGGCCGGCACGGGGCATCGTCAATCGCTTCATGCGCGAACTCGGCCCCCTCAACCCTCTGGCCCCCGCCTTTCCCCTCGCCACCTCCGCCGTCGCCCCCCTGCGCGCCGCCGCCGAAAGCCAGGGCAACACAGACTTCTCGCCCCTGTGGTGCGGGCAGAACCCCCTGGGCTGCCGGGAGATCAGCGCCGACGAACTCACCCGGGCGCTCAGCGGCCCAGCCAGGTAGAACGCAGCGCCCCCCGTGGGGTCGAATTCATTCGACCTCGACACCCCAAAGCATCGACATGCCGGTGATCACAAGTCCGCGGTCGAATAAATTCGACCCCACGGAACATGCATGCTGTGCCAGCTTGCCTATGCTTGGGAGTGACGGCCCGACAACACCGGCCCCACCCCAACGCCAACGCCAACGCCAACGCCAAGGAGACCCCACCATGAACAACCCCGTCGGCTGGTTCGAGATCTACGTGGACGACATGCCCCGCGCCAGGGCCTTCTACGAAACCGTATTCGGCGCCCCCCTGACCCGCCTCGAAACCCCCGAAGACCCCGCCAGCCCCACCCTGGAAATGTGGGCCTTCCCCATGCAGGACAACGCCTACGGCGCCGCCGGCGCCCTGGTGCGCATGCCCGGCTTCCGCAGCGGCGGCAACAGCGTGCTGGTGTACTTCCACTGCGCCGACTGCGCCGTGGAAGCCGCCCGCGTCGTCCCCGCCGGCGGAGAAATCCAGCGCGACAAGTTCGCCATTGGCCACTACGGCTTCATCGCCCTGGCCGTGGATACCGAAGGCAACATGATCGGGCTGCATTCGATGGCCTGAACCCCCGGCCGCAGCCCCCCGCTGCGGCCCTGCACGGAAATACCGCACCCACCCCGAGTGCACCGCATCACTGTTCCCGCCACCGTCTCCGGTGGCAACATCCTGTCTATTCCCGTCCAATAAAAAGAACTGCGTCATCACCCGATGAAGCACGAACTCCAGTCCCTCGCCGTGCTCATCGACGCCGACAACGTCCGCCTCGACACCCTCACGCCCATCCTCGACGCCATCGCCCGCCTGGGCCGCGTGACGGTGCGGCGCATCTACGGCGACTTCACCACCCCCCACCTGGCCGGCTGGCGCCTCAAGCTCTCCGAACACGCCATCCACCCCATCCAGCAATACCGCAACACCACCGGCAAAAACGCCAGCGACAGCGCCCTCATCATCGACGCCATGGACCTGCTCCACTCCCGGCGCTTCGACGGCTTCTGCCTGGTGAGCAGCGACAGCGACTTCACCCGCCTGGCCACACGCATCCGCGAAGACGGGCTGATGGTCTTTGGCTTTGGCGAAAAGCAAACCCCAAAAGCCTTCGTGAACGCCTGCGACCGCTTCAACCATGTGGAAGAGCTGACGACCTCACCGCTGGAAGTGATCGCCACCCGCGGCGTGCCGGCCGAAACACCTCCCGCGGCTGTGGCCCCGGCCGCCCCCGTCGCCCCAGCGCCGCCCCCCTCGGCGCCTAAACCCCCAACCCCCGCGAAACCCACCCCCACAGCCCACCGCCCCCTGCCCCAGGCCTCAGCCGCCCTGCGTGACGCCTACCGCGGCATGGAAGCGGAAAACGGATGGGTGATGGTGGTTAAGCTCTTTTCGAAGATCCGCAGCAGCCAGCCGGAATTCAAGCCGCCGCTATTTGGCTGCAGCAGTGATCTGGATCTGATTGAAAAGACCAAAGCCTTCGATCTGGAGAATCGCCCGCACAAGAAGGGGCATACCTATTTCTGCCGGGCGAAGGATTTCGTAGTGCCGAAAGCTGTACCTAAAGCCACCAAAGTGACCAAGGCGGTGGCGCAGCCTCAAACCAAGGCTGGGCTTGATAGCGCGATTACGCAGGCGCTGCTGCAGGCGGTGAAACTGGCAACGACGGAAAATGGCTGGGCGCCGATTGCGGCAATCGGAATGCAGTTCAAGGCAATGGGGAAAAGCATCAAGGGATCGGGGCATTCCACGCTGACGAATGCGCTGAAGGCAACGGGGAAGGTGGAGATGCGGGGGAGTGGGATGGGGGCTTGGTGTAGGGGGAAGGGGTGAGGAGTATCCGGGATGAAGTGAAGAGCCACCGCCCAATATGAATATTCATTCTTTCTTAATCTACGGCGCTAGGACCTTAAATCTTGTGCTGTTGCTTAATCTTCCCCACACGACAATCCGATTGGCTAGCGACATTCTAGGGACGAACATCCTCCAAGTCTGCTGCACAATAACAGCCTTGAACCTCCGCAAATTTCAAGCCCACCTTGACCAATCAGGCACATAGCATTTTTCTCAAAGGATAATCATGGCGGATGAAGTGCAACTTATGTTGGCCGACAGCGAGCGTGCAGTCCTCGTTGACCAACAAATAGAGGAATTGCAGAAGATCACAGATTACGAGATCAAAGAGTGGCCCATCGGTGTGCTAGTGGAGAAATTCACCAGCGGACGCGAGACAGACGAATCGGAAATTTTTATTCCCGATTACCAGCGGGACATGGTCTGGACACCCAAGCAACAGTCCCGCTTCATTGAGTCAATCCTTATTAAGCTTCCGGTACCCTTCATCTTTGCCGCTGATGTTGGACAAGGCGATCGGGAAGGCGCCTTGGAGATCATCGACGGGTCTCAGCGTATCAGAACCCTAGACAACTTCCTTTCCAACAAGCTTGAATTGGTTGGTCTCAAGAAGCTCACACAGGCCACAGGCATGCGGTTTTCCGACCTCAGTAAGCCGCGGCAAATGCGATTCAAGCGCACGACCGTTCGCGTCATTGAGCTTACCGAAAAGGCTGATGAGGACGCACGTCGTGAAATGTTCGACCGCCTGAACTCGGGCGGAACACGCCTCACGACAATGGAAATCCGGCGCGGCGTAGTCGACGGACCATTCATGACGTTCATCACCGAGTGCGCAGCCAACGAGCAGTTCAAAGCACTCGTTCCGCTGAGTGAGCGCAACGCAAATCGCAAAGAATACGAAGAATTTGTTCTGCGGTATTTCGCCTATCTCAACAACTACCAAGGCTTTCAGAAGAGTGTCGACGATTTCTTAACCGACTATCTCAAGAGCAAGAACGGGAGCCTCCTTGAGGCCGACAAGCAGGCGATGTTGCAGGAATTCGTCCGGATGCTTGACTTTGTCCATCAGCACTTTCCCAATGGTTTCAAGCGAACCAGCTACAAGACGGTTCCTCGCATCCGCTTTGAAGCAATTGCCGTTGGTGTATCTCTTGCTCTACGGGAAAAGCCAGATCTAGCTCCTGGCAACATAGACCAATGGCTAGACAGCATTGAATTCATCAAACACACCCGCTCAGATGCCAGCAACTCCCGACCAAAGCTTGTCAACCGCATCCACTACGTCCGTGACAATCTGCTGGGCAAGGCATTCGAAGAGGACCCCGACACCGCCAAGGTAGAGAATAGCGCTAACGCCGACTCGCCGCCGGATCCACCTGAGGAAGAAGGCAACGTGAACCAACTGGGGCTCTTCTCATGAGGCAGGTTCCGCTGACCGAATCACTCCTGAGCGATCGAAGCATTGAAGTAACTGCCTACTTGAAATTTCTTAAGGTCGCAGTTGAACGACGCGCCGTGCTAAAAGCCAAAGACGGCGCAGTAGTTCTTCCGCTATCTCAGGAGCTCACTCACACGCTCAAGGCCAATCTTGTCTTGCTGTTGTACAGCGCCACGGAGGCGACGCTAATCCAGTTGCTCGACGAGATGCACGAGGTGATCGGCAACAACTGCTCCAGCGCGGATGCCCTCAATGGTGAGTTGCTAAGGGTCGTACTGAAAACCGTCAAGACGGACAAAAACACGACGGTGCTTAAGTCTGCGGCCCCGCTTCACCAAAGCCTGTTCTCCTATTGGATTACAGACTGGCAAGGACGGACCTCTGCCAAGGACAAGCGGATCGACGGCATCTCTGGCAGCGTTGACGGCCTTATGTTCTACAAACAGCTAAGAAAGTTTGGCGTGGTAGCTCCAACGCCAGACGATAGGCCACCTAGTCACCTGACGAGTCCGGCTCTTCAGGTAGTCAAAAAAAAGCGAAACTTGCTGGCACACGGGGAGACGAGCTTCACCGACCTTGGCCGAGACCTTTCGGTCGAGACCTTGGAAGCTGACTCTTTAGCTGTGTTTAACACACTGCACAGCATTACTGCCGAGGTCGACAAATATTTACGTGACCAGCGCTACCTAGCTCAGCCGCCCGCTCCTGCCGCAGCCGACACCGAAGCGTAAAGGGCCTTGGCCACCGCCTCTCCCAGCTTGGGGGGAACCGCGTTGCCAATTAGCCTGGCTACCCTCCTGATGGACACGCCCTCGGTTTCCGGAGTAAAGCGGTAGGTCTCTGGAAACGATTGAAAAATTGCAGCCTCGCGCAGGGAGATGCCACGGTGCTGCTCAGGGTGTCCAAAACGGCCGTTGCCGTAACCGTTGCACAGAGTCGTCATGGTCGGTGCTGGCTTGTCCCACTCCATGCGACCGTACACACCGGCGGAGTGCTTTCCGCTTTCCCGCTGATGGCAGGCAGCCACCAGATGATCCGGCCAATCTCGCCATGTACCACCAGGCACACTGACTCGAATGCGCGCACGATTCAGCTCTGAAAGGGTCGAAGCAATGTGCAGTGGGTCACTCTCACAGGCTTGACCATCCTTGAGTTTCTTGAGGTGTCCGACGGCCTGACGTACCGTAACCCAGTTCTCCGCCCCCTTGTGGGTTGGCTCCGGTATAGCCACCGGGCCGAGTCTTGAGGCTACCAACACAAGCCGTTTTCGCTGCTGCGGCGCACCGTAGTCAGCAGCGTTAACCACTGCGTAGGCTACCTGATACTCCCCCCGCTTCAAGGCGCGTAGGAAGTCCTTAAAAGGCCGCGCCTTTTGCAGACGCGGTACATTTTCCATGGTGACCAGATCAGGCCGGCTTTCGTCTATCAGACGAGCAAACTCCTGTAGCAAACGCCACTTGGCTTTGTCGACTGTGGCGGTGTTGGCGTAGCTAGAAAACGGCTGACATGGCGCACACCCGGCCAAGAGCCGCACGACGCCTGGTGACCACAGCGCATTCAGCTCTTCGCCGCTAACTTCTGTGACATCCCGCAGCAGAAACTTGGCACCTTCGTGGTTGGCTTCATAAGGATACTGACACGCCGGGTCCACGTCGATTCCTGCAACCACACGAATCCCTTGGGCCGCAAGCCCGCACGACAGGCCACCGGCGCCACAAAAGAGGTCAACCCCTTCAATACGATTGACACCAATCACATTAGAACTAATTTCTGCTGACATCTGAGCTCAATATTTTCGCATGTACTTTCAAGTAGAAGGCGGTTTAGCGACACAATTTTGGATGCATTGAAAGCCTAACTCAAGCCAGATGAAGGATCTAGGATCCCCAATACACCGATTCAGCATGATGGAGATGCTTGAGGTCCAGCTCCAATGACTAGCCTCCAGCACCATGGGAATCAGGGGACGGACCACAGTATTACCAATCCGCGACGCACTACGCAGGAGGCGGCCTGCGAGCGCCTCGTCGAGCGGCTGGAGCGCGATCGGCAGCGGGCGGCGACGCGGCCTCAGGACGTGGGCATGTAACGCGCCCTGGCAAATCTCGAGCAGAGGTACAGCGCAGACTGCCGCTGAATGGTGTCAGGGCCGTCGGAACAGGCTTGTTCGCTTTTTCCTGGCCGACGCCTCCTTGAACTGGGCCGGGTTAAAACCAGTGCGCTGAGCAAGGAGGTGTTCGCCATCGATACGCTCGGCCAGGCTGTCGATGTCCCACGCGCTCACACCGACCCGGGCGAAGTGCGCCTGCCAAGTGTTAACAACCTCGATTACGGCGGCAACTTCGGCCGCGGCTTCGGCGGGGAGCAGGCCGAAGGCGGCGCACTGAGACATGGCATTGTCGAGCGTCGAATCGCGGCCATGGCTGCCGCAGATGAACTCCTGGAAGCCCTGCCCCGAATTGCTCGGTAGCACGTCGTAGGCCGGCGCCAGTTTCAGGCGGCCATTCCGGTGCAGGTCCACAACCAGCAGGGCGTGGTTCTTTTCGTGATCGTCGGTGTTGTCAACCAGGATATTGAAGACCATCCGACGGAAGAGTTCACGGGCGTCGCGCTGATGGGTGTCGTCCTGGGTGATGCCCACCCGACGCAGGATCCGGGCGAGTTCGGGGTAACCCAACTCGGGCTCCTCGCCGGACGGGGTGGCTGCACGGATGGCGGTGCCTGCCGAGATGGCGTGAATCCGCCGGCCTTGCTCCCGGTCGAAGCGGCGGATCGCGAGGGCGTGGGCGCCCGCAAGGGGGATGATCTGCGTTCTTGCCACGGTGATGCCTGCACGCTCGGCAAGCGTCATCGTCGCGTGCTCGATGAGCGGCGTGTCCACGGGCTCGCCGTTGAAGAACTTGATGACCCACTGCTCGCCACCGATGTCGATGAGGGCCTTGGGCTTTGCGCCACCGAGGCTGCCACCGGCGCGAATGATCTTCGCCTCCATGGCGCTGATGGGCTCTGCGGCTTCGATCTTAGCGGCCACCTCGCTCAGCCGCTGCGCGTCGTCGAGTCGCGGCAGCGGGCTCCCTGCGCGCGGGATGTAGGAGATGGACGACCGGGAAACGCCGAGCGCGCCAAATCGGTCGTCACCCGCGTAGTAGAGATACTCCATGAGGGAGAGGCGCCCGGGCTTGTCCAGGAAGCGGATGACCTTCTCTCCCCAGCGGTCCGGCCGTGCATCGTCCACTGCACCGACCGCACGCTGGGTATCGGCCGCCAGGCGGCCCGGGGGCAGGTGTTCGATGTCGACGAGGGGGAGGTCCTCGCTCAACGCAAACCCATCGACCAGCCATGCCTCCCCGTAGCGCAAGGAGACGCCCTTTCCGGCAGCGACCAGCCTCAGTGCGCCGACATGGCGCGGGGTGGCAGGGTCGCCCAGATACCACAGGAACAGCTCGTCCAGACGCATCTCAGTCTTTCACCCGCTGCATGCGGGCTTCCGCGGAAGCCTGGGCGCGTTTGCGCCCCAGCTCCACTGCCGCACGCACATCCATCTCGATGGCGCCCCGGTCGTGTTCGGGCGTGGCGAGTGCCCCGAGTTCGCCGTCACGCTGGATCAGCCAGAGGGCGGTGGCGACGATGCCGATCCCCACGGCGGGGTCGCCGGCTTCGAGCCGCTGCAGCGTGGGCACCGAGACGCCCATGCGCTTCGCCCAGGTCTTCAGGGATTCCTTTCGGCGCAGGCGGGCCACCGCGAGGTCTGCGCCCAGCTTTTCAATGGCGGCGGCCGTGGCCGGCGGTAACTGCAGGAGAGCACGAGCGGTTTTTGGCATACATATAGATTGTAGTTCAACAGGCACTTACGTAAATATCTATATTTATATTTGTCTCGTCTTCTTGCTGCGTCGGCGAGTCGCCCAGGCCTGGCCCCGTGCGTCAGTCTTTCACGGAACTGTCTGTCTGCAATGGGCTCAATGCATCAGGATGTGCCGCCCGATGACCGTTTTAGCGTTGTTACACCCGCGCGCTCGTGGTAAACCTCCATCCTCGGCCTAGCGCTTTTCCTTACGCGCATTGGCCTTCGGATCACCGCCCTTGTAACAACATGCTCATGCCCACCACCGCCCCCCCCACCGAGTCATACCGCCACTCCGAATGGCTGGCTTCCACCGAGCTGCCGACCACCCATGGGGTGTTCTCCATGCACGTTTTCCGCACCACCGTCCCGTCGGCGAGCCAGGGCTTCCAGGAGCATGTGGCCCTGGTGTATGGCGCGACGGAAGGGGTGGCCGGGCTGCCGGTGCGGGTTCATTCCGAATGCCTCACCGGCGAGGTGTTCGGCTCGCTCAAATGTGACTGCCGCGACCAGCTCGACCTGGCCCTGTCGGAGATCGTCCGGCTGGGGGCTGGCATCGTGCTGTATCTGCGCCAGGAAGGGCGGGGCATCGGCCTGGCCAACAAGGTGATGGCCTATCAGCTCCAGTCCCAGGGGCACGACACGGTGGACGCCAACCGCCTCCTCGGCCTGCCCGACGATGCCCGCTCCTACGAGATGGTGCCGGAGATGCTGGCCCACTTCGGCGTGCCCAGCATCCGCCTGATGACCAACAACCCGGACAAGCTCGCCAAGCTCACCGGGCTGGGGGTGAAGATCGACGGCTGCCTGCCGGTGATCACCACCCCCAACACCCACTCCATCGGCTACATCCGCGCCAAGCGCCAGCGCATGGGGCACGCCCTGCCGGACGTGCCGGGCCCCGGAAAAACCAAGTAGTACCCGGCAAAAGGCAGCACGCTCCCGCCCCCGGATTGGTCGGATTCATCCTGCTTTCCCCAGTTTTCCTCTCTGAAACAAACACAGACTCAGCGCCGACCGGGGCTTTCCGGAGGCTCCGACCCCACGGAGGTGGGCCTTCCCGGGCAGAGCCTAGCCCGCCACCACCTTCACCGCCTCGCGCTTCCACTCGGCGCTGCGGGTCACCGACACGCGGCGGGCCTTGGGGACGGCGAGGGGTTTGGCCAGGGTGATCTCGGCACGTTTGATGGGGAAACGCTGGCCGAGCACGTCGAGCATGGCCTGGCTGAGGTGTTCGAGCAGCTTGAAGTGGCGGCTGGCGAGGAGTTCTTCGAGGGCGCTCACCACCTGGTCGTAGTCCACGGTGTGGCGGATGTCGTCGCTGCGGCCCGCCAGGGTGCCGTCGATGGCGAGGCGCAGGTCGATGTCGAGGGGCTGGAGGGCGGCCAGCTCGTGGGCGTAGATGCCGATGGAGGCTTGCAGGCGCAGGCCTTCGAGGCCGATGAGGCAGTCGTCCATGTCAGTGCCCCTTCAGCACCGGGGCTTCCCAGTCCTGGTAGTCGTCGGTCTGGCGCATGCGCAGGGCGCGCTCCGCCGAGCGCAGGGTGTTCTCGATCAGCATGGTCACCGTCATCGGGCCCACGCCACCGGGCACCGGGGTGATCCAGCTGGCCTTCTCCTTCACCCCGTCGAAGTCCACATCGCCGACGATGCGCCCATCGGCCAGGCGATTGATGCCCACGTCGATGACGATGGCCCCCTGCTTGACCATCTGCGGCACGATCAGCCCGGGCTTGCCGGCAGCCACGATGAGGATGTCGGCGAGGATGGTGTGCTGGGCCAGGTCGCGGGTCTTGGCGTGGCAGATCGTCACTGTCGCTTCGCGCTGCAGCAGCATCAGGGCCATGGGCTTGCCGACGATGTTGCTGGCGCCCACCACCACCACGTTCTTGCCGGCCACGTCGGTGCCGGTGGTGTCGAGCAGCAGCTGCACGCCGTAGGGGGTACAGGGCGGGAAGATGGTGTTGCCCACCACCAGCCCGCCGACGTTGTAGAGGTGGAAGCCGTCCACGTCCTTGTGCACGCTGATGGCCTCCAGCACCTTGCGCCCGTCGATGTGGGGCGGCAGAGGCAACTGGATCAGGATGCCATGCACGGCCGGGTCGGCGTTGAGACGGGCGATGGTGGCGAGGACTTCCGACTCTAAGGTGTCGCCCGGCAGTGCGATGTGAAAGGAACGCACGCCGCACTCTTCGCAGGCCTTCACCTTGTTGCCCACATAAACCCGGCTGGCCGGGTTGTCGCCCACCAGGATCACCGCCAGGCCGGGGGTGACGCCCTGGGCCACAAGGGCGCCGACGCGGGCCTTGAAGCCTTCGCGCAGCTGTTTCGAGAGGGCCTTGCCGTCAATGATCTGGGCTGTCATGGGTTCAGTCTCTTGCAAAAAAACGGGGCGGCCCGAAAGCCGCCCCGGTGAAACGCCTTGCGGGGCGAGAGGGAGAAACAGGGTTGCGGGCCGGCCGGTGATCAGCGTCCGCGGTCGAATGAATTCGACCCCACGGGGGAAGACTTCAGGCGGCGCGGGGGGATCCGGCTCTCCTGTGGGGTCGAATTCATTCGACCTCCGCGCGTGGAAGGCCGGCCAGCCGGTGATCGGAGTCCATGGTCGAATGAGTTCGACCCCACAGACCGCGATCCCCGGCCGGCCTTTGCTTAGAAGCCCCGGCCGGGGATCCAGTTGGTGCCGGCCAGGGGTACGCCGGCCATGGCGGCGGCTTCGATGGTAAGGGCGACCAGATCTTCCGGTTCCAGGTGATGCACGTTCTGCTTGCCGCAGGCCCGGGCGATGGTGGTGAGTTCCATGTTCAGGGTCTTGAGGTAGTTCTTGAGGTGCTTGGCCCCCATCGCCGGAGACAGGCGCTGCTCCAGCATGGCGTCCTGGGTGGTGATGCCTACCGGGCACTTGCCGGTGTGGCAGTGGTGGCAGAACCCGGGGGTGGTGCCCAAGGCGTTGTAGTCGGCGATGGCGTCATGGTGGGCGCCGTTCTGGAAGTAGGTCTCGCCGTTGCAGCCGAGGGCCACCAGCACGCCCTGGCCGATGGCCACCGCGTCGGCGCCCATGGCCAGGGCCTTGGCCACGTCGGCGCCGGTGCGGATGCCGCCGGAGACGATGAGCTGGACCTTGCCCTTCATGTCCAGGTCTTCCAGGGCATTGACGGCCTGGCGCACGGCGGCCAGGGTGGGGATGCCCACATGCTCGATGAAGCAGGTCTGGGTGGCCGCGGTGCCGCCCTGCATGCCGTCCACCACCACCACGTCGGCGCCGGAATGGACGGCCAGCTTGACGTCGTTGAAGGTGCGGGTGGCGCCGACCTTCACGTAGATGGGCTTTTCCCAGTCGGTGATCTCGCGCAGCTCCTGGATCTTGATGGCCAGGTCATCCGGGCCGGTCCAGTCCGGGTGACGGCAGGCGGAGCGCTGGTCCACGCCTTCGGGCAGGGTGCGCATCTTGGCCACGCGGGGGTTCACCTTCTGGCCCAGCAGCATGCCGCCGCCGCCCGGCTTGGCGCCCTGGCCGATCACCACCTCGATGGCGTCGGCCTTGCGCAGGTCGTCCGGGTTGAAGCCGTAGCGGGAGGGCAGGCACTGGTAGATCAGGGTCTTGGAGGAGCGGCGCTCTTCCTGGGTCATGCCGCCATCACCCGTGGTGGTGGAGGTGCCCATCTCGGTGGCGGCTAGGCCCAGGGCCTCCTTCACGTTGGCGGACAGGGCGCCGAAGCTCATGCCGGCAATGGTGATGGGGATGTCGAGCTCGATGGGCTTCTTGGCGAAGCGGGTGCCGAGCACGGTCTTGGTCAGGCACTTCTCCCGGTAGCCTTCCAGCGGATAGCGGGACATGGAGGCACCCAGAAAGACGAGATCGTCGAAGTTGGGCAGCTTGCGCTTGGCGCCCATGCCGCGGATCTCGTACAACCCGTGGGCGGCAGCATTGCGGATGTAGTCGAGGGTCTTGCGGTCGAAGCCGTAGGATTCCTCGCGGGAGAGGTTCTTGAATTGCACGGGTTTGGTTTCCATGATCGTATCCTTGGTAGTCCGGGTGGGCGCGAGCCGCGGGCTCAGTATTCCTGGTTGGCGTCGGCGTTCCAGTGGTACAGGGAACGCTTGGAGGCGATGCGCTTGAAGGCCTTGGGGTCGTGGTCGAGGCCGGCCTGATCCAGCAGGCTGGCCACCGCGGCGATGTCCTCGGCGCTCATCTCTTCGTACTGGGCGTCGGCGCCGAGGGACTTGACCTCACCCTTCACGTAGAGCACGGCCTCGTAGAGCGAATCGCCCAGGGCGTCGCCAGCATCGCCGCAGATCACCATGCGGCCGGCCTGGGCCATGAAGGCCGAGAAGCTGCCCACCGAGCCGCCGACGACGATGTTGCCGCCCTTCAGGGAGATGCCGCAGCGCAGGCCGGCGTCACCCTCGATGACCAGCAGGCCGCCGTGGGCCGAGGCGCCGGCGCCGTTGCTGGCAAAGCCCTTCACGTGCACCTTGCCGCTCATCATGTTCTCGGCCACGCCGGTGCCGGCGCTGCCGGTGATGGTGACGGTGGCAGCCTTGTTCATGCCTCCGGCGTAGTAGCCGGCATGGCCGACCACTTCGACTTCGATGGGGCAGTCGAGACCCACCGCGATGTTGTGGGCGCCGTCCGGGTTGAGGACGGTCACGTGGCCGACTTTGCCTTCCTTGGCACCCGTGTGCAGGAAGGTGTTGAGCTCCCGCAGGGGCTGTGCGGCCAGGTCGAAGGTCAGGCGTTCCATACGTACATCTCCTCGGGGGCAGGTTCAAAAACATTGGCGTGCTTGACGCCGGGCAGGTGGGCCAGGGAACGGAACTCGGAGGCGATGGCCACGTAGTCGTCGGTCTCGGCCACCACCGCCGGCTTGCAGGCGAAGGGGTCGCGGATCAGGGCCAGCTTGTCGGGGGTGCCCATCAGGAAGGTGAAGAAGCCGTCCAGCTCTTCAAAGCCCTTCTGCAGGGCGGTTTCCAGGTCGTCCCCTTCACGCAGGCGCCATTCCAGGAAGCGGCAGGCGGCCTCGGTGTCGTTGTCGGTCTCGAAGCGGATGCCCCGCGGTTCGAGCATGCGGCGGATGCCGTTGGGGTTGGACAGGGAGCCGTTGTGCACCAGGCAGAAGTCCTCACCCGCCGTGAAGGGGTGGGCGCGGTCGGGGGTCACGGCAGATTCGGTGGCCATGCGGGTGTGGCCCACCAGGTGAGAGCCGGTGAGGCCGGCAAAGCCGTAGCGGGCCGCCACTTCGGCCGGGGTGCCGATGTCTTTGTAGAGGTCGATGCTGCGGCCGGTGGAGAGGATGTGCAGCTTGGGGTGATGCTCGGCGATCCAGCGCTTGATGATGGCCGGGGCCACGTCAAAGCTCAGGATGGCGTGGTTGCCCTTGGGCTCGATGCTGACCGCGACGCCCAGGTGTTCCTTGAGGGCGTGGCCCAGGCCCAGCCAGTTGAAGTCGGCGCCGTCTTCGGTGAGGCCGGAGTAGATGCTGATCTTGCGTTCGGTCTCGGCGAGGGGATTGCCGAACACCGCCAGGCCGGCTGAGTCGGGGCCACGCTCGGTCATGCCGATGAGCATGGGCACCATCAACTCGCCGAGTTTTTCACGCAGGGCCGGTGTCTTCACCAGCAATCCGACGATTCCACACATGGTTGTTTCTCCTTCGTTAAGTCTTTGATTCGGTGCTGCCCTGATCTCCGTGGGGTCGAATTCATTCGACCTTCCACACGGTGATCAGCGTCCGAGGTCGAATGAATTCGACCCCACGGGATGCATCAGAAAAATTCCAGGTAGTTCTTGATTTCCCAGTCGGACACATGGCGCATGTACTCCACCCATTCCATGTGCTTGAGACGCAGGAACTCGCCGGCAACGGGGCCGAGGGCCTTGCACAGCACGGTGTCCTTCTCCAGGGCGAGCAGGGCTTCGTGGAGGTTCTGGGGCAGGATCTCGATGCCGGCAGCCTTCAGCTCTTCGGGGCTGAGGGCATAGAGGTTCTGGTTCTGCGGCTCGCCCGGGTCGAGGTTGCGCTCGATGCCGTCGAGGCCGGCAGCGATGACAGCGGCGGTGGCCAGGTAGGGGTTGCAGGCGCCGTCGGGCAGGCGCAGCTCCAGGCGACCATGGGGGATGCGCACCATGGACGAGCGGTTGTTGTCGCCGTAGCTGATGTAGGCCGGGGCCCAGGTGGCGCCGGTGAGGGAGCGGCCCACCACCAGGCGCTTGTAGCTGTTGACCGTGGGGGCGCAGATGGCCGCCAGGGCCGGCGCGTGGGCCAGAATGCCGCCCAGGAACTGGTAGGCCAGCTTGGAAAGGCCGAGGCCGTGTTTGTCGCTCTTGTCGGCAAACAGGTTGGTCTTGCCGTCACCGATGGACATGTGGATGTGCATGCCGTTGCCCGGCCGGTTGGCGAAGGGCTTGGGCATGAAGGAGCAGATCATGCCCAGGTCGTTGGCGATCTCCGAGGCGGCCATCTTGAAC
>NZ_JAQVCN010000079.1 GCF_028689785.1 Zoogloea sp. | reverse complement strand
GCATCGCAACACCACCCCGCGACACCTTCCTCTTCACCGCTCCGGAGCACTTCATCGTGCGCCGCAGCGAAGAGAGGCCGAATTATAAACAACAATCACCACGTGTCAACAAGATTAAGAAAATAAATCCAACAAGCTTCAGACTCTGTCCTCATCTTGACTTGCCCTGTTGCGATTGATCCAGCCTTCGAGGGCGTATGCCGACATTGGCCGACCGTAAAGGAAGCCTTGCATCTCCTTGCACCCCATGTCCTCCAGCAGGCGGGCTTGCTCTGCGGTTTCAACCCCCTCCGCGATCACCTCCAACCCGAGGCTCTTGGCGAGCTTGACGATCAGCCGGGCGATGCAGTCTTGGGATGTGCTCGGCGTCAGCTCCCGCACAAAGGCACGATCTATCTTGATCCGGTCAAATGGCAGTCGGTTCAAGCTACCAAGCGATGAGAACCCACATCCGAAGTCATCCACGGCCACTTTCAATCCGAGCGCCTTCAGCTCCCGCAGCTGCCTGGCTACGGAGTCAGGATCCTCCATGGCGACCGACTCCGTGATTTCAAGCTCGAGACGCAGAGGGTCAACACCAGAGCGCTCAATGGCACTGGAGATCTTCGTGACGAAATCAGCCTCCCGGAACTGGGCTGCGGAGATATTGATTCCGACCCGGAAGGCTGGCAGCCCGCTCTGGTCCCACTGCACGATCTGTCTGCAAGCCTCGGAGAACACCCAGTCGCCGATCTCGACAATCAGCCCTGTGTACTCCGCCAGGGGGATGAAGACATCCGGCGCCACGCTTTCACCCTGGGGCTTGACCCAGCGGATGAGCGCCTCGCAACCCACGATATGCCCGGTCCGGGGAGATACCTGAGGCTGGTAGTGGAGCTCGAGCCCCTTGCGCAGATCCAGAGCCGAACGCAGTTCGTTGAGCAGTTGCACCCGACTCTGGGTATTGGCCTCCATCTCGGAGTTGAAGAAGCGCCAGTGCTGATCGCCCTCAAGCTTGGCATGACTCAGTGCAAGATTGGCCCTCTTCAAAAGCTCCACCGCCCCACCAGGAAGCGATGCTGCATTGGCGAATCCAGCACGGGCACGCATGGGCACAGCATGCCCCCGCACAACGAACGGCACCGAAAAGACATCCAGCACGGCCGACGCTTCCTCGTTATCAGGGCGCCAGCAGATTCCGAAAGCGTCCCCAGCAACACGAGCAACGAGCGCTTCGGCCCCGAGACGCGCTTTCAGCCTGCTGGTGACCTCCGTCAGCAGCAGATCTCCACTACGATGTCCGAGGGCATCGTTCAGCTCCGAAAACCGCACGATATCGATGATCCCCACAGTCCAGCTTTCACTGGCAAACCCAGCAAGCCCCTCGTCCAGACGATCCAGGAATCTCGTCCGATTAGGCAGCTTCGTCAGGGGATCAAAATACGCAAAGAAATGGAGACGCTCGAAGAGCACGACGTTTTCAAAACTCACCCGGAGGTTGGCACACAGGATCTCGATCAACTGGCGCACCAGCGGCCCGACCTTACTCCCGGGAAGGCCGAGATAGACCAGCGCCTCCTTGCCATGTACCCGACCAAGATACAAACACACCGAACGCTCATCGAACACATGTGCTCGCTCCGCCCGTGCCTTGCACAAGGCCGCTGCCAGGATCTGATCACCCAGCGCATCAAAACCCCGCCCGACCAGCCCAGACAGCACGCCCGTCGCAGCGAGGATGCCCAAGGCCTCCTGCTCGCGGTCACCACTTCCTCCCGACACCGGGCCACAAAACGCTGCGTCAACCCTATGGCCAAACAGCCCCTCCATGTGCCCAAGCGCAGCCTGGGCAAAGGAGTGGGAGTCCCGCGGAATAAAGAGCTCATTCCCCGTGTCCGCCAGCATCTGGAGGCCTCGACGGGCTTCATTGAGGGTCCGGATCTGGTCGTAAGAGCGGATCGCCGCTGTCAGGGTGGTAATCAACCGGGTGTGGGTCAGCTCTGACTTAGTCCTGTAGTCGTTGATATCGTAATCGCGAATGACGTTTAGCGCCGGGGCATAGCCCGGCTGCCCTGTCCTTAGGACGATCCGCGTCTCAAGCAGACCTAGCTCGCTCCGGATACGAGGCACAAGCGCGAGGCCGGAGTCGTGGCTCTCCATCACCACGTCAAGAAAGATCACTGCCACGTCTGCGGTAGCCGCCAGACAGGCCATAGCCTCCCCCGCCGACCGGGCGTGAAGCAGCGCCAGCGGCCTGCCACAGACAAGTAGCCCCCGGAGTGCAAAAGTGGTCGCCTGATGCACTTCCGGATCATCATCCAGCACGAGCACTTTCCACGCCGGGACGTCATCGGGCACGGGCAGGGCCACTTCCTCATCATGGAAGACAACAAACTCGTCTTGGGCAGTGCTGTCCAACATATTCATCGAGGCTTTGTCCAGAATCGAGGGATGGGCCGGCTTACCCAGATCAGACCCCGCTAACGGCACAACACCGTGCTGTCTTTAATCAACAGGTTAGCTCAGGACGGTGCGACGGCTTCAGATAAGCTGCAGGATTCCGAAGAAGAAATCAGCCCCTATGTGAACACCCGAGGAGGGAGACACCATGAGTACGATGGAACGCGTGGCCAGCATGGACGCCGTATGGCTGCAGATCGAGCAGGCAAGCAACCCCATGCTGGTGATCGGATTAATGATCACGCAAACGCCCGTAACCAGAGAGCAGCTGGAGTCGCAGCTGAAAGCCAGCTTACTGCCGCTTCCGCGATTCAGCCAACGCGTGCTGCACGATAGGGTTGGTGCTGTCTGGGAGACCTGCCCGGTAGACATGCAGCAGCACCTCGTCAGCACTAGCCTGCCGCCCGGCGCGCAGTGCGAGGCCCTCGGGACACTCATAGGCACCCTGGCGGCCAGCCCGCTCGACCCGGGTAGCCCCCTGTGGCAGTTCCATCTTGTCGAAGACTACCAGGGGGGCTGCGCACTCATCGCACGGATACATCAGGGGCTTGCCGATGCCATTGCCATCACCGGCCTACTCCGCTCAATAGCCACCCCACATGAGGACGGCGCAGGCTCCGGTGACACCGGAGTCCGACCCGACGGGTTCTTCGATCAACTGTACGCCCCCCTCACCCGGGCGGTGATTGATGGGATCAAGCTCTCCGGCGCCTTCTGGGGCAGATACTGGGGCCTGCTTTTCAATCCTCGGCGGGCTTTCGACTACGCCTGCGCCAGCACCGCGCTGGCCCTCGAGATAGGCAAGCTCAACAGCTTGCCGGACGATAGCGCCACTCCACTCAAAGGGCAGGCCAGCGGAAACAAGCGAGCCGCCTGGAGTGCGCCCCTTCCCTTCGCCAACGTGAACGCCGCCGCCCTAGCGCACCAGACTACGACGGACGCCGTGATCCTCGCCACGCTGGCCGGCGCGATCCATCACTGCCTGGGCGCAGACGCGACCACCCCGGGCAGTGAGTTGCGCACACTGATGCCGGTCAACCTGCGCAACGAAGAGTCGGACGATATGCTTGGAAATCGAAGCGGGCTGATTCCCCTGGAGCTGCCGATCGGACTCGACACCCCCGAAGCCCGACTGCTCGAAACCGATCGCCGGATCCGCAGCGTCAACGATGCCTACGAGGCCCAGCGAGCCCTCGGTCTGTTCAGCCTGATGGGGCAGACGCCCCGGGCCGTTCAGCTTCAGGCCCTAAAACTATTGGCCAGCAAGACAAGCGCCCTGCTCTACCGGGTTCCCGCGACGCCCGACACACGCACGCTCTGCGGCGCAAGGATCGTTGAGGAAATGTACTGGAGCCCGGCACCGGGGGACCTGGGCGTGACGATCAGCATCGTCAATCAGGACGAAAGCTACCAGGTCGGCGTGCTGGCTGACGTCGCCATGCTGCCCGAGCCGGCCGCCATCACGGACCGGCTGGGTATCGAACTGGCCCTGCTGGCTCCCTCCACGCCTCCAAAACGGCAGGGAGCCCGCAAGCGCAAGGCCTGAGAGCAGCATTCAACTCGTCCGTGGATCGAAGGCGTCGCGCACGACGTCGGCGAAGAGGTTTGCCGCCAGCACCAGCACGAACATGAAGATGAAGGCCGACACCAGGCTCCACCACACCATCGGCTCCCTTGCCAGTTCCATGCGGGCGGCGTTGATCATGGTGCCGAAACTCACCGTATTCGGATCAACGCCGATCCCCACATAGGACAGCACCGCTTCTGCCAGCACCAGGCCCGAGAAGTCCATCACCAGCGCTATCAGCACCAGATGCATCAAATTGGGCAGCACATGCCGGCTGAGAATGCGGGCCGTGGACACACCGAAGGCTCGGGCTGCCTGCACGTACTCTAGCTCCCGCAACTTCAGCGTTTCACCCCGCAGCAGGCGACACAAGCCCGTCCAACTGGTCATGCCGAGAATCAGGCACAAGGCCAGCAAGCGGGCGTCGGCCCTTTCGGCGGCCGTCTCGAACCAGTGGGGATGCGTGTCGATGACAACTTGCATCATCAATACCGCCGCCGCAATCAGCAGCACTCCGGGAATGGAGTTAAGCACGGTGTACACATACTGGATGACGTCATCCACCCACCCGCCGAGGTAACCCGCCATGATCCCCAGAGCTACCGCCAGCGGCAGGGTCACCAGGGTGGTGAGCGTCCCGATGACCAGCGCCGTGCGGATGCTCTTCAGGGTGAGGAAGAGAACGTCCTGCCCCACCTTGTCCGTACCAAACACGTGATACTCGCCTGCCAGCACGGCGATGGGGCCCGCGAACAGAAAAACCAGCCCGAGCGTAACCAGCATCGCCCGCCAGGCCAAGCCACCCTTGCCACGCCACACAGCCCGCCAGGCTGCGCCAAAGGGCACCTGCCGGGATAGGGCCACCCCCTGCACCAGCGCGCCAGCCAGCATGCACCATGCCCCGGCCGCCAACGCCAGGCCTAGACCGATACGGCCCAGCACGTCGCCGATGTGATCCTCCTCAGGGTACTGCAGGCCACTGCCACCAAACTTCAGACGGGGAAACTCCCGCTGCTGGGTGCCATCAGCCTTCTCGACGGTCTGCTTGGCGAAGAGCACGTAGGCCAGGGGTGCCGAGTAAGTCTTCTCGGTACGGGCACGCAGGGGCTCAGCCAGGGCATCGAGGGCGCTCCGCACCTCCGTGGAGAGCGCCCTGGGGTCGGCCGCCACCTTGTCGTTCTTCGCCGGAGGCAGGTAGGGCCGGTAGTGAAGGCTGTCCACAAGGCCAACCACCAGAAACAGCAGCAGGACAGTCAGGGAGGTCATGCCGACTGCGCTCTCCCCCACCCGGCGCCAGGCGGCACGCGCGGGTTCGCTGCACCGCGCTCGCCAGGCCGCCAAGGCAATGCAGATGATCAGGCCGAACAGGAGCAGATCGGTCCACAGGAACACAGGTTGGACGTCGATCATTCCAGCTTCACCCGCGGATCAACCAGGGTATAGGAGAGATCCGTCAGGATCAGCCCGAAGATGTAGAGCAGCGACCCGATGAAGACCATCGCACGAACCACAGGAAAGTCCTGGGCGTTGATCGCATCGATGGTATAGCTGCCAAGGCCCGGAATGCCGAAGAAGGATTCGATGATCAGGCTGCCCATGAAGAGCGACGGGATCACCACCACCACACCTGTGAGGATGGGGATCATGCCGTTCTTGAGCACATGCCCGAACAAGGCTTGAAGCTCCGACAGCCCCTTGGCCCGGGCCGTGCGCACGTAGTCCTTGCCAGCCTCCTCCAGGAAGATCGTACGATACCAGCGGGCGCTGCCACCAATACCCGCAATCACGCCAATCACCACCGGCAGCACCAGAAAGCGGCTTGCATCCAGCCCGCCACCGTAGCCAGAGATGGGCACCAGGTGCCAGATCTTCGACACAAGCCACTGACCTCCGATGATGTAGAACAGGCTGGAGATGGACATCATCGCCACGCACAGCACCACGCCCTGGAAGTCGAGATAGGTGCCTCGGAAGAACACCAACAGCAGGGCAAACGAAACGGTAACGATGAGCCCCAGGATAAAGGTCGGCAGAGCAATCGCCAGAGACGGCCCCATGCGCGTGCGAATCTCGGTGGCGATGTCGCGCCCGTCATCGGCCCGACCAAAATCGAAGGCGAACATGCGTAGGGATTTCTCGAAGAAGATCGTGTCCGTGAGGCTGGACGGCCCAGGCGCCGCGGCATTGAACAGAAGCGGCTTGTCGTAGCCCCGCTCCACCTTCCAGCGCTCGATGGCCTCCGGCGTCACCCGCTTGGCGCCAAGTTGCATGCGCGCCATGTCATCGGGGGTATTGACCACGAAGAACAACGCAAAGGTGAGCAGATTGACGCCGAGCAGGATGAGCGGCGCGTAAAGCAGTCGTCGGACAATGTAGGCAAACATGGGCGCTTATCCTACATGGACAGGCTCCGATGACGAAGCCCCTGTAGCAGCCCGCGTCAGCCTCAGCGGCGGGTAGCCCCCCCGATCAGCCCGCGCACGGCTTCCTGCAGGTCAGCCGGCAGCACCACGATCTTGGCGTTGTCGGTGGAGCCCATGCGCTCCAGGGAGCTGATGTACTTTTCGCCGAGCAGAAAGAGCATTGGCGCGGTCTCGGTGCCCACTGCCGCGGTCACCCGGCGGATCGCCTCGGCCGACGCCTCAGCCAGCATCACCTGGGCGTTGGCATCGCGCTTGGACGACTCCAGCCGCGCCTCGGCCTCCAGGATCGCTGCCTGCTTGGCCCCTTCAGCCCGGGTCACCACGGCCTTGCGTTCCCGCTCGGCAGAAGCCTGCTGCTCCATGGCTTTCTGCATCGAATCCGACGGACGGATGTCCTGGATCTCCACCGATTTCACGGTCAGGCCCCAATCCACCGCCTCATCGGCAATGCTCTCGCGCAGGCGCGCCTTGATTTTGTCCCGGTTCGACAGTGCCTCGTCCAGTTCCATCTCACCCACGATGGAGCGCAGGGTGGTCATGATCATGTTGCGGATCGCCTCGGAGAAATCGGTGACGCCATACACCGCCTTCACCGGGTCAGTCACCTTCACGAAGGCGATGGCGTTGGTGAGGATCACCGCGTTATCCCGGGTGATCACCTCCTGCTCCTGCACATCCAGGATGATGTCCTTGGTCACCAGTTTGTAGGCCACCTTGTCCAGGTAAGGGATGATGATGTTGAGACCCGGCTTGAGTGTCCCGAAATACTTGCCAAGCCGCTCCACGATCCACTCCTCACCCTGGGGCACGATGCGCACGCCCTTGGCGATCGTCACCACCACGAAGATCAGGATGGCCAGCAGCACCACCATTGCATCACTCATCACACGCTCCTTGTACCTGGGTCAGACCCGTTCAACCTTCAGGAAACTGCCTTCCACCGACACCACCCGCACCCGTTCGCCCGCCGGGATGACTTCATCCACCACGCAGGCCCACTCCTCCGAACCCAGCAAGGGCTTCTGAAAGCGCACCCGACCACGCTCGAATGGCGCCGCAGCCTTCGCCATTAACCCTATCTCGCCAATCGTCTCACCATCCGACTGGCCGACGCGGGTCTTGTGATCCTCGCGGCGGAACACCCGAAACCACAGCACCACCATCGCCAACGAGGCCAGTATCCACAACAGCAGCTGCCCCGCCTCCCCCAATGAGGGCGCTACCAGCAAAGCCAGGCCCACCAGCAGCGCGCCCAAACCAAACCAGATGATGAAGAAAGCCGGCACGGCCAGTTCGGCCACCACCAGCACCACGCCCAGCACGATCCAGTGCCACCACTCCAGATTCACTCAAAGCTCCCTTCGTGTTGCAGCGCATTCGCCAGGCATTCCATCGGCCAATCTGACCCACCCCGCAGGAGATCGTTCCGGCGGCCTTCAGCATTAATTCAGGGCTTGCCGACCTGACGCTTAGGAACACCACCGAAGTCCGGGTGCCATGTGAGCGTCACCCGTCCTTCAACGAGCCGTCACGCCGCAGCGGTACCGTGCGCCGACTTCAATCCGCCACTACCCCATCATGACTCACTCACCCCTGATGCAGCGCCAGCCTCTACGCGCCCTCGGCACCTTGTTCGCCTCCGCCCTCGTCCTCCACGGCTGCGCCGGCAGCGGCGACAATGATAAGATGCCCCCCGAGTCCGCCACAGCCCAGCTGACCATCCTGGAGACCACGGACCTCCACGCCAATATCGTAAGCTACGACTACTTCAAGCTCGCCGAAGACAAGTCCATCGGCTTCGAGCGCACCGCCACCCTGATCCGCCAGGCCCGTCAGGACTACCCCAACACCGTCCTCATCGACAACGGCGACACCATCCAGGGCACTGCCCTGGCCGACTATCAGGCCTTGGTAAACCCCCTGAGCTGCAACCAGAAACTGGCCACCTACAAGGCCATGGACAGCATCGGCTACGACGCCGGCACCCTGGGCAACCACGAGTTCAACTACGGCCTGCCTTACCTGGCCCAGGTCACCGGCAGCAAGTTCAACGTGGACGGCATGGCTGCCGTCGCCAGCCAGCCCAACTGCGTCGGCCCGGCCTTCCCTCTGGTGCTGTCCAACGTCACCAGCCGCAAGGACGGCCAGACCCTCTACAAGCCATACGTGATCCTGACCCGCACAGTGAAGGGTAAGGACAAGGACGGCAAGGACATCGAAAGCACCGTCAAGGTCGCCGTCATAGGCTTCACCCCGCCCCCCATCCTGTCCTGGGACAAGCGCTGGCTCGAAGGAAAGGTGGATGTGCAGGGCGTAGTGGAAGCCGCCCAGAAGTACGTGCCGATGGCCCGCGCCGAAGGCGCTGACCTGGTCATCGCCGCATCCCATGGAGGCTTTGACGCCCGCGCCTACTCCGCCACCATGGAAAACGCCAACTACCACCTGGCCAAGGTGGCGGGCATCGACGGCATTCTGATGGGTCACTCCCACAGCGAATTTCCCAACGCCAGCTGCACCACCACCGACTGCACCGCCAGTGGCGTGGACAAGGTGAAAGGCACCCTCCACGGCGTGCCCGCAGTGATGCCCAGCTACTGGGGCAAGGCCCTCGGGGTCATCAACTTCAACCTGGTAGTGAAGAACGGCAAGTGGACCATCGACACCAGCAAGACCCAGGTCAGCCTGCGCAAGACCCTGCTCGACGCCACCGCCCGTACCTACGTGGCCGCCGATGCCAGCATCACTACCGCAGTGCAAACCGAGCACAGCGCCGCCATCGACTACGTGAAGACGCCCATCGGTCAGTCGAACTTTGCCCTGTCCAGCTACTTTGCCGATGTGGGTGACGTGTCTGCCATCCAGGTGGTCAATGCCGCCCAGGCCGACTACGTGCGCAAGTATGTGGCCGCCAACCTGCCCGCCTACGCCAGCCTGCCGGTGCTGTCGGTGAGCGCCCCCTTCAAGAGCGGCTTTGCCGGCGGGTCCGACTTCACCGACGTGGCGGCCGGCAACATCGCCATCAACAACGCCGCCGATCTCTACCTCTACCCCAACACCGTCTATGCGGTGAAGGTGAACGGCGCCGGCATCAAGGCCTGGCTGGAGAAGGCCGCCGAGCGCTTCAACCAGATCGACCCCAGCCTCAGCACCGAACAGGGCCTGATCTCCAGCTTCCCCGGCTACAACTTCGACATGTTCACCTCGGCCGACCTTAGCTACGAGATCGATGTAACCCAGGTCAAGGGCAGCCGCATCCGCAACCTCAACTACAAGGGCGCGGCCATCGATCCGGCCGCCGAGTTCATCGTCGCCACCAACAACTACCGGGGTTCTGGCGGCGGCAGCTTCCCTGGCCTGGATGGCAGCAACGTCATCTACGCTTCCCCCGACGCCAACCGGGACGTGCTCATCGAGTACATCAAGACCCGCAAGAACCTGACCCTCGCCGCGGACGGCTCGGCCCGCAGTTGGCGCTTCACCCAGGTCAGCACCGCCGGCCCGATCACCTTCAAGTCAGCCAGCGGCAAGCTCGGCGTGGCCCAGACCCTGGGCCTCGGCAATATCAGCGTGGTGAAGGACGACGACGGCAGCGGCAAGGGCCTGGGTGTCTACGCCATCGACCTGTCCAAGTAAAACAACAGTCCCTTCCCGGCCCCTGTCCGCGGGGCCACTGCGCCCCGGCTCCGGCCGGGGCTTTTTTTGCTCAGCGGAAACGCACGGCCACCGCAGGGTTGCCGGGCAGGCCATCGTAGGTCGCCCGCACGCTCATGCCAGGCTTGGGCGGCACCAGCTTGGTGAAGGAACCCAGGGACAGGCGGTCCCCCCTCTGCAGCGGCGTACCCACCGCCGCCAGATCCCGCGCCAGCCAGATCGCCGCATTGAGGGGGTTGCCCAGGGTGGCGCTGCCCTTGCCGGAATCCAGCACCGCAGCGTCGCCCTCGGTCATCGTCACCGTCATCGCCGCAAAGGCCTCGGCCAGTTCAGGGGTCGCCTTTACCGGCACCGAGCGCCCTACCACCCCGGCCCGCGCCCCCACATTGATCATGGCCAGCATCGGCCCGCCGAGCTTCGACGGATCGTCCACCATCAGGTCCGGCAGCTCGATGAAGGGCGCGTAGGTCCTGAGCGCCCTCAGCGCCTCCAGCGGCGTCTGCGCCCGGGCCAGGGCCGCCGGGTCGGCCACCTCCACCAGCAGGTCCGCCTCCATCACCGGCCGCGCGCCAAAGACCGCCGGCAGCTCGGCCCCGTCCTGCACCAGCATGCTGGCAAACAGCGTGCCGCGCAGGGGCGCATCGTGCTTGAAACGCTTCTGCACCGCCGGATTGGTCAAGCCCGCCTTGTAGCCCGCCACCGGGCCAAAGGCCTGCCCCAGGAAGCGCACCACCTTGCCCTGCCCGCACAGCCCATCGGCCATGCTCATCTCACCCGCCGGCAGTGGCACCGGCTGCCGGGCCACGATGGCCGCGGCAACGGCAGCGGCTTCCAGGTCGGTGGGGCAGACGGCGTGGGCGATGGAAGGAAGGGTCAGGGCGACGAGGGTGGCAGTAAAGGTAGCGAGGCGGGTCATGAAAAGTCTCCGGGAATGTTGTTGTAGGTGAATGTCCATTCTGATCCAGCTCGCCTGCCAGCGCAGCACGCGGCCGCTCCCCGCGGGTCTGCTCATCCGGATCAAGGCCTCGCCAGACCCGTGGGGGTCGAATTCACTCAACCATCGCGCGCTGAGTCACTGGCCTGCCTTTGACCAAAGTCCGCGGTCGAATGAATTCGACCCCACGGGGGCCGGCACAGCCGAATTGGCCGTCGAGCTTGATCCCGGTGACACACACTCAGCCCGGAGGAGCCCCCCCGGCATCCACGCCGCCACCCCAAAAACAAGGCCGGCCCGTCTTTCGACGGGCCGGCCCCTTTTGCTACTCAGCGCAGGTGGGAGATCACTCGCCCTTGCTATGCGCCGCCAGCTTCAGCCAGGTATCCACCACGGTGTCCGGGTTGAGGGAGATGGTCTGGATGCCTTCGTCCATCAGCCATTCGGCGAAGTCGGCGTGGTCCGAGGGGCCCTGACCGCAGATGCCCACGTACTTGCCCAGTTTGTTGGCGCCATTGATGGCGAGGGACAGCAGTTGCTTCACGGCCGGGTCGCGTTCGTCGAAGGCGTGGGCCACCAGGCCGGAGTCGCGGTCCAGGCCCAGGGTGAGCTGGGTCAGGTCGTTGGAACCGATGGAGAAGCCGTCGAAGTACTGCAGGAACTGCTCGGCCAGCAAGGCATTGGAGGGGATCTCGCACATCATGATGAGCTTGAGATCGTTCTCGCCCTGCTTGAGGCCGTGCTCGGCCAGCAGGTCGACCACGCCCTTGGCTTCGTCCAGGTTGCGCACGAAGGGCACCATCAGCTGCACGTTGGTGAGGCCCAGTTCGTTGCGCACCTTCTTCATGGCGGCGCATTCGAGTTCGAAGCAGTCACGGAAGCTGTGGGAGATGTAGCGGGAGGCGCCACGGAAACCCAGCATGGGGTTTTCCTCTTCCGGCTCGTAGATCTCGCCGCCCAGCAGCTTGCGATATTCGTTGGACTTGAAGTCGGACAGGCGCACGATCACGGGCTTCGGGTAGAAGGCCGCGGCGATGGTGGCGACGCCTTCCACCAGCTTCTCGATGAAGAACTGCTTGGGGGTGGCGTAGCCGCGGGAACGGCGGGTGATCTCGGCGCGCAGGCTGGCCGGCACCTGGCCGATCTCGAGGATGGCCTTGGGGTGGATGCCGATCATGTTGTTGATGACGAACTCCAGGCGGGCCAGGCCGACGCCGCCGTTGGGGATCTGGGCGAATTCGAAGGCGAGCTCCGGGTTACCCACGTTCATCATGATCTTCACCGGGATGTCGGGCAGGTTGCCCATGTCGGTGGTGACGATTTCGAAATCGAGCTTGCCACGGTACACGTAGCCGGTGTCGCCTTCGGCGCAGGAGACGGTGACTTCGTCGTTTTCTTCCAGCACTTCGGTGGCGTTGCCGCAGCCGACGATGGCGGGGATGCCCAGCTCACGGGCGATGATGGCCGCGTGGCAGGTGCGGCCGCCGCGGTTGGTGACGATGGCGGAGGCGCGCTTCATCACCGGCTCCCAGTTGGGGTCGGTCATGTCGGTGACGAGGATGTCGCCGGCCTTGACACGGTCCATCTCGGAGGCGTCCTTGACGACACGGACCTGACCGGCGCCGATCTTCTGGCCGATGGCGCGGCCGTGGGTGAGGGACTTGCTGTACTGCTTGAGGCGGTACTTTTCCATCACGTGGCCGGACTGCTGGCTCTTCACGGTTTCCGGGCGGGCCTGGAGGATGTAGAGCTTGCCGTCGTCGCCGCTCTTGCCCCACTCGATGTCCATCGGACGACCATAGTGCTGCTCGATGATCATGGCGTAGCGACCCAGCTCAAGCACGTCGGCGTCGGTAAGGGAGTACACATTGCGCTCGGCCTCGGGCACGTCGATGGTGCGGGTGGACTTGCCGGCTTCCTTCTTCTCGGCAAAGACCATCTTGATCAGTTTGGAACCGAGGTTGCGACGGATCACGGCAGGCTTGCCCTGGGCCAGGGTGGCCTTGTGCACGTAGAACTCGTCGGGGTTCACGGCGCCTTGCACCACGGTCTCGCCGAGGCCGTAGGAGGCGGTGATGAAGACCACGCCGTCGAAGCCGGATTCGGTGTCCATGGTGAACATCACGCCAGAGGCGCCGATGTCGGAACGGACCATGCGCTGCACGCCGGCGGACAGGGCGACTTCAGCGTGGGTGAAGCCCTTGTGCACCCGGTAGGCGATGGCACGGTCGTTGTACAGGGACGCGAAGACTTCCTTGATGGCGTGGAGGATGTTCTCGTAGCCGTGGATGTTCAGGAAGGACTCCTGCTGGCCGGCGAAGGAGGCATCCGGCAGATCTTCCGCGGTGGCGGAGGAACGCACGGCAAAGCTGCCGTCACCTTCGGCGGTGAGCTTTTCGTAGGCGGCCTTGATGTCGGCTTCGAGGGCCGGCGGGAAGGGGGTGTCTACAATCCACTGGCGGATCTGGGTGCCGGTGCGGGCCAGGGCCACCACATCATCCACGTCCAGGCTCTCGAGGGCCTTGCTGATGCGCTCGGCCAAGCCTTGGTAGGCCAGAAACTCGCGGTAGGCATCAGCCGTGGTGGCAAAACCACCGGGCACGCGTACGCTGGCAGGCAGCTGGCTGATCATTTCGCCAAGCGAGGCGTTCTTTCCGCCAACCTGCTCCACATCGGTCATGCGGAGTTCTTGGAAGGGAATGACGTTACGGGACATGAGGATCTTCCTGGGAGAAAAGGGGAAAAAGTCGAAAGCGGTATGTGAATATTTTTGTTGGAGCGCATTGTAAAGCGATTTGCTGCCCTGCCGCATGCAGGGTTTATCCTAACGCGCCGGGGCTTTCCAGGCCTGCCGACTCGGTCACGACGCACCACGCCAGCCGGTTTTTCCGGTGAAGCCCGCCTGTTGGCGGCCGGATCGCCGGAATGGGATAAGATGCGACGTCGGCCCCCAGGATGGGGCCAGCGCTCATGTCCTTTCCCCTGTTGGCACTTCCATGACCCAGACCCGCCCCGTTTTCTTCATCTCCGACGGCACAGGCATCACCGCCGAGACCCTTGGTCACAGTCTTCTCGCCCAGTTTCCGGAAACCCGCTTCCGCCATCACCGCCTGCCCTTCGTGGACACCCCCGACAAGGCCCACGACTGCGCCCTGCGCATCAAGGACGCGGCCATCGAGAGCGGCATCCGGCCCATCGTCTTCAACACCCTGGTCGACCCGGCTGCGGTTGCCGCGCTGCGGGTGGCCGACGCGCTCTTCCTCGACCTGTTCGAGAAGTTCATTGAACCCCTGGAGAGCGAGCTGGGCCAGCGCTCTACCCACACGGCCGGGCGCTTCCATGGCATTGCCGAAAGCCAGGATTACAAACGGCGCATCGAGGCCATCAACTTCACCCTGGCCCACGACGACGGCGTCTCCCACGCCGACCTCGAAGAGGCCGACGTGATCCTGGTGGGCGTGAGCCGCTCCGGCAAAACCCCCACCAGCCTGTACCTGGCCATGCAGTTCGGCATCAAGGCCGCCAATTACCCGCTGATTCCCGAAGACTTCGAGCGCAACAAGCTGCCGGTCGAGCTGACCCGCCACCGCAGCAAGCTCTTCGGCCTCACCATCGGTCCTGACCGCCTGTCCCAGATCCGCCAGGAGCGCCGCCCCAACAGCCGCTACGCCTCCCTCGACAACTGCCTGTCGGAGATCGAGGCAGCCCAGCGCATGATGAAACGCGAGGGCATCAAGTGGCTTGATTCCACCGCCAAGTCCATCGAAGAGATCTCCACCATCATCCTGCAGGAAGTCCGGCTCGACCCCGCCTCATACTGAGGCGGGAATCACCGGCCTTCGTGCCCTGTCCAATTCGTATACCAAGGAGAGCCCCGATGAAACGCAACCGACTCGGGCGTCGCGGCGGACTGCCGCGCGACGCCGAACAACTCCTGTGGCTCGCCAACGGCCTGGCCGACTCCAGCAGCCGCGCCGAAGATCACTTCTGGGACCAGCGTCTGGCCGATGCCGTTGACGGCCTGCTGCGTGCCGAGGACGAAGACGCCCTCACCACCGCCCTTGACCACCTGAGCTCGGCCACCTCCAGCGTCCATGCCTACGACGAACTCGCCGACATGATCGAGTCGCGGGCCGAAGGCGCTCTCAAGTCCGACAACCAGCATGACGTGCTGCTGATCGCTGCACCAGTGATGGCTTGGTCACGCTACCGTATTCCGGCCACTCCGATTGCTGCTGCTGTGATGGCCAACCTGCGGGTGCATCTCAAGGCCCATGTGCTGGCCACCGGTGTCAAGCTCGCCCTCGCCGACTTCCTGTTCAGCCCGGATCAGCTCCCCCAGGGTTACTGCGCCACGGCAGATTTCGCCACCCACCTGGGCAAGGCCGCCGAAGCCGACACCGACCTGCACATCAAGACCGACAACCTGCCTGAGACGGCCCAGTTCCTGTCCGACAACCGCTATCTGCTGGGCGCGGTGATGGTGCCCAAGGGCGCCCCCATCTTCCGCTGGCAGGAAGAGGACTGCAGCCGTGACCTGGCCCTGGAACAATGGCGTGCCCAGGGCGGAGCCTGCGTGGCCCCGCTGCTTACCGGCTGCGCCTTCGAGGTAGTGCTTCCCAACGCCTACTTCGCTGCCAGCCGCGAAGCCGACAAAGCTTCCCGCCCCTACTCCATCCAGGCTTCGGTGGCCTTCCTGAGCACCACTCTCGACACCCCCGCAGCCGGCGTCCGGGCCGTCGTTGCGCCCTTCTTCGAGCGCCAGGTGGAGGAGTTCCGCATCGGCTTCACCCTGAGCGGCCAGAACGACGTGGTGCACGGCGTGGTGTGGCCCCTGCTGGGCGCAGAAGACGAAAGCAGCGAGACCCTCGGCCAGATCGAGGCCACCCTGCAGGCCTGCGGCATAACCGACATCCTGATTCTCGACAATGAGTTTCCGATGGAATACTGCGACGACTGCGGCGCCCCCATGTACCCCTCCCCCGAGGGCGAGGCGGTGCACGCCGAACTGCCGGAAGAGCAGGCCGAGCAGATGCCCAAGCACCTGCACTGAGCACCCGCAGCCGACACCTCCCGCAACCCAACCGGAGAACCTTCATGCCCCGCAAGATCCACAGAAGCGACGCCGAATGGCGCGCCCTGCTGACACCCGAGGAATACGCCGTCACCCGACAGAAGGGCACCGAACGTGCCTTCACCGGCCGTTACTGGGATTGCTCCGAGCCCGGGAAATACGTGTGCACGTGCTGCGGTGCCGACCTGTTTTCGTCAGCCCACAAGTTCGACTCGGGCTGCGGCTGGCCAAGCTTCCACAGCGCGGCCGCGCCCGAGAATGTCGAAGAGGCCGAAGACCGCAGCCACTTCATGGTGCGCACCGAGGTGTTGTGCCGGGAATGCGGCGCCCATCTGGGGCACGTCTTCGAAGATGGCCCGGCCCCTACCGGGCTGCGCTATTGCATCAACTCGGTGTCGGTCAAGCTCCAGCAGGAAGAGTGACTAGCGCCGCATGGCGGCGTAGGTCTTGGACATGAAGTCGCGGCGGTAGAGCACCAGCACGATCAAGGTGGTCACTGCCGCAAACGCCCACGGCTGGACGAACCAGAACACCGCCGCCAGACCGAAGTAATAAGCCCGAATACCCCGGTTGAACTCATCCCCGGCCAGAGAATTGACCCGGGCGAAGCGCTGGGCATCGGCCTCGGTGCCCTCCCCCGGCAGCGGCGCGGCGCCGATCAGGATGGACAGCATGTTGAACTGGCGCAGCGCCCAGGTGAACTTGAAATAGGCCACCACAAACACCAGCAGCAGCAGGATCAACTTCACCTCCCACACCTCCCGCGACACATGCCGCGCAAAGGGCAGGTCGGACGCCACATCGATCAGCTTGTCCATGGTGCCAAGCAGGGCCAGCAGGCCGGCGATGACGTAGATGGTGGTGTTGGCGTAGAACGATACGTTCTGCATCAGGTTGCCAATGAGGGCCGAGTCCGCCACTCGCACCTCGCGCCGCAACAGCTGGCGCCCCCACTCCTCACGGAACCAGTGGCTGGCCCCCAGCAGGCCGCGCATGGTGCCGCCGGGGCCATGCTCCACCAGCCAGCCATAGCCAAACCAGCACATCAGGAACCAGATCAGGGCGAGCCAATCCACGGCCGAGAAGGCCGTCAGCCAGACCCCCTGCATCAGCCCGCCTCCAGCAGGAAATCATGGATCGGGGCGATCTGCGCCGGCTCCATCAGCACCGGGGCGTGCCCCACCTCTGGCACCTCGACGAGCCGGGCTTGGGGGCCCCGGACGCTCATCTCGGCAGCGGTTTCAGGGAGCAGCAGATCGGATTCGGCCCCCCTCATGACCAGCGTCGGGCAAGCGATGGCGTCATACACCTGCCACAGATCCACGTCGGCAACGAGGGGCGAGTTGCGGAAGGGCTCGGCGATGCCCGGGTCGTAGCGCATCACCCAGCCACCGTCCGCCTCCTTGATGGAAAACTCCGTAAGGTGCCGCCACTGGGCATCCGTCAGGCGCCCGAAGGGGACACTGACCGCACGGATGTAGGCCTCCGCCGCCTCCGGGCTGGGGAACACCGGCGCCTGCCCGACGTATTGGCCGATGCGCTGGATCGAGCTCAGCGTGACCAGCGGCCCCACGTCATTGAGCACCAGCCGGCGGACCGGGGTGTCGGGCAGGCTGGCCAGCAGCATGCCGATCAGACCACCCATGGACGTACCCACCCAATGCACGCTGTCCACGCCCAGCCGGGCAATCAGCGTGACCATGTCAGCCACATAGGTGGGCAGCTGGTAGTCGTCCTTCACCGGCAGCCAGGGGCTGCGCCCGCGCCCCACCACGTCGGGGCAGACGACCCGGTAATGGGGCGCCATGGTCCGCGCCAGGTCGTCGAAATCACGGCCATTCCGGGTCAGCCCATGGACACACACCAACACCCGGGGGTTGGCCGGATCGCCCCATTCCGTGTAGGCCATGCGGTGCAGGCCGTGAGGGCCGATGCACTGGACGCTGCGCTGCCGAGGCTGGCTGAAG